>CAURGH010000049.1:0-3204 GCA_963524305.1 uncultured Leptotrichia sp. | reverse complement strand
GAGTAACAGCAAACTTAGGATATGACACTAAAGGAAGCAACATCAGAGGTGGAATCGGATTTAGAGCAATTTACTAATAAAAAACAATCATGACATTTTGAATTAAGTTTCAAAATGTTGTGATTCTATAATTATGGTTTTAAATTATTTGTCATATTACATAAAACAAAAGATAGCCTGAATTTATGAAGGCTATTTTTTGTATATTGAGAAAAAAATTCTTTTGAAGTGTTTACAAATAAAGAAAAATTTAGTATAATGTTATAAGATAGAGGTGCGGTTTTTAAGAGTAGATTTATGGAGAAGGTCAATTCGATGAAATAACTTGAAAGGGGAAATCGCCGAAGTACAAAGAGTGACGAACTTTGCTACTGGGTCTATGGAGAATATCTATAGGACTGTCATTATAATGTGTAATGGTGAGCTGTCAGATATATAAATGTGATTTTGATTTTAGATTATATAATTTTATATGCTGATGTTCGTTGTCAGCATTTTTTATTTAAAGAAGAAATTTTTAGGAAAGGAAAATTTGTGAAAATATGAAATTATTTGGAACGGCAAAAATTAATGAAAAAGGGAATTTATCAATAGGAGGAGTTGATACGATAGAGTTGGCAAAAGAGTTTAAAACGCCACTTTATGTAATGGATCAGGAATTGATTGAAACGACTATTGATAAAATGAAAGAGGCTTTTCAATCATCAAGATTTAAAACAAGAATAGCTTATGCAGGGAAAGCGTTTTTGACAACTGGGATGATTAAATTGGTTGAATCTAAAGGACTGGATTTAGATGTGGTTTCTGGTGGAGAATTGTATACGGCACATAAAGCAGGATTTCCGATGAAAAGAGTGCATTTGCATGGGAATAATAAATTGGTGAATGAGATTGAAATGGCTGTTGAATATGGGATTGATACGATTGTTGTAGATAATGAAGATGAAATTGCTAAGATTGAAAAAGTTTGTAAGGAAAAAGGTAAGAAACAAGCGGTTTTAGTGAGAATTGATCCAGGAATTGAAGCACATACGCATCACTATATAAAAACTTCAGGACTTACATCAAAATTTGGGATTTCACTTTTCCAAGAAAATTTGATTGATATTGTAAAAAGATTGAATGATAGTCCATATATTGAATTTAAAGGGTTCCATACGCATATTGGTTCGCAAATATTCCAATCTGCATTCTTTATATTTGCGTTAGATGAAATTTTTAAATATTTGGATAGATTGAAAAAAGAATTAGGAATTGTAGTTCACACAGTAAATATGGGTGGAGGATTTGGAGTTTATTACAAAAATGGAGATGATCCTAAGCCAATTGAGGAAGTGCTTAGCGAAATTATAACTTATACTGAAGCAATGGAAATTAAATATCAAATTGGATTTAAAGAACTTTGTATTGAGCCAGGAAGAAGTATTGTCGGAAATGCGGGAACTACTTTGTATGAAGTTGGTGGAATTAAAGAAACTGTTGGTGGAAAAACTTATGTGTTTATTGACGGAGGAATGTCAGATAATATAAGAACTGCACTTTATCAAGCTGAATATGAGGCTGGTGTTGTTAATAAAATGGAAGATACTGACACAAGAGATATTACATTAGCTGGAAAATTGTGTGAGTCAGGGGATATTATAATTCAAAATGGTAAATTGCCAAAATCGACTAAAATTGGGGATATAGTTGCAGTTGGTACGACAGGGGCTTACTGTTATACAATGTCAAGCAACTACAACAGAATGGTTACGCCAGGAGTTGTATTTGTAAAAGATGGTAAAGCAAAAGTTGCTGTTAGAAGGGAATCTTATGAAGATTTATTGAGAAATGATGAAATTTTTGAATTATAATTTTGTTTCTTTTTGTAATGAAAATTTGTAATGATAAAAAGAAAAGACAGATTGAAAGGATAGAGGTGCATTTATTGTGATTATTGTACATAAATATGGTGGAACTTCGGTTGCCACAACTGAAAAAATTATGAATATCGCTAAATATTTAGGTAGTGTAAAGGATTCAGGTAATGATGTAGTTGTAGTAGTTTCGGCTATGGGGAAAACAACTGATGCATTGATTAAATTAGCTCATGAAATTACTGAAAATCCAGATTCTAGGGAAATGGATAGATTGATGTCGACTGGAGAACAACAAACAATTTCGCTTTTAAGTATTGCGTTGAAAACATTGGGATATGAAGCGATTTCATTGACAGGAGCCCAAGCAGGAATAAAAACGAGTGGGCATTATATGAAAAATAAAATAGATGATATAAATGGTGATGTTATAAAAGGTCACTTGAATGAAGGAAAAATTGTTGTTGTAGCTGGATTCCAAGGAGTTAATAAAGATGGAGATGTAACTACTTTAGGTCGTGGAGGTTCTGATACTTCTGCGGTTGCACTTGCGGCAGCTTTAGGAGGAAAATGTGAGATTTATACGGATGTTGACGGAATTTATTCAATTGATCCGAGAGTGTATAGCGATGCGAAAAAATTGCCATATATTTCTTATGATGAAATGATGGAATTGGCTTATTTAGGGGCTGGAGTAATGGAGCCTAGAGCTGTTGAACTTGGTGGGAAATATGGAGTAGAAATCTATGTTGGAAAATCACTTGGTGAAAAAAATGGAACGATTATAACTTCAATTCAAAAAATAAAGGAGATTAAAGAAATGGAAGAAAAAGTAATAACTGGAGTGTCGATAAATGAAAATATATTAATGGTAAACGTGGAAGAAATTCCTACAAATGCACAAAATGTATATGAGATTTTTGAAAAAGCTGAAGCAAATGGAATAAATATTGATATGATAAGTCAAAATGATGTAACTAGCCATCACGGAAGTTTTGCGTTTACTTGTCCAAAAACTGATATAGCAGCACTTGAAAAAATTGGGAAAGAAATAGAAGCTGAATTTCCAAAAACATCATTTATAATAAACCAATATGTTACAAAAGTTTCAATTGTTGGAATTGGATTAATTAGTAATATTGGTGTAGCTGCAAAAATGTTTAAAATCTTATCTGAAAATGATATAAGTTTTCACCAAATTTCGACTTCAGAAATTAGCATTTCGTTGGTTGTGGATGAAGTTATGGGTAAAAAAGTTGCAGAATTATTTGCTAGAGAATTTGATATTTAAGATTTTATGAATTATGCCAGAACACTCGCGACTTTAGTCGTGAGATGAATGGCATAT
>CAURGH010000048.1:0-3905 GCA_963524305.1 uncultured Leptotrichia sp. | reverse complement strand
GCAATTCAGTTTCTTTGTTGCACGGTTTTGCTCCGTGTCTACATACAAGTTTCCCCATATGCTTACTAAAATTTTCGTGCAATTCATCTCACGACTAAAAGTTGCGAGTGTTCTTGTACTATTTAATAAAACGATTTGTATCATACTTCTCACTATCACTATTCACAAGCGAAACTGCAATCGCATGAGTAAGCTGACTCGTAAACGCAATAATCTCATCATGTTCCTGTGCAGTAAGAAAACTAACTTTCTTGAATCCCATCAATCTTACAATTTCTGAAAGCAATTCCAAATTTTCCTTTTTATTTTTTTCATCCTTAATAATTATATAATTTGCATTTTGAAAAACACGATTATCCGCAAAATCAATTCCTCTTTTTTCACGCCCCGCCATCGGATGCCCAAAAATAAAGTCAATATTTTTCCCATTCTTTTTATTACTTTCCTCAATAATCGGATCAATATCTCCAATAATTTTCTCCTTAATACCAACAACATCAGTAATTATAGCATTTTCCTTAAAATTATCAATATTATTCACAAAAAACGATTTCATTAAGTTAGGATAAAGAGTAATTACAACAAAATCTGATTTTTCCAAAGGGTCCTTTGTTTCAAGAAACCCTTTATTTATCATATTTTTCTCCTCTGCCTTCTTCAAAGTTTCCTCATCAATATCAATTCCATAAATCGTCTTAATACCAATCTCCCTAAAACTCTGTGCAAAAGCCGCTCCAATCACTCCAAGCCCAACAATCGTTACTGTCAAATCTTCTATTTTTTTCAAATTATTTTTCATCATAATCTTATCTCATTTCAAAATTTACTCTTAAATTACAATAGCTATACCACTACAAATAACCATAAGCATTCCATTATCAGTACCCAATACTTCATAATCCGTTTTCACTCCAATAATGTCAATGGAATTTTCTCCCATATACTTTGCCTTCAATAGCTAAATAATTATTTCGATTTAAAACTTTTTCCCAATACATTTGCGATTTTTTCAACATTTTCCATCAAATGTTTAAATACATCTTCCTTCAATGATTGTGGTCCATCTGACAATGCTTTATCTGGTTCTGGGTGAACTTCCACCATAAGTCCATCTGCTCCTGCTGCCACTCCTGCCATTCCAAGTGGTTCTACCATCCAGTATTTTCCTGTAGAGTGTGCCGAATCAACTATTATTGGCAAATGTGTTAATTTTTTAATCATCGGAACTGCATTCAAATCAAGCACATTTCTATAAGCAGTTTCATAAGTTCTTATCCCTCTTTCACAAAGAACTACATTTTCATTTCCTCCTGCCAAAATATATTCAGCTGACATTAGCCATTCTTCTATTGTCGCACTTAATCCTCTTTTTAAAAGTACTGGAATATTTGTTTTACCTACTGCTTTTAACAAATCAAAGTTTTGCATATTTCTTGCTCCAATTTGAATCATATCAACATGTGGACCGAATTCATGCAATTGTGCAATTGACATCACTTCACAAATTATTGGAAGTCCTGTTTCTTCTTTTGCCTTTTTCATCAATTCAACCCCTTCCATTCCTAACCCTTGGAACGCATATGGCGATGTTCTTGGTTTTACTACTCCACCTCTTAACATTGTTGCTCCATATTTTTTTACTATTCTTGCCACTGTCATAATTTGTTCTTCATTTTCAACCGAACAAGGTCCTGCCATCATCACAAGACTATTTCCTCCAATTTCTACATCTCCAACTTTTACAACTGTATCTTCTGGATGAAATTTTCTACTTGCCCTTTTGTACGGTTCTTGAACCCTCTGAACATCCAACACATAGTCAAGCGACTGGATATGTTTAATATCAATTGTACTTATATCTCCAACCAATCCTAAAATAGAGTATTCTTCCCCTACTATCAATTTAACCTTCACATTATTTTCTGCTTCCAATCTCGCAATCATTTCTTTCAACGTATCATGACTAATACTTCCATCAACTTTAATAATCATATATTTTCCTTTTAGTACAATATCAAAAAAACTTAATACTGTACACTCCTTTCTATAAAATAATTTTAAAATTTTCTATTTTTTTATTTTGTATCTTACAATATTTCCTATTTTTCTTTCTTAAAAGTTTTTCCCAACACATTCGCAATTTTTTCAACATCTTGCATCAAATCTTCAAATACATTAAATTTCAACGATTGTGGTCCATCTGATAATGCTTTATCTGGTTCTGGATGAACTTCTACCATAAGCCCATCTGCACCTGCAGCTACTCCTGCCATTCCCAACGGTTTTACCATCCAATATTTTCCTGTTGCATGTGCTGAGTCCACTACTATTGGCAAGTGTGTTAATTTTTTAATCATCGGAACTGCATTCAAATCTAACACATTTCTATAAGCAGTTTCATAAGTTCTTATTCCTCTTTCACAAAGAACCACATTTTCATTTCCTCCTGCTAAAATATATTCAGCCGACATTAGCCATTCCTCAATTGTCGCACTCAATCCTCTTTTCAATAACACTGGAATATTTGTTTTTCCAACCGCTTTTAACAAATCAAAGTTCTGCATATTTCTAGCACCCAATTGAATCATATCCAAATGCGGACCAAATTTATCCAACTGTTCAATCGACATAACCTCACAAATTATTGGCAACCCTGTTTCTTCTTTCGCCTTTTTCATCAATTCAATTCCTTCCATTCCCAATCCTTGGAAAGCATATGGTGATGTTCTGGGTTTTACTACTCCACCTCTCAACATTGTTGCTCCTGCAGCTTTCACCGCTTTTGCCGTATCAATAATTTGTTTCTCATTTTCTACAGAACAAGGTCCTGCCATCATAACCAAATTATTTCCACCAATTTCTACATCTCCCACTTTTACAATTGTATCCTCTGGATGAAATTTTCTACTCGCTCGTTTATATGGCTCCTGAACCCTTTGAACATCCGCTACACTATCTATCGACAATATTCTATCCGTATCAATTACACTAGTATCTCCAACAACACCTATAATTGTATATTCCTCACCATACGAAAAATGCAACTTCAATTTATAATCATTTTGCAATCTCTCAATTATTCTTTCTAAATTTTCACTTGATATTTTCGCATCTACTTTTACTATCATATATTCTCCTCCTAAAATTTCAAATAAGCCAATCCAAAAGACAAAATCATTAAACCAAAAATATTTTATAAAATTTTCTATTTTCTATTTTAAATTTATTAAATTTTATTATAAAATCTATTAAAACCTATCTAGCAACTATCAAATATAAATTTTTTTTATCTTTTTTCGTTTTAAATAGCTTAATTTTCATTAAATAAAAAAACTCTTTTAAACATAAAAGAGAACACGGATAATTATTAACGATATACTTTTAGTTACAATAAATCTCTCAATCTAAATAATAATTTTCTACTCATTTAACTGACTATACTTTGAATTATTTAAATACACAAACCTACACAATATCTCAATTTCAAAATAACATACCATTTCTAATTTTCCTACTATCCTACTACCCTACTTTTATTTAATTACTATTATTTATTTCATTAATCTATAACTATCAGTAATATACCAAATATCACTTTATTTGTCAAATATATATAATTACTTATATTATATATCAAACTAATGATTATCTATCTAAATATTTTACTTATACTTAAATCTATTTAAAATCAAACTACTAAAATTGTATAAATTAGATTTTAAGTTAAATGAGTTTAGTTTTAAAGCAGTTTTACTATAAAAAGTTTTACCATACATCAACCTAATAATTATTTTTCTGAATTTTTCTAAATATTTAATTTAAAAATACTAAAAATTTATTTTAATTTCTTTATAAATAAAAAAATGGCGTCCCCGGTTGGACTCGAACCAACGACCCTCTGATTA
>CAURGH010000047.1:0-3982 GCA_963524305.1 uncultured Leptotrichia sp. | reverse complement strand
TAGTTATTTTACCATATATTATTTAGAGGTTTACACAAAAATTTTTACACACCCTTATAAATAAAAAAATAATCGTCATTTTTATAACAACGATTATTTTTATTTCTAATAATAATGTTTTGCGTTCAGCATCTTCTCTGCCATTTTATAATTTGGCATATAATTTTCAATATATCGATAAAATCCTTTTCCATGATTTGGATATTTCAAATGAGTCAATTCATGCAAAACTACATATTCTATTTCAAATTGTGTTCTTTTTATGAGCTCTGTATTCAAATTTATATATCTTTTAACATAGTTACATGATCCCCATCTTGATTTCATTGGTTTTATCGACAATTTTTCTATTGATTCATCTAGTATTTTCAACCATTTTTGTATTACATTTACAAAAACTTTTTGTGCACTTTCAAAATACCATTTTTCCATAACTTTTTTCTTTTCATCTGAATTTTCAAAAATATTTGAAATTACAGTTAAAATGATTTTCTCCTCTTTTATACTAACTCTATTACAATTGCCTTGCCTAACTTCCAGCTCGTATTCCTTTCCTAGATACTTATGTCTTTCACCTGATAAATATTGCGATGGTAACTGGTTCTGTTTGGCTTCCTCAATTTTTTGCAAAACTTGTTTTATCCATTTTTCTTTTGAGCGAATAAAATTTTCGATGTAATCACTATGTAAATTCATCGGTGCCGAAATATAAATTTCCATATTTGGTCTTATTCGCAAATTAATGTTTTTAACCTTTTTCCTATGAACTTCATAACCCAAGATTTTTTCAACCTTCATACTTCCCCTTTATTTATTATTTTTGTAATTTTCAATTTCTTTTTCAATCATTTCAGAAATATCTATTCCAATCATTTTTATCCCAATTGGTACTGCTCCCAAAATCTTATTAAACAATTCTGGTTCATTTTCCTTACAACTCTTCAAAAATAATATACAATCTTTCTTTTTTTGTAATTTTATCGTGTAACTGTCTTTCAATAAAATACTCAAAGATAAACTTTTAAAGAAATTTTGTGTCATGACCATTTTTGAAATATATGCCATTTCCACTTCATTTATATGGAAATATTCTGATTTTTTTCTCAATATTTTCAAACTTGTATAAATAAATTCTCCATCTAATTCTTCTAACTTCTCAACTTTATAAGCCAAATGTTTCAAAAGCTTTTTTGCCCAGAAAAAGATTAATAACACCCATAAAATTACTCCTACTACTATCATCTATTCTCCTTTCTGAAGACTTTTCTTTAAAATTTTAAACTAATTTATTTAAAAATACTGTTGCTAAACTTAAAAATATTAAAAATCCAAAACAGTCTGTTGCTGTTGTTAAAATAACGGCTGAGGCCATTGCAGGATCAATTTTCATTGCTTTTAATGTTATTGGAATTAAGAATCCAATCATACATGCGATTACTAAATTTCCAATCATTGCCAAAAATACGATTAATCCCATGTAAAAATTTCCATAAATTGCCCATAAGATTCCTCCACATAGCAATCCTAAAAGTGCTCCATTTATTGTTCCAACTAAAATTGTTTTCCAAATTATTCCGAGAGTATCTTTTAAGTCAACCTCTCCTAATGCTAATGCACGAATTGTTACAGATAAAGCTTGTGTCCCGGCATTTCCACCCATTCCACTGATTATTGTCATTACTGAAGACAGTATGACCACTTTTTCAACTGTTGCCGAAAATATTCCAATAACGAATGACGCTAAAAATGCTGTTCCTAAATTTATTACTAACCATGGCAATCTTTGTTTCACAGAAAACCAGAAATCTGAATAAATATCTTCTTCTTCAGAAACCCCTCCTAATTTCAAGATATCTTCTGTATTTTCCTCTTGAATTACGTCAATAATATCATCAATTGTAATAATTCCCAATATCATTTTTTTGTGATTAATTACTGGAACTACTTTTAAATCATACTTTGAAACTAGTCTAGCTACATCTTCCTGATCTTCTTCTACATAAACATACTTTATATTTTCGTCCATTATTTCTGATAATTTTGTTTCATCTGAAGAAATTAGAATATCTCTCAAATCAGCTTCTCCAACCAATTCTTTTTTACTATTCGTTACAAAAATTGTTTCAATTACCTCTGTCCTAGGTGCAATCATTTTTATCTTTTTCATAACTTCTTTTATTTCCAAGTTTTCCTTAAACGCAATATACTGAGTTGTCATGATCCCACCAGCAGTATCTTCTTCATAACCTAATAATTCTCTAATCTTATTGGCTTGAGATCTTTTCATTTTTGTCAAAATTGATTTACTTTTCCGTATATCAAGAAATCCCAAAATATCAACAATATCATCTGGCGACATAAATGCCAAAATATCAATTGCCTCTTCGTCAGGAATCAACTCAAATATTCTTTCCTGAAGATCATCATCAGCCTGCTCAATCACATTTGCCTTTTGCTCATCTGTCATCAACTCAAATACACGCAAAAGTTCTTCATCATCCAGTTCTTCAAAACTTTCTGCAACATCTACAAAGTGATTATCTTCCAAATATTCTTCTAACTCTTCTTCCGATTCAATCTTCTGAATTTCTTCAGCCATCTCCTCAGGTGATATTTCTTCCTCTTCCTCCTCTTCAATTCCTTCTGATTCAGACATTCTATTTCTTATCTCATTTTTTAACTCTTCAACATCTTTATTTTTAGCTTCTTCTTTTAATTCTTCTAAATTTTTGTCTTCCACTAATTTCCTCCTTCCTTTTTTATTCTATTATTTTTTAGTATAATTTTTTATTCCTATTCTATTTTAATCAAAGTAAATTATGTACCTTTAGTGAACTACTCCCACTTTTAGAAGCGGAAGCTTCTTGGGAAGTATCTGCTTTTGCTAGCCAAATATATTTACCAAGCTCTTCGGGTAGTTCCTACCCTGTCTTTTTATTTACTAATATTTCAAAATCTCTTTTCCAATGTTTTTTATATTCAGTGCCGCATTATAATCTCTATCAATCTCAATTCCACAGCACTCACATTTATAGCTTCTTTCTGATAATTTCAGTTCCTCTTTAATATTTCCGCATTTACTACAAGTTTTCGACGACGGAAACCACTTATCTACTTTCAAAAATTGTTTCCCTAAAAACATCAACTTGTACTC
Organism: uncultured Leptotrichia sp.; assembly: GCA_963524305.1. GTDB lineage: Bacteria > Fusobacteriota > Fusobacteriia > Fusobacteriales > Leptotrichiaceae > JABCPH02. The sequence continues at coordinate 828 of CAURGH010000047.1, read as the reverse complement.
AAGCATTTTCAAAAACATTCCCCATCCATTATCTCCTACACTTTTCCCAAAATTTAATGCCTGGCTCATCCCTTTCATATTCAAATCCTCAACAACTACAGCATTATATGCTTCAGACAATTTTTTTGATAATTTATGCAAAAAATCTCTTCGACAATTTTTAATATACTCATGTAATCTTGATATTTTTTCTTTTTGCTTATACCAATTTTTAGAAAATTTTACTTTTCTTGATAATGATTTTTGTAATTTTTTTAATTTTTTCTCCAACATCCTAAAATATTTTGGATAATCAGCCCTTTGGTTTTCAGAACTGACAAATAATTCAGACATTGAAAAATCAAGTCCAATTACTTTATTACTACTTGGTATTTTTTGAATTTCTTTTTCAAATTCTGTAAAAACAGAAACATAGTAATTTCCATTACTGTTTATTAGTGTTACTGACTTTATCTTGTAATCCTTTGGTATTTCTCTATGATATTTTAATTTAACTTTTTTCAATTTTGGCAAAACTAAATATTTATTTTCTTCAATTCGTATCGAATTGTTCACACAATTTGTTGTGTAACTTTTAATATTATTCTTTTTAGATTTGAACCTTGGAAACTTCGCTCTCTTTTGAAAGAAATTCGTAAACGATCGTTTTACATTCAATTGAGCATTTGAAAGTGCCAAACTGTCTACTTCTTTCAAAAATTGATTTTCACTTTTCAAACTAGCAGGTGTAATTATTTTATTTTTTCCAGTTTCTTCATAAATTTTATTAGCAATATACAAAATCGTATTGTAAACAAAACGAACACATCCAAAAGTCTTATTTATCAA
>CAURGH010000046.1:0-4121 GCA_963524305.1 uncultured Leptotrichia sp. | reverse complement strand
AAGAGGTATTATATCAAAAACAAAAAAGATTGTCAACTACTTTTTTTATTTTTTTAAATAAATCTATTATGCCAGTGAACTAATCCCACTTTTAGAAGCAGGAGCTTCTTGGGAAGTATCTGATTTTACTAGCTAAATATATTTACTAAGCTCTTCGGGTAGTTCCTACCCTGTTTTTTTATTTCCTAATATTTCAACATTTCTTTTCCAATGTTTTTTTATATTCAAATCCTCAACAACCACAATATTATATCCTTCAGACAATTTTTTTGATAATTTATGCAAAAAATATCTTCGACAATTTTTGATATATTTATGTAATTTTGATATTTTCGCTTTTTGTTTATACCAAATTTTTAGAAAATTTTACTTTTCTTGATAATAATTTCTGAAATTTTTTCAATTTTTCTTCCAACATCCTAAAATATTTTGGATAAACTGAAAAATAATTCAAACATTGAAAAATCAAGTCCAATCATTTTATCATTACTTAGGATTTTTTGAATTTCTTTTTCAAATTCTGTCTTGCCATCCATTCAAATAAATGTTCACCTTTATCATTCACAGGCATATTTCTAAGGCTGTAAATCCAGCTCCAGTGTCCATTGTACTCAGTTTCACCAATTTTTACATTTGGATAAGAGGAAAGTATTGCTCCATATTTTGAAAGAACGTCATAAACTCTTTTACTTGTATTTTCGTAGGAAATAGTCGGATCATTTTGTGCGTGAACCATCCAAAGCGGTTTATTTCTTATTTTCATCAAATCCTGTGCAGTAGTTGCAACTCCGCCAGAAGTAGCCGCTTTATCAAGAGCAGCCGCACTTGTACTAAATGCTGCAAAATAATCTGGATATTCAATCATCATTCTAAATGACATATATCCACCAGCAGAAGCTCCAAAAATATAAATTCTATTTTTATCAATATTATTTTCAGAAACAAATTCATCAATCATAGCCTTTACTGATTTTATGTATCCTTTACTATAATTGTTATACCAAGTGTCATCAGCCTGCGGTGCCACAACATAAGCCCCGCCAAATATCTTTTGTGTTTTATCTTCTGCAAAAGCCACTGCCCCACGATTTGCCAATTTTTGTGAAACATTATTCCGATAATCCTTGTATCCGCCTTCACCATTCCCATGAAACCAGATTATAAGCGGATGTTTCTTCCCATCATCTTTATTAACAGGTTTAAAATATTGATAATTCACTCCACTTTTAGACTTCGTTGCTAAAAATTTATCAGCTTCCTCATCAACAACTTTCCCTTGTCTATAAAATCCTGTTTTATAACCCTTTATCTCCTTTTTTTGCTCCACTCTATACTCCAAGTTCATCAATACATTTCGAGAAACATCCCCTGTAACATAACTCAAAGTATTTGCTCCAGCCACATCTTTTCCATATTTCAAATTAATAATAATATTTCCCTTGTCATTCACATAAATATTCTCAATTTCCCTCTCAACTTCAAATGTCCCCAATGATTTAGTCTTATCGTCTAGCACAATTCCAGCGTCTTTTGGCAAAGTTCCTTTAGCAAAAACTTTAAATGTACCTTTGTCAATTTGCTTATTTTGAATATCTTTCCCTTGCCCTTTTGTATCAATTTCAATCGAAACTATATTCTGCCCATAATCGAATATTTTTGCCTTTAATGAATATGAATATGTATTAAAGTCATATCCACTTTTAAAAACTAATTCTCCACCTTTAAAAACTAATTCTGATGCAATTCCTAACATACTTACAAAAAACAAACCTACAAATACCAATACTTTAGTTCTCATAACCATCACTTCCTCTACAATATTTTTTATTTCAAATTTAATTGATAAAAGTAAAAATTTAAAAATAAACTATTTTATTTTCAACTTCCTATATCTATTCATCGCCGCACAAAATTCCTGCTTTCTAGGCAATGCCAAATTTCCTGGATGCCCTGTATACGAAGAAATTGAATCAAGTCCATCCTTTTGAATCTTTTCATAAATCCTATTAGCCGCTTGCGAAAGTGTCAATTTTTCATCCAGCACTTTATTTTTAAAATAGTCAATCATTACAGCAATGCAGTTTGTCTGGCTGTCATCCACAAGTTGCTCCAGTCCTGAAATGTCGATTAATTCTTTTCCATATAGAATGCTGTATTTCCCTTTAGCTTTTGTTTTATCTAGTTTTCCAGATTGTGAAAAACTTTTTTTGAGTGGAATTCGCTGTGTAATTCCTTGAAATTTATCATTTGAAGAAAATTCTCGCTTATTTTCATCTGATTTTGCAATTTCCTTTGCCTTTTCTGTTACATCTTTCGGTACATACTCATCCATCATTATAACATGATTTGCAACATCAAAATAATCTCCAGAACCACCGATAATTAGTATAGTGGAAACTCCAAAATTATCATAAAGTCCTTTTACTCTGTCAATAAATGGTGTTATAGGCTCTTTTTCCTTTGCAACAAGTTTTTGCATTCTTCCATCACGAATCATAAAATTTGTGGCTGAAGTGTCTTCATCTATTAAAAGTAAAGAAGTTCCATATTCTAGTGCTTCCGCTACATTTGCTGCTTGTGAAGTGCTTCCACTTGCATTTTCAGTTGAAAAAGTTCTGGTGTCTTTATTTCCTGGCAAATTGTTGATAAATCCGCTGATATTTACTTTTTCTACATTTCTTCCGTCTTCTGCACGTATTTTTACTGCATCTGTTTCAGAAATTATGAATTCACGTCCATCTTGAGCAATGTGATTGTAAATTCCTCGTTCGAGAGCTGCTAATAAAGTGGATTTTCCGTGATAACCTCCACCTACAATTAAAGTAATTCCTTTTGGAATCCCCATTCCAGATACTTCTTTTCCACTTGGAAGATTTAACGTAATTTCAAATTTTTCTGGACTTTTGAATTTTACTGCATTTTTCATAGGTTTATCTGAAATTCCGTTTTCACGTGGAAGTATTGAATCATTAGCTACAAATGCAACTAATTCTTTTTCTTTCAATACTTTTCTTATGTATTCTTGGTCTAATACTAAAACTATTTGCTCTTTTAAGGATTCTTTATTCAAATTATCATATATAATAGATTTTTCAACAATTTTAGGTAACTGTTCAAAAATAATTTTTTGTGCAGCTTTTCCCATTATTCGTCTAACTCTTGCTGGCATTCCCATTTCAAATCTAACTTCGATTTTATCTTCCTTTATCAAAACCGACGTTCTTTCCAAAATTTCTTGTCCACATTTATCAATAAAAATCCTTCCGCTTCCTCCAGTTCCTGAACTATCATTTCCATTTTTCTGAATTTCCTTGTAAAAATTTCTTGTAAGAAAATCTGAAACTGCAATATTTTTCTCCTTTGTATCTGTTAATTCATAAGGAATTCCTGAAATTTTTCTATCCATTATAATTCGCATTCTTGAAGGCGGAGCATAAGGATCTGATTGGACGTGGTCAATTGCAAGAACATACTTTGGAAATTTATATTCTCCCTTTAGGGATTTATACGCTGAATAACTTTTTCCATCCATTGAAAATAATATTTTTTCTAACTCTTTATAATTTTTCATTTTTTTACAATCTCTCCTAATAATTTTTTATATTGTTATTTATACCTATTAATTGAAAAGTCCGTTATTTACAAATATTTATTTCTACCATAATTTTACCACTTAAAATTTACAAATAGTAAAATTTCTTGTTTTTTAATCTGTTATTTTTTTTACAACTTTACATGGAACACCAGTTGCTACAACTCCAGAAGGAATATTTTTAGTAACGACACTTCCTGCAGCAATTACAACATCATTTCCAATTGTAACTCCTGGCATTACACTAACTCCTGCTCCTTTTTTTATTTTTCTTTTAAATAAAATAATTTCAAATTATAAAAAGAAAAATCGACTATTTCTAGCCGATTCTCTCTATAATAATTCTAAAAACTTTTTAAAATCAATTATTTAGCAATTTTGCTTGCGAAATATCCTAATGTTCTAATTAATTGAGAAGTATAAGACATTTCGTTGTCATACCAAGATACTGTTTTAACTAATTGAACATCTCCATTTTGAACAATTTTAGTTTGAGTTGCATCAAATAATGATCCAAAATGAATTCCAA
>CAURGH010000045.1:0-4217 GCA_963524305.1 uncultured Leptotrichia sp. | reverse complement strand
TATATAGTTATTTTACCATATATTATTTAGAGGTTTACACAAAAATTTTTACACATCCTTTTATTTGAGCGTTTTTACTTTGAAACTTAGAATCTCAAGTATATAATCTATTATCCGTTTTTTTGTATAAATTATACTACTTTCTAACGACATTCCTTTTTTTAGATTTAAGGTATTTACATTTTTAGCGTCTATATTTCCGATTACTAGATAGTATTTATTGCCATCCTCTCTTACAATACTGTCTCTTGAAATTAACTCAACTTTTCCTTTTAAAGATATATTTTTCTTTTCATCAGGAAAATTAAGATGGTAATTGATGTTATTCCCTTTTTTTATTTTTGTTATATCCTTTTCTTCAACATAAATATTAATTTTATAATCGTTTTCAGAAGGAATAATTTTGGCTATATTTACATCAGAAGCCACAGTATCTCCATTATTAATCGGTGTCATAACTTCTAAATATCCTGAAATAGAAGCTACAACTTTTGTATTTTTAATACTGTCATTCATTGATTTTATCTTCATTTTCAATTCTTTTATCTCGCTATCAAGTGTTATTTTTTCATTATTTTTCGATATTTGATATTCTATTTCTAATTGTTTTTTCCTTTTTTTAAAATTGATAATTGATTTTGGCTTTTCTCATAGTCAAATCTTGAAAGTCCTCCTACTTTATACAATTCTGAATTAGTATACACTGTTTTTTCTTGTTCGCCTATTTCAATATTTAATGAATCTAGTTCTGATTGATATGCTTGTCTTTTTGATAAATAATTTGAAACAGATGTATCTTTGTTATATTTTCCACTTGAAATTGCATTATAAAGATTTTTCTTTTCCGCTAGACTTTTTTGTAAATAATTTTTTTCGATAGATAGAGAATTATTTTCTATCTCGTATAGTAGTTCTCCTTTATTTACCTTTTTTCCTTGAATTATATTATTATTTTTAACTTTTCCAGTCATAACATTTACTACAATACTATTGTCTATTTTTGTTTCTAGTGTCCCTGTTCCTTTTATTTTTAAATCTATTTTTCCAAAGTAACTCCAAATCAAAAATGAGATAATAATTATTAACATAAAATAGACTAATATTACATAAAATGAACTGACTTTCTGATTTGATAATTCTTTAACTGTTTCAATTTCATCATATTTATAAATTTTAATTTTCATGAATATTTTCCTGCTCTTTCCATAATGTGTAATATTTACCTTTTAAATTCAATAGTTCTTCATGAGTGCCTGATTCTATTATTTCCCCTTTATCAAGAACATAAATTCTATCACACAATCGTATTGTACTTAATCGGTGGGCAATTATTATTGTAGTCATACTAAATTCAGGATTATTTAATGTTTTTTGAATAGCACTCTCTGTTATTGAATCAAGATTACTTGTAGCCTCATCCATTATTAAAATATCAGGATTTTTAAGTAAGGCTCTTAAAATAGATAATCTTTGCTTTTGTCCTGTCGATAAGTTTGTTCCATTTTCTTCTATCATATAATCAAATCTTTGCGGTAATTCATTTATAAATTCGTAGGCATTAACTTTTTTTGATAACTCTATAATATTATCAATCTGTATCTCATCGTTTAACATAAGATTTTCTTTTATCGTTTTATTGAATAAAAACATATCCTGCGAAATATAAGCTATTCTATTTCTCAAAAAAGTATTGTCTATATCTTTTAAATTAAAATTATTGATATTAATATCTCCTTTTTCAAAATCATAAAATTTAAGAATTAATTTAGCTAAAGTTGTTTTTCCACTTCCTGATTCGCCTACCAACGCTATTTTTTCACCTTGCTTTATTTCCATATTAATATTTTTTAAAATTAACTCTCTTGTTCCATATCTAAAATTTAATCCTTTTATTTCAATATCTCCTTTTAAATTTTGAGGAATCATTTTTTCATCACTTTGTTCTATATCCAAATCTATTATTTCTCCAAGTCTATCAGCTGATACCGTAGCAGTCTGAATAGTTGGCTGAAGACTTATCAAATTTTTTACTGGATTTGTAAAATATTCCAACAGAGTATTAAATACCATCATTTCTCCCAATGTTAATTTTCCATTTATAACTTGGATTGCACCTACCCACATTATCAAAGTATTCCCTATTAATTCTACAATACCCGATAGAAAAGTTAATAAATTATAGATTTTACTTCTCTTAAATGAAGATTTTATAACTTTTAAATATTTAAATTCTGTTTCATCCTGTATACTTTTTTCAAGATTATACGCTTTTATGGTTTCTATTCCGTTTATACTTTGAATTATAAAAGAAGTTAATTGAGAGTTATTTTCTAAAACTTCGTTATTTATCTTTTTTAGAATTTCTTTAAACGAAAATACAATCACAAGATAAAATGATAGTACAGCCATTGAAACGAAAAACAAATATTGATTTTGAATATAAACAATAATTCCACCTGTAATAGCTGTTATGACGTCCAGCATTAATGTCAATACCGTTTCAGCTACTGCATCGTTTATATTATCCGCATCGGAAAATCTTGATGTTATCTCTCCTGTTTTTCTTGTTGAAAAAAAACCTCATTGGCAATTTTATTACATGATTATAATATCCAAGCAATACTGCTATATCAATCCGTTGTCCTAAAAATATTAGCAAATATCCCCTAAATATGCTAAGCAGCATTTGAATTATTTCAAGTATTACCATTCCCACAACCATTACAGTTAATGTAGTCATAAGTTTATCTTTTAAAATATAGTCTATCAGAAATTTCGAACTGAATGAAGTTACTATGCCAAGCACAGTATAAAGTATTGAGGCTAGAAATATATTAAACAAAAGACTTTTTTGATTTTTCAAAACATAAAAGAACCTACTCAAAGAATTATCTTTTTCGTTTCTCTTCTGAAAATTTTTTTTAGGCTCAATTAAAATCAGGATTCCAGTCCATATTTCAGAAAATTCTTTGTGGGAAACTTTCTTTATCCCACTTTCAGGATCAGAAATAATAATTCTTTTCTTATCTACATCATGAACAACCACATAGTGTAAAAAATTATTTGTGGTTTGAATATGTGCTATTATAGGAAAAGACACACTATTATCAATTTTTTTATCCTCAACTTTCACTGCCTTTGAATCAAATCCCAAATAATCCAGCCCTTTTATCATTCCTGCAAGATTAGTTCCGTTTCTATCTGTTCCTGATATTTGCCGTAACTTGGCAATTGAAAAATTTGAATTATATTGCTTAGCTATTGTTAATATACAGGCAGGTCCGCAATCCTTCTCATCCTTTTGTAAAACACAACAATATCTTTTAAATATCGAAAAAATCTTTTTCCACCTCTCTTTCTTTAAAAATAAAGAGTTCCTAAAAACTAGAAACTCTCTATTTAAATAAAAGTTTTATTAGGATTAGGTTAAGGGTTATAATTATATAATAAATACGTATTTATTTAATTTATCTATTAATTTTAAGAAACTTTAATATAATTTTTCCAAGCAATCCAACAACAGCACCTGTAATTGCAGCTGTTATTAAACCTATAACCCATCCATATTCATCAATTATTCTACCACCAATTATGGCTGACGATATTGAAGCCATTATAACTATCATATTTTGATATTTCTTATTCATAATTTTACTTCCTTAAAAATTTCGATTACCATCCTAATTTGCAAGCTCCTCTATCAAAAGCATATCCTGCCGCTGCTGCTCCACCTAATCCTCCTGCCGCAGCTCCAGGTCCAGCACCTACTCCTCCTGCAAAAGAGCCTCCAATAGCTCCTCCAACAGCTCCAGTAACACCACCTTTAACTACTTCTCTACTGAAGTCTCTGTTACTCCAACTACAGTCTCTTTTATGCCCTCCACTACGACTACTTTTTGAATTACTTCCGTGTCCATGTGATCTGCTTCTGTTTCCAAAGCCTCCACCATTTGTTACCATTAGTTCCATTTCATTTAATTCTGTGATTTTCATGTTTATCACCTCATAAAATAAATTTTAATAATTTTTCAAATTATTAATGAATGTATTATACCCCCCCCCCGTATTTTGTCAAGTTAAATTTTGTTTAATTTTCAAATAGTTTTGTATAGTTGTCAAACATTTGTTACAATGATATAAGGCAGAACTGCTGTGGCAGAAAGATGAATATACATGACTACAGGACTGTTACAATAAGAAGCCTCAGTTATGGAAAC
>CAURGH010000044.1:0-4346 GCA_963524305.1 uncultured Leptotrichia sp. | reverse complement strand
CTGTTAATCAGAGGGTCGTTGGTTCGAGTCCAACCGGGGACGCCATTTTTTTATTAATTACTAAATATAATATATGGTATAGGATGATATGAGAGTGATTAAATTTGTAAATATTATAGAATGAAAATTTAGGATATGTTAAATTTTTACTTTAATATAAAAATTTATTTCACTCTCAATTTTTTATTTATAAAGAAATTAAATTCATATTTTTTTAATTATTTACTGATATTGATATATTTGATAATTTAAAAGAGATGTATTAGCCTCTTTTTCTATTCTATTGTCAAATAAAATAAATGTTTATTTTTTTGAATTATATTTATTCATTAGTTTTTCTACTGAAGTATCTGTTTTAATATCTTCTATCAAATCGAAGATTTTTTTTCTGCTTTCTTTTAAGATTTCTTTTTCTTCAGGAGTAAATTTTCCAAGAACATGTTTTATTGTTTCTTCTTTTAATTCTGGTTTTCCGATTCCATATTTAATTCGAATAAAATCTTTTCCGATGTGACTGATAATAGATTTGATACCATTATGTCCGCCAGCACTACCTTCTTTTTTTATTTTTAATTTACCAAATTTCATGTCCATGTCATCATAGATTACAAAAAGTTCAGTTTTTGGATTGATTTTAAAAAAATTTACTGCTTCAGCGATTGCTTCACCACTTAAATTCATGAATGTCAAAGGTTTTTGATAAAATATTTTTTCATTTTGAAAATTAGTTTGAATAAATTCAGATTTAAATTTTTCTCTGATATTATTGATATTGTTTTCTTTTAAATATTCATCAATGAAAATAAAACCGATATTATGTCTTGTCAATTTATATTGCTCTCCTGGGTTTCCTAATCCAACAATTAATTTCATATCATATGTCCTTCCATTATATGCTAGTTTGCATTTGATTAATTTTTTTATTAAATGTAAAATTTTATGTCTTATGATAATAAATATAATAAAAATTTTTGTTATTTTTGAAGTATTAATAACTTTAAAATTTATATGTTGAGAATAAAAATGTTATTATCATAATTAAAATACATTTTAATTTATGAATTTTATTATATCATAAAAAGTATGTTTCGACAATTTTAAAATTATAGTGAGTAAAATTTATAGAATAATTATTTCTTTGTTTACATAGAAAACAATTGTGAGAAAATTTGTGAAAGGAGGATAGTTTTATTTGAGTTATAGATTTTGTCTTAGTAAAATTATTTTTCATTTATAAGACAAGTGTGGTTTTATTTTGCAGTAAATAATACAGATTTCTGTATAAATAAAAAAATGCTACATTTAAAACCTCGATACGGTTAATTTAGCATAGTTAATATCATATATAAAAAAATGGCTGGGCTGAATGGATTCGAACCATTGCATGCTGGAGTCAAAGTCCAGTGCCTTACCGCTTGGCGACAGCCCAACAAATCTTCTTCAAGACAAAAAGTATTATACACTATTTATATTACTTTGTCAACAACTTTTTTAAAAATTTTCAATTTTTTTATAGGAGATATATAGTTTATTGAGTTGAAAAAGAAGATAAAATAAAGAAATGCAAATAAAAGTTTAAAAAATATTGGAATTTATGATATAATTTACAAAAGAAAACGAGAAAAAGGTGAGATATGAAAATATTAATTATACATACAGCGTTTATTGGAGATATTGTGTTATCAACGCCGTTGATTCAAAGATTGAAAGATATGTATCCAGATTCAGTGATAGATTATTTGACTTTGCCAGCGAACAAAAGTATTATTGATAATAATCCAAATTTGAATGAAATTATATTATATGATAAAAAGGGTAAAGATAAAGGAATTAGGGGTTTTTTTAGGATTTTGAAGATTTTGAAAGAGAAAAAATATGATTATGCGGTGATACCTCATAGATTTATAAGGTCTATTGCACTTGCAAAGTTAGCTGGGATACCTAAAATTGTTGGGTTTGATGTGGCTAGTGGAGCGTGGATGTTGGATAAAAAGGTGCATTATGATATGAAAAAGCATGAGGTTGAGAGATTGTTGGATTTGGTTGATTACGAGGGAGAGAGAATTCCAATTAGAATTTATCCGACTAATGAGAATAAAATGAAGATTAGAAATATTTTAGAAAAAAGTGGCTATGAAGAAGCAACACAGAAGATAATTGTTGTTGCACCTGGGAGTCAAAGACCTGAGAAGATGTGGCCGATTGAGAAATATAGAGAAGTGATACAGAGATTGTCTGAAGAGCCTAAAAATATAGTGATTATTACAGGTAGTAAAGTTGAAAAGGAATTACCTTTAAACTTTTCTAAGAGAAATGTGATTGATCTAAGAGGAGAGATAAATTTATTAGAATTTTCAGCTCTTTTGTCGTATGCGGATGTTGTTGTAGGAAATGACAGTTCTCCGATTCATATTGCTAGTGGATTTGAGAAACCTTTTGTGATTGGAATTTTTGGACCAGGGAAACGTTCGTTAGGATTTTTTCCTTGGAAAGAGAAGAGTAATGTTATTGAGGATAATGAATTTTATGAGAATAATATTGTGAAAATACCTAAACACCAGTATGCGTATAGGAAGGATTATTATAGGGGGATACCTGGGATTAGTGTTGAGAGGGTGTATGGAGAGATTGAAAAGAGGTTGTAAATAATAAAAAAAGGAGTTGTTTCATGGGACAAATATATTTATAGAATATGGATTGTATATTTGTTGATTTATGAAACATCTCCTTTTATTTTAATTTTTTGAAAATTGTTTTTTATAAATATAGTTAATTATGAATAATATAATTGTAAAAACGAAAACCATTATTTTTTTATTTAAGTTAATTTCTGTTAAATTTTGAATTAAATAGGCAATAAAAGAAGATTTTATTGCAACTTCAAGAGCAATAAAACGAGTATCATTAAAATTATTTTTCAAATAATTTATTTTTAAAAGTCTTGAAGGAATAACAATAAATAAAAAATAAATTAAAGAAAATATTCCAATTCCGTAGTATGCCAAATAATGAAGATACATATTATGAGTATTTACAATTCCAGTTTCAGTTACTTTAAATTCATAATTGTTGGCAATATATTCAAGGGTACCGTTATTTTTAAAATGATTCAGATTAAAATTAACTCTATCTTTTGTCGTCATTCCAAATAATGGACTTTTTTTGAAAGAAGCAATAGCACTTTCCCAAAATAAAACACGTAAATGACTAGAAGGATCTTTGTCAAATTTTATAATGTATTGTAATCTTTCAGAAATAGCTTTTGGAAGGAAAAAATAACCGACAAAACACACAGATATAAATGATAAAATATATTTTTTGTTTTTTTCCCATAAAATATATATAACACTAGGGAATAAACAGATGTAAACCATTTTAGATCTATTTACTAATAAAATAAAAATAGCTAGTATTGCTGAAATTAAAAAGGTTATTTTTATTTTTTTATTTTCATTTTTATAAAAGAGTAAAAATGAAATCATAAATAAAAAAAAGATACACATTATATTTGCAAAATCTTGTGTTGGCAATACAAATTGTATTCTTGGATAATAGAATCCTTTTGGATTAGCCCATTCTTTAAAAATTGTAATGAAAAATACAAGAGCACCTATTAGTGAGATTATTGCACTTCCAAATAAAAATTTTAAAAAAAGAAAAAATTTTTCTTCGGTATTAATAAAATATACTAGTGGGAAAAACATCAAAAAATATAAATAAATGTAATTATCTGAACGGGACATAATTCCCCCACTAAAAATTGAAATAATAAAAGGTGTTGCTATAAAAATTAGAAGACCAATAGATATTTTTTTATCTAAGTAAGAGTTTAAACTAATTCTATTATTTTTATTTATTATTTGTAGAATAAAAAAAAGTAAAATTATATAACTGAGTGTTTGAACTCCTTTATAAGACAAAAATAGTAAAATTGGAAATAAAAATACAAAAAATTGTATTATAGAATTTAATTTTTTCATAATTTTTCCTTTCTATGTTAGATTAAGTGAACTACTCCCGCTTTTAGAAGCGGGAGCTTCTTGGGAAGTATCTGCTTTTGTTAGCCAAATATATTTACCAAGCTCTTCGGGTAGTTCCTACCCTGTCTTTTTTTATTTTTCTAATATTTCAACATCAATTTCCCAATGTTTTTTATATTCAGTGCCGCATTGTAATCTCTATCAATCTCAATTCCACAGCACTCACATTTATGGCTTCTTTCTGATAATTTCAGTTCCTCTTTAACATTTCCACATTTACTACAAGTTTTTGATGATGGAAACCATTTATTTATCTTCAAAAATTGTTTCCCTAAAAACATCAACTTATACTCAAGCATCCTCAAA
>CAURGH010000043.1:0-4397 GCA_963524305.1 uncultured Leptotrichia sp. | reverse complement strand
ATACAAAATGTTTCTATTAAATAATTATTTAAGCGAGTATGAATTAGATTTATTACTAATTTACAATACAAAATGTTTCTATTAAATGTAGCTTAGAATTGATTTTAAGAAAAAGAATAAAATATTTACAATACAAAATGTTTCTATTAAATAGTCGCATGACTTTCTTGCTTTCTTTTAAAAAAGAAATTTACAATACAAAATGTTTCTATTAAATCTTATCTTCCTCAAACTACATGAATAGTATACCATTTTTCCTCATTTTTGTCGATACCAATATTTATATATATTTTTATCAAGAATTTCTTTTTATCTTTTTATAAAACAATCAAAAAATCCAATAAAAATCGATATTACAAAAAATCTGTCGATGTCCCAGCTTTTTAGTGTTATTACAGGTCGACAGATTTTATTTAAAAGAAGTTTGAAGTTTTATCATCTTCGATTCCCCAAAATTCTTTTTCTAGCCATTTTTCTTGACAAGATTTAAAAATTATTAGGGAGTCCTTATCTTTGCGAATAAATTTCCCTAATTCTATATTTAATTTTTTTAATAATACTGGTGTTATCTCGCCTTCAAATACTGATTTTTGGACATTCGTTAAATATTTTTTACAAATTTTAAATATATTTCTGGAAATTCTAGCTCCATTTTCATCAGAAAGAATATCATAAACTAAAATTATATACATATTACCACCATATTTTGAATCCTTCGTATTTTTTATCTTCTAATAAATGTTTTACTAATTTGTATGCTTCTAACCTCATTAAATGACGATAAGAAACTTTTCGATTCAAATCTCTGTGTTTTATCGTTGTTTCTAATCTTTCGTTAAAAGTTTTCAAAATTAATTTTTGAGCATTTTCTTTCATGTAGAAATAGTTTGAATCTTTTACAAAATCTTTTTCTGTTATCATTTTTTTATTCAGTAATGAAAAAATAATTCTATCTGCTAGAAGTGGCTTAAATACTTCGGAAATATCAAGTGATAAAGAAAATCTTCTTTCACCAACGCTATGTAAATAACTTATTGTTGGATTCAGTTGGCTCACATAAATTTCTGACAAACAAGCTGTATAAACCAATGTATTCAAAAAAGAAATCATTGTATTAATCATGTTATCAGGTGGTCTTTTTACTCTTTTTTCAAAATTTATTTCTTGATTCACAATAGTATTCCATGCAGTATAGTAAATACGGCGAATACTTCCTTCTATTCCCATTAATTCTTCAACATTCTCTGTGCGAAAAATTCCTTTTCTAAGTGCTTTAATATCTGTTATTTCTGACTCCAATTCTTTTCCACGCTCTTGATAATATCTCAAATTTCGCAAAATGTTTGTACTTGCTGCATCAATTATTAATTGTGCCAATTCAATTCTTTTTTTATTATCCGTATAATTTTCAACTTGTTTTACAAAAAGTTTCCCAGAAACATTTGATTCTTTTGGATAAAATGTTCCTGTGTAAAATCCATAATAATTAAAAATATGAATTGGAATCTTATTTTGTGCCAAATAATTTAGAGCTTTTGTATTCAATGAAATTTCTCCAAATAGATAAATATCACGAGTAACTTCAATTTTTATATCTTTAAATCTTCCATCCGCTGCAGTAATTCTAATAACATTGTCTTTTCGCTTTAATTCTCCATTTGAAAAAATGAAATAACTTTCTGACATTATGAATCCTCCTTTCCAGTAGTTTTTGTAATTTGATTTTTTTGATGACATATAATTTTAAGCAATTTTTATATAGCTTTAAGCAATTTTAAAAACATTTTCAAATAAATTTTATTTTAGAAAATTATCAAATATAGCAAAACTCATAATAGGAACATTGTTTACACATTTTTTCATTAATTACAGGAGGAATTTTTTCATTTAAACAAATTTTTTCAATATCTTTTAAAATATCCTTTAATATTTTTTCATCTTCCAATGTTAAAAACACTTCTTTACGCTCTTTAACTACAGGATAATCAATGATTCCTTTTTCAATATCAATTCCTCTTTGCTTTAAAAAATAAATATAATACTTTACTTGCCAAATAGCTGCTTCTTCAATAGATTTACTTTTTTTAACCTCATGAATAACTTTCCAATACCTAATAAAATCAATATTTACAGTTTCTTCTATCATTATTTGTTTCGTTTCCAAGTTATAACTATTTTCATCAATCAATTTCCCCATTTGAACATTTTCATTTTCTTCTTCAAGATTAATATTTCGTGAGTTATACCACAACTTTCGTTTGCAAACAAAATAATAGTTTATCATTAATCCTGTTATTTTCATTTTGTATCACCTTCAGTTACTAATCTTTATTTTATTTATTAAAAGTATACCGTTATTTTTTCTATTGTCAATATTGTAAGCAATCTTCATATTTTAAAATCAATGATTTCAATAAGATTCAAACAAGAAATTTGTCATTTTTATAAGTGGACAATTAATTATTTTTTTTAAAAGTTGTAAAAGTAATAATTATAAAATAATATTTATTCAATATCTCATTTTATAAATATTATATTTACAATTTCTCACATTTATTATATAATTTAACTATAAAAATTTAAAAATAAAGGAGTGATTTATGGCAAGTTACAAGAGTTTTGATTTTAAAAAATTGTATTTTATAGTATATATTGCTTTAGTTTTACTAGTTGTATTTATAGGATTTAAATTGGGACTATTTTTATTTCCATTTTTATTAGGTTTAATTTTTTCAATATTAACGCAACCATTTGCTAATTTTCTTAAAAAGCGACTTAATTTTTCTCATAAATTAGCAACTATTATTTCAATAGTACTATTTTTAGGAATATTTTTAGGTTCCATTGTTCTTGCTTCGTTAAAATTGTTTGAAGAAATTTATAAATTATCAAATAGTTTAGATCATTATTCCGAAGAAGCAAAGAATTTATGGAATCATTCAGTTGATGTAGTTTATTCTTATTTAGGACAATTGCCAGAAGGATTTACAAATGAAGCCAAAAATATTATAAACGGTTTCATTTCAAAAGGTGCTAGACAAGCCGGGTTATTTATTAATAAACTCATTGGTTTTATTACTTCTATACCAACATTGATACTTTATACCTGTATTATGATACTTTCTACTTTTTTCATAAGTCTTGATAAAACGCAAATTGTTAGTTTCTTAGAAAAACAATTTCCAAGAATTTGGTTAGAAAAAATTTATAATATCAAAAGAGAAATGTTTACAGTTTTAGGTTCTTACATAAAAGCACAATTAATCTTGATGACTCTTTGTTTTTTTGAATTATTGACTTTATTGAATTTATTGTCATTTTTAAAATTTAATGTGCATTATCCATTATTAATGTCAATAGTTATTTGTATAATTGATGCTTTGCCAATCTTAGGAGCTGGTGCTATTTTACTTCCTTGGGTTGTACTCGAAATACTTCTTGGCGATTTTAAACTAGCGATTGGAATTCTTATTGTTTATTTCATCGTGTTATCCGTTAGACAGATGTTAGAACCAAAATTAATCAGTGAGAATATTGGAGTCCATCCTTTGATAACTTTGATTTCTATGTATTCTGGATTCAAACTTTTAGGAGTTTCTGGATTTTTAGTTGGTCCAGTTGTTATGATTATTTTAAAAAATGTATTTTCAAAAGAATTAGAAATCGGATTTTTCAAAGAAATATTTGACGATTTTGTTACTCATGATAAAAATTCTGATAAAGGAAAAGATGAAAAGAAAGACATCAATGATAATATTCCTGAAAATCTAAAAAAGGAATTTATTGAAGATAAAAAATGTTAAAATAAGGAATATGATTTAAAATAAACTTAAATAGAAATTTATAAAGAGGTGAAAGTTATGATTAAAGCTGAATTTTTAGAAAATGGAAGAAATAAAATTACTGACAAATCAAACCAAGAGTTTTTTACAGATATTGCTAAAAAATTTGGTGGTTATGATGAAACTGGTTCTCCAAGTGACCTTTTAGTAGCTGCATTGATAACATGCGTAATGTCTACTATCGAATCAAAAGCTCGTATTTTAAATATTAACGTGAGCGGACTTCATGCAAAAGGAGATAAAGTTGTAGAAGATGATAGAATCACAAAATTTGTAATTGAATACCACTTACCTGAAAGTCTTTCAGCTGAACATAGAGAAAAATTGGAAGGTGTTGCAAAAAGATGTTTCGTAGGTAAGCAATTACATCCTGATATTGAAAAAGATTTTACATTTATTTATGATGTAAAATAATTAAAATTTATTTAATTTAATGATTAAAATTTAACTAGTTAGTAATTTAAAAATTAGTTAAATTTTTTTTATTAAAACAAAAAAAAGGGGCTGTCTCAAAATGGTTAAAATTTTGAGTTCAGCTTCTTTTTTTCTGAAAAA
>CAURGH010000042.1:0-4866 GCA_963524305.1 uncultured Leptotrichia sp. | reverse complement strand
CTTATTTATAAAATTCATAATTTTTTTCTTATCAATTATTTCTTTATTTTTCATTAAATTTAAATATTTATACATTTCTTCTTTTATCTCATCATAAGTTTTTTCAATATTTTTTTCATTAAAATCTTCCTGTACCAAAACTCTTTTAGATATTATATTAGATTGAAAAAATTTTACTTCTTTAATTATTTCAATTTTTAAAATATTGTTTTTTACTATATCATAAATATAGTACCCTCTTATTATAAAATCAAATTTAAAAGGAAAACTTTTTGAAATATTTAAAAAATTTCTAAACTCCTCTATAAGAGAAGCACATGATACTTTTTTTTCATCAATTTTTTCTTCAAAATTTATCATAATCTTATCTTTTGAAAACTTTTTCTGAAAATAATTAATTTTAGTAGGTAAATTATAGCCTGAGATAACTTCATAGCTTTTTGTTTCTATTTTATCTTTTTTAGAAGTTAATATTTTTTCAAGTTTAAATATGTATGGGTAAATACTACTACTTTCTAATTCTTGCTCAAAATTTTCGTATTTTAATTTTTTAATAATTTCTTTTAATATAAAATTTACATCTTTTATTTTTTTCGGATATTCTTTAAAATACTCAAACGAAGCTGTTTCTATTTTTTTTGAAA
This sequence comes from uncultured Leptotrichia sp., assembly GCA_963524305.1. Classification (GTDB taxonomy): domain Bacteria; phylum Fusobacteriota; class Fusobacteriia; order Fusobacteriales; family Leptotrichiaceae; genus JABCPH02. Next base: position 4,222 of record CAURGH010000042.1, on the reverse strand, counting down.
TTTCATTTTTATTTTTAATAACCAAAGTATTTTCTTTTTTTCCAATCTGTAATATATTAAAATATTTTTCAATTATTTCATTATAGAAAAAAAGAAAAAAATTAGATGAAGTATATTTTTTAGTATCATAATCTGTATAATCTACTACTATATAATCTTCTTCTTTATTTATAAATTTTAATCTCCTATATTCATTTTCTTCAGTTGTATTTCCCATTATCTTTGTCAATATTTCCATTTTATAAATATAAAATTTTTCTTTTTCAAGCATTACTTCTCCTCTAATCTTCTTCAAAATCTGATATTATCTCTGAAACTTCTTTTATTTTTATTTTGTTTGCTTCAAACGTTATCTCATTAAACATACTGATTATTTTTTCATTTTTAAAATAAATTATTAATTTATATAAAAAATTAAAATTATCAATTTCTAAATTATAGTTTTCTTTAAAATATTTTTCAATAGTTAAATAATTTATTTTTGATAAATCCAATTCCCCTGTAAGTTCTATTTTTTCATTAAAGGTTCCTTGGTTTATTTTTAACGGTATCTCAATATTTGTAAAAAAATTTTTCAAATTATACTCATCTTTAGTAATTTTTTTATATGGTGATAAAAACAATAAATTTATATATCGACTGCTATTAGTATACTGTAACAATAAATTTCTATCTTTTATAATTATCTCATACTCTCCCAACTTTTCTATTAATTTAGGTTCATTTTCTACGATTTCCTTTATCAAATTTAACCGGTATAATAAATTCTTTTCATTATAAATTCTAGCTAGATACTCATCAGGAGTTATTTCAACTATTAAAGAAGCAAAAACATAAAACACTATAGCTTCTTTCCCTAATTTTTTTCCGTCTAACTTTGCGTTCATATCTAACTCCATTATATGATAATAATTTTTTTCATTTTCATTAAAAAAATTATTTATATACAACATAGAACTATAGTCAAACTTTTCTTCAAAATTCTGGCTTGGTATAACAAATTTTCTTTTATATCTAAATTTATAATTTTCTAAATACATTCCTCTCACTTCCATTTTTTATTCTACATTCGTAGGTTCTGTTGTATAAAAATGCCCCTCTGTTCTTGTAATATAATTGGTTTCATAATCAACCCAAGGTTGCGTAATACTTTCTAATAGTTTTCCTTTTATTTGATCTTTTGTATATTTTCCTAATGTTTTAGGAGCTTTTCTATATTCATTTTCTAGTCGCTTCCTTATATCATTTTCTGCTACTGTTATATTTAGTTCATTAACTTCTATTCCATATTTGTTCGCTGAAATCCTATTCCTTATATATTTTTTGTCTAAATCAGTTAAATTTCCACTTGTAAGTTTTCTTTCTAATTCTTCTATCCGGGTTTTACTTTCTATAATTTCTAAATTTCTTGCCTTAATTTCTTTATTTTTATTTACAATAAAATCAGCAGAATCAGTTCCTAGTGAAAAAACTGAAGTAGCATTTTCTACAAAATCACAAGTTTTAGCACCTTTTTGACCCATCTTTTTCTTATCTTTTTCACTTCTTTTTTTCATATAAGCATATCCAGCCTCATAACAAAAATCTACTCCTGTTGTAGTCGTTATAAGTGACCTTGTACCACCTAAAAATTCAACTCCTGCAGGAACAAATTTTATAACTGATTTTTCAGCAACAGCCATACCAACATCTACTCCTGATTTATATAATGTTACTGCCGTATAGACTGTCTTTACAATTCTCCCCTGATTAGGGTCAATATAGGAACTTACAAAAGAGATAAATTCTGAATCTTGTCCACTAGTAAAAAATCTTACAAGCCCGCCTTCGGGACATTCGGCATAAGTATTCTCTAATAATGCATTTTCTTCACCAATTTGTAATTTTGAATAATTTTCCCAACGAAGAGAACCTATTCCTCTATTCAATGCACAACTTTTATCTTCCCTTAAATCGCAAACTATTTTACCTAAAAAAATGAAATTCTCTCCTTTTATATCTGCTGTTGTCCCCATTATTCTTTTTCCGTCAAAAAATACACTTGCATGTGTTGGATTAAACACAATTACATCTCCATCTGCAGCAGTTGAATGACTCCCACTACAAACAACTCTAGCTCCTGCACAAATATACGATGAAGGATCTTCATTAACTTCATCTATCATTTTTTTACCTTTAGAATCAATATACTTTCTAGTTTTTTCTCTCACTTCTTTAGGATGCTGAAATTCATAAATTATTTGCTTTAATCCATCCCACATTTTTTCAAAAATATTACTCATAGTTATTTTCTCTTCCTAATTCTTTTAAATTTTTTTCTGCCATTTCTTTTATAGATTTATCTTTAGAACTTTTTAATTCTTCATATATTTCTTTAGCTTCTTTATATCGTTCTTGTTCTTTATATACTGTTGCTAATCCAAATAATAATCTTAATTTTCTTCCATATTTTTCAATTCCTTTTAAATAGTATTTCTCTGCTTCGGTATATTTTTTTTGTTCTGAATAAAAATCTCCCAATAAAAACTCTGCATTTTCATAATTTTCTTTTTCCATTCTCATATATATTTTTTCTGCTTCTTCATAACTACCTTCAATTCTATAAAAATTTGCAAACCATTCTCTTACTTTATAATTTTTTTCTCCTTCTTTCTCAAAAAATTTAATAATTTTTTCCCTTTCATTTCCTTTTAATTTGTTCTCTTTTCTACCAATAACATAATCTAAAATTATAAAATCTGACCAAGACACGTCACCTTGTTCAACAACTTTCATACGATAATCTATAGATTTATCAAATTCTCCTTTTTGCTGATAATACCGTGAAATATCTTTACTCGCATTTAAAACACCTTTATCAGAGGCTTTTTTTATATATTCTATATATTTTCTCTCATTTCCTCTCTTTCTATAAAGAATTGCTAAATAATAATTAGCCATTGGTACAAACTCTGAGACTCCTTCATAATATATTTTTGCAATTTCATAGTTTTTTTTCTCATTTTGTATTCCACCTTTTTTAAACAGTTCTTGCGCTTTCTCTTTTGAAGGATTTTTTTTCAATTCCTTGACTTCAGTTTTTGCTTCATTTACTATTTTTTTCTCTTCATCATTTAATTTCGAATTTCCGCAGCTCATTATCAAAAAGCTAAACATTAAAATTGAAATTACTATTTTTTTATACATTTATATCTCCACCTTAAATTTTTTTATTTATTTATAAATACATCTGCTCCACCATTCAATACTGATACTCCGTCTGAAGTAATCTTAGTATCTCCATTTGACTGGATACTTGTATCTCCTTGTGCTATTTGCGATATATCCTTTGCCACTATTGTTTTTTCTTCTGATACCATTTCCAAGTAGTTTTTTGCATTATTGTTTATACTGTCTGCACTTTCCGATATGCTGCTAGCAGTCTGCGAAATTGAACTTGCTGCACTTGTTGATAAACTATTAGTCGCAAGCACCATATTAAAGTCCGAATCTCCCACGTGATAATTCCTGTTAGCCACATCAGTAAATCTACCATTTCCATCATTATTAACCGCTCCTAAAACTATTGCATGTGTTTCATTTCCATTCGGAAAATAGAGTGCCACTCTGTCATTTGCTTCTGGTGCTGGTGTAAATCCTGTATTACTTTGACTATATGGAGTTACATATGGAAAATAACTCTTTCCAGCATATTTATCCTCAAAAGACTGCCCATTTTCTCCCAATTTTAGCAATCCTTCCGTTAAATCTAATGTCATTACAGCTATATCACTCGCTTTAACTCTTTCTTTTACGTTTGCATTTTGATTTTCAGCTTTTTCTATATACTTATTAAGTGGTTTTGCTCCAATTGTTCTACCTTCAAGATTATCCGAACTTCCGTCAGCTCTTCCATGCTCACTCTTGCTCTCATCTGTTCTTGCAATATGTACTGTTCTCGCTTCTATCACTGCTCCTCTTATCTTTTCGTGTGGTATTGGATCTACAAAGTAGTCTGTTTGTTTTCCTAGTTTGTACTCACATTTTAAGGTGTTCCCTTCGTTGTGTATTCTGCTTTCTATTACATAGTAGTCATTTTCTACTTCTTCGCCTGATACTCTGTTTCTGATTTTTAACTTTATCGGTGTTGAAACCGAATACACTTCCGTTCCTTCTACCCTGTAATATGTTCTTTCCTCTTCCGTTTCCTTTCCAAAATATGAATATGTCAAGTTCGGTGTCT
>CAURGH010000041.1:0-6563 GCA_963524305.1 uncultured Leptotrichia sp. | reverse complement strand
CAGATGAGAGCAAGAGTGAGCATGGAAGGGCTGAGGGGAGTTCGGATAATCTTGAAGGAAGAACTATGGGAATAAAGCCTGTAAATATATATGTTGTTGAGGAGCAGGAAAAAAATAATAACAGAAGTCAGGAAGTGAAAGCAAGCGATATTGCAGTTATGACGGTTGACTTGACAGAAGGGCTAAGAAAACTGGGAGGAGCTGTACAAAGTGAAGCGGATAAATACGCAGGAAAAAGCTATTTTCCATACGTAACACCATACAGTCAGACAAATACAGGATTTACACCAGCACCAGAAACAAATGACAGAGTTGCACTTTATTTTCCAAGTGAAAACGAAACGCATGCATTGGTAATGGGAGCGGTAAATAATAATGGTAATGGAAGATTTACTAATCCAGATAAAAGGAATTTTACTTTGGGGAATAGTCAAAGTGAAGCAAATGCTGGAAAACCGATGTATGATTTTACTTTAAATAGTGAAGTTTTTAGTATAAGTGTTGGAAGTATAATAGATATGTCGTCACGAGGTTCAGTAAATATTTCAGGAACTTCAAAAGTTAATATAGATTCATCAGGAACAATGGATATTTCAGGAACATCGACAGTTAATTTAAAATCATCAGGTGCAGATACTAATATTGAAGGTAATTCTGAAGTTAATATGAAAGTATCCAGTTCTAAAATTAGTATAGACTCTAGCAGTATAGGTATAAATGCAAGTGATGAATTTACAGCAGATGCAGATGGGATAACAATTGGAGCAGGAGCTTCAACTGTTGATATAAAAGGTGGAGAAGTGAAGATAAAATAGGAGGGAAGTATGTTTGAAATAAAAAAATTATTGAATACAGACTATAATTTAGGAGTAAAATTAGAATATTTAGTGGAAAGTGATTATAAATATAAAATAACAGGAACAGAACAGGATATAAACTATTTTAGTAAAACTAATCAGCAGATAAATTTTGAATATTTAAAAGATAATTTTTATGGAAAAGAAATAGAACTAAATCTAAGTGGAATAAGTAGAATTGCCAATAGATAAGTATTTAAAAGAACTTTCAACAATAAATAATAAAGTAAAAATTTTAATAGAGAAATCAGGAGAACCAATAAAAATATTAAATTTTGATGATTTAAGAAAAGAATGGGTAAGTAAAAAAGTAGAACTAACAAATAAATATTTTACAGATAATACAATGTTATCTTTAATTGAATTAACAGATTTAGGTTATAAAAATGATATTTCTTTTAAACAAAATTTTTTTAATAATTTAGTTTACAAATTATTATTTTTTGATGGGTATAATAAAACTTATGTTACAAATAATATAAAAAAAGGAAAATTTGAAATAAAAAATTATATAAGTAATATAACTTTACCAATAGTTACAGAAATATGTATGAAAAATTATGATATGAGCAAAAATATGTTAGAAATAGTAATAAAAGGGCATTTGAGAGATGGGATTTTTAATAATTATAAATTTAATGAAATGTTTAACTTTAATAAAAGTCAAAAATTAAAAAGTGAATTAGAAATAGTGTATTATTTTGAAATAACAACAGGATATTTATTAAAATGTGATTGCAGCATAATAAGTAAAAATGAAAATTATTTTAGAGAAAATGATGGCGGAAGGTTATACAGGAGATGGAAAAGTGTCTTATGGAGTAAATCAAACTTCTAATCAAAGAATAAACGGTACAGAATTAGGAGAGAAAAATGACTTTATCTCAAATAAAAAATGGAAGAAATTTTTAAAAAAACCAGAAAAAGATGCAAATATATTTCCAGAAACATTACATGCAGAAGGTCAAACAATAGAGGGACTTGGAGATGTAAGAGGAAAGAATATATACATAAAATTAAAATCTTCATCCAGTTATAAAGGATTGACAGTTCCTTGTGGTTTTTGTCAAGGTGATATGGCGAGTCTTGCTCAATATAAGGGAGCTAATTCGCTTACAATAGAAGGTGCAGATGGAACTTATTATTGGGATTCCGGTTTTGGAAAGGGGAAATTATACAGAGTGGATTCAACACCTCCTGTCTTTTCAACAGATTCTGTATTTCCAAATAATGAAAAAAATAATAAGTAAATAAATTTGCATAGGGAGGGAAATGAAATGAAAAAAATTTTTAAAAATTTATTAGATAGAATAAACGAAGAAAAAATATATGGTGGAGAAGGATATTTTATATCTAAAGACAGCATACCAATTCATTTTTTAGAAGCAATAAGAAGTTTTGATAAAGAGTATGAAATGTCATTGAAAAATAGAACAGTATCAAGGGAATTTATATTGGAATTATATAGATATAACAAGGAAAAAGAAAAATATGAATATGAAAAAAAAATGTATATGGAAATAATACAAGGATTTGTAAGTATAGATATAGAAGATGAAACAGATATAATGTATTATTCATATGTAGAATTGAATGGAAGAGATGAAATGAAAAGTTTTCCTGATGTTTCAATAATATGGTCGTTTTCTATAAAAGGAATGCCATTAAAAGATTTTGCTAAATCTAAGGAAGAAGTATATAAAGTGATAGAGGCTTTTTATGCAGATGATTTAAGTGAAATAAGAAATAATTTTATAATAGAAACAAAAAAAGATTTAAGAAAATCAAAATCAATACCAGATTACATTATAAGCTATTTGGAAAAAATGAAAAAGAATGAAGAAATTAATAAAGAGGATTTTAGGAATAAATTAAAAAAACTGGATATTATGTTAGATGAAGAAATAATAAGGGACATACTATATGAAAAAATAGAGAACTACATAAAAGAAAATAGCATAAAGGAAGTGACATTTGATACAGGTGAAGTATATGGATATAATCGGATAATGGAATTTATAAAAGAAAACCTGGTACAGCCATATTAGAAAGGTTTAACTTATGGAAGAAAAAATAAAAGAGTTACATTTAAAGGAAGACTTTGATTTTTTAAATAATATAAGAATAAAAGAAGATTATGGGACAAGATTTTTATATGATAATATGTGGTATAATGGAATAGTCTATCTTTATTTTTCTACAGGTGAGTTAAAAATAATTATGAATTTTAAAGATGGATTAATAAATGGAGAGTATTTAGAATATTATAAAAATGGAAATATAAAGGAAAAAGGAAATTATATAAGCGGTGAAATAAATGGAAAATATATTGAAAATTACAGAAAAGGAAATATTAAGAGGGTTTCTTATTATGATAAAGGTAAATTAAATGGAATTCAACAGGAATATTATGATAAAAGTTCTGGAATCTATAGAGAAATTGAATATAATTATGATGTTCCAGTAAATCAAGAAAAAATTTATTATGAAAATGGAAATATATTATCAGTTATTAATTATAGAAATGGTAAAAAAAATGGAATTTCTAAAGAATATTATGATAATGGTATTTTAGAAAACAGCTTTAATTACTATGATGATGATTTGAATGGTAGTTATATTGAATATTATGAAGATGGAAATACAAAAACAGAAGGTGAATTTTTAAATGATAAAATGGAAGGAAAATGGATATATTATTATAAAAATGGAGATAAAGAAATACTTAATTTTTCAAAAGATATATTTATTAATAGCACGTATGTTGCTTCTGATAAAAAAGTAGAAAATAAAGTAAAATCAGATATAGTTGATGAGATAAATACTAATCTATTTCCAGAAAGAATAAAAGATATTAAAAATGAAAATATAGAAAATAGTATTAACGGAATTACAAAAGAAATATCTGATGAAAGAAAAGAAAAATATAAACCTAGTAAAAATTTTTATGAAATTAATACATGGACTATTTTAGAAATGCGAAAAGGCAGTGAACCAAAAGGATCTATTTTTCCAATTGAGGAATTTCAAGAAAAGATAAAAATACTTGAATTGTTTGAAAAGAAAAGATTACTTAAAAACATAGAATGGTTTTATGAAGAGCCTTTACCATATTATAGATTAAGTTTTGAAGGAAGAGGAGTGTATGTTAACAAGAATGAAATAGTAGAAATTTTTAGAGAAATTTTGAAAAATTATTGAAATATTTAAAAAGGAGCAATATCAAAATGGAGAATAATTTAAATAATCAAAAGCCAGTGGAATTTTTTTCAGCTGAAAGAATAAAGATAGAAATAGACGGACAGCAGATACTTTGGAGGGATATGAATCTTGAGATAGATTCAAAAATAGGGGAACATACGATTGGAAAAATAAAATATGTGGCATCACCAAACCAGTTAAGTTTATACGATGCCCTGATAGATAAAAAAGGATTTTATTGGAAAGAAGAAACTTTATCACAAAATATAATTTCAAATGGAAAAAGAGTTGTATTAATGACAAGTAAATTGTGTTGTGGAAAACATAATGTTGAATTAGATATAATTTTTAATGGACAAGATTTTAGTGAATTTGAAGGTAAAAAAAATGAATTTTTAATGTTTTATGAAGATAATCCATGGATTTTTGTATCATTAGAAGGAATAATTGATTTTATAGGAGTTTCATATATTGATTCTGAAAATATAGGTATTCTTTTTAATGGAGGAATAAAAAAGGTACCAGAAAATATTCCAAATGTAATTTCAAATATTTTGGAGAATTATAAAAAAGCAGCATTTAAAACTGGAAGAGGCTTTGAAGCTTCACCATTTAATAGTGTAACATTTAATGGATACAGGATGATGTTGTCAGGAAAAATTATAGGAGATGAAGAATTAGAAGCAGAAGGTAAAAAAAACTTTGAGAAAGGATTAAAATATCCGCCATTAAAAGGGAAAATAAGAACGGATAAAAAATACACTATTGAGAATGGGGTTGAAGACATTTCTGATGCAGTCCTTAATGCTTTAAAGGATGGGTTGAAGGAAGGGGTAAAACCCAGAAAAAATGTATTTAAAGAAGTGTCAAGTGAATTAAAACCTAAAAAGATAGGAGTGAATACAATAAAAGAAAAATTAAAGAAAGCAACAGTGAATTATGAAGTGTACGATTATATAAATCATAATGTCCCAGAACACAGAAACTTTTTAAAATTTTTTTATCCTAGTAATAATCGATATAGACGGAGTATAGAGTATATGAAAAATAACAAGTATCTTATTATGACTGAAAAAGACAATACTAAACCATTGTTCTAAATAAACATCATAAAGTAAAATTTAATATTATTTTGTAGGAGAAAAATTATAATGAAAAAATTTATTTTGATAATCTTTTTTTGTATATTAATGAGTTGTGGAAATCGAGAAAAAGAAGTAATAATAGAAGATATTGATGATGTTTCTTTTCATCAGGAAAACAAAAAAAATCCTCAAAAAGCTCAATTAATGGCAAGAATTGCCTATGAATTGAACAGAGAAAACTATAAAGAAGCAGAAAAGTATTTTTTAAAAGTGGCAAAATATGACAAAACTGCTTATGTTTCAATTGCAGATATGTATTATGAACATATTGATGAAAATGAAGGAAAAAAGAGGTATGAGATAGCTTTTGAAAAAGGAAATAAAAAGGCAGGTACAATTTTAGGTATGATTGCTGAGGATAATAATGATTATAAAAAGGCGGAAGAATGGTACAAAAAATCATTGGATAAAGAGAATGTATTAGGATATAAATCTTTTGCTACGTTTTTATATAAAACAAATAGAAAAAATGAGGCTGAGAAATATTTTATAGAAGCTGGAAATCGCAAAGATGCGGATTCGATGTTATACTTAATAAAAATATATTATATGAAAAAAGATAATGAAAAATTGAAATACTGGCAAGATAAAATATTAAATACAAAAGAAATTTTTAGATTTGATGATGAAGCAAATAATTTACTGGAATACAGTTTATCAAAAGATAGGATGGATAAAGAGTTTTTTGAGTTGTATATAAAAGGAGAGGAAAATATTTTAAAAAAAGATTATGATACAGCAAAAAAATATTTTCTGCAAATGGAGAAGTTGAAAAAAGAAGGAATTTTGTATACAGCTGATTTTTATTATCGTTTTAAGGATGAAAAAGAAAAAGGAATAGAAAAATATAAAAAGGCATATGAAAATGGTTTAAAGGAAGCTGCTGTTTTTATAGGAATTATTGAGAATAGAAATAGAAATATTGATGAAGCAAAAAAATGGTATCGGATAGCAGCGAATGCAGGATACACTGATTCACAAATATATTTAGCACAAATTTTGGAAGAAGAAGGTTATAAACTCGAATCTTTTGATTTGTACTTAAAAGCAGCTGAGCTAAAAGATTATAGAGCAATTAATTATTTGTTAAAATATTATTATAGAGAAAAAAATTTGAAAGAAATAAAAGAATGGGTAGATGTGGTTAAAAACTCAACAAAATTAAAAAATTATAATGAAGGTCAAAGCGGAAGAATAAAGCAGTATGAAAAATTTTTAAATGAGGCTACAGCAATAAATAAAAAACAATAAAGAGGGTTATTTAACAAAAGATAGCAAGAAGTCTCCAACTTCTATAAGTGGGAGATGAATTGCTTTTTTTGTAAAAAAAATTGAAAAAAGGATACATCCATGATAAAAT
>CAURGH010000040.1:0-6935 GCA_963524305.1 uncultured Leptotrichia sp. | reverse complement strand
TTACGTGTGGTTTACTTCTCTCGAATTTAGCTTTTGCCATTTCTTATTTCCTCCATTTTTATTTTTTAATATACTTATTTTTGAATGAATTATAACATATCACTTAAAAAAAATCAACCTTTTCAAATTGAAATTTTCAAGTGCTAAAAAAAAAGCTCTCCAAAAAGATAGCTGATTAATTCATTAAAATTTTATTTTATGTTCTTTGTTTTATGTAATTATGGTGCCGCTTGTCGGACTCGAACCAACCACCTACTGATTACAAGTCAGTTGCTCTACCAGATGAGCTAAAGCGGCAACATCATTATGATATCATATCCCCTTCTCTTTGTCAATCATTTTCTTATTATTTCCAAAACAATTTATCTAATATCGTTTTTCTAGAAGGCATTCCTTTTACTCTTTTCCCTTTTTTTATCCAATATTTTTCTTTCGCCAAATCGAATAAAGGTTTATCAGCTAAACTGTCTGAATAGAATTTTATTATTTCGTATTCAATATTTTTTTCTTTCGCCCATTTATTCAATTTTTCGACTTTCTCTTGACCTTTATTATTTTCACCTTTAATTTTTGAGATAAAATTTTTTTGATCGTCGCCTTCAAATTCTGTTCCAAAAACTAAGTCATAACCTAAAGATAGCAAAAAATCATTTATTATGAATTTTGGTGTTGCAGAACTGACTATTACCATATCGGATTCTTGCTTATTTTTAGCCAATTCAGCTTTTGTCCAATCGTAATTCATTTTCCCATATTCTTCCCAAAATCCTTTTATTAAATTTTTTCTTTCTTCTTCGCTATGTTTTTCTAAAAAAACGAAAAATCTTTCTTTCAATTTTTTTAAATCTATTATTTTTACTAAATAAAAAATTACTTCTTTTATATACGAAAGAGAAAACAGAAGTGCTTTCAAAGGATATTTCTTCATATAATACTGAAAAAAATTAGTTCCACTTTCTCCACCGTATATTGTTTTATCAAAATCATACACTATTATCTTTTTTTTCATGTGCTTCCACTTTCTGCATTTTTACTGAATTTTTTAACTAAATTCAAACGCATCCTTTTCAAAAATTAGATTTTTTTCTATTTTTTTGTTTACATCCATTGAAAAATCAATGTATTTTGCTGTTTCTAATTCTTTTATTTCTTTTTTTACTTTTTCTCCTAACTCATTTTTTTTCAGAATATTTTTCACTTCTTCGTTAAGATAAAGTATTTCATTTATGACAATTCGTCCGTCGTAGCCGTTATTACATCTATTACAGCTATGTTCATCTAAATGATTCCTGTAATTATCACATTTTTTCCCAATTAATCTTTGAGCTACTACGCCTATCATCGAGTCTAAAATCAAATATTTTGGAATTCCCATATCTACAAGCCTCGTTATCGTTGCAATTGCATTATTTGTGTGAATCGTCGATATTACCAAATGTCCCGTAAGTGCTGCTCTCACGGCAATTTCCGCTGTAATTTCATCTCTAATTTCAGACACGACAATTACATCTGGATCATTTCTTAGACAACTTTTTAAAATTTCTGAAAAAGTTACTCCAATCTCATTATTCACTTGCACTTGCACAATTCCTTTTATTTTATTCTCGACAGGATCTTCCACTGTTATTATTTTTCGCTTTCCATCGTTCAATTTTTCAATCATAGATAACAAAGTAGTCGATTTCCCTGAACCAGTTGGTCCACTAACTAAAATCATACCATATTTTCTTTTTAACATTTTTTCCAAAATTTTTTCACTTTCATTTGAAAAACCCAATGTTTTTAACTCTGTATTTTCCAAAAAGCTTTTCAATATCCTTAAAACTACGCTCTCTCCATTTATTGTTGGCATATACGCTACCCGTACATCATATCTTTTTTCATCCAATAAAAAAGAAAAGCTACCGTCTTGTGGCTTTCTTTTCTCCGCTACATTCATTTCAGACAAAATTTTTATCCGTGATATTATCTCTACAACATTTCTTTCCAAAATCTTTTTATTGATTATCTCGAATAATTCTTCAACTTCCTGCAAAATCCCATCGATTCTATATTTTATTTCCATTCCATCCAAATCATCAAATTTGATATGAATATCACTTGCCTTTTTCAAAATTCCTTTTTTAATAATTTCATTCACATACGAAATTACGCTACTCGACAATAGTTTATTATTCAATTTTCCCTCACCCTTTTACTTTAATTTTTTATTTTTTCCTCAACTATTTTTCAGCCAAATTATTTCTTTTTAACATTCCCACTGTTAACATTTTCTAAAGTTTCTTCAGTTTGTTTTTTCAACATTTTGTACATACTTTTTTTCAAAAAATTATACCATTTTAAATTTTTCGATTGTATTTCAATCCCTTTTATAGTTTCTTTCAACTGTAATTTCAAGAAATCAACTTCTTCATACGAAAGCAAAACATCTTTTGTTTTTTCTTTTCTATTTGCTTTAGTTACTTTTGTTTCTTTTTCTAAATAATTAAAAAAGTTAAACAAATTTGGCAATTGTTTTTCGTACGTTATCATTTGTTTTTTCATTTCTTCAATTAATTTTGCTACATAACTTCTCGTAGTTTTATTAAATGTTACAGTCACTCTTCTTTTCCCTTTTCCAATTTTTTGAACTAACTGTGACATCTTTGCTTGTGCCTTTGCATTAATTATTTCCATATCGTTAACCGAATTTGGATTCACCATTTTTGCCATTAACTTTATCACCTTTCCTTTAAAAAAATCATTTTTGTATTTCTTTTTGTATCTCTTTTAGCGAAATGTTTCCCTTTCTCAACAATTCAATTTTACCATCATTAAATTTTATAATTGTTGAAGGCATTCCTGTCAATTTCATTTCCTTTTCTTCAATTACAAAATCAACATTTTCTAAAACTTCTACATTAATTTTTTTTAAATCAGTAGTCGCTGGTTCTCCTGATAAATTTGCACTTGTTGTCAAAATTATTCCACCTGCATTTTTTATTAATTCTAAAGCAATCTTGTTTTTAGGAATTCTAATCCCTATTGTGTCCAAATTTCTATCAAAATTTTTTGTAAATTCTTTATTTGCATTAAAAATAATTGTTAACTCACCAGGCCAAAATTTATCAATAATTTTTTGAATTTTCTTCAAATTTTGAGGTGTTTCATCAATCATTTCTTGAATTTTTTCTACATCACTTACCAACGCTATAATTTTTTTTGAAAAATCTCGATGCTTAATTTTATAAATCTTTTCTACTGATTTCTTTTTAGGGAGAGCCCCAATTCCATACACTGTGTCGGTCGGAAATATGACAACTCCCCCTTTTTTTAATATTTCTATTGTTTCCTTTTCAATTTTTTCCAATTTGATTATCCTCTTTTATTAATTTCTACTATTAATCTTCTACTGGAATTTCAAATAAATCACTTATTGCTTCACTTGTTGTTATTCTCTTAATTGTTTCAGCAAACATTTTACTTGTTGTTAAGACTCTCAATTTATCAAATTGCTGATCTTCTGATAATTCAATTGTATCTGTCAGTACAACTTCTGTGAATGCTGAATTTTTTAATCTTTCTATTGCTGGACCTGAAAATACTGCATGTGTTGCACATCCATAAACTTCTGTTGCACCTTTATCTATTAATGCTTGAGCTGCGTTACAAATTGTTCCGGCTGTGTCAATCATATCATCTATCAAAATTGCTTTCTTACCTTTTACATCTCCAATTATATTCATAACTTCTGACACATTAGCTTTTGCTCTTCTTTTATCAATTATTGCAAGTGGTGTATGCAACCAGTTTGCCAATCCTCTAGCTCTTTTTACTCCTCCAACATCAGGCGATACTACAACTGTATCTTCTGGACTGAATCCATATTTTATGAAATGTTTTGCTAAAATTGGCAATGCTTCCATATGATCTACTGGAATATCAAAGAATCCTTGAATTTGTCTTGCGTGTAAATCCATTGTAATTACTCTTGTTGCTCCTGCTACTGTCAATAAATTTGCAACTAATTTTGATGTAATTGGCTCTCTTGGACTTGCTTTTCTATCCTGTCTTGCATATCCGTAATATGGAATTACTGCTGTTATTTCTCTTGCTGAAGCTCTTCTCAATGCATCAATAAATATCAATAATTCCATTAGACTTTCATTTACTGGTTTTGAAGTTGATTGAATAATAAATACTTTACAACCTCTAACACTCTCATTTGATTTTACAAAAGTTTCTCCATCTGCAAATTTTACTATCTGATTTGAAGATAAATCTATTTCAAGATACTCTGCTATTTTTTTTGCTAATTCTTTACTCGATGATCCCGCAAAAATTCTTATTTTTTCTTTATCTTCTTTACTCAAAGCTATCATTTTATTTGTTCCACCCTTCTTTGTTTATCTGTTTAGCTCTACCAAACGCTAAAGTTTCGTCTGGCACATTTTTGGTAATTACTGATCCAGCTGCAGTAAATGATTTTTCACCTACTTCCACCGGTGCAACTATTATTGAATTACTTCCAATAAATGAATCTTTTCCTATTTTTGTTTTATGTTTGTTTTTTCCATCGTAGTTACAAGTTATTGTCCCTGCTCCTATATTTGTTCTCTCTCCAACCTGTGCATCTCCAATGTATGTCAAATGTCCTGCTTTTACGCCTTCTTCCAAAGTAGCATTTTTAATTTCTACAAAGTTTCCTACATGAGCATTTAATTTTAAGTTAGCTTTTGGTCTTAAATGTGCAAATGGTCCTACTGTAACACCGTCTTCTAAAGTCGATTGTTCCACAACAGAAGCCTCAATTCTCACATTATCTCCAATTACTGAATTTTCAATTCTCGTATTTCCTAAAATTTCACAATTTTTTCCAATTTTTGTATTTCCTTGAATTGTTACATTTGGATAAATTACTGTGTCTTGTCCAATCTCAACATTTTCTTCGATATAAGTAGTTGCTGGATCTATCAAAATTACACCATTATCCATTAATTCTACATTTTTTCTTTCTCTTAAAATTCGATTAGCTTGAGCTAATTGGACTTTTGAATTTACTCCTAAAACTTCATCTTCATCTTCAATTTGAAAACTTTCAACTTTTTGTCCTTCGCTAGATAAGATTTTGATTACATCTGTCAAGTAATATTCACCTTTTGAGTTGTTGTTATCAATTTTTTCAACTGCTTCCAACAATTTTTCATTTTTGAAAATATACACACCTGTATTAATTTCATCAATTTTTCTTTGTTCATCAGTTGCTTCTTTTTCTTCAACAATATCAACTATATTTCCATTTTCTTTAATAATTCGTCCATATCCAAAAGGATTTTTTACTTTACATGAAAGAACTATGCAATCTAAATCTTTTTCTTCAAAGATTTTTTTCATTTTATTAAAAGTTTCAGATTTTAATAAAGGTGTATCTCCACAAGTAATTAAAACATCTTCTTTTAAATTTCCTAATTTTTCTTTTGCAATTAAAACTGCATGTCCAGTCCCTAATTGTTCCTTTTGCTCAACATACATTACGTCACCCATCGCTTCAAGAACAACTTCTTTTTTATGACCCAAAATGAAAAGATTTTTTTCAATTCCAGAATCTTCCAAAACTTTTACTACTCTTTTCAGCATAGGCATTCCGTTTACTTCGTGCAAAACCTTAGGTTTTTCAGATTTCATTCTTGTACCTTTTCCTGCAGCCAAGATTAACGATATCATTTTTCCTCCTCTAAACAATAATCTAAAATTTGATTTTTTACCAAATGATAAATTTTTTTGAAAACAATAAATTTTAATAACTATAATATTATCATTTAATTTCTATATATTAGATTATAACAATTTTTTCTTTTTTATTCAATCATTATACACAATTTATTTTTCCTCGTCATCATCATATTGACAATGATTTAAGTGAATTTTTAATGCTTCCAATGAAATATGTATTTCTTTTAATGTAAAAAATAGCGACGCAATCATCAATATCAAACTAATTACGAATGCCATCATCCCAAATAAATTTAATTTAAAAAACAAGAAAAACATCGAAAGTACACACATTAAAAGGCTACTAACTCCATAATATTGCATTTTTTTTATGTATTGCAATCTTTTTCTTAAATTCTCAATTTGACTTATTTCATATTCATTAGGATTACAAACATTCATCTGCCGAACCAACCCAGCAATTGTCAAAAATCTATTTGTGTATGCTAACAATAGCAATGATACTGACGGAAATAACACTGCTGGTGTTGTAATTTCTAAATTCATCTTATCCTCCTAACTTTTTTAAATTTATAATATTTATTTTTCGCTTTTCTTCCTAGAAAATAAATTTTTAATCGAAAATAACGGTTTATTTCTAACAATTTTTTCATTTCCGATAAAATCTCGCATTGTTTTTAGCGTTTTTCCTGCATTTTTCACTACAAAATTAAATGTCCCCGAGCTTTTTGTATCAACAAAAAATCCTCTTATATATTTATCCTTAAAAAATATTTGAGCTCTAACAAGTTTTATTTCTTCCCATGGAATTTGAATATAATCCTCTGGATTCCTCGAATTATAAAATTCAAACGCCTTATCACCTACCAAAATATCGCCATTTTTATTTCCTAACATTCCACTCAACAAATTTGCTTTTGTGTTAAATAAAACTTTTGTATTTTTTGAAATTGCCAATCTTTTCTCCTTTCCTTTTTATTTTTATTTTTTTAATCGTAAAATTTAAAATATTTATAAATTAAGCGTTATAACTAATTTATCCTAAATAAAAATATCGAATATATTTTTATTCAACACTATTTATTCTATTATACAAAAAAGAACTATTTTTAACAATAATAATTACGAATATTTTTCTAAATTATCTCATTAAAATAGTTCTTTTCCTCCTGAACCTCTCACGACTGAAGTCGCGAGGTTCTTAAGTACTATTTAGTTTCTTT
>CAURGH010000039.1:0-7229 GCA_963524305.1 uncultured Leptotrichia sp. | reverse complement strand
GATGATAAAACTACCATCCTGTACCATATATTATATTTTGAGTTTACACAAAATTTTGGACACTCTCCCTTTTTTTAATCAACTACGGTCATTATTCTATAATTGTTATGTGGATTTATTATTACTACTTTTTTAAGTTTTGTGTCGTAAGCATAAGCGTAATCCCCATCTTTGGCTACTTCTCTAAGAAATACTTTCTTTTCTAATCTTAATCTTACTTTTTCTTCTTTTATTGAATCAGAACTGTCTTGCTCTAGAGATTCATCAATATATTTTGTAACAAAATATCCTTTGCTGTCTTTTTGAATTTTAAAAGTATCAGCTGTATCTGTATAACTAAGTGTTTTATTCAAAAACTTTTCTGCATGCAACTTTCCATCTGTAGTAAATTTCTGATCTATTCCTTTTGCTAATCCGCCTGGAAATTCTTCACTTTGTGTAACAGCTTGAGTGTTATTTTGAGCAGTTGCTCTTCCATTTGCATAAGTTACTACTCCCATTGCTAATACTACCTACCATTAGCAAACATAATTTTTTTAAATTTTTCTTCATAACAAATTCTCCTTTTTATTTGTTTTCAAAATATCAAATTTTTTATTCTGCTTCTTGATTAATGAAATTGTATCATAGAATTTACAGGAATTCAATGTTGTTTTTTTGTGATTTTTTTGAAATTCTCTATCTCTAACACCTAATAATGATAAACTCTGTCATCAATCTTCTCAAATTTCAAAACTTTCCCATCATTAGTAGTCAAAATCAAAAGATTATTATTAAATTCTATAGTTTTAGAATCTTGTAATAATTTTAAATATTCAAATTCGATTTTCATTAAATTTTCTGGTCCTGCCATTCTTGTAGAGCCAACTGGTCCGATTTTAATGCTGTTATTTTTGATTTCATAACTTCCAAAATAGTTGTTTACTCCTGAATTTCCATTTACTTTGTTTTCGTCGAAAGAAATTGTTATTTCTCCATTTTTTTCTGGAAGTGTTGTTTGTCCCATTTCCAAAAGTTTCCATTTTGTATTTTTTAATTTTTCACTTAAATCTAATTTTTGGAATGTCCAAATTTCTCCATTTTTATTTTTCAAACTTAAAGTTGTATTGCTATAAGTTATTCTTGGAGAATTTTGCAATGTTTCTAAAAATCTTTGTTCGATTTTCATTAATTCTTCTGGACCTGCCATTAATGTTGCTGCAGGATTTGCAGTTAAAATTGAATTATTTTTGATTTTATAATCTCCAAAATAGCTATTTACTCCTGAATTTCCGTTAATTTTGTTATCTGCAAAATTAATTGTGATATTTGCGTTTTGGGGAATTAATTGTTCTTTACCTCTTTTGGTAATTTGTAATAATTCCCATGAAGTTTCGTTTAAGTTAATAATTTTCTTTTTCGTTTTTGCACCTAAAGAAATGCAACTTAGTAAGAAAACTGTTAAAATTCCGAATAAAACAAATGTCTTTTTCATTTTTATTCCTCTTTTCTAAAATTTTTTATCTAAAATCTTAAAATTTATATTTCTAATATTTTCAAATTTCTCTAAATTTTATAATAGACTTTAATTTAAGATTTTATGATTTATTCTTTTTATCTTTTCATCATAATAATATCACATCTTCATTAAACAAATATTAGAAATTTTTTAAAATTAAATTCTCAAAATTTATTTATAATCTTTTTTCCAAAATAAATATTGAAACGAAAACCAATGCAAATCCAATTAATTCAACAACAGAAAATCTTAATCCAAAAATTATTACTGATAATATTGCCGCAAGTACTGGCTCGAAGGCTGTCAATATTCCTGCAAGTGATGAGGAAATGTAATTTAAACTTGCGATATAGATTAAATAGGCGACAGAAGTTCCTAAAATTACGACTGTTGCTACTTGGATTATGGACTTTGTGTTTACATCTCCTTCTATTTTCCAAATTGGGTGAACAATGTTTGAAGCTATGCTTCCTATAATCATTCCCCAGCCAACTACTGTTATGCTGCCATATTTTTTCAACAGTTTTTTTGGATAAATTGAGTAAAAGGCAATCATAATTGCTGAAAAAAGTCCAATAAATAGCGCTTCTGGAGGGACAGATAAACTTGAAATTTTTCCTTTTGTCGCTATGAATACAACTCCTAAAACGGTCATAAAAAGTAAAATTAAAGTCGAAATTGCCGGAATTTTTTTATTTTTTACAGATTCATAAATAAATATGAAAAATGGTGCTGTAAACTGTAAAATTGTTGCAAATGAAACATTGCTTAGTTCAATTGTCCGAAAATATGTATATTGAACAAAGTACATTCCTGCTAGTCCGAATAGAATTATTCCAAGTGTGTCTCGCTTGTTTTCTAGTGGCTTTAAGACTGATTTTTTTTCAACGAAAATTACGATTAAAAATAGCAATATTCCTGAAATCATAGTTCTAGTGGAAACTAACCAATCTGACGAAAAATTATATTTCTTAAAAAGAATCTCTCCTGAAATTCCTGAAATTGACCATAAACTTGAGGCTAAACTTGCGAGTATCACTCCACGCATTTTTTCTCTTGATTTTGTATCCATTTTTCGCCACCTTTTCCTTCTAAAATTTCAAATTAATTAATAACTGTCAATAACTTTTTCTCCACGCTTAGAAAGTTTTAAAATTCCGTTATCAATATAAATATATTTGTTTTTTTCAGCTTTGTCAATAACTTTTTTCAAAAAACTTTTGTTCCAACCTAGATGATTTTCAATAGTTTTAACTCCGCATTCATCTTTTTCCTTTTTGGTATTGGCGTGATTCGACAAATGAATTAATAAAATTCTTAATGAAAATGCCATTTTTTGAGATTTTTTCCGATTTATTGTAAAAATTAAACCTTTTTTTGGAGAAAAAATTAATGTTACAAGAAAAATTACTCCAATTGCAACAGCGATGCTTCCTGCGATTGAAACATCAAAAAGTCTAGCAAAATAGAAACCTGTAATGCTAGCAAATGCTCCTAACAGTGTGCTTAAAATAATCATTACTTTTAGTTTGTCAGTAAGCAAGTAGGCTGTTATTGGAGGGCCTATCATGAAGGCTACGACTAAAATGGATCCAACTGCTTCAAAAGAGGCAACTGCTGTCATTGAAACTAGCGACATCAACATATAGTGGATTAATATTGGTCTCATTCCAAGTGTCAACGCCAATGCTCTGTCGAATACTGAAATTTTTAATTCCTTGAAAAAAATTGTTATGAATGATAAATTTACTAAAAAAATTATGGTAGTTGTTAGTAATCCTTTTGGAATGCTTAATCCGAAAATTGCTACTCGGTTGAATGGTGCAAAGGCTAATTCTCCTAATAATACTGAGTCAACATCCAAATGCACATTTTGAGCAAATTTTGAAAGCAAAATTACTGCAATACTAAATAACAGTGGAAAAATTACTCCAATTGCGGAATCCTCTTTGACAAGCCTTGTAGAATTTAATAGTTCCACAAGGTAAACTGTCATAACTCCTACAATTCCTGCACCGACGATTAATAAAGGAGAATTTAAGTCATGGACCATAAAAAATGCAACTACAATTCCAAGTAAAATCGTATGAGTGATAGCATCTGACACCATTGCCATACTTTTTAATACAAGAAAAGTTCCTAAAATCGAACAGGCACTCGCAACCATAATCGCAATTAACTGTATTTCCAACGCAAAATGTATCATTATTTATCCTCTCCTTTCGCCTCTTTTAATTTATCTAGATTTAATTTTCTTTTTTGATTATTTCTTATAATTTTAAAAATAATTCCTCGTTTGTTTGAAAATAGAATGCTGAAAAGCACGATTAAACTTATAATTACTACGATAATCGGTCCTGTCGGCAAATTTTCTTGGCTTATACTGATCAGTGTTCCAAAAAATCCTGATATACCGCCAAAAATCGCTGATAAAATTACCATAACTGAAAGTTTATCTGTCCATTGTCTTGCGGCAACTGCTGGAGAAATTAACATTGCACTTATTAAAATTACTCCTGCTGCCTGGATTCCGATTATTACAGTCACTACGATTAATACGGAAATTAAAATTTCGATTTTTTTACTTGGAAAACCTAATGTTTTTGCAAAATCTGAATCGAATGAAACAAGCTTGAACTCTTTCCAAAATAGCATAATTATTGCTAAAAGTACAATTCCTGCAATAAAAATTACATTGACATCTCGTTCTATAAATGTCGACGCTTGTCCAAAAATAAATTTATTCAATCCCGATTTATTCGAGCCAGGTAATTTGTTCATGTAGGAAAGTAAAACTAATCCCAATCCGAAAAATACTGATAAAATCAAGGCTAACGCACTATCAAATTTTATTTTCGTATAATTTTGAATTAACTGAATTAATCCAATACAAATTACACCTGTTATTAATGCTCCGAATAACAGAACTTCTGTTTCCTTCACATTTGTGAATAAAAAGGCAAGGCATACACCTGGCAAAGAAGCATGAGAAACTGCATCTCCAAGCAAACTTTGTTTTCGCAATACCGCAAAACATCCCAATATTCCTGACACCATTCCAAGCAACGAACACCCGAGTGCAACTGTTCTAAAAGTGTGGTCAATCATAAAATTCATATTAACTGCCCTCTCTTTCACTTAATTTTTTATTTTTGTAAGTTTTTTCAATGTTTTCTGGCGTGAAAATTTCTTCAACAGGCCCAGATGCAACGACAGACACATTTATGAACGTCACATAATCAAAATATTCTTTTACAGTTTGCAAATCATGGTGAACAACTATTACCGTCTTGTTTTCATCTCTCAATTTTTTCAATATTTTAATTATTGATTTTTCAGTTTTATTGTCAACACCTTGAAAAGGCTCATCCATAAAGTAAATCTCTGCTTCCTGAACCAATGCTCTTGCTAAAAATACCCGTTGCTGTTGACCTCCAGATAATTGACTGATTTGTCTATCTGAAAACTCTTCCATTTCCACCATTTTAATCGCTTCTCTCGTTTTTTCCTTATCAATCTTCCCAACTCTTTTCAGCCAGCCAACTTTTCCATATCTCCCCATTTCCACAACATCAAATACCGTAGTTGGAAAATCCCAGTCAACACTTCCTCTTTGCGGAACATATGCAATTCTATCACGCACTTTACTATATTTTTCTCCATAAAACCTAACTTCCCCAGTAATCGGCTTTATCAAATCCAACATTGTCTTAATCAAAGTCGACTTCCCAGCTCCATTCGGTCCTACAATTGCCATTAACACTCCCTTTTTCACTTCCAGCTCAATATCCCACAAAACTGGCTTATCTTCATACGCCACTGTCAAATCTTCCACTTTTATAATACTCATTTTTCCTCCTAATTGATTCTGTCTTATTTATTCTATTTCTCTTCGTTTTTATAAAATTTTCAACTATTTCAAAGCATTTACAATCGTGTCTGCATTCGCTTTAACCGTCTTAATATAAGTCTCTGAATTATGCTGCTTATCTCCTAACGAATCAGAATATAACTCTCCACCTATTTTTATCTCTTTTCCTCTAGCTTTCACCGCTTCCTGCAATGCTTCTATACTCTTTTTAGGTACTGACGACTCCACAAAAACTGCCTTTATATTTCTTTCAGCAATAAAATTTGCCAAATCACTAATATTTTTCGTACCAGTTTCTGAATCAGTTGAAACTCCTTGAATCGCCCTTACTTCCAAACCAAACTGCTCTCCAAAATAATTAAACGCATCATGAGCTGTCACAAGAACTCTACTTTTTGGGGGAATTTCCTCAATTCGTTTCTTCACATAATTTGTCAATTCATCCAACTGAATTTTGTAATTTTCAAAATTTTTCATATAATAATCTTTATTTTTAGCATCAAATTTTCCCAATTCAACTGCCACTGCTCTTGCTTCAGTTTTCCACATTTCTGTATTAAACCACACATGTGGATCTGGTGTCTTCCCATCAATCAAATGAACCTTCTTTTTATCAAGCTTGCTTCCAACATTCAATATCGCCTTATCCAAAGTCGACAATTTTTCAAAAACTTCTGTCATTTTCCCTTCAAGATGAAGTCCCCCATAAACGATTACATCAGCATTTGCCAACTTTTCAATATCTCCAGCACTTGCACTGTATAAATGCGGGTCAACTCCTTCTCCCATAAGTCCTGTCACTTCTACTTTATCACCACCAATTATTTTCACTAGATCAGTAAGCATCGTTGTAGTTGTTGTAACCCTTATTTTTCCTTCTGAATGTGGTTTTTCTTTCAATTTACCACATGAAATCAACATTATGAAAAACATCATAATCAAACTCAAAATGATTGTTAAATTCATTTTTTTCTCAATCGCATTTCTACTCTTCATATTCAAATTCCTTTCAAATTTTGTAAACTTCTATCATTTCTGTTGCTTTAAATGCCACAGCTTTAATCTCTTCTTCATTCTGTAAATATATCGGTCCTTCAAACGGATCCTTTTTATTCACAACATATTTCTCTTTCAAATTTATATTCAATTCTGTTAAATAATTAAAAAGTTCCTTATTTTCCTCCATTCGCAAAATGACAACCTCATCACCTTCATTCACTTCAGATAATTTCATAATATTTTTTTCATTAAAACCTTCCAAATTATAAAAAATTGGTTTCCCGTGAGGACATTTCGTCGGATAAAATAAAAATTCTTCTAATCTCTGAAGAAGTTTATCACTCGTTACATGTTCCAAAATTTCTGCTTCTTTATGAACTTCTTCCTTCTCATATCCCAATTTTTCAAATAAAAATACTTCCCAAACTCGATGCTTCCGTATTACATTCAACGCAAAAGCATTCCCTTTTTCAGTAAGCTGAATACTTTTCTTATCAATCATCAAATACTTGTTATTTATCAATTTTTTTATCATTTCACTTACTGATGCTGGTGAAATATTCAAATATTCTGCCAATTTTTTATTTGAATACTCATTTTTTTGCTGTAAACTATAAATGCCTTTTAAGTAATCTTCTATACTTCTACTCATTTTTCACTCCTTTTTAGCTATACCTAATAATAAAATTAAGTCAACCTAATTACAAATTAATTGTACCACTTAATAATTTGATTGTCAATATAAAAATTTAAAAAAATTATACTTTAAAATGACAGAAATGAAGAAAGGTAAATAAATTAAAAATGGGGCTGTCTCAAAATGGTTAAAATTTTGAGTTCAGCTTCTTTTTTTCTGAAAAA
>CAURGH010000038.1:0-8820 GCA_963524305.1 uncultured Leptotrichia sp. | reverse complement strand
ATATGCCATTCATCTCACGACTAAAGTCGCGAGTGTTCTGGCATAATTCATAAATTTTCATTTGTCAATAATCCACGAAATCCCATAAATAGTCCTGTTGCAACTAACACTGGTATAATCGGCACAAAGATATCTCCAAATGTTCTCGAAATTCTTTGAATAATATTTCCTTGTTTTGCCGCTTCTTTTTTCATATCTGATACCGAAGATTCACTTACTCCTCCAAGCCCTTGAACTGCCTCATAAACCTTATTTACAGTTCCTGTTCCAAAGATAATTTGATATTGACCTGAATTGAACATAGTTCCTTTTACCTTTTCAATTTCGTCAACTCTCTCTTTGTCAATTTTACTCTCATCATTTACCATTATTCTAAGTCTTGTCGCACAATGTGCAAATGATGCAATGTTTTCTTTTCCACCGACAGCTTCTACTACTTCTTTAGCTATCTCTTAGTAACTTTTCGCCACTTTTTCAGTTCCTTTCAAATTATTAATAAAAAAAAATTGTTTACTTGTAAATATACATTATATTTTCCTTTTAGTCAATATTTTTTCAAAAAATTCATTAAAAATTTTATAATCGATATTTCTTAGCTTCCAAAAGTCTATCTAAAATCACAATCGCAGTCGCACATTCCAACACAACAATTGCTCTTGGCACAATCACTGGATCATGTCGACCTTTAACTTCCAAAATATCTGATTTTTTTGTTTCTAAATTCACTGTTTTTTGTGCCTTTGAAATCGAAGGTGTCGGTTTTATCGCCACTTTAAAGCTAATCGGCATCCCAGTTGAAATTCCTCCAACTATTCCTCCATTATTATTAGTATACGATTTTATATTCCCATTTTCATCAAAATACATCTCATCATTAGCTTCATATCCAGTCATTTTAGCAATTCCAAATCCTGCTCCAAATTCAATACCTTTCACAGCTGGAACCGAAAAAATCATTCTTGAAATTTCACTCTCAATCGATTCAAAAAACGGATCTCCAATTCCAGGTTTCAATCCCGTAATCATCACTTCCACAATTCCACCCAAAGAATTTTCTTCTTCTCTAGCTTTCATTATCGTATCTTCCATCTTTTGAGCCATTCCATCTTCCAAAGTAGGTAAAATCATTCTACGCAATTTATCAATATTCTCTTGAGTTATGTCACTTTCCGTAAAATCTCTTTCCTCAATATCATAAAGTAATTTTATATGAGCTCCAACCAAAATTCCTTGACTTTTCAAAATCTGTTTCGCAATCGCACCAGCAAATACAATCGAAGTCGTTATTCTACCTGAAAAATGCCCACTTCCACGAATATCATTAAACCCATCATATCGATTAAATCCACTCCAGTCAGCATGTCCCGGTCTTGGTTTTCTTCTAAGTTCACTATAATCCTTTGATCTCTGATCCCTATTTCTAACAATCATCGCAAGTGGCGTCCCAGTCGTTCTTCCATCAAAAAATCCACTCAAAATCTCAAATTCATCTTTTTCCACTCTAGGCGTTGTCAATTTTGATCTTCCAGGTGCTCTTCTTTTCATTTCCTGCGAGATAAATTCTAAATCTAGTTCAGTTCCCGCTGGAATTCCGTCAATATTCACTCCCAATGCCGTTCCATGCGATTCTCCAAACAATGAAATTCTATAATTTTTTCCAAAATTTGCTCCCATTTTTTCACTCCTTAATTTTATTTTCATAACCAAAATTTATCTGAAAAAACAAAATAATTTTTTACTTCTCAACAATTTCAATCTCTCCACCCATTTTCACAAAATCATCCCAAAAATGCGGATAAGATTTTCTTACACTTTCAGCTTCTTCCAAAACAATTTCTTTTTCGCATCGAGATGACGCAACTGCCAAAGACATCGCAATTCTATGGTCATTCCAAGCACTCACCGTAACTCCACCAGTAAATCCTTCTACACCTTGAATAATCAAGCTATCCCCTTCCTCAGCCACATTCGCACCAAGTTTATTAAGCTCAGTTTTTATTGAAGTAATTCTATCTGACTCCTTAATTCTAAGTCTTTCTCCATTAATAATCCGAGTCTCCCCTTCACTCAATGCAGCAAGCACAGTCAAAATCGGTGCAATATCAGGACATTGAGAAATATCAATCACAGTCCCTTTTGTTTTAGATGGCTTCACAATCACATAATCATCAAAAATCTCAAGATTTGCCCCCATTCTAGTAACAATCTCAATAATTTCCCTATCTCCTTGCAACGAATTTTTATTCACATGCAAACATTTCACTTCATTATCACGATTTGCCGAAATTATCCCCGCAACAATCCAAAACGCCACTTGCGAATAATCCCCTTCAACAGTATAATCAAAAGGCTTATAACTCTGATTACCTTTTATTTCAAATGATTTATAATCATTATTTTTTATCTCAATCCCAGCTAACTGCAAAATTTCCAGCGTCAAATCAATATACCCCTTCGACTCCAAATTTTTATTAATAGTCAGCTTAGAATCCCCATCAAGAAGTGGTAAAGCATACAAAAGCCCAGTAATAAACTGTGAACTAATATTTCCGTCAATCTCATAATTCCCAGCCTTCAATTTCCCATTAACCGTAAGTGGCAATTTCCCACCAGTCGTCTTGTATTTTAACCCTTGCTCCTCAAAAATTTTATAATACGAATCCAGCGGTCTATCCACCAATTTCCCTTTCCCATCAAAAATCAATTCATTCTCGCTCGTAATCCCAACAGGAATCAAAAACCTAATCGTAGATCCCGACTCATTACATTGCACATATTTATCCTTCGGAACAACTCTCCCATCATTCCCGACAATCTCAAGAGCACTTTCAAAACGCTCTATTTCTGCTCCCCAATTTTCCATAATATCCGTTGTTGTAGTAATATCCACAGAAAACTTTAAATTATCAATCGTCGAATTCTTCTCACTTTCGGCTAATGCTGCTGCAATTACCGCTCTATGCGAATAACTTTTTGACGGTGGTATTTCTATTTTTCCATTTAATGTACTTGGTTTTATTTTTATTTTCATAAATTTTTCTCCTTTTACATTGTTTTTTTCCTCTTCATTTTAAGTCTAAAAGAACCCTTTAAACCAAAACCTTTATTCAAAATCTTATCCTTATCAAAATTCTCTTTCAACACTCAAAACTAAAAATTTATCCTACAATATCTGCTTCACTTGTAAATTTTCCGCTAACATTCCCCATTAAATCAATTCCATGCCCTGCAAAAAATACTTCATCATCATAATAGTACACCGTAAAATCTCCATCAGAAGTTATTTGCACCCCTTCAAGATAAATCCCATTTTTAAAAACTTCTTTTGAAACTTTCTGTTTTTTTAACTCTTCCTTTTCTTTTTCCGTAAATTTAGAATTTAAATTTTTTTCAAGTACAGTTATCATTTCATCTAAATCTTCTTCATTTATAGATGAAAACCAATCTTCTGCCACTTCCATCAAATCTTCCACAATTCTATCTCTTATTCTCTCATCCCATTCTTTTTGATTGAGATACATAATTTTAAATTGTTCAATTGCCCCTTTAACTTCTTCTACTTTTTTCTCTTCACTCCAATCACTCTCAATTCCATAATCAAAACTCACACCTATTTTTCTCCCAAGCCACTCAACTTCAGTTTCAAAATTTTTTATTTCTCCAAAAATTTCATCTTTAATAATTTTACTATCCATCTTATTCCTCCATTTTATTCTTCCTCAAGAATTTTAATTAATTCCTCTTTACTTGGCAAAACTGTTTTATATGTACTTGCAAAAATCCTCTCATTATCTTCTGGTAGTGTGTATTCCACCAAAGATTGATTTTTTTCCTGACACAGTACTATTCCGATTGTTTTATTTTCATCATCTAATTTCATTTCTCTGTCATAATAATTTACATACATCTGCATTTGTCCTATATCCTGATGTTTTAATTTCCCAATTTTCAAGTCAATTAGGACAAAGCATTTTAAAAATCTGTTATAAAAAACTAAATCAATGTAAAAATGCTGTTCATCAAAAGATATTCGTTTCTGTCTACCTACAAATGTAAAGCCATTCCCTAGTTCCAATAAAAAATTTTCCAATTTGCTTATTAATTTTTCTTCCAGTTCACTTTCTGAATAACTAGACTGTTCTGGCAATCCTATAAATTCAAGTATATAAGGATCCTTTATCAAATCCTGTGGCTTTTCTATAATCTGTCCTTTTTGTGATAATTCCAGAACTTTATCTTTATCTCTACTTAAACTCAATCTCGTATACAACGCACTATCAAACTGTCTTTCTAGTTCTCTTAAACTCCAATTATTTTTAACAGCCTCAATTTCATAAAATTTCCTTTCATCAGGATTTGAAATTCTACTTAATTTCACGTAATGCGACCAGCTTAGTTTGAATTGGTCAGACACTGTCTGACCTTTTTCAGAATAAACTAAATAAAAACTCCTTATTTGCTTCAAATTTGTTAATGAAAATCCTTTTTTGTATTTTTCAGTCAACTTTTTAGATAATATTTTTAAAATTTTCTTTCCATATTCTGCCCTATTTTCACCTTTCTGCTCTTCCTCAACTATCATTCTTCCTATCTCAAAATACGTCAAAACCATTGTCTGATTAACAGTCATTACAACTTTTTTCCTTGCGTTTTCCAACAAACCAATTACATTTTTTACAATTTCCATATTTTCAATTTCTCTCTTTTTCATTATTTCTCCCCCTTTTATAAATCACTTTTTAAATTCATCAGACGTTGTCCTCTTAATTTCCCTTATTCATCTGTTCCTTTTTCTTACCTTTCATGAAAAGAACCGCAAATAAAATTCCGTTTAAATATCTCTTCATATTTATACTCCTTTTCATCTAATTTTTATTCAGTTTTTCTATTAAAAAGACTAGCAGATTTTCACAGAAAATCTCCATTTCATTTCCAAAAGCTAAAATAATATTATTGTTTAAATCCTTTACAAATATCACTCCATCTGTTACACCAATTATATATTCTTCCCAGTTATATATTTCATCATCAAATACAATATTTTCTTTTGAAACCTTTATTTTCTTTAAATTATCAAGATTTTCAATTTGCTTCTTGTCTGAGAAAAAACTGAACTTTAATTTATGTGATTTTCTAAATGAAAATTCCTCATTTCCTCCATTTTCAATTTTTTCTAATGCATTCAAATAATTTTGCTTCACAAAATCTTCCTGAAATAAGGCAAAAGAATCTTTCTTATATCCACCTGCATTAATTTTTTCCCATTTTCCTTCATTAGATTTG
The DNA here is from genome assembly GCA_963524305.1 of uncultured Leptotrichia sp. Lineage (GTDB taxonomy): Bacteria > Fusobacteriota > Fusobacteriia > Fusobacteriales > Leptotrichiaceae > JABCPH02. The sequence goes on along the minus strand of CAURGH010000038.1, from coordinate 3,537 downwards.
AAAAAAATGGCTGTAAATGTATTTCCCACCATATATACTTCCTTTGAAAGAAAATATTGTAAATTTTTATAATAATTTTTTTCATTTTTTCCTACACTAAAACCATCATCATAAAAATAAATATTGGGATACTTCTTTTTATAATACGAAAACACAAAGAAATCTGCTATACCTAATATAATTAATAAAACTATAAAAATCACCACAGTAGAAATATAAAAATTTCTGCTAATTTCAACAGTAAATAATAAAACCACTCCTATATTTAATACTAACAAAGAAATTAAAAATCTTGCTGAATTAAAAATTATTTTTAACCAGTTCGCCTTTTCCACTTTTTTAAAATTTTCCTGTACCATATTTTATCACTCCCTCACTATTTTAAAGCCTAACCTTTTCAATTTTCCAATATAATCACACATTTCTATTACCACACTTTCAAATGCTTACTTAAAAATCTCTTCCGCCCCAATCTTCATAATCTCAACTTCCCCAATCTCTTTCAAAATCACAAAATTAATCCCATCACTCGTACTTTTCTTATCCCTTTTCATAATCTTAGCAATCTCATCTTTCGGATACTCAATTTCAGTTGGCAAATTCAATGCTTTAAGCAATTTCGCAATTTTCACAGCTTCTCCTTCTTTAGTAAACCCTTTTTTCTCTCCAATTTTCGTAATATCCACCATCCCAGCAGAAATCGCCTCTCCGTGCGAATATTTTTCATAATTTGTAAACTGCTCAATCGCATGACCAATCGTATGCCCAAAATTCAATATCATTCTCAAGTTGCTTTCCTTCTCATCTTTTTCCACAACTTCTTTCTTTATCTCACAAGAACGATAAACAAGTTCACTCACATACTTCATCAAATGCTCACGCAATTTTTGTATATAATTTTCATCATCTTGCGAAACCCCAACTTTTTCCACAATTTCCACAAGTCTATCAAAAAATTTCTTGTCATAAATACATCCATATTTCACAATTTCCCCAAATCCATCGTAAAAATATCTATCTGTTAATGTATTCAAAAAATAATTATCAATTAAAACAAGTTTTGGCTGATGAAATGCCCCAACAAGATTTTTCCCCTCAGGCAAATCAACTCCAACTTTTCCACCAACACTGCTGTCAACTTGTGAAACAATTGTCGTAGGAATTTGAATAAACCCAATCCCACGCATATAACTAGCCGCTGCAAATCCAGCAATATCCCCAACAACTCCACCACCAAATGCAACAACCATATCCTTTCTAGTAAGCCCTTCATTCACCATAGCCGAGTAAATCGAAGGCATTATCCCAATATGCTTATGTTTTTCCCCAGCTTGCAGCACAAATATGCTGTAATTAAATCCTTTAAACATTTCTTTATACTTTTCTTCATAAATCTCATGAACATTCGAGTCTGTAATTACAAACAATTTTTTCCCACTATAAACTTCTCCAATATATTTTGGAAATTCCTCAAAAAAATTTTCCCCAATCATAATATCATAAGAATTTTTTCCCAATCCAACATGTAATTTTTTCATAATTCGTCCATCCTTTTAATTATAATTTTTTATTTAATACTAAATTTGCATTTCAAATCAATATTATAGTAAAACTGCTTTAAAACTAAACTCAAAAACTATGACTATTTTACTCAACCATTAAATTTACATAATTTTTAACAGTTTAATTTTAAATAGTTTTTAGCATATTTTTCTAAAAACAATCGTATATTAAAATATAGCAAAACCACTAAATACAATGATTTAAAATGATTTTACTATATAATTTTTTATTTCAAGTTATATCTTTTTTCAAGTTCTCTTTTTATATAAACCGACTGAAACTCTTCTTTCAACATATCCATTATAATAATATCATAAGTTTTTCCCATAATTTCAACCGCTTTCCGTAACCGTCCTACTTCCTTAAATCCAATTTTTTTATACAAATTATAGGCTGGTTCATTATATTCGAATACTTTTAGCAATATATTTCTCAAATTTAAAAATGAGAAACCATAATCAAGTATTAATTTCAGAGCTTCTGTTCCATAACCTTTTCGCTGATGTTTAGTATTTCCTATTAAAACTCCCAATGCACCGTTTCTATTTACCATATCTAATGAATTAAATCCAATATTTCCCAAAAGTTCATCATTTTCAAGTAATCTAACAGCAAACATTTTTCCTTTTTTTATTGACGTTAAAAATTCCTTTTCACTTTCAAAATCTGTAATATTTGTATAAGAAACAGAACCTAAACCAACTGAAACTTTTATATCATTAATCATCTCAGTGTACTCTTCAATATCATCAAGAGAAATTGGTGAAAAATAAATATTATCTCCAACTAGTGTTTTCAAATACTTTTTCTTTTCAGAATTATTTTCCATTTCATCCCTCCCAAATTAATTTCTCTTAATCTATTTTCTCCCTACGCTTCGTAGAAATTATAAATTTCTCTTTTAATGTCCCCAAATCATTATTATTCAAGGCATCTTTAATTACATCCAATTCCTTTTCAAACTGCTGTATCATTTTCAAAAGATTTTTTTTGTTCCCCATAAACAACTCTGCCCACAAATCTTCATTTATTTTCGCAATTCTTGTCAAATCCCGATAAGAATCCCCACTGAACCTCCCACAACTAAAGTCACAGAGTTCTAAAATCTTTAAAAATATTTAAAAATTTAAAAATTTTCTAAGAAGTTTGATAGTCCTATGCTATCCTTATTCTTTTAGGTGTGTTCAGTTCACCTCTATTGTATAGGACGCTTAAGTCCACAACTTTACTTTTTCTTAGAATATTTAATGCTCCATTACAATCTGCATTTATGAGTTTACCTACGCTTGTTTGATATAGTCCTCTTTTTATTCTTTTTCCACTGAATTTATATTCTTGCGAATTTTTTTATCATGTATCGGAATTTCATCTCCATCAAAGAAACTTGCTTTTGATGTATAACTCTCTTCTTGCAGTTTAAATTCTATTCCATATAGTTTACATAGATATATTAATTTACCTCTTAATTTTCCATATGGTATATTTACAAAATTTTGATTATTTATACTTCCAATATTTGAATTTCTTTGAAAATCTTCATTATATCCTAGAACTATTCTTCCTATATCATTATTAAGACAATAATTTACAATTATTCTTGCCGCTTTTGAAAGATAATCTTCTATACGATTATTTCTCCTTCTAGCTATTCTCTTTTGTCTTAATGTTGTTCGCTCAATCTTTTGCTTATCTTTTATACTTTGTAATTTTGCATTTATCTTATTATAGTATTGATTAATAGATTTTAATTTTCTACCATCTATTATGAATGAGGCTCCAGTATTTGTAACACAAGTACAAAGATTATCTATACCTAAATCAATTCCTAGTACATTTTCTTTATTTAATTTCCTTTGAACTTCTTTTACCTCATAAGTATACTGAATTTCAAAGTACCTAGATAGTATTGTCTAATATTGTATATAGCTTCATTAGTTAAGTTCTTGGCTATATGAGATAAATATTTTAAATTCC
>CAURGH010000037.1:0-10519 GCA_963524305.1 uncultured Leptotrichia sp. | reverse complement strand
AAATCCCAGTATATGATAAAGAAAATCAAAAAGAATATATATTCAGTGGAAAAAGGATAAAAAGAGGACTGTATCAAACAAGAGCAGGTAAACTCATAAATGCAGATTGTAATGGAGCATTAAATATTCTAAGAAAAAGTAAAGTTGTGGACTTAAGCGTCCTATACAATAGAGGTGAACTGAACACACCTAAAAGAATAAGGATAGCATAGGACTATCAAACTTCTTAGAAAATTTTTGAATATTTTTAAAGATTTTAGAACCCTGCGACTTTAGTCGTGGGAGGTTCAGTAAAGGTGATAAGACAATTATTGGAGATTGTGTTATTAATAATTTTGAGGTAATGCACGATGCTGTAAAATGTTTAGGATACACATTTGAATATGAGGATAAAAAATTGTCGTATGCAAGTGATGTCGGATGCGTCAATAATATAATCAAGGAGAACTTGAAAAATAGTGATATAATCGTATTGGAAAGTAATTATGATTATAATATGTTAATGACAGGGCCTTATCACTGGGAATTGAAAAATCGTGTAAAAGGACGAAATGGACATTTATCAAACTCTGAAGCATCGAAATTAATTGCACAAGTTCTATGTGAAAAATTGAAAAAAATTTATTTAATGCATATTAGTAAAGACAATAATACCCCAGAATTAGCGTATAATTCGCTATATAGTATTTTAGAGCGTGAAAATAAAGAGGATTTAGAGATTGAAATTATAACGGAAGAGCAAACTAAAATGTATAGTTTGTGAGGAGTCAAGAAATGTGGAAAGATTTAGAAATAGAAGTCGATTTATGTAGTGATTGTAATTTGAAGAAAATTACGAAAAATTCGATTTTGGGAGAAGGCGATAGAGAAGCTTCAGTTATGATTTTATTGGATAGTATTAGTACTGAAGAGGATGATCAAAAGGAACTATTGATAGATGAGAATGGTGAATATTTAAAAAAATTTTTTAAATTTGCGAAATTAGATATAAATAAATGTTACCTTACAACTTTGACAAAATGTAGTGCACGTGGAGATATGGTAGATGGAAAATGTATTATGAAATGTAAAAATTTTTTGATTGCTCAAATTGCATTAATTAATCCAGAATTTATTATAACAGTTGGAGATAGGCCAACAAAGTTGCTTTTAAAAAATAAAGAGGATATTAGAATGTTAGTTGGGAATGCATATGAATATATTGGTGGTATAAAAGTTGTACCAATATATGATGTGCAATATTTATTAAGAGCAAGTGACAAGGAAAAATGGAAAGTTGTAAGAGTTTTGGAAGCAGTAGTAGATAGTATGAAAAAATTGATAAATGATTGAAGATTAGGATAAATAAAGAATAGAAGAAAGGAGAGCGTGATAAATATATTTATTTATCATGCAAAAAATAAATGATAGGAATAGGAATAGTAGGATTACCAAATGTAGGAAAATCGACATTGTTTAATGCGATTACAAAAACACAAAATGCAGAGGCAGCAAATTATCCATTTGCAACAATTGAGCCAAATGTAGGATTAGTTAGTGTGCCGGATCCAAGATTAGATGATTTAGCAAAAATAATAAATCCTCAAAGAACATTGGGAGCAACAGTTGAGTTTGTTGATATTGCTGGTCTTGTAAAAGGTGCTTCAAAAGGAGAAGGATTGGGAAACCAATTTTTATCAAATATAAGAAATACGGCAGCTATTTGTCAAGTTGTTAGATGTTTTGATGATGATAATATTATTCATGTTGAAGGAAGCGTTGATCCGATTAGAGATATTGAAACAATTAATGCAGAGTTGATTTTTTCTGATATGGATACAGTTGATAGAGCCATTCAAAAGAATCAAAAATTAGCAAGAGGTGGAAATGCTGAAGGTAAAGAATTATTGGCTGTATTAGAAAGATGTAAAGCTCATTTGGAAGAGTTCAAATTATTAAAAACATTGAATTTCACTCAAAGAGAAGAAGATTTGATTAGAGTTTATCAATTTTTAACAATAAAACCAATGATGTTTGCAGCAAATATTTCTGAAGATGATTTGACTCAAGGAATTGAAAATGATTACGTTAAAAAAGTAAGAGAATTTGCAGCAGAACATGATAGTGAAGTTGTAACTTTTTCGGCAAAAGTTGAAGCTGAATTAATTGAGATTGAAGATGAAGAAGAAAGACAAATGTTTATCGAAGAATTAGGAATTACAGAACCTAGCTTAAATAGATTAATTAGAGGTGGTTTCAAATTATTAGGATTAATCACGTACTTTACGGCTGGAGAAAAGGAAGTAAGAGCTTGGACAATAAAAAAAGGAACTCTTGCACCAAAAGCAGCTTCGGAAATTCATTCTGATATTGAAAAAGGATTCATAAGAGCAGAAGTTGTTTCATTTGATAAATTTATTGAGTATAACGGATGGTCAGGTTCTAAAGAAAAAGGAGCAATGCGTCTTGAAGGTAAAGAATATGTTGTAAATGATGGAGATGTAATGTTCTTTAGATTTAATGTATAATTTAATAATTATATAAAAAAGAATATTTTTAAATAAAAAATACGCCATTTTATTTGTAAAAAACACGAATAGTGGCGTATTTTAAATTAATTATTCATCTAAATCAATATTTTCTAAAAGAGGTGATTCTAAAATATCAAAAGGCATAACCATTCCTCCGCCGTTTGAATCTAGATCAACATTTCTTCCAACATCTATACCAGCTCTTTTAAATACAAGATAAACAAATTGTGAACAGTAAAGTCGTTTATCAAAAGTTTTGTTAAAAGTAATTCCGTAAGGTTTTGTCAAAGTTTTATCAATCTCTTTAAATAGTGCACTTCTAAAACCATCATCAATATTTTTTAAACGCATTACAGAAACTTGTCTATTAATTGTTTGCCAAGAATAAATTGGACTTTCACTATAACCTATCGAATAGGAAGGAAATTCAACTATTTTCCTGTTTTCATTAAGAATAGCTGCATGTCCCCACATTGAACGTAACGTAGGTTCTTTAGATAAAATTAAAATATCTCCAGGTTTTAATTTGTCGGATTTTTCAACTAATTCCTTAGTTGAATACCACTTGTAATTTGGAACAATAGACTGACAAGAAATAGCCATTATCATCATTACAAGCAATAGAATAATTTTTTTTATCTTTGATTTTATATTTGGAAAACTATAAACCATAAAAGCTCCTTTCTAAAAGATAATATGTTACATTATAGCGAAAACAAAAGAAAAAATCTAGCTTTTTTTGAAATTTTTTGAAGTTGACAAAAATTTAAAATTATAGTATAATAAACGAAGTACGCATAAGTTGGGTGGCTAATACCTGTACTTAGCGATTTTAAAATTTTGGAGGTGAACATAATGTTTGCAGTAATTAAAACAGGTGGAAAACAATATAAAGTTGAAGTTGGAACTGTATTAAAAGTTGAAAAATTAGCTGCTGAAGTAAATTCAGATGTTGAAATTAAAGAAGTTCTATTGGTGGGAGAAGGAGATAACGTTAAAGTTGGAACTCCAGTAGTAGAAGGAGCTACAGTTGTAGCAACAGTTAAAGAACACGGAAAAGGTGATAAAAAAATCAACTTTAAATATAACAAAAAAACTTATTATAGAAAAAAAGGACATAGACAATCATTTACAACTATTGAAGTTAAATCAATAAATGCGTAATAATTGAGAGATGTCGTGATTTGAATGATAAAAATAAAAATTCAAAGAAAAAATAATAAAATTGTCTGTTTTGAAATTAGTGGACATGCTAATTCAAGTGAATATGGACAAGATATAGTTTGTGCAGTTATTTCTTCTGTTTCACAAATGACATTAAATGGTCTTCTTGAAGTATTAAGATTTAAGAATTTAAAGTATGAAGAAAAAGAAGGATATACGATTTGTGATTTAGAAAATTCTGATTTAACAGAAGATGAACGTGAAAAAGCATTTATCTTAACAGAATCAATGTATAAATATATTGAAGAAGTAGCAAAAGCTTATAAAAAATATGTGAAATTAACAATTAAGGAGGTTGGAAAATGATATTAAAATTAAACTTACAGTTATTTGCCTCAAAAAAAGGACAAGGATCAACTAGAAATGGTAGGGATTCAAATCCTAAATACTTAGGAGTAAAAAAATATGACGGTGAATTAGTAAAAGCCGGAAATATTATCGTAAGACAAAGAGGAACTAAATTCTATGCAGGAACAAATGCTGGATTAGGAAAAGATTATACATTATTCGCTTTAACAGATGGATATGTAAAATTTGAAAATTTTGGAAAAGGTAAAAAAAGAGTTAGTATTTACCCTGGAAGAGCAGAAGCTTAATTAATTAAAATTAAAAATATTGAAAATAAAGGAGACTATCTTAAAATAATTGAATTTTGGGATAGTCTATTTATTTGTTTTATATTATTCTTCGGAAGTTTTTTTAAAGTCAATTTTTTGTATAATTCCAGTACTTCCATCAAATTCTATGTAATCGCCAGTTTTTAGTAACTTAGTTGCGTTTGAAACACCAACAATAGATGGAATTCCTAATTCTCTGGAAATAATGGCACTGTGAGAAAGAAGACTTCCAACTTCGACAATAAGTCCTTTTAATAGTGGAAAAACCATGACCCAGCTAGGATCAGTAGATTTTGTTATTACAATGTCATCTTTTTCTATTTTTTCATTTGCAGGATTTGTAATTACTTTGATAAAACCTCTCACAATTCCTTTACTACAAGGCGTTCCTATTAATAAATTTCTCTTTTCATCATGTTGTATAATTTCTGAAGAGGTCAAATCTTGAAAAAAGAAATTTTCTCCAATAAATCCTTTTGTTAAAAAACGATTTGGAAGAGGCATTAATTGTTTATAAATATCATAATTCTTTTTTCGTATTTCAATAATTTTTTTAATATTTGTGTCAATTATAGAAGCATTTATTAATCCAAAAATTTCATTTGTAGTCATATAAAAAATATCTCGCTCATTGTTTATAATATTACTATTTTTTAGATAAATTCCAATTTGTTTAAATATATTTTTGGCAAGAGTGAAAACGATAGTTCGTTGAAATCTTAATTTTTCACGTATTTTAATAAATTTTTGTGCATAAAAAATTGATATTTTTAATAGAAATTTTTTGAAAATATTAATTTTGATATTTCTGTAAATATTTTTTTGTTCTATTGAAATATCAGTTTCATCTTTATAATTTTCATCATTTTTTAGAGAAAGCGAATAAATCATTTCAAGCAAAAATATTGGATTTTCTTTTAAAGTCAATGATTCTAGCTTTAATTCATAAATTGCTCGGTTTCCAAATTTATCTAAATATTCTTTTAAAAGTTCATTAAATTTAGAGTTTTTTGTGAAAATATCTTTCTTTTCTGTAATAATATTTTTTACTTCTTCTTGTAAAGTTGTATCTTTTTTTAAGAGAGAACTCAATTTTTCAATATATTTTGCGGGTTCAACGCTAATGATGTTTTTTCCTTTTTGAGAAATAAGAATGTTATGAATTTTATCAGCATCTGTTTTTATAAATTTATCCGTTAATTTTTTTGAAATTCCAAACCAAACCATTACTAGAAAATCATTCGATATAGAAACGTTCCATTTTTTTAGAAGTTTGTTTTCAAGTAAATCATAATAATTTTTCAATTCAGAAATATTCATTTTAGCAATTTTTTCTTCATTATTTTTAGTGTTTTCTTCAATCATTTGACAGAATTTTTTTGAACGATAATTTATAAAAAACATATTCAAAAATAGAAAAAATCCTGCTTTTATTTTTTTGGCAGAACTAATAAATTTTTCAAAAAAGGTCATATTTTTATAAGCATCAGTCAAATTTTCTTCAAAATTTATTCCCTTTAATTCATCAGTTACTCCAAGCATTTGTTCCATGAAAGTATTATTTTTCTTAGCATTTGGAACGAGAAGCAACATTTTGTACCAGTTAATAAGATTGTTGTAAATTCGTCCATTCAAGATACCGAGCATATTATCAAAAACAGGGTCATAATAATTGATTATTTTTTTTGAAACGCCAATAATTTCAGCAAACTGTTTGTAAACTTCTGTGTAAGCATTTTTTGCAAAGCTAAATGTTAGTGGTAAAGTGATTTCAGGGAAACTTTCGATAACGTTACCATTGTCCCAAATAATTGTATTGGAATCATTTAAAATTTGATTATTATTAGTTTTAAAAGTTGTAATTGGTCTAGATTGTAAGATATAAAGAGAATTATTTTCATAGGCCCATTCGATATCTTGTGGAAAAGAGTAGAAATTCTCAATTTTTATTATATTTTCAGTAAGTTTCTTTAATTCATTTTCATTTAAAACTTCACTTGAATCACTTATTTTTTCAAGTTTAATTGTTTTTTTCTCGTAGTCAAAATTTTGTTTTACAGTTTTTTCTTTAATTTCTTTACTTAAAATTTTAAAATTTTTATCTAAAACAAATAAATCTCCACTTTCGATACCGTCAACAAGAGAATTTCCCAATCCAAAAGTTGCAGAAATTACTATTTCATTTTTATTGTGATTAACAGGATTTGCACTAAAAGCTATTCCAGATTTTTTAGAATTCACCATTTTTTGGACAATAATAGCAGGAACATTAATTTTATTATTAATTTTTTGCTCTTTTCGATATTTCATAATATGATCTGAAAAAGAAGAAATCCATATTTTCTTAATATTTTGAAGAATTTCCTCTTTTTTGATATACAAAAATGTCTCAAACTGACCAGCAAATGAGAATGAATCACTATCTTCTTCAATCGAAGACGAACGAACAGCATAATATTCATCATTTTTCAAATAAGTATCAAGCTCTTTCAAAAATTCATTTTCAAAAGTATGGTCTTCAATAATATCTTTTATTTCTTGCAATAAGTTTTTACTATTATTGTTATTAATTACATCATTCCAATCGTAAATATTCAGAGATTTATTAATTTTAGAAAAAATTATTTTCTCAAAATATTCGTTGCTAATAACAAAAAAATATGGAACGTTAAATCCATTTTTCAACAAGTCACTCAGATTTTGAGCTTTTTTACCAATTTTGATATTTTCTTTATAACCATTATTTTCCGAAATATCGGAGATATATTTCATATTGACCTCCAGTTTCTACTTTTTTCTTCATACCTAAAAATAAAAAAGGTTAATAATTGAAAATAACCTTTTTTACATTTTTCCTAAATTTTTAGATTGCTAAAATTTCAAATACAATTTTTCTTAATTTTCAAAAATTAAATAAAATTTATTTACCATATAATTCTTCTAATCTATCTTGAACTTTTTCATCATTTAAATAATCATCATATTCCATTTCTTTTTCAAGAATTCCGTTAGGTGTGATTTCAATAATTTTTGTTGCAACTGTTTGGATAAATTCGTGGTCGTGAGTAGTGAATAAAACAGTTCCGTCAAATCTTTCCAATGATTTATTTAATGAAGTAATTGATTCCAAATCTAAGTGATCTGTAGGATTATCAAGCATTAAAACGTTTGCACCAGATAACATCATTCTTGACAACATACATCTAACTTTTTCTCCTCCAGATAAAACTTTAGCTGATTTTTTAGCTTCTTCACCCGAGAAAAGCATTCTTCCTAAAAATCCTCTTACATATTGTTCGTCTTGATCTTTAGAAAATTGTCTTAACCAATCAATTAATGATAAATCAACATCTTCAAAATATTCTGAATTATCTTTAGGAAAATAGCTTTGCGAAGTTGTAATTCCCCATTCGTAAGTTCCTGAATCAGGTTCCATTTCACCTGCTAAAATTTGGAATAAAGTAGTTTTAGCGATATCATTTCTTGATAAAAGAACAACTTTATCTCCAGTATTTATTGTGAATGAAACATTTTCAAAGATTTTTTCTCCATCAATTGTTTTACTTAAATTTTCAACTTTCAATAAGTTATTTCCAGCTTCTCTGTCTGGTTTGAATTCAATATAAGGATATTTTCTGTTAGAAACTTGCATATCCTCGAATTGTAATTTTTCCAATTGTTTTTTACGGCTTGTTGCTTGTTTAGATTTTGAAGCATTTGCAGAGAATCTTGCAATGAAATCTTGTAATTCTTTTTTCTTTTGCTCCATTTTTTTATTTTGGTTTCTAATTAATTCTTGCATTAATTGGTTTGATTCATACCAGAAATCGTAGTTTCCAACGAACATTTTAATTTTTCCATAGTCGATATCAGCAATGTGAGTACAAACTTTATTTAAAAAGTGTCTATCATGCGAAACTACTAAAACAGTTGTATTTTCCAAATCCATTAAGAAATCTTCCAACCATTTTACAGCGTGTAAATCAAGTCCATTTGTAGGCTCATCTAATAATAAAATGTCAGGATTACCAAAAATAGCTTGTGCTAATAAAACTTTTACTTTTTCAGGCTCTGTCAATTCTTTCATTAATTTGTGATGTAAATCCGGACCAATTCCTAATCCAATTAAGAATTTTTCTGCATTTGTTTCAGCGTCCCAACCATCTAATTCAGCAAATTCTCCTTCTAATTCAGATGCTAGTATTCCGTCTTCTTCAGTAAATTCTTCTTTAGAGTAAAGTGCCTCTTTTTGTTTCATAATATCGTATAATTTTGCATGTCCCATCATTACAACGTTTAAAACTTCTTCATCTTCGTAAGCAAAGTGATCTTGTTTCAAAAATGATAATCTTTTACCTTTGTCAATAATAACTTCTCCAGAAGTTGAATCCATTTCTCCAGTTAGGATTTTCAAAAATGTAGATTTTCCAGCTCCATTAGGACCGATTATACCGTAACAGTTTCCTGGTGTGAATTTTATGTCAACTTCATCGAAAAGTTTTCTTCCACCAAACTGAACTGATAAGTTACTAGTTGATATCAATTAAATTCCTCCTTAAATTTTATACTCTAATTTATATTACTTATATTATATCAAAAAAAGTCGATTAAATAAACAAAAATTATAAATAAATATATAAATATTATAGATAATGCTAGAATATAATTTTTTTTTTTGGTATAATTAGATAGGTTGGGAGACAGGAATTTTAGAAAAATTGGAGAAAGCTTAAAAATATGGAAAAAACAATAGAAAATATTAGATTGAAAAAATTATTGAAACAACAAAATAATGAAGTTGAAAATGATGAGTTACAAAATGATATTTTAGAAGAAATCGTTTTTAACTCACAATTTTTATGTTACATTCATTATAAAAAAGAATCCTTGAAAAAAAATCATTTTGAAAATAAGAAAATTGCGAAAAAGATGAGTTTAACTTTTCAAACAGTTAATTCAGGTGATGGAAAGGTTTATTATCCAGCTTTTACAGATTTGGAAGAACTGAAAAAAGGTTTGAGTAATACTGCTAATAAAGATGTTAAGTTAATGATTATGAATTTTGATGATTATGCTTCTTTGATTAGAAAAAATATGGAACGAGTGGCAGGAGTTGTCATAAATCCGTTTGGTGATTTATTTGTGATGTCTAGCAAATGGATAGAAATGTTGAAACAGCATAAAGATAAAATAAGTGATGCTAGGGAATCGGCTAAAAAAGAGATAGAATATACTGATTCTATAGATATTTCAAAAAAAATAAAAATTAAATTGCGAAAAATATTAAAAAAATTTCCAAATATTCAAAAAGCATGGCTATTAAATCTTAATTTTAGAGATATTAAACGGCATGTTATTGTTATTCAAAATGAAATTGATTATGAAGAAAGTTTACAAAAATTGAGTGAGCAAATAATGAAAAATCTACCCAATCAGTCAATGATTATAGAAAATTATGAAACTTTGAAGGAAAATGAGCTTTTAGAAGAAGGTTTGCCATTTTATAAAAAGAGGAAATTTCTTATAAATTTATAGAATTTTATTCTACAATTTGATAAAAATTAGAAAATAAAAATAGGAGGAACAATGGATAATAGTTTTAAATTTTTAAAAGGTGCGAAAATGATACACCCAACAACAGGGATAACATTGGAATATTTAGATAAATCAAATGCGGTTTGTTTTGTTTTATTTAATGAAACAAGAGAGAAAGTTATTTTGGTAAAACAGTTTAGACCCGGACCGAATAGTGAAATGTTGGAGATAATAGCAGGATTGATTGATAAAGGGGAGGATCCGTTGACCGCAGCATTTAGAGAATTGAGAGAGGAAACAGGTTATGAGAAAGAAGATGTGACAGATTTTGAAGAATTACCGTATGGTTTGTATGTGTCGCCTGGTTATACGACTGAAAATCTTTACTTTTTCAGCGCTAGATTGAAATCTGACAATATTACTCCAAAAGAATTGAGATTGGATCATGGAGAAGATTTAGTCGTGGAGTGGATAGATGTGAAGGATATTTTGGAAAAATCAAATGATATGAAAACAATTTTGGGTGTAACATATTTTTCAAGAAATAGTAAATTTTTGAAATAGTTTTTTGTAATATTTTTAACAAAAAGATAGCAAGAAGTCTCCGACTTCTATAAGTGGGAGATGAATTGC
>CAURGH010000036.1:0-14377 GCA_963524305.1 uncultured Leptotrichia sp. | reverse complement strand
AAATCCCAGTATATGATAAAGAAAATCAAAAAGAATATATATTCAGTGGAAAAAGAATAAAAAGAGGACTATATCAAACAAGCACAGGTAAACTCATAAATGCGGATTGTAATGGAGCATTAAATATATTAAGAAAAAGTAAAGTTGTGGATTTAAGTATCCTATACAATAGAGGTGAACTGAACACACCTAAAAGAATAAGGGTAGTGTAAAGCTATCAAACTTCTTAAAAAATTTTTAAATGTTTTTAAAGATTTTAGAACCCTGCGACTTTAGTCGTGGGAGGTTCAGGAATAAGCAATTTATGATGGAAAATTTTGATGAGTTGAATACGGTTGGAGTGCGAAAAGATGAGGCGTTTAAAATTGCCATTGATGGAGAAGAAACTCGTAATTTTTCCAAAAAGTATAAAAATATTTCAGTAGGATTGTCTTCTGGAACATCAGGACATCGTGGGATGTTTGTAACAACAGACAATGAGCAAAGTGTATGGGCTGGATTTATACTTGCTAAAATGCTTCCTAAAAATAAACTTTTTGGTAATAGAATTGCATTTTTTCTAAGAGCAGATAATAATTTATATAAAAGTATTAACTCCTTTTTTATAAAATTAAAATATTTTGATTTATTTCAAGATTTTGAAACTTATGTTGATGAGCTTAACAATTATAATCCAACAATTTTAGTGGCTCCAGCTTCAATGCTTTTAGTTTTATGTAAGAAGAAGTTAGAAGGAATATTGAAAATTAATCCGATTCAAATAATTTCAGTTGCAGAAATTTTAGAAAAAAAAGATGAGGAATTTATAAAAGAAGTATTTGGTGTAAAAATGGTATATCAAATATATCAGGCGACAGAAGGATTGTTGGGATATACATGTCATTGTGGGTCGATTCACTTGAATGAGGAATGTGTAAAATTTGAAAAATATTATATAGATGAAAAAAGATTTTATCCTATTATTAGTGATTTTAGGAGAAAAAGTCAACCATTTATAAAATATAAATTGAATGATATTTTGGTTGAAAATAAAAATAGATGTGAATGTGGTTCAGTTTTTACTAGAATAGATAAAATTGAAGGCCGTTCAGATGATATTTTCTTTTTTAAAGATAAGTTTGGCAAATTAAAAAAAGTTTTTCCAGATTTTATTAGAAGATGTATACTTTTTAGTGAAGAAATAAGGGAATATCAAGTTTTCCAAGTAGACTTTGATAGATTAGAAGTTGCAGTTTTAGAAATTAAGGATTCGCAAAAAAAAGAGATAACAAAAGAATTTAATAAATTATTTGAAAAACTTGGAATTGAAGGTGTAAAAATTGATTTTATTAAATATGCACCTGAAAAGAATGTTAAATTGAGAAGAATTTTTCAAAAAATAAAAAAGGAGTTGTAAATTGTTATGAGAAAGTTAGAGATTAAGGGGTATGGGTATGTTTTACCGAAAGAAACAGTGGAATTTAGAGGAGGAATCAGATACAAGATTTCTGGAGATGAGACACAATTAGAAATTGGAGTTGAGGCAGCAAAGAAGGCAATGGAGAAAGCAAAAGTAACTATAAATGATATTGATTGTATTATAAGTGCTTCTGCAGTTGCAGTGCAGCCTATCCCGTGTACAGCAGCATTAATTCATGAAAAGATAGCAAAAGGCACAGATATTCCAGCATTAGATATAAATACAACTTGTACGAGTTTTATTACAGCATTAGATACGATTTCGTTTTTAGTTGATGATAAAAGATATAAAAGAGTGCTAATCGTTTCTGTCGATGTACCGTCAATTGCTACAAATCCTAATCAAAAGGAAAGTTATGAACTATTTAGTGATGCAGCGGCGGCAGTAGTAGTAGAATATAATGAAAATGGCTCTGGAGTAATTGATGGAATGCAAAAAACTTGGTCAGAAGGAGTTCATTTCACAGAAATAAGAGGTGGGTTGTCTAATTATCATCCAAAAAATTATTCAGAAAAAACAAAAGAAGAATTTATGTTTGATATGAATGGTAAAAGCGTATTGAAATTATCAAAAAATAAGGCTTTAAAAATGGTAGATGATTTTTTGAAAAAGAATGAAATGAAAATTACAGATATCGATATGGTTATTCCACATCAAGCTAGTCACGCATTAGAGCTTATGATGAAAAAGTTAGGTGTGAAAAAGGGTAAATACATTGATATTTTCAAAGATTACGGGAATATGGTGTCAGCCTCTGTTCCGTTCACTTTATGTTGGGCCTTTGAAAATGGGAAAATAAAAAAAGGTGACATTGTTATGTTAAGTGGGACAGCAGCAGGATTAACTACAAATTTATTGTTGATGAAAATATAATTAAAAAATGATAATTTTTGTGGCAAAATATACGATAATTTGATATAGTAAAAAAACGGAAAATAAAAAACAAAAATTAGGAGGTAAAATGTTTAAAATAGGATCACACGTGGGAATGAGTGGTAAAAAAATGTTTTTAGGATCAGTAGAAGAAGCCATAAGTTACGGATCTAACACATTTATGATTTACACTGGTGCACCACAAAATACTAGAAGAAAGCCAATTGAAGAATTAAATATTGAAGCAGGATTAGAATTAATGAAAAAGAATAATATTGATATTGATGATATTGTTGTTCATGCACCGTATATTATTAATTTAGGAAATGCGATAAAACCTGAAACATTTGAAATTGCAGTACAATTTTTGAGAACAGAAATCGAAAGAACAGATGCAATTGGAGCAAAAAGAATAGTGTTACATCCAGGAGCACATGTTGGAGAGGGATCAGAAGTTGGAATCAGTAAAATTATTGAAGGATTGAATGAAGTTTTGACAAAAGATCAAAAAACAACAGTTGCACTTGAAACAATGGCTGGAAAAGGTACAGAATGTGGTAGAAGTTTTGAAGAAATTGCTAAAATTATTGACGGTGTAAAATTAAAAGATAAGTTATCAGTTTGCTTTGATACATGTCACGTTCACGATGCAGGATATGATATTATAAATGATTTTGAAGGTGTAATCAATAATTTTGATAAAATTGTAGGAATAGACAGAATTTCTGTAATTCACTTAAATGACAGTAAAAATCCTATTGGTGCACATAAAGATAGACATGAAAATATAGGATTTGGTCACATCGGTTTTGAGGCGTTAAATAAAATTGCACATTTTGATAAGTTCAGTCATTTGCCAAAAATTCTAGAAACTCCATACGTTGCTTTAAGTGAAGAGAAAGGGGCGAAAAAATTGCCACCGTATAAGTTTGAAATTGAAATGCTAAGAAGTGGAGTATTTGATGAAAATCTCTTAGAAAAGATTAAAAACCAAAAATAAAAAGTTGACATTAGAATATGAAAATGATATAATGACACTTGTCATACTAGCCGGGGAGATAGCGGTGCCCTGTATCTACAACCCGCTTTAGTAGAGGTGATGTCAGACTTGAGGGAGATTTTAGTGTCAACGCCTTATTTAAAGAATGTTGAGAAAATAGTCCTATATTGTAGAGAGTTGGTGAACCGTGTCAGGTTGGGAACAAAGCAGCACTAAGTCAATTTCTCTAGGTTTATAGGGTAGCTATTTTTGAGTTTTTTCTATAAGAAACGGATGGTAAAATTCTTTCGAGAGTTTGATGTATGGCAAAAATAAATAAATTAGTATTATAAATATATAAAGTTAATAGCAGTTAAGAAACCTTTTATAAAAGATTCCTAAAAAGAGCTTTAATAAAGAAACTTGAATTGCTATTTTTTAAATTATACAAAAAGATTTGATGTAGAAATATTTTTAGGGGATGATTTTATAAGAAATGAAAGTTATTAATTGGAATGATACAAAAAAAGAAAGAAAAGATTTACTATTTTTAAAAGGAATAGATCATTGTTTTAATTTCAAAGAAAATGATGAAGAATTATTTTTTTTATACAAAAGTGAAAAAATAATTGGTTATGCAGTTTTAATAAAAGAAAATGAAATTTCGATGGAATTAAAAAGAATATTTGTCGCGCCTAAATTAAGAGATAATGCTTGTGGAACAATTCTTTTAAAATTTATAATAAATTGGTTAATAAATAATAATTACGATTCCTTGGTTGTAAAAAATCACAAAAAAATGAATAATTTTTTAGAAAAACAAAGGTTTGTAAAAACAGAAAATGGATACGAATTAAATAATTTGAGAGAAAATCGAAAAGAGTATGAAAATATGATGTTTGTTTCTAAGTTTGCAATAGCAGTTAACATAGTTTTAGCTCTCTTAAAAATTATTTCAGGGCATATTTTTCAAAGTGTATCTTTATTGTCAGATGGATTAAACTCATTATCAGATTTGATTACAAATATTTTAGTTATTGTAGGACTTAAGGTTGGGAATAATCCTGAAGATTCTGAGCATCCATTTGGACATGGTAAGATAGAATCGGTATTTAGCGTTATAATCGGTACGTTTATAATAATTTCAGCATTTGAAGTTATACAAGAAAATTTTTTGAAGTTATTTGAAAAAAATTCTGGAGTTTTATTAAATAAATGGCCTATAATTATTACAATTATGACTATTATAATTAAATTTTTTCAATTAATTTTCATGAAGCAAAAAACTGGTAAAGAAAAAAGTGCATTAATTGAAACACTTCTAACTGATTATAAAATGGATATTGTTATTTCTGCTTCAGTTTTAGTGGGATTGCTACTTTCGTTAATAAGTCCATTGTTTGATATTATAGTTGGGTTGATAATTGCAATATACATAATTGTTAATGGATATCAATTAATTAGTGAGAATTCCTTAATTTTACTGGATTCTCAAGATGAAAAATTGTTAGAAGAAATTCGAGAAGATATTTTGAAATTTTCTGAAATTGAAAATGCACATGATTTTAGAATGACTACTTCAGGAAAAGAAATTTATATTTTTGTTGATGTTAGAATGAATAGAAATAAAACGATAGAGGAAGCACATGAAATTGTTAATGAAATAACCAAAACATTGAAGTATAAATATAAAAATGTCAAAAGAATATTAATTCATGTAGAGCCAGTGTACTTATATGAACTTACATAAAAAATAAAAAGATATTAAAATTTACCAATAAATAAAAAAAGAAAAAAGATATAAAATAATCATTGAAAAAAAATCAAAAAAATGGTATTATCTTTATGAGAGATAAATAGTTATTGATTTTAGAAGGAGAAATAAGTTATGAAAAAAATTGCAATCCTAACAAGTGGTGGAGATTCGCAAGGGATGAACACGGCGGTAAGAGCTGTTGCCAAAACTGCGATGAGTAAAGGAATGGAAGTTTTTGGAATCAAAAGAGGATATAAGGGAATGTTAGAAGATCAAATATTCCAAATGTCAGCATTAGATGTAAGTGGAATCGCTGATCACGGTGGAACTATCTTATTATCTGCTAGATTATCATCTTTTAAAGATCCTGAAGTAAGAGCTAAAGCAGCTGAAAACTTAAAAAAAAGAGGAATAGAAGGTCTAGTAGTAATAGGTGGAGATGGTTCATTCCATGGAGCATATTATTTATATGAAGAACATGGAATAAAAACAATCGGAATACCTGGAACAATCGATAATGACATTGCAGGAACTGATTATACAATTGGTTATGATACGGCATTAAATATAATCTTGGATGCAATATCAAAATTAAAAGACACAGCGACATCACACGAAAGAACTTATTTAATAGAAGTAATGGGAAGAAACTGTGGGGACTTAGCTTTATATGCAGCAATTGCAGGTGGAGCAAGTGGAGTTATGATACCAGAAGTAAAAGCTTCTACAGATGATATTGCAAAAGTTATTAGAGAAAGAAGAGCTGAAGGTAAATTATACGACATTATAGTTGTAGCTGAAGGTGTTGGAAATATCTTGGATATTGAAAAAGAATTAGCACAAAAAATAGATACAGATATAAGAGTTACTATCTTGGGACATGTTCAAAGAGGTGGAGCTCCGACAGCTAATGATAGAATTTTAGCTACAAAATTAGGTGTTAAAGCAGTAGAACTATTAGTTGCTGGAGAAGCAGGATTAATGATAGGTATGGAAAGTGGAAAAGTAACTACTCATAAATTATCTTATGCTTGGGAAAATTATAGTAAATCTTCAGAAGAAGATTACAAAATTGCAACAATGTTATCATTATAATAAATGATAATAATTTTAAAAAAGTTTTTTAAATATAGTTTAAAATTTAGTAAGTTAATGTCGCTATTAATTTACTGAAATTTAACATTTATATATAAATAAAAATTTGGGAGGAAAGATAACAATGAATATTAAAATGACAAAAGTTGTTTGTACAATAGGACCAAAATCAGAAAGCGAAGAAATGTTAACTAAATTAGTTGAAAGTGGAATGAACGTAATGAGATTGAATTTCTCTCACGGTGACTATGAAGAACATGGAGCAAGAATTAAAACAATTAGAGAAGTTGTTAAAAAAACAGGTAAGGAAATTGCTATCTTATTGGATACTAAAGGACCTGAAATTAGAACAGGGAAATTAGAAAATAAAGAAGATGTATTACTAGAAACAGGAAATAAAGTAACTATCACAACTGATTATAGCTTTGTTGGTAATGCTAAAAAATTCGCAGTTTCATATCCTGGAATTGTAAATGATTTAAAAATTGGAAGTACAGTTTTATTAGATGATGGATTAATAGGATTAAAAGTTGAAAGTATTGATGTAGCAGCTGGAGAAGTTGAATGTGTTGTTACAAATACAGGTGAATTAGGTGAAACTAAAGGAGTTAATTTACCAGATGTTTCAGTTGGATTACCTGCATTAGCTGAAAAAGATATTAACGACTTAAAATTTGGTTGTGAACAAGGAGTAGACTTTGTAGCAGCTTCATTTATAAGAAAAGCATCAGACGTTGCTGAAGTAAGAAAAGTTTTGGATGAAAATGGAGGACATAATATTCAAATTATTCCTAAAATTGAAAGCCAAGAAGGTGTTGACAACTTTGATGAAATTTTGGAATTAAGTGATGGAATAATGGTAGCAAGAGGGGACTTAGGAGTAGAAGTTCCAGCAGAAGAAGTTCCTTTCATGCAAAAAATGATGATTAGAAAATGTAATAAAGCTGGGAAACCGGTTATTACAGCTACTCAAATGTTAGATTCAATGATTAGAAACCCAAGACCAACAAGAGCAGAAGCAGGAGATGTTGCTAATGCTATTTTGGATGGTACAGATGCAGTTATGTTATCTGGAGAATCAGCAAAAGGTAAATATCCAGCAGAAGCTGTAAAAATGATGGCTACTATTTCAAAAAGAACTGATGAATTCAAGAAATTTAAACATGTTGAAATTGATGAAAATGCAGATATTACTGTAACAGAAGCTATTTCTAGTGGAGCAGTTAGAACAGCTGATATGTTGCATGCAAAATTAATCGTATGTTGGACAAAAACAGGAAGAGCTCCTAAGATGATTAGAAAATATGGACCAACTGTACCTATAATTGCTTTAACTGACAATGACCAAACTGCTAGACAATTAGCATTGGTAAGAGGAGTTAGAGCTTATGTAGAAAAAGGATTAGATAAAACTGATGATTTCTTTGCAAAAGCAAGAGAAATTGCAGCTAACCACGATGAAGCAGCTAAAGGTGATTTAATTGTGTTAGTAACTGGAATTTCTAAAGAAGGAACAACTAATACTTTAAGAGTTGAAAGAGTTGGAGAAAAATAATTATAAAAAGTTATTAAGTCTTTAATTAGTAAAATTAAAAATGAAAAAGTGAAGAGTAAACTATTACGATTCACTTTTTTGTTTGAAAAAATAGAGGGGAGAAAGTTATGAAAAAATTAGATGATTTGATAGATGTTTTTTCAAAATTACCAGGAATTGGGAAAAAAAGTGCGATGAGAATAGCATTTGATATTCTAGAAAGAAGTGAAACAGATATTGATAAAATGGTAAATATAATAAAAGATTCTCATAGTAGTATTAAGCATTGTTCGATTTGTGGGAATTTGTCTGAAAATGATATTTGTGAAATTTGTGAAGATGAAAAGAGAAATAAAGAGATTCTTTGTATTGTTGAAGGTGTGAGAGATGTTATTGCTTTTGAAAATTCTGAAACCTATAACGGACTTTATCATGTTTTAGGTGGGAAAATAGATCCTTTGAATGGAATCACGATTGAAGATTTGAATTTGAAGTCGTTAATAAAAAGATTAGATGAGAAGGTTATAAAAGAAGTAATAATTGCTTTAAATCCTGACTTAGAAGGGGAAACTACGACGTTATATTTAACGAAAATATTAAAACAAAAAGATGTTAGAGTTTCAAAAATTGCTAGTGGAATTCCTATGGGAGGGAATATCGAATATACAGATATGGCAACTTTGGGGAAATCGCTTGAGGGAAGAATTGAAATTGAATAAAAGAAATAACAAATTCTCAAAAAATAGTTTGACAATAAATAAAAAATATATTATAATAAGCATATAATTAAATATGCAGACTTATCAAGAGAGATATGAGGGACAGGCCCGTTATAAGTATCCAGCAACCTTACAATTATTTGTAAAAGGTGCTAAATCCTGGCATAAAAGTGCGAAGATAAGAATTTTACATTCTCTTCTTTGTGGAGAATTTTTTTTTACAAAAAATTCTTTTAAATAAAAATATATTTTAGGAGGAATAAAAAAATGGCAAAAAACATTTATTTTACATCAGAATTTGTTTCACCTGGACATCCAGATAAAATTTGTGATCAAATTTCAGATGCAGTATTAGATGCTTGTTTGAAAGATGATGTTCATGCAAGAGTAGCTTGTGAAACATTTGCAACAACAGGATTAGTTGTAGTTGGAGGAGAAATAACAACGACTACATATATTGATATACAAGATATCGTTAGAAGTAAAATCAAAGAAATAGGATATAAACCAGGAATGGGATTTGACTCGGATTGTGGTGTTATGAATGTTATTCATTCTCAATCACCTGATATTTCCATGGGAGTAGATACTGGTGGAGCTGGAGATCAAGGGATTATGTTTGGTGGAGCAGTTAATGAAACTGAAGAATTGATGCCTTTAGCTGTGACATTAGCTCGTGAAATAATTGTGAAATTGACTGAGTTAACTAGAAATAAAACTTTAGAATGGGCTAGACCTGATGCAAAAGCTCAAGTAACTTTGGAATATGATGAAACAGGGACAAAAATTCAATCAGTTGATACAGTTGTTTTATCAGTTCAGCATGATGAAGAAGTTACTAGAGAAAAAATTGAGAGTGACTTAAAAGAATTGGTTATAAAACCTGTTTTAGAAAAATACAATTTAAATTATTTGAAAGTTAAACATTATCATATTAATCCGACTGGGAGATTTGTGATTGGTGGACCTCATGGAGATTCAGGATTGACTGGAAGAAAAATAATAATTGATACTTATGGTGGATATTTTAGACATGGTGGAGGAGCATTTTCTGGAAAAGATCCTTCAAAAGTAGATAGATCAGCAGCTTATGCGGCTAGATGGATTGCTAAAAATATAGTTGCAGCAGGGATAGCTACGAAGTGTGAAGTTCAATTGTCTTATGCGATTGGAGTAGTTCAGCCAACTTCTATAAAAGTGGATACTTTTGGAACAGGAATTGTTGATGAAGGAAAAATTGCTGAAGCTGTAGCAAAATTATTTGACTTGACACCAAGAGGAATTGAAAAAGCGTTAGAATTAAGAACGCCTAGTTTTAAATATCAAGATCTAGCTGCTTTTGGTCACATTGGAAGAACTGATATTGATTTGCCTTGGGAAAGATTGAATAAAGTTGAAGAATTGAAAAAAGAATTGTTATAATTTTTTTAACCTGAAGTAGTTTACAAGTTGGAAATTTAATATAATTTTTAAATTAAAGTGTATTATTTTTTCAACTTATTTTTTTAAAAATATTGTTTAGGAAGATTGTAGAAGAAAAGTAAGGTTATTGTTTAAAAATTTATAAAAATTGCATGAAAGGAGATCAGGGTAGTTAAATATCCGAGAAAAAATGAGAAAAAATATATTTTTTACATTGATGTTGTTTGTATTTTTAGTGGTGGGATGTTCTAAAAATGTTAAGAATAATAAGGAAATGATAGTTTTTAATCTTGGGAATGACTATAATACTTTGGATCCACATTTATTTACTGAGATGATAGCGGTTCAAGTGGATTCTAGTATTTATGAAGGATTGTTGAGATTAGATAAAAAAGGGAATTATACTGGTGGGGTCGCTGAGAGTTTCAAAGAAAATGGAAATAAATTGACATTTAAGTTGAGGGATAATGCGAAATGGAGCAATGGTGAGAAAATAGTAGCGAATGATTTTGTTTTTGCATTTAAAAGAGTTTTGAATCCTAAGACGGCGGCTCAATTTTCTGAGATGTTGTTTCCAATAAAAAATGCAGAAAAATATTATGATGGGAAAGTTGGTGCAGATGCTTTAGGAGTTAAGGCGATTGATGATAAGACATTGGAAATTGAACTAGAGCATCCAACAGCGTATTTCAAATATATTTTGACTTTACCAATTTCTGTTCCTTTGAATCAAAAATTCTATGAATCTAGAGAGAATAAATATGCAGTTAAGTTGGAAGACTTCTTATTTAATGGACCTTATAAAATAGTGAAATTGCAAGAAGATGAGATTTTATTGGAAAAAAATGAAGATTATTGGAATGCTAAAAATATAAGAATTCCAAAAATAAAATATGTTATTTCAAAAGATTTTAAAGTAGTTGACGACTTGATTAAAAATAAAGAAATCGATATGTCAAGAGTAGAACCTTACAAATTGGCAGAATATAAGAAAAATAAGGTTTTGGATACGTATTTGAATGGAAGAGTTTGGTATTTGGATTATAATTTAAGGAATAAATATTTACAAAATGCTAAATTGAGAAAGGCAATTTCGATAGTTATTGATAGAAAAAAATATGTGGATGAAATTAAGAAAGATGGATCGGTTGTTGCAAAATCGATTATAAGTAATCAAATTTCAGGATATGACAAGAAATATAGAGAAAATTATCCAGATAAAAATTATTTTAAAGATAATGATATTGAAACAGCTAAAAAACTTTATGCAGAAGCGTTGAAAGAGTTAGGAATTAATAGATTGAGATTAAGATTGCTGTCAGGAAACTCGAATCCAGAAATTTTAGAAATACAATTTATTCAAGAAGAATTAAGAACTAAATTGGGATTAGATACAGATGTTTCAACTGTGCCATTTAAAGAAAGATTATCGAAAACTAGGGCTGGGGATTATGATATTGTCTTGAATACTTGGTCGCCGAAGTATGATGATGCTTTGTCTTATTTGGATAGATGGAAAAAAGATGATAATTTGAATATGAATGTTTGGTCGAAAGCTAAGTACAATGCATTAGTAACAGAAATTTCTAAAATGTCTTCTTCTAAAGAAAGAGATAAAAAAGTAAATGAAGCTGAGAGAATATTGATTGATGAAAATGTAATTGCACCATTATATTTCTCAGTGGAAAATCATTATAGAAATCCTAAGATAAAAGATATTGTTAGAAGAAGTGTTACTGGAATAGTTGACTTTAGTTATGCTCATTTTTAGAAAAAATTAAAAAATTTATAATAAAAAGGACATGCGTTTTCAAAATTAATTGAATTGCATGTTCTTTTTTTGCACTTTTATTAATATAAAATTTTAGATTAGGCTGTATATACTTTTGTATAAATTCAAAATAAATATTATATTTAATATAATTAAATGTTAGCTTCTTTTATAATATTTTCAATGTTTTTAACATTAATGTACTCAGTCATATTTTTATCATTTAATAAATTTAACATAAAGGCTCCAATACCAAATTTTGTAGAGTATTCGATATCGTAGTCATTACATTCGGCATAAGCTATTCCAGCGACAAATGCTTCTTTTGATCCAATTAAAATTGGAAGATTTAAATCTGGCAACTGAACTATACCACTGTTATTATGTTCATCCATAAAGAAAATACCCTTTTCTTCAATATAAATAAATACACGCTTAACACCTTTTTTAATCAAAAATTCTCCAATTCTTCTTAAATCGTCATCACCATAAATTCTGATACCAGTTAAAATTTCTGCTTCAAGACCATTACATTTTACAGTGTGAAATTTTCCAACAAATTCTTTAATTTTTAAGGCATTGCTTGGAGAAACCGTATATATAAGTAAATTAGGTTTTTTTCGTAAGTATGCTATGTGACTTAATGTTGTTTCGTCTAAATTTGCATCTAGGACAACAAGTCTAGCATTAGTAATTTTCTTTTTGATTGAATTTAAGTACATTGGTGTAATATTTTTGCAGATGTCTGATGAAGAAATAGAAATTTCTTTTTCTTTATTGTTGTTCAAAATAGAAATAGACATTGTTGTTTTGTTATTCTTTAAAAATATAGAATCTGAAATATTGATATTTTTGCTTTCTAAGTAATTTTCAATTTCTTTGCCGTATGAATCGCCACCTAAAACTGTTATAAAGTTAGAACTGACTCCGAGTTTTGAAATATTTTCAGCAATATTTTTTCCTATACCACCATATTTGATTGATACAGCACCAGGGTTTATTTCATTAGAAATAATGGTTTTGTATGCTTCTCCCACAATATTTACAGTTGTTTCACCCATTATTAAAATGTAAGGATCTTCATTTATGATATATTTTTTTCCTAAAATAATTCCTTTTTTCATAAGATTACTAATGTGAACTGCAATAGAAGTTCTAGCACAATTTAATTTATCTGCAATTTCTTCTTGTGTTATAAGAGGATTTTCTTTGATTAAATCAATAATTTCTTTTTCTCTTTTTGTCATATTTGAACTCCTTTCTGTTAAAATTGTTGTGTTTCCTAAACTTTATTATAGTTTTATCAGCTTGATTTTATAGAGCTTTCAATATAAATTTTTCTAAAAATATTATGATTTTTGTTTATTTTTTCTATAAATTAATTATACCACGAAAAATGAAATAGGCAACCTCAACGAGCTTGAAAAAGTGAAAATAAAAGGTTAAATTAGACTAAATTTTATTAAATAGTACAAGAACACTCGCGACTTTAGTCGTGAACTGCATAAATAGTAGCGTATTTATGTGAATGACGCTTCCCGCTGCTGCGGGGTTTTAAAAACTTTAAAAATATTTAAAAAATATTACTTTTTAATAGATAAAATGTAGAATATACGGTATAATATCTCTGATGAAAAGGAGGTGATTATATATGTATTTAACTTTAAAACAACAGGTAAAACATCTTAGTAAAAAGGAGTTTAGGAATTTAAAATATTTATCTCATATAGCCAAGAACTTAACTAATGAAGCTATATATAATATTAGACAGTATTATTTTAATAAGAAAAAGTATTTAAGTTATAATGAAAACTATAAAATGCTTAAAAATAGTGAGAACTATAAGAAGTTAAATTCTAATATGGCTCAACAAATTCTAAAAGAAGTAGACGGAAGTTTCAAATCATTTTTTGGACTTTTAAAACTTGCTAAAAATGGTCAATATAATTTTAAAGATATAAAATTACCTAAATATCTTGCTAAAGATGGATTTACAACTCTTGTTATAGGTTTTGTTAGATTAAAAGATGATATTCTGATAGTTCCTTATTCAAATTCGTTTAAGAAAACTCATCAGGAAGTTAAAATTAAGCTGCCACCAGTATTAAAAGACAAGAAGATAAAAGAAATTAGAATAATACCAAAACAACATTCTAGGTACTTTGAAATTCAATATACTTATGAGGTAGAAGAAGTTCAAAGGGAATTAAATGAAAACAATGTACTAGGAATTGATTTAGGTATAGATAATCTTTGTACTTGTGTTACAAATACTGGAGCCTCATTCATAATAGATGGTAGAAAATTAAAATCTATTAATCAATACTATAATAAGATAAATGCAAAATTACAAAGTATAAAAGATAAGCAAAAGATTGAGCGAACAACATTAAGACAAAAGAGAATAGCTAGAAGGAGAAATAATCGTATAGAAGATTATCTTTCAAAAGCGGCAAGAATAATTGTAAATTATTGTCTTAATAATGATATAGGAAGAATAGTTCTAGGATATAATGAAGATTTTCAAAGAAATTCAAATATAGGAAGTATAAATAATCAAAATTTTGTAAATATACCATATGGAAAATTAAGAGATAAATTAATATATCTATGTAAACTATATGGAATAGAAATTAAACTGCAAGAAGAAAGTTATACATCAAAAGCAAGTTTCTTTGACGAAGATGAAATCCCAGTATATGATAAAGAAAATCAAAAAGAATATATATTCAGTGGAAAAAGAATAAAAAGAGGACTATATCAAACAAG
>CAURGH010000035.1:0-15111 GCA_963524305.1 uncultured Leptotrichia sp. | reverse complement strand
ATTTCAATTTCGTTTAGAAATTATGATGAAGAAAATTGGGAAAATGGATTTAAAACACTAAAAAAAGAAATCAAACGACTGTACAATCAATTTCAATTCTTAAGAGAAAATTTGAATAACATTGATTCAAAAGATTTTGACGCGATTTGCTTAAAGGAAGATGATGCTGAATGGCAAGAGTCTCTTTTGAATTTATCAAAATATTTGTACGAATATTACGGAAAGAAAATCATACTCTTGATAGATGAATACGACCAACCAATAATAGATTCTTACATAAAAGGCTATTACGATAAAGCAATTAGTTTTTTCAAAACATTCTATGGCTTAGTTTTAAAAGACAATGAATATCTTGAAATGGGGATTATGACTGGTATTTTGAGAGTTGCGAAGGAAAATATTTTTTCAGGGTTGAATAATTTGGAAGTCCACACGATTTTGGATAGTGAATTTACAGAATATTTTGGTCTTCTTGAAAATGAAGTGGAAGAATCTTTGAAAGATTTTGATTTAGAATATGAATTAAGTGACGTTCAGAGATGGTATAACGGGTATTTGTTTGGCGATACAAAAGTGTACAATCCATGGTCAATTATTAATTTCTTAAAGAAAGGAAAATTGAAACCTTATTGGGTAAATACAAGCGGAAATGGCTTGATAAAATTATATTTACAAAAATTGAAAGATGAAATTTTTGAGGATTTTTCAAAATTGTTGAATAAAGAAGAAATTTTTGAAACGATTAATGACAGTATGACTTTTGGAAATCTGGAAGCTGATTTTGAGAAAAATATTTGGAATTTGTTTTTTCATAGCGGTTATTTGACTTTAGCCAAAGAATATGATGAAATTAATGAAGAAGTTTACTTAAAAATTCCAAATGAAGAAATTTTAAAAATGTTTTCAAAAATGTTTATCGACGTTTATTTTGGAAACTCTAATAATTTTTCAAAATTCGCAAATGCATTAAAAAATGGAGATATCGAAAAATTTAAGTTTGAAGAAAAAGAATATGTTTCAGTACTAAAAAACGCTGGGATTGAGAAAGTTTTAAAAATCGGGATTGCATTTTTTGGGAAAGAGTTTGAAGTAAAGTATGAAAGAGAATAATTAAAAGAAAATGATAAAAAAAGGAGGAGCATCATGAAAACTAGAAAAAAACGGTTACCAATCGGTGTTTCTGATTTCAAGGAAATCATTACAAAAAACTACTACTATTTCGATAAAACAAAATTTATTGAAAATATCTTAGACGATGGCTCAAAAGTAAAATTATTTACTCGTCCAAGAAGATTTGGAAAAACATTGAATATATCGATGTTAAAATACTTTTTTGATGTTAAAAACAAAGAGGAAAATAGAAAATTATTCGATGGATTAAATATTTCTAAAAGTGAATATTTTACAGAACAAGGAAATTATCCAGTAATTTCAATTTCGTTTAGAAATTATGATGAAGAAAATTGGGAAAATGGATTTAAAAGCATTAAAAGTGTTATAAAGCGATTATACGGAGACTACAAATTTTTGACAGAAAAAATGGATGATATTGAAACTGAAGAATTTAACTCTGTTCGACGAGGACTCGATTCAGTCGAGTGGGAAGAAACTCTTCTTAACTTATCAAAATATTTGTACGAGTATTATGGAAAAAAAGTTATAATTTTAATTGATGAATATGACCAACCAATAATAGATTCTTACATAAAAGGCTATTACGACAAAGCAATTAGCTTTTTTAAAACATTCTATGGCTTAGTTTTAAAAGACAATGAATATCTTGAAATGGGGATTATGACTGGTATTTTGAGAGTTGCGAAGGAAAATATTTTTTCAGGTTTAAACAATATAAAAGTTCATAGTATTCTTAACAAACGTTTCACAGAATATTTTGGAATTTTAGAAACTGAAGTTAAAGATGCCCTAAAAGATTTTGGATTAGAATATGATTTATTAGATGTTCAAAAATGGTACAACGGATACTTATTTGGTGATACAAAGGTATATAATCCGTGGTCTATTATTAATTTCTTGGATGAAAAAAAACTTGGAGCTTATTGGGTAAATACAAGTGGAAACGGCTTAATTCATCTTTATCTACAAAAATTAAAAGATGAAATTTTTGAGGATTTTTCAAAATTGTTGAATAAAGAAGAAATTTTTGAAACGATTAATGACAGTATGACTTTTGGAAATCTGGAAGCTGATTTTGAGAAAAATATTTGGAATTTGTTTTTTCATAGCGGTTATTTGACTTTAGCCAAAGAATATGATGAAATTAATGAAGAAGTTTACTTAAAAATTCCAAATGAAGAAATTTTAAAAATGTTTTCAAAAATGTTTATCGACGTTTATTTTGGAAACTCTAATAATTTTTCAAAATTTGCAAACGCATTAAAAAATGGAGATATTGAAAAATTCAAACTAGAATTGAATAAAATTTTACTCGAAAATACAGGAGTTTTCGATGTTAGCGGAGCTTACAAAGAACAGTTTTATCACGGACTTATGCTTGGAATAATTCTGATTTTAAGAAATGAATATGAAATTACATCGAATGGCTTTGCTGGAAAAGGCAGATATGATCTACTTTTGAAACCTAAAAATAGTTTAGATAGAAAAGAAGGAATTATTTTCGAGTTAAAAATTTTAAATAGCTCAGAAAATTTAAGTAATGATACGATTCATGAAAAACTTGAAAATGAATGTAAAATCGCATTAAAGCAAATTGAAGAAAAAGAATACACTTCTACTTTGAGAAATGCTGGGGTTGAGAAAGTTTTAAAAATCGGGATTGCGTTTTTAGGGAAAGAGTTTGAAGTAAAGTATGAAAGAGAATAATTAAAAGAAATAAATAAAAAAGGGAGGATTATTATGAAAACTAGAAAAAAACGGCTACCAATCGGTGTTTCTGATTTCAAGGAAATCATTACAAAAGACTACTACTATTTCGATAAAACAAAATTTATTGAAAATATTTTAGACGATGGCTCAAAAGTAAAATTATTTACTCGTCCAAGAAGATTTGGAAAAACATTGAATATATCGATGTTAAAATACTTTTTTGATGTTAAAAACAAAGAGGAAAATAGAAAATTATTCGATGGATTAAATATTTCTAAAAGTGAATATTTTACAGAACAAGGAAATTATCCAGTAATTTCAATTTCGTTTAGAAATTATGATGAAGAAAATTGGGAAAATGGATTTAAAACACTAAAAAAAGAAATCAAACGACTGTACAATCAATTTCAATTCTTAAGAGAAAATTTGAATAACATTGATTCAAAAGATTTTGACGCGATTTGCTTAAAGGAAGATGATGCTGAATGGCAAGAGTCTCTTTTGAATTTATCAAAATATTTGTACGAATATTACGGAAAGAAAATCATACTCTTGATAGATGAATACGACCAACCAATAATAGATTCTTACATAAAAGGTTATTACGACAAGGCAATTAGTTTTTTCAAAACATTTTATGGCTTAGTTTTAAAAGATAATGAATACCTTGAAATGGGGATTATGACTGGTATTTTAAGAGTTGCGAAAGAGAATATTTTTTCAGGATTAAATAATATAAAAGTTCATAGTATTCTTAACAAACGTTTCACAGAATATTTTGGAATTTTAGAAACTGAAGTTAAAGATGCCCTAAAAGATTTTGGATTAGAATATGATTTATTAGATGTTCAAAAATGGTACAACGGATACTTATTTGGTGACACAAAAGTTTATAATCCATGGTCTATTATTAACTTTTTGGACGAAAAAAGACTTGGAGCTTATTGGGTAAATACAAGCGGAAATAGCTTGATAAAATTATATTTAAAAAAATTAAAAGATAAAATTTTTGAGGATTTTTCAAAATTATTAAATCAAAAAAGTATTTCAAAAAGAATTAATGACAATATGACTTTTGGAAATCTGGAAGCTAATTTTGAGAAAAATATTTGGAATTTGTTTTTTCACAGCGGATATTTAACTTTAGAAGAAGAATATGATGCAATTTCTAAAAATACTGGTTTAAAAATTCCAAATAAAGAAATTTTAGAAATGTTTTCTGAAATGTTTATTGAAATATATTTTAAAAATTCTGATAATTTTTTAGATATGACAGATGCATTAAAAAATGGAGATATCGAAAAATTCAAACTAGAATTGAATAAAATTTTACTAGAAAATACAGGAGTTTTCGATGTTAGTGGAATTTACAAAGAACAGTTTTATCACGGACTTATGCTTGGAATAATTTTGATTTTAAAAAATGAATATGAAATTACGTCAAATGGCTTTGCTGGAAAAGGCAGATATGATTTGCTTTTGAAACCTAAAAATATTTTAGATAGAAAAGAAGGAATTATTTTTGAATTAAAAATTTTAAATAGCTCAGAAAATTTAAGTAATGATACGATTCATGAAAAACTTGAAAATGAATGTAAAATCGCATTAAAGCAAATTGAAGAAAAAGAATACACTTCTACTTTGAGAAATGCTGGGGTTGAGAAAGTTTTAAAAATCGGGATTGCATTTTTTGGGAAAGAATTTGAGGTAAAGTATGAAAGAGAATAATTAAAAGAAAATAATAAAAAGGGAGGATTATTATGAAAACTAGAAAAAAACGACTACCAATCGGTGTTTCTGATTTTAAGGAAATCATTACAAAAAACTACTACTATTTCGATAAAACAAAATTTATTGAAAATATCTTAGACGATGGCTCAAAAGTAAAATTATTTACTCGTCCAAGAAGATTTGGAAAAACATTGAATATATCGATGTTAAAATACTTTTTTGATGTTAAAAACAAAGAGGAAAATAGAAAATTATTCGATGGATTAAATATTTCTAAAAGTGAATATTTTACAGAACAAGGAAATTATCCAGTAATTTCAATTTCGTTTAGAAATTATGATGAAGAAAATTGGGAAAATGGATTTAAAAGCATTAAAAGTGTTATAAAGCGATTATACGGAGATTACAAATTTTTGACAGAAAAAATGGATGATATTGAAAATGAAGAATTTAATTCTGTTCGACGAGGACTCGATTCAGTCGAGTGGGAAGCAACTCTTCTTAACTTATCAAAATATTTGTATGAATATTATGGAAGGAAAGTCATACTCTTGATAGATGAATATGACCAACCAATAATAGATTCTTACATAAAAGGCTATTACGATAAAGCAATTAGTTTTTTCAAAACATTCTATGGCTTAGTTTTAAAAGACAATGAATATCTTGAAATGGGGATTATGACTGGTATTTTGAGAGTTGCGAAGGAAAATATTTTTTCAGGGTTGAATAATTTGGAAGTCCACACGATTTTGGATAGTGAATTTACAGAATATTTTGGTCTTCTTGAAAATGAAGTGGAAGAATCTTTGAAAGATTTTGATTTAGAATATGAATTAAGTGACGTTCAGAGATGGTATAACGGGTATTTGTTTGGCGATACAAAAGTATACAATCCATGGTCAATTATTAATTTTTTAAAGAAAGGAAAATTGAAACTTTATTGGGTAA
The DNA here is from genome assembly GCA_963524305.1 of uncultured Leptotrichia sp. Taxonomy (GTDB): domain Bacteria; phylum Fusobacteriota; class Fusobacteriia; order Fusobacteriales; family Leptotrichiaceae; genus JABCPH02. Next base: position 9,585 of record CAURGH010000035.1, on the reverse strand, counting down.
ATACAAGCGGAAATGGCTTGATAAAATTATATTTACAAAAATTAAAAGATGAAATTTTTGAGGATTTTTCAAAATTATTAAATCAAAAAAGTATTTCAAAAAGAATTAATGACAATATGACTTTTGGAAATCTGGAAGCTAATTTTGAGAAAAATATTTGGAATTTGTTTTTTCACAGCGGATATTTAACTTTAGAAGAAGAATATGATGCAATTTCTAAAAATACTGGTTTAAAAATTCCAAATAAAGAAATTTTAGAAATGTTTTCTGAAATGTTTATTGAAATATATTTTAAAAATTCTGATAATTTTTTAGATATGACAGATGCATTAAAAAATGGAGATATCGAAAAATTCAAACTAGAATTGAATAAAATTTTACTAGAAAATACAGGAGTTTTCGATGTTAGTGGAATTTACAAAGAACAGTTTTATCACGGACTTATGCTTGGAATAATTTTGATTTTAAAAAATGAATATGAAATTACGTCAAATGGCTTTGCTGGAAAAGGCAGATATGATTTGCTTTTGAAACCTAAAAATATTTTAGATAGAAAAGAAGGAATTATTTTTGAATTAAAAATTTTAAATAGCTCAGAAAATTTAAGTAATGATACGATTCATGAAAAACTTGAAAATGAATGTAAAATCGCATTAAAGCAAATTGAAGAAAAAGAATACACTTCTACTTTGAGAAATGCTGGGGTTGAGAAAGTTTTAAAAATTGGAATTGCTTTTTTTGGGAAAGAATTTGAGGTAAAGTATGAAAGAGAATAATTAATAAATATCATTCATTCTTATTCATCCCATAAAATTCAAAAAAATACGTCTTTTATTTGAAAACATAAATACTAGGCGTATTTTTTAATAAATATAGCACAGAAATACGTTTTAAAAATGAGGTTAAACTGAAAAAGAAAAAAAAACTGTCTAAAATTTATTTTCTAAACAATTCTTTATAATTTGAAAAAGTTAGTAAAAATTATTATGTATTAAACAACTCTTCTTTTAAAGATTCCAATATTTAATTTTCTATAATATTGAAAAAAACTTAGCTTTACATTTTTTTCTCTATTTCCAAACATTTTTTTATGAACAAATTTTGCAATAAAATATGAAAGAATAATGCTTGTAACAACATCAGTGGTCCAGTGACGCAACAAATAAATACGGCTTATTCCTACTAAAATTCCTAAGACAAATAACGGTATTTTTATTGCTTTACTTTTTATGATAAAAGATAAAATCCAAATTGTTCCCCAAATAGTAATTGTGTGTCCTGATGGAAAAGATACATAACTTCCTTTCCAATATGAAGTATTTTTAATCAAAGTCATAATTCCATAAAACCTATCAGGATTTACAGTTATCGACGGTCTTGCTCTTGCGAATAGAACTTTCATTACATTCACCGTAATTTGAGTAGAAAGTAAAGTAAAAATTACTGCTAAAATATATTTCTTTAAATAATTATATTTCTTTTTATTGATTAAAAAGAATGATAGCAATACAACTGTAAGCAACAATTCAAAATATCCTTCTCCAAATTTAGTAATAAAACGAAAAAATTTTTCAGTAATTTCTGAATGGCGAAAAATACTTGACTCTGAAGTATATGATAAATGTTTAAAAAAGAACTTATCTACAGAAAAAATATAATTTGTTAATTTCAATTGTATCACTTCTCCTTCTTTGTATTTATAAAAAAATTATTAGTTTATTTGATTTATATCTTTTTATTTTTCCAAAATTAGGATATAATATTTTTAATATAGCTTATAATACCACAAAAAATAAATTTTTAAATGAATTTAAACTGAATAAATTTTTAGAAAGGAAAAAAATAAAAGAATAATGGGGAAAATATTAGTTGTTGAAGATGATAAAAAAATATCAAGAATTTTAAAATTGCAGTTGGAGCGTAAAAATCATGAAATTACGATAATCGAAAATGGAATTGATGCTTTGAATGAGATTGATGACAAGAGGGATTTTTATGATTTGATGCTTTTGGATTTGGGGCTTCCTTTGATGGAAGGGAATGATGTCTGTAAAAATGTTAGAAAAATATCTAAAGTTCCAATAATCGTTGTTTCTGCAAAAAATAACATTGAAGAAAAAGTTGATTTACTGAAATCTGGAGCAAGTGATTACATTACGAAACCTTTTGATTTTCTTGAGCTTGAAGCAAGAATTGATATAAATATTAGAAAAAATAAAATTTCTGAAATCGTTTATAAAACTTTAAGATTAAATTCAGAAAATTATTCTGTTTATTTGGAAGAAATGCCTATTTTATTAACAAAAACAGAATTTGAACTGGTTAAACTTTTGATTGAAAATAAAGAAGAAATCGTTTCACGAGATAAAATTGTTGAAAAAATATGGGATTGGGAAGCAAGTGACAATCTGCTTGACAGTACGATTAAAAAAATTAGAAAAAAATTAGGAAAAGAAAAAATTAAAACTGTGAGAGGAATTGGATACATTTTAAAAATATGAAAAAAATAAAATCAAAAAAAATAAAAGATGAAATAATTTTTGCAAATACGATAAGTCTAGCTTTTATTTCATTTATAATTATTTTAGGAATGACTATATTTTTAGTTCATAAAGCTGTTGAAGCCGAAACTGAGGAAATGGACAAGCTAGTTTTACCCACTATCAAAAAATTAAATAATGTTACAACTGATAAATTGAAAGAAACTTATAAAAATTACGATTATGCAGACAAGCAATATATTTCTCTTGCAGTTGAAAAAAATGGGAATTTTATTTATTTGACGGACGACGAAAATCGTTCGGATTTTAAAAAAATTGAAGCGAATAAACTTGAAACAAAATGGGACAGATTTGTCTACAAAAGAATTTACACTGTGAACAATGCAAAATATTATGCAATAAGAAATTTTAAATTTATGGAAGCACACGAAATTTTGTATGTTATGCTTTTAATGTTTGTTTTAATTACAATTTCGATTATCATAATTTCCAAAATTGTAGCCGAAAATGTATTAAACCCTTTAACAAATATAATTTCTCAAAGTATAGAAATGAAGAATCACAATATCGACGCTCAATTGACAAAGACAAGAGATGACGAAATTGGAGAATTAATTGATGTTTTGAATGAAACTTTTAAGAAAAAAGAGGAAATTATCAAAAGTCAAAAAACATTTTCTTCTGATGTATCACATGAATTGAAAACCCCACTCTCCATACTGAAAGGATACTTGGATGTTTTAAAATGGGGAAAAGATGACGAAAAATTGTTAGAAGAAGCTATTGAAAACATGGATATCGAAATAAAAAATATTGAAAGAATTATAAATACGCTATTTTTAAGTTCCAATCTTGAAAAAATTACTATTAAAAAAGAAATTATCAATGTAAAACAACTTTTTGAAAAAATAAAAAAAGATTATGAACTTTTGAATATCGAAAGAGAAATTTTAGTAAAATCTGATGATAATGTTAACATTTTTGTTGATAAAAACTTAATTTCAGAAGTTTTGCGTGGATTGATTGATAATAGTATAAAATATTCTAATGGAAATATTGAATTAATTGCCAAAGAAAGTGAAATAATCAAAATTATCGTAAGAAATTATGGAGAAGGAATTCCTGAAGAAGAAAAGAAAAAAATATTTAATCGTAATTTTCAAGGAAAAAATGCAAAAAAAGGAGCAGGACTTGGACTTTATATTATACGAGATATTATTTTGCTAAATGATGGAGAAATTTATTTGGAAAATAGAAAAGACGGAGTTGATGTGAGAATGGAATTTAAAAAAGTTGAAATTGAAGAATAAAAATAACCAAAAAAAACAGAGTGGCTACAACCACTCTGAAATTATTTATGTAAAATAATTTATTATTTTTTCAACATTCTAGATAAAAATTCTTTTGTTCTATTATGTTTTGGATTTTCAAAAATAATTTCTGGCTTATCATCTTCCAAAATTATTCCTTGATCCATGAAAACTACCCTGCTTGAAACATCGTGAGCAAAATCCATTTCATGCGTAACAACAATCATTGTAAGTCCACTTTGAGCTAAATCTTTCATTACTTTTAAAACTTCACCAACCATTTCAGGATCTAGTGCCGATGTTGGTTCATCAAACAGCAGTACTTCTGGCTCCATTGACAATGCTCTTGCAATTGCAACCCTTTGCTTTTGACCACCTGAAATTTGGCTTGGTTTTGCATTGATAAATTTTGACATTCCAACTTTTCCTAAAAATTCTTTTGCAACTTTTTCAGCTTCTTCTTTAGTTCTTTTCAAGACTTTCATTTGTCCAATAACACAATTATCCAGAACACTTAAATTATTAAATAAATTAAATTGCTGAAAAACCATTCCAACTTTTTTTCTCAATTCAATTAAAGGAACATCCCCACTCAACACATCTTTTTCATGAATCAAGATTTGTCCGCTAGTAGGCGTTTCTAATAAATTTATACATCTTAAAAGTGTAGATTTTCCACTTCCAGAAGAACCAATGATACTCACAACTTCTCCTTCGTGTACATTAAAGTTCACATCTTTTAAAACTGTTCTATTCCCAAAATCTTTTCTTATATTTTTAATTTCTATTACTTTTTTTTTATCCGACATTATTTTTCTCCTTCTTCAACTTCTTCTAAAAATTCAAATGTTTGAGGTCCATCTATTTTTTTCTCAAGTTGTTTTAGAAGTAGTGACAATGTAAATGTTAAGAAGAAGTAAATCACACTCGTTATAATAAACACTTCGTAATATCTCGAATATGTTCCCGCAACAGATTTTGAAATAAAGAATAATTCTGTAACACTGATTACATTTAATACAGATGTATCTTTAATATTTACAATAAATTCATTTCCAATCATTGGTAAAATATTTCTAAACATTTGTGGGAAAATTATACTTTTCATTGTTTGGAAATTTGTCATTCCAATTGCTTTTGCAGCTTCAAATTGCCCTTTATCAATCGAATCAATTCCACCTCTTATAATTTCACTCATATAAGCTCCAGTATTTATTGAAACAATAAACAATGCAGCTACAATCGGTGATAAATTTAATCCAAATACTTGCGACAATCCATAATAGATTACCATTGATTGAACCATCATAGGCGTTCCTCTAAACACTGCAATATATATTGCAAAAAATTTATTTAAAATATAAAATCCGGCTTTTTTAAATTTAGAAGTTCTACGATCAGTTTCAGCTTCCACTTGTCTTGACAATGCTACTACCATTCCAATCAAGAATCCAACTACAGTCCCTGTCAATGAAATAAACAATGTAACAATTGTCCCTTTAACAAATTGATGCCAGTTTTTTTGGATAAAGAATGCTACCCATCCAAAAAACAATCTTGAAGTATTTCCAGGCTGTGTTTTTATTGCCTTTTCCATTATTTTTTTTCTAACTTTTGGCGTCAAATCCTGATCAAGTATTTTGTTTACTTTTTCTTCTAATTCTGTATTCCCTAATTTCATCCCAATCGCAACATTTACTTCTGAAGTTTCATACTTAAATCCTGTATTTTTATTAAATGATATAAATGTTAAATTTGGATTTGAATATTGAGCTGCCATCGCTCCTGGTCTTTCTGACACATATCCATCAATTTTATTAGAATTTAGAGCAACTATCATAGCTGGGAAATTTTCCATCGCAGTCTGTTTTCTAACACCTTTCATTTGACTGATTACATTATAATGCAACGTGTTTAACTGTCCTGTAATTCTAGCTCCTGAAAAATCATTAATTGATTTCGCTTTAGCATATTTTCCATTTTTCTTAACAACAACTACTAAATCTGATTCATAATACGGTTTAGTAAATAATAGACTTTGTTTTCTTTCAGGCGTTGCCGACATACCAGCTATTACTAAATCAACTTTCCCTGATGTCAATGCTGGACCTAACAAAGCATCCCATTCTGTTTTTACTATTACTAATTTTTTCCCTAATTTTTTAGCTATAACCTTAGCTATTTCAACATCGTAACCACCACAGTATCCACCATTAGTCGGAACTGCACCATTTTTATTTGTGTCCTGGAACCAGTTGAATGGAGCGTATCCACACTCCATCCCTACTTTAATTTCATTACTTGCACTATATCCTGTTACGAATGTCAACATAAAAATTAAGAATACTACTAATCTACTTTTTATCTTGTTCATTCTCATTTTTATTCTTATAATGCTCCTTCTTTAATTAATGTTTCAGCAATTTGGATTGTATTTGTTGCCGCACCTTTTCTAATGTTATCAGCAACTACCCATAAATTCAATCCATTATCAACAGTATCGTCTCTTCTAATTCTACCAACATAAACTTCATCAGTATCTTGTGCTGTTATTGGCATTGGATAAACTTTGTTTTTACCATCATTTTGAACGATTACACCTTCTTTTTCTTCAAATGCTTTAACTACATCTTCTAATTCAAAAGGTCTTTCTAATTCAACATTTACAGAAACTCCATGTCCAAATTTAACTGGAATTCTAACACAAGTTGCTGTAACTTTTAAATCAGGTAAATTCAATATTTTTTTAGTTTCGTTTATCATTTTTTCTTCTTCTTTTGTATACCCATTTTCCAAGAATACATCAATGTGTGGCAATGCATTAAAAGCTATTTGATGAGGGAAATTTGTCGATGGTTTCCCTTGTAAATTATTTTCTAAATCATCCAATCCTTTTTTCCCAGCTCCTGCAACTGCTTGATAAGTTGAGTAAACTACTCTTTTTAATCCATATTTATCTTGCAATACTTTTAAAATTGGCATTACTTGAATTGTTGAGCAATTTGGGTTTGCAATAATTCCTCCGTGATTTTTCAATGCTTCTGGATTTGCTTCAGGTACAACTAAAGGAATATCTTTATCCATTCTCCAAGCACTACTATTATCAACTACTACAGCACCTTTATCTCTAAATTTAGGTGCAAATTCTTTAGAAATTCCTCCTCCTGCTGAAAATAAAGCTACATCAATATCATCTTTAATATTTTCATCTTTCAATTCAATTACTGTGTAATCTTTTCCTTCCCAGTTTATAACTTTCCCAGCTGATCTAGCCGACGCATAAAGATATAAATTTTCTACTGGAAATTTTCTTTCTTTTAATACTTTTAAAAATGTTTGTCCTACTAATCCTGTCGCTCCAACTACTGCTACATTATATTTTTTACTCATTAATTTTTCCTCCTAGTAATTTTTTATTTTATAGAAATATAAATATTTATTATCTCATTTTCTTCTTGAAAAGGAATATGTTCTTCAAAATCATATTCAAAACTTCTATTTAATTTATCTTCAAAATTTTCTCTAAAGTTTTCCCAAAATTTACTAATTTCTACTTTAGGATTACCTTTAAGTGTAAATTTTGCATATTTTCCTTTTGGAATAACTACCATACTTAAATGATATTCAGGACTTGTTCCATTTCCAACTTCATATCCTATTAAAGTACTGTATTCAAAAATTCCATCATTTTTATAATTGAAATAAACCGAATATGTTGCTAAACTTACCCATTCTCTAATATTTTGTGTTTCTTCTACAAACTTTTCCCATAGTTTTTTTATTTTTTCAACTTCTGTTTCGTCTTTTCTTACTCTTTCCGAAACTCCTACTATTTGTTTTTCTTCCAATTCAACAATTTCATATACCATATTTTTATACCAAAATTCCTTTTTCTTTAAATAATCTCACAAGTTTATCATGTGTTTTTTGTCCTGAATTTACTAATGGCAATCTTACATCATCATTATTTAATCTTCCTAAAATTTTCATCGCTGTTTTTACTGTAACAGGATTTCCTTCTAAGAACATATTTCTACTTAAATCATACAAGTTTTTGTGTAATTCAAATGCTTTTTCATATTTTCTATTCAAAAATGAACTTATTAAATCACTCATTTCTTGAGGCATAATGTTAGCAATTACTGAAACTACTCCTTTTGCTCCAATTGATAACATTGGCAAAATTAAATGATCCTCACCAGATAAGATTTCGATTTTATCTCCACATAAATCTTGAATTTTTATCATTTGTTCCAAACTTCCTGTTGCTTCTTTTACCGCTACAATTTCTGGAATTTCAGCCAATCTCGCAATAGTTTCTGCCTCGATATTTGTTCCTGTTCTTCCTGGAACATTATAAAGCATTATTGGAAATTTCGAGTCTTCTGCAATTTTTTTATAATGCTCATAAAGTCCTCTTTGGCTAGGTTTGTTGTAATAAGGACACGTACTAAGTGCTGCATCTGCTCCCAATTCTTTCGCATATTTAGTAAGCTCTACTGCTCTATGCGTATTATTAGACCCTGCTCCTGCAATAACTTGTATTCTCCCTTTTACTTCTTCAACAACAATTTTAATAACTTTTTCATGTTCTGCAAATGTTAATGTCGGAGCTTCTCCAGTCGTACCACAAGGAACTATTCCAGCCGTCCCATTTTCAATATGCCAATTCACTAATTCTCTTAATTTATCCTCATCTAATTCACCAGTCGCTGTAAACGGTGTAATCAGTGCCACATAAGATCCTTCAAATTTCATTCTATCATCCCTTCATTTATTAATTTATCTTTTAAAAAGGTATTGTCCTTCAGCTACTTTTTCACTTGGTCCAGTCATAAATGCGTTATTTCCTTCTCCAGCATACTCAATTACCAAAATTCCTCCTGGAACTTTTACATTTACCTTCTCATCTGTAAATCCAAATTCTCTGGCTAGTACAGCCGAAGCAGTAGCGCCAGTTCCACAAGCCAGTGTTCTTCCAGCTCCACGTTCCCAAGTTATAACTTCAATATATTTTCTATCAACCACTTTTACAAAATTAACATTTACTCTCTTTGGAAATAATTCTGTAAAGTTCTCAATTTTTGAACCAATTTTATCAATATCAAAATCTTCAAAATCATTGACAAAAATTACTGAATGGTCAGTTCCCATAAAAATATACGAAATTTCAATTTCTTTTCCATCAATAGTTATTTTTTCTTTCAAAAATCTATCTTTATCAGTATTTATCAATTCTTTTATTTCAAATATCGGTTTTCCCATATTCACTTTTGCAACAAAATCATTGATATCTTCTCCCTGTTTTGTTTCAATTATCATATCTCCAGGCAATGTTTTTACAGTAAATGTGTCTTCTTCCTGAATACCGTTATTTTTCAAGTAATGTGCAAAACATCTTATTCCATTTCCACACATAGGTGCTTGACTTCCATCAGCATTAAAGAAAAACATAAACGGCATAGTCGCCACATATTTCAAAATAATCATTCCGTCTGCACCAATTCCGTAATGTCTATCACACACTTCCTTAGCCAATTCCGAATAATCTGGTATCCCTTTTTCTATTAAATCCTTTTCACTAAAAATAACAAAATCATTTCCCGTACCTTGATATTTTTCAAATTTTAACATTTTTCTTCCTCCCTCAACAATTTCTTAACTCTTATTATATCTCATTCCTTGTTATCTCTGAACCTCTCACGACTGAAGTCGCGAAGTTCTTAAGTACTATTTAGTTTCTTTTGAATATCTAGTATTCAAATACTAGCTAA
>CAURGH010000034.1:0-15461 GCA_963524305.1 uncultured Leptotrichia sp. | reverse complement strand
AGTTATTTTACCATATATTATTTAGAGGTTTACACAAAAATTTTTACACACCCAAAGCTGAACTCAAAATTTTAACCATTTTGAGACAGCCCCATCTTTTAACATTTATTTATATCTTATTTTAACTAATTATTTTTCTTGCTTAAAATTTCAAAAATAGCCGACATATCTTGTTCTAAAGCTTCTGAATAACTTCTAGTTGTATCTTCAATTAGTGGTAATGATAATTTTCTATTTTCGATTTCTTCATTTGATAATTTCAAGTCTTTTGTTATATGTTTAAGCATAAATGCCGCAGGATATTCCCTGTTTGTAAACATATCTTTTTTTCCTGAAATAGTGCCGAACTCATTCTAGAATCTGAAATAGCATTTACAATAGTTTCTGTATCTATTCCAAAATTTTGTGCTAATAATAACACTTCACTATAAGCTTCTCCAAATATTCCAAGTAAAGAATTCAATACTAATTTTGCTCCAGTTGCTTTTCCTAATTCCCCAAAATAATATGTTTTACTTCCTAAAATATCAAAAATTGAATATAAATCTTCAGTATCAGCTTTATTTCCACCAACTAATATTAATAAAACTCCAGCAGTAGCAGCTCCTAATGAAACAAAATATAATCAGCAAAAATGATTATTATGAAAGACTTTTCATAAAAAAAACCACCTTTTAGTATCTTACAAGTGGTTTTTTATATTTTATTTTCTCGCAGAAATCACATAAATTGGATTTTCCGACATCATCATGTTAAAATCCTTCACTTTTCTATTTTTTGCCACAATTATTTGAGAAATATCAATATCCTCAAACTTTGATTTTTTCAAACATTCAAGTGCTTCAAATGTGTTTTCTAAAACGATGAAATTCAAAGCAATTATTCCGCCTTCTTTTAAATTTTCATAAGAATAATTGATAATTTCTGATAAGTTTCCACCTGAACCACCGATAAACACTTTGTCGAAAGTTATTCCTTGTGGTAAATCTTCTGGTGCTTTTCCAGAAATTACAGTCATATTTTTTATCTCAAATTTTTCCATATTTTGTTTTATTAAATCAACGGCTTCCTCTTTTTGCTCAATCGTGTAAACATGCCCATTCTTAGCAAATCTAGCCATTTCAATACTTACAGAGCCAGTTCCACCACCAATATCAATACACACATCTTCATCAGATATTTCCATTTTCGCAATACTCACCGCTCTTATCTCTTCCTTTGTCATTGGAACTTTTCCACGAATAAAATCCTTATCTTTTATATGATACATTTTCTCTCCACTTCTTACATTTAATTTTTTTATTTTATTAAAAACTTTCTTTTTATTACAAAAATTTTTAACCATTTTTTATTTTTTCAAAATCACAACATTCATTCCAAATTTCTCTTCATAATTTGCCAATTCTCTCGCCTTAAAACGATAAATTTTTTCATTTTCATAAGACAAATTTTCCCCAACAAAAATTTCCACATCTTCAAAATTATTTTCCAACAATTTTTGAGCAATTTTCTGTGGCGTATTTTCTTTAAAATCAGTCAATAATCCAATTTTCTCATACTCATTCAATTTTTCTACAAAATCGAATTCCTTCCCATGAACACTGGCAATACAAGCATCATACCAATATTCTGAAATTTTTGCGAACATATACTGAACCGATGAAATTCCTGGAACAACTTCTAGCTCTTCACTTTTAAAATGTTTTTTCATAAAAGTCAAAAGGCTGTAAAATCCTGTATCTCCAGATACAATCACGGAAATCTTTTTATGTCGATTCTCATTTATGAAATCCAGAACTTTTTGCAAATCAGCTGAAATGTAGCAATATTCCTTATTTTCCGCACACTCTCCTAAACTTTCAATATGCCGCTTTCCCCCGACAATTACTTCCGATTCCTTAATTTTCTTCAAAACAATTGGTAATGTGTAGTCTAAATTTCCAGGTCCTAGACCTAAAATTTGTATTTTTTCCATTTTTCCTCTTTTCAAAAACTATAATTTTTTACAATATTTATTTTTATAACAAGCAAAAAGAAAATTTTAGAAATCTTTAAAAAAGTCCTTGCTTTGTCCAATAACTTTTTTCTCAGCCGATAAAATCAACGTTTCTACTTCCAAGTCCCAGCCATTTTTTCTGCAATGTTCTTCACATTTTTGCTTTGCTTTTTCAGCTAGTAAATTGAAAACTTCCTTTTTTTCAATGTATCCAGAGGCTTCTTCAGTTGTATTTGATTCCAAAATTTTATAGACATTTTCCAATTTTTCGCCAACTAATAGAGCATTAGCAGCTAGTATTTCCATTTTTGCATCAGAAACTCGGCTATGAGTATGAAAAATTCCTCCTGCCACTTTTACAAATTTTCCTAGTTCACCAATAAAGTAAACTTTTTTAACCTCATATTCACAGGCCTTATCAAACATATATCCAACAAAGTTACTGATTACAACGCCTTCTTCAGCCCTTTCAGGAAATTCCTTACTCAAAAACATTTTTCCACGATTTCCAAAAAGAAAAATTGCTGTTTTCGTATTGAAATATGTCAAATTTTGCTTCAATTCTATCGCCAAAGAGGCTTTCCATGACTCTTCGGACATCGGTCGCACAATTCCCATTGTTCCAAGAATCGAGATTCCACCAATAATTCCTAACTTTCCATTCATTGTTTTTTTTGCAGCTTCCTCACCCAAAGGCACACTTATTTCAACATCGACTCCTTTTCCCTCTGGAAGAAATTCCTCAACAATACTTGTCAACATTTTCATTGGTGTTGGATTAATCGCCGATTTTCCAATTTCTACAGGAAGTCCAACTTTTGTAACTCTTCCAACTCCTTTTCCTCCAAAAATATTGATTTTATCATCTTTTCTAAAACTCACTTTTGAAACAATCTCCAAGCCATGCGTCGCATCAGGGTCATCTCCCCCATCTTTCACAACAGTAGCCATCGCATAATCCTTTGTCTTTTCAAAAGATTTAATCCCAATTTTTATTCTCTCACCTGCTGGAACGTCTATTTCAACTTCTTCGATTTTTTCGACTTTTCCCAGCAAAAGTAACAATGCTGCTTTAGTCGCTGCCGTTGCTGAACTCCCAGTAGTATAACCATATCGCAATTTTCTACCGTTAAAATATACATAATTTTCCATTTTTTCTCCAAAGTTATATTAAAATATATCTGAAAATACTTAAATCAATAATTTATATTATCTTTCATTGTAAAAAATTAAAATACAAAAATTGAAATAAATTTTCAGATATTAATAGATTCACTAATTAATTTTCACATAAAATTGTGATTAATTATTAAAATATTTATCTCTTTCGTACATTTGATAAAGGATTCCGTGCATTACACCAACTGCAACTGTGCTTCCACCTTTTGTCCCATTCGTACGGATAAACGGAACATTATATTTTGAAAGCTCAGCCTTCGATTCAGGACATCCCACAAATCCAACTGGAACTCCAACTATTAATTTTGGTACATTTTCTCCTTCTTTATCCATTTTTTCAAGCAATGTAAACAATGCTGTCGGTGCATTTCCAATTAGAAAAATTTTCGTTTGAGGATCCTTTAATGCTCTTTCCAATCCAACCATTGAACGTGTAATTCCTCTTTCTTTCGCTTCTTTCGCCACATCTGGATCCGCCACCAAGCAATACGCCTCAGCACCAAATTTTTTCAACCCATTTTTATTCAGTCCATTAACAATCATATTTGTATCGCAATAAATTCTGCAATTTCCAGCTTCTAACGCTTCTTTTGCCGATTCAATCGGATTATTTTGAAATTCAACAATGTTTACATAATCAAAATCTCCCGTCGTATGAATCAATCTTTTCACAATCAATTGCTCTTCCTCACTAAAATGATCAGCCTTTCCAGCCAAACCTTCAGTTATTATTTCAAAACTTCTCACTTCTATTGATTTTGGATCTTTAATATATGACATATTTCATTGTGTGATAATAACTACCACACTCTCCTTTCTTCTTTATCGTTTTCCACACTTCAAATTCATTATTTTCAAAAAAATTAAAATTTCTCTTCAAAATCTTCTTAATCTCTTTTCACATCCAACAAAAACTCAAGAAACTCCACATTTGAGTAAAAATGAATATGCGGATATCCGACTATCGCATTATTTTTCATATATCCACATTTCCACTCTTTGCCATTATTCTTGTAAATATTATAAAAATAGCCTCTTGAGTCATTCCCGCTTACTTCATTATTTTCCAAAATTTCCGAATAATGAAATTCATGCCCTCGCAATTTTATCCCATTTGCAGTTTCAATATTGATATACCCAAACCTTCCAATATTTAAGCGTTTTCTCATTCCAATTTCAATATCAAAAATTCCACACATATCAAAAATTTCATCATTTAATAAACGTAATTTTTTTGCTAAATACATAAATCCGCCACATTCAGCAAATATTCTCACGCCATTTTTACACGCTTCAACAATACCATTTTTCATAGAAATATTTTCACTTAACTCTTTTGCAAATAATTCGGGATAACCTCCACCAAAATAGATAAAATCTATATTTTTAGGAATTTCCTTATCTCGAATTGGACTGAACTCAACTATTTCTACTCCACAAAATTTCATCAAATCAATGTTTGCCTCATAATAAAACGAAAATGCTTCATCTCTAGCAATTGCCACTCTTTTACCTTTAAATTTATCTTTTAAAGGTTTTATTTTCACATAATTATCCATGTTTCGACTTGATTCAAACTCCTGTGCAATTTCTTTTATTCGATCCAAGTTCAAGCAATTTTGTGCAATTTCCTTGAACAATTCCTGTTTCCTTGCATTATCCTCTTCAAAAGCCTGTTTCAAGCCTAAATGTCGGCTCTCTGTCGCAAGAAGTTCATTTCTAGGAACATAGCCCAAACACTCAATTCCTGTATATTTCTCAACTGCTTCCTTCAAGCTCTCGTACAATTTTTGCGAAGAAACATTGTTAAGAATCACTCCTTTTATCTTGACTCTCTCATCAAACATCTTAAATCCGAGAACTTCTGCCGCAATACTCGTTGAAATCGCCTTAGCATTCACAACTAGAATCACAGGAATATCAAGTACTCTCGCCAAATGAGCCGTACTAAAATTGTCTTTTTCGTTCCCAATTCCATCATAAAGTCCCATAACACCCTCAACAACAGAAATATCCCTGCCTTGCGAATACATTTCAAATATCTGTCTCACAGACTCTTCATCTGTCATAAAAATATCCAAATTGTGTGAATGGTGTCCTGTAAATACTTCATGATGAGTCGGATCAATGTAATCTGGTCCTACCTTAAACGGAGCTACATTTTCCAAAGCAGACATCAAAATACTACTTACTGTAGTTTTCCCACTTCCACTCATCGTTCCTGATATTAATATTTTTTTCATAACAAATTTTTTTCCTCCAAAAATTTACAATAATCATTTTCATCAAGATTTCTATACTTAAGATAACTTTTAATTTTCAAAACATTTGGAACATTCAAATTTAATTTTTTCAAAAATTCAAAATCCTCGAAAACTTCGTCTCTACTACCTTGTCTTACAATTTTCCCTTTATCAAGAACATAAATATAGTCAGCAAATTCATATGCAAAATCTGTATCATGTGTCGAAACCACAAGAGTTTTTCCAGCTTTGGAAAAATTATCCAAAATTTCAGAAACTCTTCTTGTATTTTTAGAATCCAGCCAAGCTGTCGGTTCGTCTAGAATCAACAATTCTGGCTCCATTGCTGTAATCGCCGCTATTGAAACCCGTTTTTTCTGACCGTAACTTAGGTGATGACAAGGTCTGTCCTTCAAATCTTCGATATTGATTTCCTTCATTGCTCTATTAACATTTTCTTCTACTTTTTCTTCAGAATATCCAAGATTTTCAGGTCCATAAGCCACTTCTTGAAAAACTAACGGAGCAAAAATCTGTATTTCAGGATCTTGAAAAATTATTCCAACTTTTCTTCTCAATTCCTCCAAATCCTTTTTTTTATGTTTAACCTTCTTCCCCTCAAAATAAATGTCTCCTTTTTGTGCCTTCAAGAGTCCATTCATTATTAAAAATAAAGTTGATTTTCCTGAGCCATTTTCCCCAAGAAATAATGTTTTCTTTCCTTTTTCAATATTCAAAGTCACATTTTTTAACGCTTCAGTTTCATTATCATACGAAAAAGTTATATTTTCAAGTTTAAGCATTGTATTTTACCACCAAATATAAGTTTATTGCAATTATTATTATTAAAAAAATTGTTTCAAATCCAATTTTTTTGTATTTTCTATGAGAAAAAATAAATTCTTTCCCCATTCTTGATTCTACAGCCTTTATAGAATTAAGATTATAGTAATATGTTTTTTTTAATATAGCTACCACTAACATTGGAAATGATTTCATCCCATTTTTAAAACTACTGTATCCAAGCCTTACTTCCTGTGCATTTTTGAGCTTTTCTTTATTATCAAATAACAAGAATATATATCTGTAAATTAGCAAAAACATCTCTCTAAATATTTTCGGAAATTTTAGTTTTTCAAATATATAATCTAAATCTACAACCGGTGTTGAGCAAATAAGAAAATAAATTACTGATATTGACGAAAATGAACGTAACAAAAATGTCCAAATATCCGCCTTTATTAGCCATAATGAAATTACAGTTGTTAAAATAAATAAAGCTGGAATAAAATTCAGCTTTAGTAAATCTTTCACTTTCACTTTTACTACAAATAAAAGAAGTAAATTAAATAGTGTAAGATTAAAAATAAATACTACTTTACTTCCCGTGTAAAGCAAAAATACTAATGTCATCATTGACAACGTAAATTTTATTCCAGGATTAATATTTTTTATGGGATTCGTATATGATATTTTATCTATTAGCATTTTTTCTTTCACCTTTGAAATATCCTAAAACATATCCTACAATTCCTGCACCTAGTGCTGCTTGTAACGCAAAAAGTAAACTTTCAGTTTCCTCTCCAGGCAATTCTATTAAATTTTTAGCCCATGGCTTGTAATCAGGTTTTATCGTTTTAATCATTTCTTCTCCCTTGTCATCTGAACCACCAAATTCAGATTTTACGAGAAGTAATGGTACGACACCTATCAAAAGTATTAAAACCAATAAAATAATATTCTTTTTAAAAATACTTTTATTTTTATTTTTATTCTTATCCATTATGCTTCCACCCCTTTTACTTCATATTTGTCAAGTATGTTCATTACAACATTTGTAAGCAATCCTTCAATTATAGCAAGTGGAATTTGAGTTACTGCAAATACCATTCCAAATTTAATAAATGAAGCAAGTACTCCACCTTCAGGCGATGGATACGCAAGTGCCAACTGAAAAGATGTAACAACATAAGTTGCAAGATCCCCTATTGCTGCTGCCAAAAATATTGCAACCGCTCTATTCTTCTTAGCAAGTCCTTTATAAATCAAGTACGAAACAATTGGTCCAGCAATCGCCATTGAAGCCGTATTTGCTCCAAGAGTAGTAAACCCTCCATGAGCCAACAATCCAGCTTGAAATATCAATACAATTGTCCCTAAAATTGAAGTTACAAATGGTCCATATAAAATAGTTGAAAGTCCTACTCCAGTCGGATGTGACGAACTCCCTGTAACTGACGGAATTTTTAACGCTGACAACACAAAAATAAATGCTCCTGCCAATGCAAGTGTCATTTTATCCTTAACACTTCCTTTAGAAACAACTTGAAGTTTTTTTATCCCCAAAATCCAAAACGGAATACAAACAACAAACCATACAATAACCCAATTTAATGGTAGAAACCCTTCCATAATGTGCATTGAAAAACCATTTACACCTATTAAAAGCATACTAGTTAACACTAAAAATAATAATGTTCTCTTTTTCATATTTTCTCCTTCCAACAATTTTATTTAGTTTTAAGCAATCTAAAAAAAAATCAGCTAAAAGCCGAATTTAATACACGTCAAATCCCATCAAAGCAATATTTGTACTAACATCGTACATTCACTATGTGCCAATGGAACAAATCATCATTGATTCATTAACTGATGTATATCAAATTTCCCCTTCCCAGAAAATCTATAATATATCAATATTAGGCAAGTCTCCTGACTAACTTCAACCTACTCACTTCCTTCCCAAGATCCCTTCAATCTCAGTGGTTATCATGCTTTCGTCAGTTTCACAGTAGTGGGGGCTGTATCGGATTTCAACCGATTTCCTTATTAAGTTTGCAAAACACCTATTATTTCTAATAATAGTATACCTTTTATTACATTTTTGTCAATAGTATTTTTGAAAATTTTACAAGATTGTACCTAAAAAAATCAATTAAAAGAATCAATTGATTTTTAAATTAATAAAAGTCTCCACAATTTATAATTTATATACATACAATAAAAATGGAGTCATCTCAATGATAAGACAACTCCAAAATCAAACAATACATACTTATGAACCTCTCGCAAAGATAACGAGGTCCTTGAGTTTTCATCTTTTTGAAAATCAACAATCAAAGACTTACCACTCAAGACTTTTGAGAGTAAAACTCTACTGAAACATTTAATGTTCCACTGGCTCGGTTCGCAACCATTTTTTTATACCAGTCAATACTTCCTTTTATCGTTTTTTATTAACCATAAATTTCAATATCAACTACAATTTATATTACACCCATAGTATACCTTAAAAACATATTTTGTCAATAATTATTTTAAAATTTTTATTATATTTATAGAATAACGAATCTATTCTACAATCATAGTATTCCAAAATAATTCAAAATACTATGATTGTTTTTTATTAGTAAATCGCTCTAAATCCGATTCCTCCTCTAATGTTACTTCCTTTAGTGTCGTATCCTGCATTTACAGTTACTCCGAATCTAGTGTTGTCTACACCTAAGTTAAAGTCGAATTTACCGTTTCCTCTTCTGTCTTCTTTTTCGCTTCTCAATCCATACCAGTCAGCATTTGTGTATCTTACTCTTGCTTTGTTTGTTCTGTTTACTTTTCCTAATTCATTTTCATAAGCAGCTGATAAACCAACTGATAATTGTGATTTAACTGCTACTGGTTGAACGTATTTGAATTCCAATCCAACTTCTGGTTTTACTGAGAAATAGTTATTTCCTTCTACTTCCAATCTAACTTGTCCTTCATCCTCTTTAATATCAGTAAATCTTCCATATTCCATTTTTAATGCTCCGTAAGGTCTTAAATGAGTTCTTTCAGATGTTCTAATATCATATCCTAAATCTGTTTTAAAAGCAGCTCCATATGAATAATAATCAGATTTTGCGTCAAATGTATCATCTACAATCCAGAATCTACGTTTCATTTCATTTTTACCTGCGAATATATCTCCTGCAATTGTCCATTGTAATGAACCATTATGATCCATATATGGAGACATTGTTTTGAAAATTCCAGCTTTTAACATAGTTTGATTTTCTCTTGATCCGCTTATATCTTTAAGTTTGTAATGATTATTTACAGCTCCTGCATACCATCCTGATTTATTTCCAAGTTTAACTGTTTCATTTTCATGAACGTAAGCTACTCCAGTCGCATTACTTGTGTAATCATAAATTCCAGCAGAATCAGTATTATATTCATTTCTTATACCAAATACTTTAATTTTATTATTATCTTTAGTAGGATTTCTCCATTCATTTTGTAAGTAATTAAATTCTTTGTCTAATACATTTCCAGTTTCATTAATTCTTTGTTGCACATTTCCATATTGGTGACCTTTCATTTCATCAATTGCTTGTGCTAAAATGTGAGCTTCTCCTTTTCCTAAATCATTCAATTTATTAAATAAATCTTTTTCTCTTCCGCTAGTTTCTACTCCGTATCTTTGTTCCAATCCATCCAAGAAATTGTATGTATTTTTATCTTGAGCAAAAGCTGTATAAGGTATTTTAACTAGATAAACTTTTCCTAAAGCACCTGTTGATAAATTTTGTGTTGCAGTTGCAAACCATGTCAAACTTCCAGCACTTAATGCAAATTTAGTTCCAGTTCCTGAAGCCGCCATATTTAAAATCATTGAATTATATGGATCAATTATGTTACTACCAACTTCAATTACTTTACTGTCAGTATATCTAGCTGCTTCATTACCAAATAATAAGTCAACTTTTTGTAATCCTGTAAGATTATTAACTCCTACAATTGGATGTGTGTAGTTTACTCCTGATGTATCAATATACATTCCTAATGAACCAACTTGTTCATTTGTTGGAATACTTCCTAAACCAGTTGCTCCTAAATCAACAATTGTTGTTGCTCCACTTGGAGAAGTAACCGATACTGTACTTGGTGTACTAGTTCTTGCATTTGTATCAACATAAGTTGGTGTTACAACTGAACCATTTATTTTAATTGTAGCTGAAGTTGCTCCTGCTGGTGCTATAATTTCTATTCCTGCTACTGTTTTACCTGTAGGGCTTCCAGATTTTCTTACAACTCCTTCGGCTCCACCAGTATTTGTAACAGTTCCTGTTGTACCTCCACTAGTTTCATTTGAGAAAGTTCCTGTAGAACCAAGATATCCAGCTTTATTATTAGGCCCATCTACAATAATTTGTCCATAGTTTTTAATTACTCCACCACCTGTGGCAACTACACCTAAGATACCATCATTATTTGCTGTTGGAACTGTTTTAATAATTCCCCAGTTTTCTCCTACTGCATTATTATCAACATACATTCCTTTTGTATTTTTTCCGCTTAATTCAATTGTACCATTATTTATTGCTTTTGAACCACTTCCTGAAGCAAACATTCCAATTCCTTCATCAAGAGCTACTTTTATTGTTCCATCATTTATAATTGTTCCATTAGAAGTAGCCATTCCCATTCCATATTCTGGAACTGGAGTTGCTGATAAATTACTTCCACTTACTGTAATTGTTTTACCTGCAGCATTTCTAGCAGTTCCTCCATCAATTGCATAAATTGCTACACTTCCTGTTCCTCTTCCAAAATCAATATCTGCATTATTTGTTACTGTTCCTGCAGAATAAATTCCGTAAGTATTATTTCCTGTTGAAGTTAATGGAACATTATTTGTTACTGTTATATCTTTATTATTTGAATAAATAAATTTCGCTTCATTTCCTAATGTTGCAGTTCCATTTGTAGTTAAGTTTGTTGTTCCTGTATTTTTAATTACATAACCAAATGAAGAATCTCCAATTGTCATATTCGTATCAGCATTTATCGTTCTTCCTGCTGTTCCAGTAGTAAATACTCCAACTGCTTCATTTGCTCCAACATTTATTTTAGAACCTGAATTTAATGTAATATTTCCTTCTGTCGAATAAATTCCAACACCTTCATCTCCAACTGTAATTTCTCCAGCCGAACCATGTGTTACTGTTTTACCAAAAATACCGTAGTTTTTATTTCCACCAGTAATCTTACCATTATTAGTAATATCTGTCGCAACATCATCAGTGTAAATTCCAACACTTGGAATTGAACCTGTCGAAGCTGCCAAATTAATTTTTCCATTGTTTATTAATGATGAACTATTATTTGCAAACATTCCAACTTGTTCTTGTCCTGTCATATTGATTTTTGCACCTGCATCATTTGTCAATGTTGCTTTATCTCCTATCATTCCGATAGATTTATCTCCAGATAAAGTTAACACTCCACTTCCTGTATTTGTTCCTTTAGCATCAGTTTTAGTTCCTGAAGCATTGTTATTTTTCACATAAATTCCATAAGATGTAGTTCCATCCAATGTAACATTACCTTTATTTACAATATTAATTGTTCCTTCACCAGGTTTTCCACCAAATTCATTTACTTTCGGTGCTCCAGTTGTCGCATCTTCTCTATACGCCAATCCTAATAATCCAATCGAATTATTTCCACCAACATTTACAGTTCCTTGATTATCCACGTCAGAACCGTTTACTGCATAAATACCTACTGCACTGTCATTGTGAGGATTTGTTGTTAATTGTTCAACATTTATTGTAGCTGATGGATCAGTATTTACTTTTCCGTAGTTTATGAATAATCCTACTGCTCCGTTTCCAGCGTCTGTTCTGTCTGCTGAAACTTTAGAACTTGCTGCAAGATTTATTTGAGTCTCATTATTTGACGCTGCTGAACTACTTGAACTCATATCAAGTCCTACTACACCTTTCATTCCTGTTGCTGTTAAGTCTGAAGAATTTAGGTTTGCTGTTACTGTTTTACCTGCTTGAACATTTAAAATTGCCCTTTGAACTAATAATTTTTTTACAAACGTATCTACATCTGGATCTGCACCAGTTACTGCTAACGATTTATCTAAATCTTTATTAATTTCATACGTATTAAGTCCGTCAATCGAAGCTAATTTATATCCATTATATGTAGTTCCTGATGGATCTGTATTATTAATGCTTCCTGGTGCTAATCCTACAAGCGTAGCCAAATTACTATCTAAACCTGATAAATATAAAGGACCCGTTGCATTTCTTAAGTTCATTACAGTGGCATCATTTGAGAATACATTTATATGCATTCCTGTTGTAGTAATAGAACCTGGAGCACTTAAATCTTTTTGAAATCCAACAGATTTACCTCTTAATGTCAATGTTGCACTTGATAAGTTTACTGTTCCTCCATTCGCATTATATACTCCGTAACCATCACCATCATAATCAATTTTTGAATTTGTTAAATTTAAATCTGTTCCTGCTCCTTCTGAAACTACACCAGAGGCACCACCTTTTACAGTTAAATTTGATCCTTGTAAACCGACATTAGCACCATTTGTAGCATAAACAGCTACACCTTTTGAAGTTCCTGCAGGAATAGCAGTATCATCTATACTAATTGTTACTTTGTTTGGAGTTGAAGTAACTATTCCACCATCACTGAATATACCTGTAGAACCATTTTTCAATGTCATTCCAACAGTTCCATTTAAAGCCATATTTCCTTTATTGTAAATTCCTACGTTTCCATCTCCAGATATTGTAGTATTACTAGTACCTGCTGCTGTAAATGTTCCTTTATTAAAAATAGCAGAAGCATTGTTACCTGTATAAGTTATAGTTCCATTATGTTCACCAGTATTTCCTGTATCTATTGCCATAGCTATACTTTTATTTCCACCAATAGTTAAAGTTCCATCATTAATTATTTTAGCACCACTTGTTCCTGTTCCAGTAGTAGGGAAACTACCAGCTGTCATTCCATAAAACTCATCAGAAGACGTTGATGTTATTGTTTTTCCACTTCCTAATCTAACAGTTCCTTGTTTACCTGCTTGTAACAAAGTATTTTTAGTTCCTATAGAACCTACTGTCATATCTTGATCTAATTTTATTTCATCTTTATCACTTCTTATTAAAGCACTTTCTGTTGCATCTGAATCAAAAGCTATAGCACTCATTCTTGTAGTATCTAAATTCATAACATTATGATTTGCATTATTCCCTTGAGAATTTCTTAGAAATCCAACATTTCCAGTTCCACCGACTAATATATTTAATCCTGTTACTTTAGACAAAGGATCACCTGATGAAGTCCCTTGTGCAATTGAAACTCCAACATTATTTGTTCCTTTTACTGTAATTTTTTTACCTGTTCCACCAGTTATGTCGGTAAGATCATAATAATCTGTTTCTCCATAAGATTTCATTCTAAATCCATAATTATTTTTACCATTTACATTTATATTACCTAATGTTGCTTTAGTATTTGGTGCTGCTGATTCATAATGACCATAATCTATTCCTATACTATTTTGTGAATTTACTGTTATTGTTCCAGCATTAATTGTTTCAGGTTGTTTTATAAAAGCTGAACTTTGAGAAGTATATTCTGTATCAATTTGAATTCCAACTAAATTATATCCATCTGCTAATATTATATCACCACTATTTTTTAATATTGATGTCGCATTTGCAGTATTTGAAGGATTATATGTCAAAAGCTGATGCTCAAATCCCAATAACATATTGTTACTAGTCGGACTATTATGTCCATGCATTGTTAATTTTCCAGCAAATTCATAAGTTTTCGTCGTATCTGATGCTCCAGCACCCCCTATACTATACGGATTTAAACTTACAAAATACATAGTTCCACTACCGGTCTCAGTTGTTCTTGTTAAATCATATTCTCCATTTATTTTAACCGAATGATTAGCCGCATCATTAATAAAAAATACATCTCCAGCTCCTGATGATGTTCCAGGATTTAAGGTCGTCGACCCTGAAAAAGTTGGATCAGTTGTAGTAACATTAATCTTACCGCCTGTCATGCTTCTACTAGAATCTCCCATCGAAATAAACACAGGCGCTGTTGTACTATAGGTATCAAAATTTTCAAGGGCTAAACCACTTTGATTTAATATTGGTGAATTTCCTTGTCCAAATCCAGAACCATTGTATGTCAAATCAGGTGGATTAACAACTGTTATTTTTGGATTATCAGGAGTTTTAGGCAAATTAGGTGCCGCTATAACCCTAGGCTCAAACGGAGGCAATCCCCCACTAGGCGTAGTAGGCACAAAAGTAGGTGCTGGTTTATCTATTGATAATGTTCTCAATGAAGCATCCACTTGAATTTCTACTGGTCTTTCCATTGCATTTCCTAATCCTATTGAAGTTGTTCCATATTTCCCTTCTGTTGCTTGGTAATTGTATTTACCTAATCCAGCGTTTCTTTTATATTTAATATTTCCGGTTTTGTCTCCATGACCTTTATACGTTCCTTTCCATTCATTTAAGAACGTATTGGCTCCATATTGCCATGATTTCCAAGGCGATTTTACTACTTGATCTCCTTGTTCCATTAATTGAATTAATTCCAAATTGTAATCTTTCATTAATTTATTGTTTTCTGCTTTAGTCTTTCTAAATTCTTGTCGCATATCTCCTATTGAAGTTGATATTTCTTGTCTTTGATTTTGAATTTCTTTATCTGTTGTTGTTTCAGAAAACCCGAATATTCCTCCTAACAAAAATGCCAATAAAGCTTGTTCCGTATATTTAAAGTCTTTACATCTCTTTGCAAAAGCTTTTAAATCTTTTTCTAACTTTTTTAGATTGTTAGTCATACTCATATCACCTCATTCTAAATTTTTTAACTCTCATTTTTTTACTAATTTCTATAAAATAATACCCCAAAGTTTAATACTAAAAAAAGAAAGTTTTATTAATATTATAAATTTATTATTTTACATAAATTTATAATGATTATATTTTAAAAATCAATTCTTTATAGTAATTATTTTGGATTCGTTTGTTATTACAATGAATTAATATATTTTAAAATTAGTTAATCTTAGTATACTACAAAAAAAAGAAAAAATCAATTGAATTTTATATTTCCTTAATAATTTTCTAAATTTACTTACATTTTTCTGAACCTCTCACGACTGAAGTCGCGAGGTTCTTAAGTACTATTTAGTTTCTTTT
>CAURGH010000033.1:0-16970 GCA_963524305.1 uncultured Leptotrichia sp. | reverse complement strand
GCAATTCATCTCCCACTTATAGAAGTCGGAGACTTCTTGCTATCTTTTTGTTAAATTTTATCATAAAATAGAAAAAATATAAATAAATTAATGTGATTTATGATATAATATGTAAAGAAAAAATTATAAATAGAATGACAAAGAGAAAGGTATAACAATGGGAAATAAAGAAGTAAAACTTAGTGTAGTAATTCCTGTATATAATGTAGAGAAGTATATAGAAAAATGCTTGGGATCATTATGTGATTTAGAAATAGCGAATGAAATAATAGTGATCAATGATGGAAGTTCAGATAATTCGTTGGAAATTATAAAAAAATTTAAAAATGAGCATGAAAGTGAAAATATAATAATAATAAATCAAGAGAATAAGGGAATTTCCAAAACAAGGAATGTTGGATTGAGGGAATCAAAAGGAGAATTTATATTTTTTTTAGATAGTGATGATTGGGTAGAAACAGAATCATTTAAAAAAATGTTGAAAGAGAATATAGAAAAAAATACAGATGTTGATATAATTGTTGGAAAAGAAACTAGATATGATGAGAATAGTGGTAAAACATGGGTTGGTGCAGATGCAAGAACGCCTAAAGAATTAACAGGGGAAATATTAACTGGTAGAGAATATTTTAAAAAAGGTATTGAGCATAAATTTTTAAGTGTAAGAGTTGGAATTTATTTATACAAAAAAGAATTTCTAGAAAAAAATAATATAGAATTTATAGAGGAAATAGGAACTCATGAAGACGAATTGTTTCTAATTAATATTTTAAGTAAAGCACAAAAAATAAAAATAGTTGATGATATATTTGGGGTATATTTAGCAAGAGAAGGAAGTACTTTAACAACTTCATATGATAAGCAAACTGAAGATGTTTTTGAAAATTGTAAGTACTTAGTTCAAAAATATAAAACAGAAAAAGATGAACTAATAAAAGCATTGGTATTTTATAGAACAAAAAGATTTTATAAAAATGCGATGAAAAGAGCAATTGAATGTGATCGAATAGATTTATTTTATAAAATACATAAAGAATTTAAAAAAGATTTTAGAGAGACATTGAAATATACACATGCTAAAAATTTTGAAAATATTAATTTTTATTTATTATATTTTTTAGGAAAATATTTTTTTATAAAAGAATTAATAAAAAAGAAAAAATAATAAAAGATAGGAAGATAGAAGGATGAATTGGAAATTTTATAAACCTTTGAGAAATAAATTAAAGGATAATAGAGATTTTTTTATAAATAAATTGTTGGATGAAAAGAGAAAAAATATAAATATAAATTATAAAGATATAAAAAGAATACTATTTATGAGAATAGATGGGAAAATAGGAGATTATATAATTAGTTCTTTTGTATTTAAAGAACTAAAGAAAAATAATCCAGATATAATTATTGATATAGTTAGTGATATTTCAATAAAAAAACTTTTAGAAACAAATAAAAATATAGATAATGTTTATGTGTATAAGAGAAAAAATACTTTTCAAATGTTGAAAATGATAAAAAAATTGAAAAAAAATAAATATGATGTTTTAGTTGATTTAACAGAGCATATGAAATATAAAGAATTTTGGTTTGTGAAAAGTATGAAGGCTGAAGTGAATATAGGATACGATAAGGAAGATTTCAATATTTTTAATATAAAAATAGAAAAAAATAATAATAAAATGATAGAAAATTATAAAGAGATATTGAAAAAATTAGGAATTACAGATTTTAATTCTAAATATGAAGTACCAATTTCATTGGAATATGAAAAGGAAATAGAAAAGTATTTTGAGGACAAAAAATTGGGAAGTAATGTAATAGCAATTAATTTTTTTGGATATTCAAAAGGAAGAAAAATTAATAAAGAGAATATATTAAAAATATTAGAATTATTAAGAAAAAAGGAATATAAAACTATAATTTTAGATTCTCCAAGAGATAGAAAAATATTGGAAGAGATAATGTCAGAAATACAAGATAAAAATATTTTCTATAAAAAAACAGAAAGTATAATGGAAGCGATTTCAATAATAAAAAGATGTGATTTAATAATTTCTCCAGATACTTCGATAGTTCATATAGCAGAAGGATTGGATAAAAAGATAATAGCATTTTATGATGAAGAAAAAGTTGAAAAATGGGGAATAAATAGAACTAAAAATAATATTTTAATTGAATATAATGAAGATATAAATGAATTAGATTATAAAAAAGAGTTAGGAAAATATTTGTAAAATTTAATTATTTTAGTAAAAATATGAGAAAAACTGAAAGGATTTAAAATGAAACTATCAGTTGGTTTAATAACATTTAATGAAGAAAATAGAATAGGGAAAACTATTGATGCTATAAAGGATATAGCGGATGAAATTATAATTGTGGACAGTGAGAGCAAAGATAGGACGGTAGAAATAGCTGAGTTTAAAGGAGCGAAAGTTTTTGTTGAGAAATGGAAAGGGTATGGTCCTCAGAAAAATTCTGTTTTGGAGAAATGTCAGGGAGAATGGGTATTGTTGTTAGATGCGGATGAAGTTGTATCGCCTGAATTGAAAGAAAAAATAAGAAGTATTATAAATGATGAAAAACCTTCAAGTGATGTTTATAAAATAAAACTTAGAAATATTGCGTTTGGGAAGGAGATTAAGTTTGGTGGATGGGATGATTATGTAATTAGGCTTTGGAAGAATGGGAAGGTTAAAATAAGTAATCGTGAGGTTCATGAACAATATCAAACTGAGAGTAAAATTGAAAAAATTAATGAGAAAATAATTCATTATACTTATGACAGTATTGAGGAATTTTTAGAGAAATTGAATAGATACACTTCGCAGAGTGCGACTGAATATATTAAGCATAAAAAAAGTGCAAGTTTTTTGAAAATTTATTCAAAAATGTTGTTTCGATTTGTAAAAATGTATATTTTGCAACTTGGTTTGTTGGATGGATACGAGGGATATTTGCTAGCTAAGTATAGTTCGATTTATACGATGACAAAATATACGAAATTAAGAGAGGCGTATTACAATACTTTGGGAAAAGATACTTCACTTGTAATAACTACTTATAATTGGCCTGAGGCGTTGAAGGCTTGTTTGAACAGCGTTTTGGAGCAGACGGTAAAGCCACGAGAGATAATAATTGCGGATGACGGGTCTAGGCAAGAAACGATTGATTTGGTGAAGGATTTTCAGCAAAGTTATCCGTGGTTGAATATTATTCATTCTTGGCAAGAGGATGATGGATTTAGGCTTTCGATGTCAAGAAATAAAGCGATAAATTGTGCGAGTGGAAAATATTTAATAATAATTGATGGAGATTTGATACTTGAGAAGCATTTTATTCAAGATCATATTGAGAATATGGAAAAAGGGTATTTTGTACAAGGATCTCGTGTGATTGTGGATGAAAAAAATTCGAAAAATCTTTTGAAAAATCGAATGCCGAATTTTATTTTTAGATTATTTGAAAAAGGATTTAAGAATAAAGCGAATATGATAAGATGTGGAATTTTGTCGAAAATGTTTATAAAAAGGGATAAGAAATTGAGTGGAATTCGTGGTTGTAATATGGCATTTTTTAAAGAAGATTTACAAAAGGTGAATGGATTTGAAGAAAAAATACAAGGTTGGGGTCGAGAAGATAGTGAAATTGCTGTTAGACTTTACAATAATGGGATTGGTAAGAAAAGATTGAAATTTAAGGCTTTGGTTTATCATATTTATCATAAAGAAAATGATAGGAGTAAGTTAAAGGAGAATGATGAATTTTTGGCAAATGTTATAAAAGCTGGTAAAATGAGAGCAGAGAAAGGGTTAAGTCAATATGAATGATGAAGTTAGTTTGGTCATAACAAGTTGTGGTCGGTTTGATTTGCTAGAAGAAACTTTGGATAGTTTTTTTAAGTATAACACTTATCCGATTAAGAAAATTATAATTACAGAAGATAGCACAGAAGGGAACAAATTAAAAAAATTGGTTTCTAAATATGAGAATCAGAATTTTCAGTTGATTGTAAATGAAACTCGTTTGGGTCAATTAAAATCAATTGATAAGGCTTATAAGGAAGTCGATACTGAGTATGTATTTCATTGTGAAGATGATTGGGAATTTTTTCGAGAGGGATTTATTGAGGAATCGATTGAGTTGCTGAAGGAAGATGAGAAAATCTTGATTGTTGGTGGAAGAGCAAAGGAAGATTACTTGGAGGGTTTCTTTTTTGATGAGAGTGAAGATTATGTTTCTAAATCTGGTGAGAAATTCTATAAAGTGAAAGGTGAGATTTTCACATATAATCCAGGTTTGAGACGAAAAAAAGATATGGATTTATTTGGTTTGCATGAAAAATTGGAAAATCAGAGATACGAGGAAGTTTTATCAGATTTTTACAAGGAAAAAGGGTTTAAAACGATATTTTTCAAGGAGCCATTTGTTAGACATATTGGGAATAAAAGGCATGTGCATTTTAGTAATAAACGAAAAAATACGGTTTTGAATTTTAAAATTGACAGATTGATAAAAAAAATAAGAGCTAAATGGCTAAAATTTAGAGGAAAAATTTAGGATTTTTGAAATTTAATTGATTAAAAAAAGGAAAAATAAAAAAGGAAGGAGAGAGGAATGTTAATTTTTTTGCTGAGGCAAGTATTGATATTGTTAGTATTATTGGTATTGGGATATATTATTTATAATAAAAGTAGAAAAAATTTTTTTACTTGTTTGATGTATCACAGTGTTTATAAGGTAGGAATTCCAGGAATTATTTCAACGGAAGAATTTGAAGAGCAAATGAAAGTGATTAAGAATAAGAAAACTTTTAAAATGGAAGAGTTGAAAGGATTAGGATATAAATTACCTGAAAATTCAGTTTTGGTTACGTTTGATGATGGATATAAGAATAATTATGTTGAAGCGTTTCCAATTTTAAAAAAATATGGTATTAAGGCAACAATTTTTTTGAATACGAAGTATATTGGGAAGAATGATTTTTATTTGAATTGGGATCAGGTTAGAGAGATGTATGATAGTGGATTAGTTGATTTTCAGATGCATACACATTCCCATGCTATGACGCTTAAACATTTGAAAGTAACTGGGTTTTATGATGAGGAAAGTTCTCCATATTTTAGAAGAGAAAGTTACAGTATGTTTTTTGATGATTTTTATGAGGAAAACGTTAGTGGGAAAAAAATGGATGGATTACCGATTTGTAAGTCAGTGAGTCAGATTTCGATTCCTGGACATAAACCTAAAAAAGATTTTGTTGAGAAGTACAGAAAGATAGAAAAAAGTGAAGAATTTAAGAAAAAATCTTTGAAAGAGAGAAAAGAGTTTTTGACAAAATTGTTTAAGGAAAAACAGGATGAATTTTTTTATGAGGTTAGTGAAGAGGAATTTAAGAAAACTGTAGAATTTGAAATATTGGAAAATAAAAGAATAATTCAAGAAAAATTGAATAAAACGCCAGATTGTTTGGCTTATCCGTGGGGACACAGATACAAAGGGAATCGAGAGGATTTGAGAAAGTTGGGTGTTGATATTTTTATAACGACAAGAAAAGGTGCAAATTCTCTGAAAATAAATAAAAATTGGGTTTATAGATTGAGTGCTGATGATTACAGTATAGAAGATTTCAAAAAAGAATTAAATAATGGAACGACTGCAATTTATCGGAAAATTTTTAAATAAAAAATGAAAGGTCAGAAATGGAAGAACATGATATAATCTTAGTTGATAGCGGATATACTTTGTTATTGTATATGCTTTTAACAAAAGAATTACACAAAAATAAAACTTATATCTTTTCTGATAAAACATTATTGAATTATTTTGAGAAAAGTAATTTTAAACTAGATACAGTTTATATTGATAAAGAAGAGTACAATAAGATTTTGTCAATAAAATTAAGAATGCTAAAAGGGATAAAAAAAATTCTTTTTAGAAAAAAATTAAGAAAAATTTTGTTATCAGAAATTGAAAAGAGAACTAAAAATAAAAAAATACGATATATTGGGAATGATCATATATTAACGACGAGAGTTATTTGGGATAAGATAGATGAGTTTACCATGATAGAAGACGGAATAGCAAGTTATTATGATCAAAAACTTTATAGAAAATCGAGAAGAAATAAGTTTAAGTCGAAGAAAAATTTAAAATTAGGTCTGTCTCCAAAGGTAAAAAAAGTGATATTTAGTGGGATAAAAGAAATTCCACAAGAGTTGGTAAAGAAAACAGAGATTTTAGATTTTAAAAAAATTTATGAAGAAAAAGATGATGTAGATAAAAAAGAAATTTTAGATTTTTTCACATTGAATACAGAAGATATAGAAAAAATAAAAACTAAAAGAGTAATTTTTTTGACACAACCTTTTTCTCAAGATGGAATTTTGACTTTAGAGGAAGAAATTTCGATTTATGAAGAAATTTTTAAAAATTATAAAAGAGAAGAAATAATGATAAAAACGCATCCAAGAGATAGAAAAGATTACAGTAAATATTTTCCTGATATATTGGTATTTGATAAAATAGTTCCTTTTGAATTATTTGATTTTGTAGGAGTTCAGTTCGATGTATTGGCAACAGTGGCTTCAACTGCTTCGTTAACTGTTAAAAATGTGAAAAAAGTGGATTTTTATGGTTCGCAAATAAATAAAAAATTAGAGAAAAAATTAGGGAAGTTATAGGAAAACAAATTTATGAAGTTTATTGGTTTATAAAATTAAAAATATAAAAAGGAGAAAAAGATTAAAAAAAATGAGAAGTAAAACTTTAGTTTCAATAAAAAAATTAAAAAAATATATAAAAAAATATTATATTTTAATAATTTTAAATATGATTTTAGCAATGATCTCATCTGCTTCTTCAGTAGCTCCGATTGCTTTATTGAAGCGATTGATAGATCAAGGTATTATTGGGAAAAATGAGAAAGATATACTTTATGCGGCAGGTGGAATGATACTTTTATCTGTAGTTGGTGCATTTATAATGTATTGGAATACGCTTCTTTCGGGAAAAGTTTCGTCATCAATTTATAAAAATATAATAGATGATTTATATTTGAAATTACAGTCATTGGATATAGAATATTTTTCTAAAACAAAAGTTGGAGAAATGATGACGAAGGTTTTAAATGATCCAGCAAATGTAAATTCATTAATTTTGGATTTATTTGAGTTGATAAAATATGTCTTTACTGCGATCTTGTACTTGGGAGTTGCGTTGTATGTAGATTGGAAATTAACTTTAGGAGTGTTGATTGTAGCACCAGTATTAATGGTAACGGTAAAAAAATATTCGAGAAAATTAAAAAGTTCTGGGAAAGAAAGACAAGAAGCAACAGGGATCTTGAATTCTAAATTGCAGGAAACGATTTCTGGGATTAGAGTAATAAAGGCATTTGCTACAGAGGGTGTTGAAATAAGAGATTTTAAAAGAAAAAGTTTGAATTTAAAAAAAGTTGTATTGAAAAGTGTTAGTTATAATGCAAAATCAATGGCAGTTTCAGAAGCATTGAATTATATAATGGTTGCGATATTATTATTGTTTGGAGGATATCGAATTATTAGAGGACATAATTTTACAACAGGTGATTTCTTAACGGTTGTGGGAGCTATAGCTTCTGTGTATACACCAGTAAGAAGAAGTACAACAATTTACAATACAATAAATTCAAATATAGCTTCAATTGATAGAGTATATGAGATTTTAGAAATAAATCCTCAAATTATCAATAAAGAAAATTGTATAAAATTTAGAGAATTTAATGATGAAATAGCATTTAATGATGTGGAATTTTCTTATCAAGACAATAAAGAGAAAATATTAAAGGGAATTAACCTTAGGATAAAAAAAGGAGAAACGGTTGCGTTAGTTGGAAATTCTGGTGGAGGAAAGTCTACAATAGTGAATTTGATTCCAAGATTTTTTGATGTTACAGGTGGTAGTATTACGATTGATGGTACTGATTTGAAGAATTTTGAAATAAAAAGTTTGAGAAAAAGTATTGGAATTGTGCCACAGGAAACATTTTTGTTTAGTGGAACAATTTTTAGTAATATTAAATATGGAAGACAGAATGCAACTGATGAAGAAGTTATTCAAGCCGCAAAATTAGCGAATGCACATGAATTTATTCAAAAATTGGATGACGGATACGATACAGAAATTGGAGAAAGAGGAATCAAACTTTCTGGTGGTCAAAAACAAAGAATTGCAATAGCGAGAGCAATTTTGGAAAATCCACAAATTTTAATTTTGGATGAAGCAACTTCGGCACTTGATAATGAGTCAGAAAAGTTAGTTCAAGATGCTTTGGAAAAATTAATGGAAGGGAAAACGACATTTGTTATTGCTCATAGGTTGTCAACAATAGTAAATAGTGATAAAATAGTAGTTATACAGCAAGGGGAAATTAAAGAAGTTGGAAATCACGAAACTTTGATGAATAAGGAAAATGGAATTTATAGAGCATTGTATAGCAAAGCTGGAGTTAAGAGTTAAGTAAAAAAATTTAAGATTTTATTTTCTAATTTAAAAAACTGTATAAAATTTTAAAAATTGTAGAAAGGAAACGGTAAATTATGAAACATTTAAAAAATGTGTGTATCTTTTTGTTCTCATTACTATTACTGGCGGTTGGAAGTTTTAAGGCAAAAGATATAGGTAATCCAATGATTGCAAAGATTAGAGCAGAGAAGAAAGCAGCGAAAAAAGCTAAAGAATTGGCTGATAAAAAAGTAAAAGAAGATGAAAAACAAAGACAAAAACAAAAAGAAGAAGATGCGAAAAAGGCAGCTCAATTAGCAGCACAACAGCAAGCAGCAAAGGCTAAGCAACAACAGCAACAGCCTCAACCACAAGCTCAACCTGCACAGCCACAACAACCAGTAGCTCAACAGCCAACGCAACCACAACCAGCAACAGCACCTGTTGTAGCACCACAAAATCCAGTGGCAAAGGAAAAACCAAAAGAAGCGAAAAAACATACAACGAAAAAAAGAAGTATGGGAAATGTTGAGAAATTTTCTTTAGATAAATCAAAATCAGGTAGTACAAAAAAATCTTCTAAACATAGTTCATCAGAAAAATCGAAGACATCAAATAGTAGTTCATCAGAAAGTAGCAGCGGTAGTGGAAGTTCTTCTGAATCAAGTTCAGGTTCTTCTGGGACAAAATCTAGTGAAGGTACATCAGAATAGAAAGAGAGGATAAATTGAAATGAGATTAAATGAAAAAAGAGCTCTGAAAGAAAAAATTACAACAACTATGATAGATACTTTGATAGCGACTATTCCATTGATAGTAGTTGCATTTGTGGTTTATGGGATTTTTCCGATTTTAATTATTTTAACATCAACAGTGTTGGCAGTATTAACGGAATATATATTTGGAAAATTTATATTGAAAAAAGATATTGAAACTGATTTTTCAACAGCGGTTGTGGGAGTTTTAGTGGGACTTTCATTAGCACCATTTACACCAATTTATATCGTAGGGTTATCTTCAATTATTGGCGTATTATTTGGACAATTATGTTTTGGTTCAGTAGAAAAGAAAATTGTAAATCCTATAGTAATTGGTAAATTAGCGATTTTACTATTCTTTCCATCTGTATTAGCTGCAGGATCAGCTGCTTGGTCAAATCCAGATATTGTAGCACCCGGTTTTGAGGGAGTTGGATCAATCTTATTGGCAAATACAGGAATGATAGGTGGATATTCAGTAATCGCAATAGTAGTTGGAGCAATATATTTAATGCTTAGAGGAAGATTAAGTTGGGAAGTTCCGACAGGATTGTTTATATCTATTTTTGTAGGGTATTTTGTTGCAGCATTTATGGGAATTGAAATTCCATTAGAATTAGGAGAAATCGTATTTTTAGGAGTTTTCATTTTAACAGATTTATATTCAAGTCCAAAATATTTATTTGGGAAATTATTCTACGGAATAATGATTGGAGCTTCAATGATTTTATTTTGGAAACACGGAATACAACAAGAAGCACCATTATATGCAATTTTAATACTAAATATATTTATAAGACCAATAAATTCTGTATTAAAACCAAATGTTTATGGTGATGATAAATTAGGATTTGCTGAAATAACACAAGGATTAGGAATGGCGATAGCAGTAATCGTGCTAGTATTCGCATTCATTTTCTTACACCAATTTGGATTGATACTTTACTTATTTATAATTTATTTGATATTTGGTGTATGGAAATTGTCTTCTTTGAGATAAAAAAAGGAAGAAAAAAATTGATTTCAAATTGATTGCGTCATGTGCTTATAGTTGAAAGACTGTTAGTAGGATGGCGTTTTTTTGTTAAAAATTAAGAGTATTTATAAAATTTTGTATTTTTTTGAAGGAAATAAAGTGATATAATAACAATCATAAATTAATAATGAAAAAATAGAAAGGGGAAAAATGGGTGAATTAAGTTTTTTAAAAAATACAGAAAAATTTGAAATGAAACAAAGAAATAAAATTTATCGTGGAGCAATTCCGTGGATTTTGTTGACTTCTAAAAATAAAAAAATAATTTATATTTCCACTTCTAACAGAAATTTAGAAAATTACCATTACATGTTGGAAAATTATTTGAAAGAAAAAAATAGTAAAAAATATTCTAATAAAAAAATTGAGATTTTTGAAAATATTTCTTCAAAAAAAGAAGATATGACAGGAATTAATATAAAATTGTTGGATATTTTAAAAAATCAGTCAGAATTTGTGTTATTTATTAATTTACAAATCACGTTGGATGTATTTTTTGAAAAAGTAAAATTTTTGGATTTCAAAATTGGAAAAGAATATGAGATTAGTGATACAATAAATTTTTTAATAGAAAATGGTTACGAAAATTCATATTTGATTGATAAAAAGGGACAATATAGCAAAAGAGGAGACATTTTGGATATTTTTCCGCCTGATCTTGAAAATCCTATAAGGCTTGAGTTTTTTGGAGATGAATTAGACAGTATCAGAGAATTTGATATTGATAGTCAAAAGTCTATTTCAAAAATAAATGAAATTAAAATTTTTGGAAATACTCTTTCAGGGAAAAATTATGAATTGGTTGAATTGATTGAGGAGTTGAAGTCTGAAGATGTAATGATTATAATAGAAAACGAAGAGCTGCTAGATTATAAGTTGGAAGAATATATTTTGTTAAATCGAGAAAAGGAAAATATTTACAGGCAAAGATATAAAAATTTAAAAAATAAAAGTTTTTCGATGGAAACCGTTAATTTTACTGAAGAGCAATTGGAAACTTTTAAAACAAAAGATAAATTAGAAAAATTATCTAAAATAAAAAAAGTTGAATTATATACAAAAAATTACGATAAAAAAGTTTCAGAATATAATGAAATTTACAAGAAAAAGTTGTTAAAAATTCATAATTATCCGTTAATTGAGGGATTTGTGATAGAAGATGTTTTCATTTTAACAGATAGAGAATTAGATGGTTACATTTATGAAAAAAAAGTGAAGGCAAACAAAGGGATAAAGTACAAGAAAGTCAATCAAATTGTAGAAGGCGACTATGTAATTCATGTTCAGTATGGAGTTGGGATTTACAAGGGAATTGAAACTATTGAAGAAATGGATTATTTGAAAATTCGATATGCTGATGAAGATATTTTGTACATTCCAGTTGAAAAATTAGATAGACTTGAAAAATATGTTTCTTATGGTGTTGAGCCGAAATTGTTTAAACTTGGAACGAGAGGATTTAAGAGAAAACGTAAAAAATTAGAAGAAGATATCGAAAAATTTGCTCATGAATTGATAAAAATTCAAGCTCAAAGACAAAGTCAAAATGGATTTGTGTATCAAAAAGACACCGTTTGGCAAGAAGAATTTGAGGCATCTTTTCCATTTGAAGAAACAAAAGATCAGAAAAAAGCAATTAATGATGTTAAAAGAGATATGGAAAGTCCGTATATTATGGATCGAATCGTATGTGGAGATGTTGGCTATGGAAAAACAGAAGTTGCAATGAGAGCTGCATTTAAAGCGATTGACAATTCAAAACAAGTTGTAATGATCGCACCGACGACAGTTTTGGCAGAACAGCATTATAAACGATTTAAGCAACGATATGAAAATTATCCAATTACAATTGAAAATCTGTCAAGATTAACACAAAGCAAGGCAAAAAATATCTTGAAAAATATCAAAAATGGAACGACAGATTTAGTAATTGGAACACACCGATTGCTTAGTGACGATGTTCAATTCAAAAATTTAGGACTTTTAATAATTGATGAAGAACAAAAATTTGGTGTAAAAGCAAAGGAAAAATTAAAAGCAAGAAGACAAAAATTAGATGTGTTGACTTTAACTGCCACACCGATTCCACGAACATTAAATCTAGCATTGCTAGGTATTCGTGAAATTTCAATAATTGATACTCCACCAACAAATAGGTTGCCAATTATAACAGAAGTTTTCGATTGGGAAGAAGAAGCTGTAAAAATTGCCATTTTAAAGGAACTTTCACGAGATGGTCAAGTTTTTTATATTTATAATGATGTAAAAAATATGAAAAATAAATTGAAGGAATTGCAAGATCTTTTGCCAGAATTTGTAAAAATTGAATTTATTCATGGACAACTTCCACCAAAAGAAATAAAAGATAAGCTAAAAAGGTTCGAGCAAGGAGAATACGACATTTTGATGGCATCGACAATTATTGAAAATGGTATTGATGTTTCAAATGCAAACACAATTTTGATTGAAAATTTTACACATTTAGGACTTTCTCAAGTGTATCAGCTTAGAGGTAGAGTAGGTCGTAGCGATCGACAAGGCTATTGTTATCTAGTAAAAACCCGAGGAACAACAGCAAAAGGTAAGAAAAAAGAAGAAAGTATGGAAAAAATAGAAGGAATTAAATCAGGTGGTTTTCAAATTTCAATGGAAGATATGAAAATCCGTGGAGCTGGAGAAATTTTAGGCGATAAACAGCACGGAACAATCGAAACATTTGGATATGATTTGTATATAAAAATGTTAAATGAAGAAATTAAACGCCAAAAAGGAGAATTTAGAGAAAAAATCGAAAATATAGAAATTTTACTTAAGGAAAAAGGTTACATTCCAGAAACATATATTCAAAAAGAAGAAAGGCTTAATATTTATAAGCGATTTGCAATGCTTGAAAAATTTGAAGAATTAAATGAGATGAAAAATGAAATAGAAGATAGATTTGGGAAAATACCAAATGCAATGAAAAAATTTATATTGAGCGTAGAATTTAAGTTATTTGCAGAACAAAATCATATTCAAAGAATAGATGAGAAGTCAGATTATTATGAACTTTATTTCGTAAAAAATATTTCAGAAGAAAAAATCAAAAAACTTTCTGAAAATCTAGATTGGAAAGATATATCGAATGATAACAAAATAGAAGAATATATCACAAAAAAATTGAAAAAATCAGAATTAAAAGATTATATTTCAAAAATTAGTAAAATAAAATGTTAAAAACACAATCTTTCAAATAAAAAACTAATGAAAGTAGAGTATAATAAACAGAATGAATAATTTAAATATAACAAAACTTGAAAAGTAAATAAATGGAGGAAAAAATGAAGAATAAATTAAAAATTGGATTAATGACAGCATTATGTGTATTAGCTGTATCATGTGGAAATTCAGGACAAAGTGGAAAAGTTTTATATGAATCAGGAGATAAAAAAATAAAAGTGTATGAATCAGAAGTTCAAAATGAATTAGAAAAGAGTTTAGATGCACAAGGATTGAAAGCAAACGAAGTAACTCCTGAACAATTAACTCAATTGAAACAAAATATCGTAAAAAATATAGCTTTAAATAGAGCTGTAGCTTTAGATGGTAAAGATAAGAAAATTGATAAAGAGAAAAAATATGTAGATAGTATCGAAAGTGCAAAAGAAGGATTGTTAGCTACTTTAACTTTAACTGCTGAAGCAAATAAAGCAAGTGTAACTGACGAAGATGCAAAACAAGCATATGAAGCAAATAAAGCAAATTTTGAGAAAAAAGAAGATACTGTAAAATTACAATTAGTAGTAGTTCCATCTACAGATAAAGCAAAAGCTGAAGCTGCTTTAAAGGAAGCAACTGCAAATCCAGCTAATTTCTCAGCTGTAGTTCAAAAATATAGTGCAAACGTAGCAAAAGCAGGTAATGGAGAAACTCCTGAAATTACAGCTACTCAATTATCACAAGGTTACGGTCCAATAAGTCAAGCTATTGCAAGTGTGCAACCAGGACAAGTAGTAAATAGTGTAGTTACAGTAGGAAATCAATTGTATGTAATAAAAGTTCTTGAAAAAAATCCTAAAGGTTTATTACCTTTTGAAAAAGTAAAAGATGTAATTAAAAATCAAATTAGAGCACAAAAAAGACAAATTGAAACACAAAAATATTTACAAACTGTAACAGATAAATATGGTTTATCAAAAATTGACGATGCTATAAAAAACATTAAATAAAATAGCAAAAAAAGATATTAAATGAAGTGTCAGGACTATTTCAAAATAATAAAATAATTTTGGAATGGTCCTATTTTTCACTAAAATAAAATTGAGAAAAGAGGTTTTTTTATGAAATTTTTAAAAATTTTACTTTCTTTTGTACTAATTTTAGTAGTATTGTTAGTAGGAGGCGTAATTTTTTCAAATAAAATTTTGACTCATATGACAACTACAAAAAATTCTCGTTTTGAAAATCTGAAATTTTCAATGAAAAATGGAGAAATTACATATGATAATTTTATATTAAATAACAAAAAATTAGGAAAAGGAAAAGCAATAGTTACACTTTCGAGAGGCGGATTATTTGGGATTATACCAAAAGTAGAATTAGAAGAAATGAATTTAGAAAATGTTGATTTAGAAGCAATTTACGCACAAGAAGACAAAGCAATTGATAGTTTTTCTGAAAAAATGGAAATAGTTCCTCAAATAAAAAATTCCAAAACAACAGACCAATTTGTAGAAGAAACAACAAAAGAAACAGAAACATTAAATAATAACGTGAATACTTTTATAAATCAAAAAATAAGAGAAGATTTGTTAGCAACAAATAACATTAAAGAAATTTACGCAAAATCGACAGATTTAAAAGAAAAAGCTGACAAAATAAAAGAATTAAATTTAAAATCAGAAAATTTGGCAAAATTAATTAATTCAGAAAAAGAAAATTTAGAAAATAAAATTGAAAAAATTGAGTTGGATAGAAATATGATGTTAGAAAATATTTCTCTAGACCTATCTAAATTAGAAAAAGAAATTTCATTAAATGATGTAAAAAATCTTGATTCATATATTTTTCTAGATAAAGGTAAAAATATAAAAATAGTTACTAACAATTCATTGAAAACAGCAAAATTAATTAATGAAATTGAAAGACTGCCATTAAAAATTAAAAAATTAGATATTAATAATGGTATTATAAAAGCAGAAAATTTAGATACTGAATCAAAAGAAAAAATTGAAGTAAATTCAGAAAATAATTTAAAATCAATTATTACAAAATCAGGAAATAACTACGAAATTCAGTATAATGATAACGATTTAAAAATAAAAACAGTTTATAATGGAGAAAATGCAATAGTTTCAAATATTGAATACAATAAAGATAATATTTTGGAAGGAAAAAAAATAAAAATTGCATCAGAAGTATCATTAAATAAAGATGAAATAAAAACTACAAATAAAACAGTGTTAAATCCAGAAGAAGAAAGTTTATTAGTACAAAAAATGACTGTTTTAAAAGAAAATGAATATCAAGAAATAACAAAAAAATATGAAGAACAAACACAAACTATACAAAAATTAATTGATTCGTTAAATGAAAATAAAAATAAACTTGATAAATTACAAAAAGATTTATTGTCATTGAATACAATGATTACAATTGAAGAGACACAATCGATTTCGCAACCACAAAATGAGGTTCAAAGTGATAATAAAAATGATCAAAAAACAAATTTAAATAACGCAATAATGGAAAATATAAAAAATCCACAACCTCAAAATAATAAAGATAACAAAATAAAAATTAATTAAGAAGGATACAAAAATGAGACTAGATAAATTTTTAAAAATTACAAGAGTTATAAAAAGAAGAACAATAGCAAAAGAATTAGCAGATAATGGAAATATTATAATTGATGGAGAGGCAAAAAAATCATCATATAATGTAAAAAAAGGTGACATTTTGGAAATAAAGTATTTTAACAAGAATATAAAAGTAAAAATAAAAGAATTGCCACCGGAAACTCTAAGAAAAGAATTGATCGAAGAATATATTGAAATTATATAAAAAAAATACAAATTCTCCTTGTTTTTTTTAATAAATAGGGTATAATTTAAGTGGAAGGAAGATATCAATAATTTTTATTTTGAAGTAATAATCTTTAAATAAAAGTTAAAATACAGTGATTAATTTTATAAAAAAGTATTAAAATTTTAATTATTAAGGAGAATTTGTATGAAAATAACAGATATTAGATTAAGAGTCAATAAAAATGTAGAAGAGGATGGGAAATTAAAAGCTTATGTAGACATTACATTTGATGAAAGTTTTGTTATACATGGTTTAAAAATAATCGAAGGACAAAATGGTCTGTTTGTGGCAATGCCATCTAGAAGAATGCCAAATGGAGAATATAAAGATATCGTTCATCCTGTTACACCAGAATTAAGAACGGAGTTAACAGCAGAAGTTTTAAAAGAATATGAAAAAGAGCTAAATAAATAGTTTTATTTCTAAAATTATTAAATTAAAAATTGTACAAAGAAAAACTATATTTAAAATATTGAAAGTTTTGAGGTGTAATTTAAAAAAAATAAAAAAAGTAGTTGACAAAAGAAAAATTATTTGATATACTAATTCTTGTGATGTGGAAACATATCAAGTACAATTAACAAATAAATAGAAGAAGCATATACCATAAAAGATGTGATAAATAA
>CAURGH010000032.1:0-17203 GCA_963524305.1 uncultured Leptotrichia sp. | reverse complement strand
TTCCAGTTTCGTTGATTCTTTGTTGAACATTTCCGTATTGGTGTCCCATCATTTCGTCTGTTGCTTGATAGAATAATGCTTCTTCATTTTTACCAATATCGTTCAATTTATTGAATAATTGTTTTTCTCTAGCTCCTCTATCTCCATACCAGTCAACTCCATATCTGTCATCTAATCCATGCAAGAAGTTGTAAGTATCAGTACTATTTACTGGTGTTGTTTCATTTCCAGCAAATTCTGTATAAGGTAATTTAGCTAATACAACTGATCCTAATTGACCATTAGAATATAACGGTGTTGCTATCCAAGTTAATGATCCACCATAAGCATTCCATGTTACTCCTGAATTTGCATCCATCATTTGAACATATGGATCCAATACTGCTCCTGAAACTACGATATTTTTACTATTTGTAGTTCTAGCAGCTTCTGTACCAATAATCAAGTCTGCTTCATTTGTTATCAATCCTAAATTTCCTGAAATTGGATTAGTAGAACCTAATGTATCTACATATATTCCTAATGATGTAGGTGATGGCCCTGCTGGTCCTTGTGGCGTATTAATTACTACATGTTCAGGTGATACTATACTTGATATAGTTCCATGATTTATTGTTGTAACTGTAGTTGTTGCTGGTGTTGCTCCTGTTGGTGCATTTATTGAAATTCCACCTACTGTTTTTGATGTAGGTTTTGAAGTTGGATCAAATGTTTCTGTTGCTCCACTTCCTAAAGTAATTGTACC
The DNA here is from genome assembly GCA_963524305.1 of uncultured Leptotrichia sp. GTDB lineage: Bacteria > Fusobacteriota > Fusobacteriia > Fusobacteriales > Leptotrichiaceae > JABCPH02. Next base: position 16,458 of record CAURGH010000032.1, on the reverse strand, counting down.
GTAGTTTTTAATTACCCCACCAGTTGCTTTAAACATTGCATATCCATCTGGAGAATTAATATTAATTGTACCATTATTTGTCAATTCAGCTTTATGTTGCACAACTACACCAACTGCTCCTGTTGGAGTTCCTACTGTTGTAATTGTACCATTATTTACCCCTTTAGCTCCATGATCTAAGTAAATACCCATTCCACGGTCTCCAGCAATATTGATTGTACCATTATTTTCAGCCTGTGAATTAGCTCCATCAGCAAATAATCCAATACCATCTGCTCCTACTGTAATTGATCCAGTATTGCTATTAATTACTTTTCCTGTAGTTGTAGCCATACCAATAGCATAGTTTTTATTTCCTGTATCTGAATTTCCAACAACTATTGTACCATTATTTGTAGCTACACCATTTCCTGTATTCAAAATACCAACACTTTGGTCACCTAAAGTAAAGTTTGCATTATTTACAATTGTACCTGGTGAAGATATTCCATAAATTCCTACTCCTGAAGGATTATTCAATGCAATATTATTCGTAAAGTTTGTTGTTGGGTTATTTGAATAGAAGTATGTCGAACCATTTCCTAATGTTACAGTTGCCGCTGCATTATTAGTATAGTTAAATGGACTACTTCCGATTGCAACTATTCCATAAGAGTTATCTCCTACATTTATTGCACCACTGTTAAAGTTTAAATTTCCTCCATCTTCAAGGAAAATACCAGTCGCATCATTATTTCCTACTGTAATTGTTCCTGTATGATTTACAGTAGATGGTCCTGTAGATAATTTCTTAGAATAAATTCCAATTCCGTTATCTCCAGCTGTGATTTGCCCTGCGTTATCAACATTGTATCCATAAATTCCTACTGAGTTATTTCCTACTGAAACTTTTCCAGTTCCTGCATTTTCAATATTTACACTTTCAACTGCTGTATAAATACCTACATTAGGATTTGTAGTTAAACTACTTGAATTTCCTAAGTTGATTTCTCCATTATTTAATATTTTATAGTTACTTCCTAAACCATAGATACCTACTGAACCTTCTCCAGCTAAATTAATTTTACCATTTGTATTGTTTGTTACTCTTACATCAGTATTTCCTGCTCCTGTACCTTTGTAAGTAATACCTATAGCTTTTCCTGTACTTGCAATTATTCCATCATTATTTACTGAACCTTTGAATATTCCACTTGCATTAGTTACTCCTGCAGCTGTATCGCCTTCAGAGTAAATTCCTGTAGAACCATTTCCTAAATTAATTACTCCACCATTTATATTTTCTATTTTAGAATCGTTTGTTCCGTATAATGCAGTAGAATTATCTCCCACTGTAATTGTTCCACCATTATTTGTTAATTCACCAAATTTTGAATACATAGCTGTAGAATTTGCTCCACTCAATGTAATAGTTCCTTTATTTACTAATTGAACTTTATTTCTATTATAACTTGGATCATTTTCTTGAGCCATTGCAACTTGTCCCACTTTTGTCCCTATTATTGTATTCGAGTTTTTGTTTTCAATTCTTGAGTTTGCAATTTCAAGCATATTATATGCATCTGTAGGATTATCTAAATTAACATTTTGATTTAAAATTAACTCACTTAAATAAAGCATGAATGTTTTATAGTTAGGACTTCCTGTTATACCAGATACACCAAGTGAAGTTACTAAACCAGATGGATTTGTATTATTAAGATCCATGTGTACATCTTGTGCAATAAATAATCTAGAACCCTCATTCATATTCAATGTTAAATGTCCCATACTGTTATTAAAATTAGTTGTTTTCCAAGCTGAAATTGCTGATGAATCAAAATTTGTATATCCATTACCTTTATACAAGAATGCAGTTCCTCTTGAATTTGCATCTGCTCCACCTGCTATATCAGCTTTTGTCATACCATTTGTAAATTCTATTTTCCCTGTATTATCTGTATAAAATGCTAATGATTTTTGCCCAGTTATTACATTAGTTCCATCTAATTTAACTAATCCACCTTTTGAATAAACATTAAATGCTCCATCTTTTGCAGTAATTTTTCCACCTGTCAAATTCAAAGTACCTGCTGATTCAGCATAAACACCTGAAGAAGCACTATCTGCTACAGTTATATCTGTCGTTCCAGTTTGATTTAATGTTCCCCCATGCATAGCTACTAATCCCACAGAACCATCTGTAGCACTCAAAGCTGTTCCATCTACAGTAACTTTACCTGAACTGTTAATTGTTGCAGCATCTGCAATTATTGCTTTTACAGATTTTCCTTTTGCATTTATTTCACCAGTATTTGTTACTGTTCCAGAAGATTTAGCATAAATACCTGTAGAACCGTCTGAATTATCTATTATAATTTTTGCTCCTGTATTTAAAGTATTTCCTGCTGCTTCTGTATATACTCCAGTATTACTACTTCCACCTGTTATAGTAATAACATTATCTTTACCTGCTTGATTTTGTGCTGCAAGGTTTACATATCCTTGTTTTACAAAAACCATGGCATTTTCACTTCCATCTGTTGACTTCAAAGTATAATTTGAAACTTCAAATGGATTTGTTGAAGCATTTGCATGTTCAAAATAAAGACCTGTATTCTTTTTATTAGTAGCTCCTTCAAATTCAACATTTAAAACAGATTCTCTTGATGTAGCAGGTAATGCTAAAACACTTGAATTTTGTTCATTAACATTTGTACTTGCTGAAGCTCCTGGGCTAATTGCAGTTCCACCATTCAAATCAGCAAATGTTTTAAAAGCAACTCCTACAGATTCACTTCCTGTTATTTTTATTGGTTTAGTTAATATTATTTCCGCCCCTGGATAACCTGGATTTGATGCATTTACAGTATTAAGAAGCTTATCATTTACGACTATACCTTTTTGTTGATTTCCATTAAGATATATGTCTCCTGAATTCATAAAACTAAAACCACCCTCAGTTGAATACTCACTACCAATTACAGCTATTGTATCTTTTGTTCCTCCAAGATTTATAGTTCCTTTGTTATCAAACCACATAACTCTATTAAATCCACCATCTGCAGCTAATGTTAACCATAAATAGTTATCAGAACCTGTATTTGATGTTGTTATCTTCCCATTATTTTGAAATCCTATATTATTATTTTCTAAATGATAATGTATAGGAGACCAAGTAGAAGTATGATACTGTGCTGAATACATTACTAGATTTTTCCCATTCATATTAACAGTAGTTCCATTGTCCAAAACCCATGTAGAATCTCCATAAAAATTGTGTCCATCTGTATGGAATAACCATCTAGTGTAAGCTGTAGACGAATTACCACTATAATTTATAGTAACTCCATTTATTTTTAATGGATGCCCTCCAACAAGTTTCATTACTGCATAGTTATTAATACCTGTCCAGTTAAAATTTTGTTCCCCATGATTATTCTCTGCATGTGAAGGACCTTGTACCCCTACCATTTTCACTTTACTAGCATTTACATCAAATGACGTATTATTTGCTTTTACTGTTAATGTTCCACCTGTCATATTTTGTTGAGCAAGTGGTGCAACACCTCCAGTTTCATTTATCCATTCATCATCACCATTTCCAGTATTTGGTGGTGTTATAGGAGGTATATTTATAGTTGGTAACGGTGGAGGAGTTATTTTAGGTTCTACTGGCTTAAAATCAATTGCTTTAGGTAAAGTAGGTTGCAAAGCTGCTGGTGCAGGCACTGTAATAGCTCCCTTATTAACTATTCTAGGTTTAATACTAGCAGATATTTCAAATGATACAGGTGGTTCTGATACTCTTTTATTACTTGCTAATCCATATGAACTGTATCCATTTCTTGAATTTGTTGAAGCTGATCTTGGATCACTACTTTGTGGCAAATATTGATACATTGAGCTTTCCTTAGATATATATCTATTATAAGCATTTGAATCTCTCTTTAAAATACCTTCATAAGGATATTTCTCTTTCTTATCTCCACGACCTTTATAGCTTCCATGCCAATCATTCAATATTGTATTAGCTCCGTATTGCCAAGAACTCCAAGGCGATTTAACTACGTGGTCTCCTTGTTCCATTAATTGAATCAATTCTAAATTGTAGTTTTTCATTAATTTATCATTTTCTGATTTTACTCTTTTGAATTGTTGTCGCATATCTCCTATCGACGTTGTTATTTCTTGTCTTTGATTTTGGATAGCTTTATCTGTTGGCGCTGTTGTTACGTCAGCAAAACCAACTATTCCGCATAACAAGAATACAAACAATGCTTGTTCTGTATATTTAAAGTCTTTACATCTTTTAGCAAAGGCTTTTAAATCTTTTGCTAATTTTCTTAGACTGTTTGTCATAATCTTTCACCTCATTTATCAAATTTTTGTTTCTACTAAGTTTTTTTAATTTTTCTTATTATTTTTCCCTATAAAACGATAAATTAAACAAAAAGTTAAGAAGAAAAGTTATATTTTATTATCATTTAACCCATCATTTCATAGAAATACATAATAATTACATTTTAAAAATTAATTCATTTTATTATTTTACAACATTTCCATAATTATTCCAATGAATTAATATAATTTACTTTAGCTTTATCTTAGTTTAACATAAAAAAAAAAAAAAATCAATTAATTTTTGAGCTTCCCTAGCAAATTTCACAATAAAAATATTTAAGACAAGAAAAAGTTTCAAATTTACAAGAAAATATGTTAAAATTATCAAATAGAGTTTATGTTCATTGTAAAAATAAAGAATAGATAATCAAAATATTATCAGAAAGGAAAATTATGTTATTCAAAAAACAATCAACGGAAGAACGCCGTAACATGATTTTAAACGGAAATATCCTAAGCACACTTTTATTTTTATCAATTCCTACGCTTATGGTTGGGATAATTCAAGCACTAATTCCTTTGTCAGATGGACTTTTTCTGAATAATTTGGGAGGAGTGCTTGTTGCGAGTTCGGTTTCATTTAGTCAGCCGATTTTAAATATTATGATTGCGTTGTCACAGGGACTTGGTGTTGCCGCGATGGCTATGATTGGGAATCTTTATGGTCGTGGAATTATTCGTGCAGTAAAAGAAACGACGCTTCAAATTTTTGTCTTTAGTTTTTTGGTTGGTTTAGGATTGATTCCTGTCTGTATTTTTCTAGCATTTGTTATAGCTAAATTTACGACACCTGAGATAAAACAGTATGTATTTATATATATTTCTCTTTACTCGTTAGTCATTCCATTCAATTTTCTTGCTTCAATTTATAATGCGGCAAAAAATTCTGTTGGACGACCAGAAGTGCCATTTATTAGGGTTTTCATTCTATTAATTTTAAAAATAATTTTCAATACAATTTTCTTGTATTTTTTAAGAATGGGAATTGTTGGAGCCGTTTTAGCAACACTTTGTTCGTACATTGTCGTTACAATTTGGATGTATCACGATTTATTCATAAAGAAAGATGAAATGCGATTGGAATTAAAAAAATACAGATTTATTGCACCAATTGTAAAAAAACTGTTGCGAATTGGATTTCCATCAATGATTAGCTACATGTTAATTTATCTAGGATTTTTCCTTATTAATAAAGAAGTTGAACATTACGGAGCTGTCGCATTAAATGCTCAAGGAATTGCCTCAAACATTAATTCCATTTGTTTTATTTTACCAGCTTCAATCGGAACAACCGTAACAAGCATGATTAGTATGAATTTAGGTATTGGAAACATCGAAAAATCAAAAAAAATATTTTATTGCGGAATTACTACAAGTATAGTTATCGCTTTACTTATTATTGCGTCAACACTACCTTTTTCAAATGTTTTCACACTTTCATTCACAAGAGAAAAAGCCGTTTTAGACATCGCTAACAGAGCATTGAATATTTACACATATTCCGTTATCGGATTTGGAATTTTCTGTGTCTGTCAAGGAGTTTTCATCGCTCTAGCCCGTACAAAAGTTCCAATGTTTATGTCTATTTTAAGAATTTGGTTTTTCAGATATTTATTTATCTTATTCACAAAATCAATTTTAGGACTTTATTCAGTTTTCTGGGGAAATTTATTTTCAAACCTTTTAGCTGGAACAGTATTTTTCATATTAGTCCTAAACATCGACTGGAATAAAAATTATTCTTGATAAATATAATAAAAAATGTACTTTTGAAATTTTCATAGTTAATTTCTCTAGTACATTTTATTTTATAATTTTACTTCAATTAATTTTCACAAATCCTTAATTCTCTACAAAAAGCAGGAGCCAAAACTCCCACTATTTTATTTACAGTTTAATTTTTTTTCAGCTATTTCAGAATTTCTTAAAACTCTATTTAAGTAATTTTCAAGTTCTATAATTTCTTCATCTTTAAAATCTTTAAAAATCTCTGCTACTAAGCTTTCAACTATATTCTGAATCTTAATACAACCAAGTTTTATTCAAACCAAGCTGCTATAAAGATTGTCGTTCACATAAGTTCGTTACTCCTCATGCAGTTCTCCTCGTATTTTCATTTCTTAATAAGAAACAAGAATATCTTGAACTTCTTAATATTTCTATTAAGCACAGACTATATCTTATCCTACGGCTTCACCCGTTTAGGTCTACCCACTTCCACCAACTTTGGTGTACTTCCCTCAAGAGGAATAGTCGTTGAACTTTACTTTTCAGTATTAGCTGCTGATTTTCCATTACTTTAGCACTTAGGATTTAACCTTATACCATCTAGTTTGTTTTTTCTGCTTTCGCCACATTCACACCTATATCTCAAAATATTTTTAAGATATTATGTTGTAGTCAAACTAGCTTTAGGATTTTCCAGCAATTCGAGTAGTATTGGATGGCTTTCATATCCACCTCTACGCACATATTTCTATATACGCTGACTAAATTTTTTTAATCAAATTTCTTTTTCAATCTCTTAGATTTTCTCGTCAAACTTACAATCGTCTTTCTTCTATCATTCTCATCTACTTCCTTCATAATCAAACCAGCATCTTCCATCCTATTAAGCATTGTTGTTAATGTATTTAATGCCAATCCTGATTTTTGAGAAATCTCTTTATTGCTAATACTTCCTTCCTCCCAAAGAACTTCTAAAATCCTACTTTGCTCAGCATTGTAGTCCTTTACATTTTCTTTAATCAGAGCCTTATTCAAAAGTCTTCCATGTACTTGTTTTATTTTATTTATATATAAATTACAACTATGTCTCATATACTAATACTTTTCGATTTATAATTAAAACAAATTAAAAGACAAATGTTGTTTTCTTGATTTGAGTAGAGAATAAAATGTATATTTGCTATTAAATCTTAACTTGTTTTTCAGTGATTCTCTAAATCGAATATTTCTCCTTTCATCTAATCTTCATTGATCAAATTTTTTTACTATTCAACTGTTACTGATTTTGCTAGGTTTCTTGGTTTATCAACATCATTACCTTTTAATTTTGATAAATAATATGCTAATAATTGGTGAATGATAATTGATAAAAATCCTGTATACTCATCTTCAACAGCAGGTATATAAAACACTTCATCTGATACTTCTTCCACTATTGTATTACCTTCTTTAGCGATTGCAATCACATAAGCTCCTCTTGCAGCTACTTCTTTGATATTTGAAACTGATTTATCAAATAAGTCTGATTGAGTAACATTAATTACTACTGGTACTCCTTCATCAATTAATGCAATTGTTCCGTGTTTTAATTCTCCTGATGCAAAAGCTTCTGAGTGGATATAAGAAATTTCTTTAGATTTTAAAGCCCCTTCTACTGCTATCATATAATCTAAACCTCTTCCTAAATAGAAGATACTATGTTGATCCAATATTTTAGCTGCAGCTTTTTCAACATTTTCTGAATGTTCCAATACTTTTTCAACATGTTCTTTTAAATTATACAATGAATTAATATCATGCTCATATTCTTCTCTTGTTATCTTATTAAATTTATAAGCCATATCAATTGCCAATAAGTATAAAATCATCATTTGAGTACTATACGCTTTAGTTGAAGCAACGGCTATTTCAGGTCCTGCCCATGTATAAATTACATGATCAGCTTCCCTAGCTATCGACGATCCAACAACATTTGTTATAGCTACAATTTTCGCACCGTGTCTTTTACCTTCTTTCATAGCTTCCAACGTATCTAATGTTTCACCTGATTGACTTAAAACGATAACCAATGTTTTGTCATCAATTACTGGATTTCTATATCTAAACTCAGATGCTACCTCTACATCTACTTTTATTCTAGTTTTTTTCTCAATAATATATTTTCCAACTAATCCAGCATGATAAGCAGTTCCACAAGCCACTATATAAATGCTGCTAACACCTTCTAAATATTCTTTTGTCAACCCTGCATCATCAAAATTAATATTTTTGTTTTCATCTACTCTACTATTTAAAGTTTCCATTAACACTTTTGGTTGTTCGTAAATTTCTTTTTCCATGAAATATTCGTAACCACCTTTTGAAGCTGCTTCCATATCCCACTCAACATGTGTAACATTTCTAGAAACTTCATTTCCTTCTGTATCCATTATTTTTACTGAATCTTTTTTTATTTCAACAATTTCATTATTTTCAATTAAATAAACATCTCTCGTATATTTTAATATAGCTGGAATATCAGAAGCGATAAAATTTTCACCTTTTCCTAAACCTACGATTAATGGACTTTCTTTTCTAGCCGCTATAATTCTATCTGGTTCCGAAATAGACATCATTCCCAAAGCATAAGCTCCTTTAATAATTTTCAATAATTTTTTTACTGCTTCTAACAAATCTCCTTCATATAAGCTATCCAACAAATGAGCTACAACCTCTGTATCTGTTTCTGAAACAAATTCATACCCTTTAGCTTGTAAATCTTTTTTCAATTCCAAATAATTTTCAATAATTCCATTATGCACAACTACTAAAGTTTTATCCTTATTAAAATGTGGATGTGAATTTACATCAGAAGGTTTTCCGTGAGTTGCCCATCTCGTATGCCCTATTCCACTATTACCTTTCAAAGGGCGCTCTTTCAAAGCATCTGCCAAGTTTTGTAATCTTCCTACTTTTTTTACAATTTCAAAATGTTCTTTTCCTGTATTTACAGCTATTCCTGCTGAATCATATCCTCTATACTCTAATTTTTCCAATCCATCAATTACAAAATCTTGTGCATTTTGTGAACCGATATATCCTACTATTCCGCACATATTTTCTCCTTTTCAAATATTAAATTTTATCTGAAAAATAATCACTATAATACTTTTGTGCTATAATTTATTAATAGTTTTGTGTATTATTGAGGTTGTGATAACCTAAAGAGCATCCGCCGAATTTTCGATAACTCTTTTTCCTCGTCATCTTAATCTAGCATAATTTTCATATCTAAAATTAAGATCTGGCGCTTTTTTATTTTTTATTTTTCAGACTCTTCGTTTTATATTATACAATAAAAATCAAATATGGTCAAATTTTATGAAAAGATTTCCTTCTCTTAACAAATTAAGAAAATACAATCTTTAACATAAAGATATGACCATATTCCAAATAATTTAATTTATTTTTGTCTATTTTTCTTCAGCATATTTTTTTGTTAATTCTTCTACGTTATAATCTTTTGCAATTTTATTAATTAAATTATTTCTTTCATTGATTGCTTTATTGTTAATTAATCCATTTCCAATTTGTTGGTAAGCATCATTAGGAGTGATATTTCCTAATTTACCTTTTTCATTTTCATAAATTTCAACGATTTCTTCTTGAGTTACTGTTACAGTTTTTCTAATTTGTAAATCTAAATAGAAATTGATGTAAACATTGTTTTCGATAGTTTCAATATCTTCTTTATTTTTTTTCAAGAAATCTCCTTTATTCAATTCTTCTGAAATAACTTTACTAATGATAATAGTTTTAATTACTTCTGAATTTCCTTTTGAGAAAATAATTTCTTTTTTAGTGATTTCTACTGAATCAGCCATTTCATCTACTAATTTTGAAATTTCATCTCCTTCTAAAACTGCAACTTGTTGATTTAATAAATCTCTTTGGATTCTTTCTCTTGCTTGAGAAAAAGGAATGTTTTGTGCATCAAAACTAGCTTTATTTTCTGTATAAATTTTTGTAATATCATTTTCATTGATTGAAATTCTATCTTCGATAGATTTAGCAATGAAATATTTACATTTTTCATTTGTGAAGAAATAATCAAATTCTTCTTTTTCTTCATCTGTAAATTTATATTTTTTTGCTTCTTCTAAGATTGCTTTATTAACTAATAAATTTCTAATTTCTTCTTCGTTTAATCCTTCTCTCTCTTTTTTTGTTAAAGTTAATTCTTTAACTGCTTCTTTCACTTCTTTTCCATTTTTTTTAGACATTATATTATTCTCCTTATTTTCTTTATTTAATTAATTATCTTGTCTATTTTACAATATTTTTTAAAAAATTTCAATAGATTTTTATTAAATTTTGTTTTATTTTTTCTTTTACTTAATTTATTATTAGCTTCTAAGCCAATATTTATATATCTTTTAGGCTATATTAATTTTTTACAATTCTAGCAATATTTTCTTCAATTCATTCATTTTATCTCTTAATTTAATTGCTTCCTCAAAATTAAGTTCTTCTGCCAATTTTTGAATCTTTTTATTAAGCGATTTAATTTCTTTTTCAATTTCAAATTGACTTCTATATTCTTTTTTAGCCTTATTAATTTTATTTTCTTGCTCAATTTCGTAATCTACAAGTGATTCTTCTATTTGTCTTTCAACAGTTTTTGGATTTATATTATGCTCTTTATTGTATTTTTCTTGGATTTCACGCCGTCTATTAACCTCGTCAATTGCTTCTTGCATAGAACCTGTCATTCTATCAGCATACAAAATAACTTGTCCATGTGCATTTCTTGCAGCTCTACCCATCGTTTGAATCAAGGACCTTCTAGAACGTAAATATCCCTCTTTATCAGCTTCTAAAATTGCTACAAGCGAAACTTCAGGAATATCAAGGCCCTCTCTCAATAGGTTTATTCCAACCAAAACATTGAACACTCCTTTTCTCAAATCCCTTATAATTTCCGTTCTTTCAAGCGTATCAATATCCGAGTGCATATATTTTACCTTTATCCCGAATTCCAAATAATAATCTGTTAACTCTTCAGCCATTTTCTTCGTTAATGTCGTTACAAGAACTCGTTCTCTTCGATTTGTTCGCTCTTTTATTTCATCCATCAAGTCATCAATCTGATTTTTAGTTTCTCTAATTTCAATATCTGGTTCCACAATTCCAGTCGGTCTAACCAATTGCTCAACGATTTCTCCTTTAGAATGTTCCAATTCATAATCACTTGGAGTTGCAGAAACATAAACTACTTGTGGTATTTTCCCAAAAAACTCTTCAAATTTCAACGGTCTGTTATCGTACGCACTTGGTAACCTAAATCCATTGTCAATCAATGATTGCTTTCTCGCTCTATCTCCTTTATACATCCCATTTATTTGCGGTACAGAAATGTGCGATTCATCAAGAAATACAACCAAATCATCAGGAAAATAATCAATCAACGTATCTGGTGCCTCTCCTTCAGATTTTCCAGTCAAATATCTAGAGTAATTCTCAATTCCCTTGCAATAACCAATTTCATTAATCATTTCCAAATCGTATTCGGTTCGCTGCTTTATTCTTTGCGCTTCCAACAATTGTCCATTTTTTTGAAAAAAATGAACCCTTTCTTCCATTTCTTTTTTTATTTGAGAAAATATTTTTTCAGTATCTTCTGTTGATAAATAGTGTGTCGCTGGCATTATTGTTACCCTTTTTATCGTCTTAATTTTTTGTCCTGTAAGCGTATTTATTTCAGAAATACTTTCTAAGTCATCTCCAAAAAATTCAAATCTATATCCCGTATCCAAATACGATGGATGTAAATCAATAATATCACCTTTCACTCTAAATTTTCCACGCTCAAAAGCTATATCATTCCGCTCATATCTCAGAAAAATCAATTTTTTTATAAGTTCATTCCTATCAATACCATTTGTTTCAACATCAATTGGTATTGATTTTTCCTTATACGCTTCTGGCGATCCCAATCCATAAATAGCTGAAACTGATGCTACAATAATTACATCTCTTCTATTTAAAAGTGCCGCCGTTGCCGCATGTCGTAGTTTGTCGATTTCATCATTAATCGAAGAGTCTTTTTCGATATATGTGTCAGTTTGCATAATGTAGGCTTCTGGTTGGTAATAATCATAATATGAAACGAAATATTCTACTGCATTTTCTGGAAAAAATTGTTTATATTCGTTATATAGCTGCGCAGCCAAAGTTTTATTTGGAGCCATTATTAATGCTGGTCTATTTACTTTTTCAATAACATTTGCAATAGTAAAAGTTTTTCCAGAACCTGTAACTCCCAACAAAATTTGATCCGAAATTCCATTTTCTAAATTTTCGACAATTTTTTCAATTGCTTCAGGTTGATCTCCAGTAGGTTTAAATTTTGAATGTATCTTAAAATCCATATTCATCATCTCTTTTCTTCTAAGATACTATTTCACCTTTTGAATGTAATCATAAGTATCTTGCATTTCTTTTTTTACAGCCGCATTATCAGAATCTTTAGATTTTTTAGCTAAATCTAATCCTTTAATTACCCATTTTTCTGCAGTTTCATAATCTCCCAATTCAATATACGTAGTAGCTAAATTACTATATCCCCATAAATATCCTTTTTGTGCAGAAGCTTGATACCATTTTAATGCTTCTTTTTGATTTCCTTCATTATCTGCCATTAATCCTAAATGATTTTCAGAAAATCCATCTTTTTCAGTTTTTAGTGCTTTAAAATACCACTCTCTTGCATTTTTATAATCTTCCAAATTTTCATATGCCGCTGCTATCCAAGTATAATTTCTAGGATTATCTGCTACTTTTTCATACTCTTTATAATATTTTATTGCTTTTTCGTAATCTTTCAATTGAGAATAATTATCTGCCAAATTTGAAATTGCTGTCAAGTTCCCATTTTCAACAGCTTTTAAATACCATTTTTCTGCTTCCTTGTAATTATTTTCGTTAGCATACAAAACTCCTAATTTATTCAAATAATCAGCATTATTAGGGAACTCTTTTACATATCTTGAAACTAAAGACATCGTTTTTTTATTGTCATTCTTATCATACGCTTCATCTATTTGCTTTTCCAAACTTATTTTTTCTTCTCTCGTCATAGCCGAAAAACCTTGTATTCCTAATCCTAAATTCGCCACTAATAATAATAAAATCAAATATTTTTTCATATTTTCCCCTTTCTGTTTTTATTCTTGAGAATCTTTTACATCTTTTATCATTTCTTTTATTTCTTCCATTTTTTCAGTATCTTTATCTTTTCTTGCTGTTTCATAGGCTTTTTCCAACCATTTTAACGACTCTTTTTTATCATTTAGTTCATAATAAAGTGATCCCAAATTTGCTTGAGCTCCTGAATTTCCTTTATCTGAAGATTTTAAAAACCATTTTTGAGCTTCTTTTTGATTTCCTTCTCCCCAATAAATCATTCCCAGAACATTTTCTGACGCCCCTATTTTATCATAAGCATATGACTGCAACAAATATTTTTTTGCTTCTTCATAATTTTCTGCCTGAAAATTAACAATTCCTAAAAAAATTCCCTTTTCCTCATTTGTAGATCTGTAAAATTCTTTATCATCAACTTGTTTTAACCATTTTAACGTTTCATCATAATCATTTTCTGAAAAATAGATCACTCCGATTAATAATCTCATATCATATTTTTCACCATTTTCAGCAAAAAAAGGATATTTTTTCTGTAATTCTACAGCTTCATTAAATTCTTTTTCCGCTTCACTTTTTCTTCCCATTTCCTCATATGCAAAACCAAGTGCTACTTTATAAATAATTTTTGAAGGGTCTTCAGCTATTTGCTTTTTCAATGTTGATATAGCTTTTTGAGAGTTCCCCCTATCAAAGTCCTTTGATACTTGCTCCAAAATTTTATCAGTTTCTTTTGAAACTAAAGACATTTTTTGCGCTCCGAAAGTTAAATTAGATAAAATTAATAAAAATATTAATATTTTTTTCATTCAAACACCATCCTATTATATAATCTATTTCTTAGTTCTGAATACTTTTGGACTTCTCTTATACACTGTTTCAGCCACATTCAATTTCAAGTTCACAACACACGCAATTACGAAAAAATAATCTGACAAACGATTTATGTATATTAGGCTAGTCTCATTTACTGCTTCACCTTCATCAATTAATGCTACCATTATTCTCTCTAGTCTTCTTGTTGCTGTTCTTACCATATGCAAAAAACTTGAAACTTTACTTCCTCCAGGAATTATGAAATGTTCCATTTTAGGTAAAATTGAAATATATTCATCTATTCTTTGCTCAAGATACTGAACATCTTCTTCTTTTTGCTTGTAAGGTCTTAATTCTCTTGGAGTCGCCAAATCACTTCCACAATCAAAAAGTTGTTGCTGAATTTCCTCACACTCTTTTCTAATATCATCCAAAATCTCATTTTCCCGCATTTCTACAACAACTACTGCAAGCAAAGAACAAACCTCATCTGCAGTCCCACAAGCTTCTATTCTTTTATGAGTTTTTTTTACCCTGTCGCCACCATATAATTTTGTAAATCCTTTATCTCCATATTTTGTATATATTTTCATAGTTTTATTAGAACTGTCTCATAAAAATAATTAAGACATTCTTTCTCCTTTCTAATTTCTTAAAATAAAAAATATTGAGAGCTGCAACCGAACTCTCAATATCCTTAAATCGCACTGATTACATCATTCCCAAATAAGCCGCTCCTAGAATACCAGCATCATTTCCTAAAGTAGCTGAAACTATTTTTAAATTTTCTATTGTTGAAGGGAAAGCATATTTTCCTAATTTTTCTTTAACTTTATCAAATAATATATCTCCAGCTAAAGCAACTCCTCCACCAACAACTACTATTTCAGGATCCAGTGTGCTAAGTAAATTTCCAATTCCTAAAGCAATATATTCTGCTTCGTAATCAACTAAATCTAAAGAAAACTGATCTCCTTGCTTAGCCATGTCGAAAACATCCTTCGCTTCTAATGTTCTACTTTTTACATGCTCATATAGTCCATTTACTTTATTAACAGCCAATCTGCTTTGAGCTTCTCTTATTAATCCTGTTGCTGAAGCATATGCTTCCCAGCATCCCTTTTGTCCACATCCACAAAGTTTTCCATCTTTTTCCACTTTAATGTGTCCAACTTCTCCTCCTGCTCCGTGTTCACCGCTTACTAATTTTCCATCGACAATAATTCCACCACCGATTCCAGTTCCTATTGCCAATCCTAAAACATTTTTATATCCTTGTGCAGAACCTTTCCACATTTCCCCTAACGTGATAACATTTACATCATTATCTACTTTTACTGGCTTACCAAGATTCTTTTCAAATTCTAATGCTAAATCAACTCCATTTTTCCAAGGAAAATTTGCCCAAAATTTAACAACTCTTGTATTCAATACAGGCCCCGGAACACCAACTCCAACAGATTGAACATCTTCAAAATTTAAATCAAAACTTTTTACTTGTTGCAACAAAATCTTTGCCAATCTCTCAATTGTTTTTTCAAATCCCTCTAACGAATCTGTCTTTACAATAGTAGTAAATATTATATTTCCTTCCGCATCAACTAACCCTATTTTAGTATTCGTTCCACCCAAATCAATTCCCGCATAATATTTCATATTCTCACACCTTCCTCACATTTTATTAAATCATTCTCATAATTATTGTACTTCATAAAATCAAAATTTTCAATAACTATTCTATTTTTTTAAAAAATTTTTTACCTTATTCAATATTTTCAACTATTAGTAATTTAGAAAAAACTTCATATTCCCCACCTAATCTTTTTTCAAGTAATTTTTGATATTTTTCAATTTGTGCTTGATATTCCTTATTTTTTTCGGGATTATCTCCTGTTTTATAATCGAAAATATATATTTTTTTATTTTCCTCATCAATATTTATTCTATCGACTATACTTTTCTTTCCATCTGAATTTAGTATTTCAAATTCCGTATAAACTTTGTATTTTGAACTATAAATTTCTTCATTTTCTGAAATAAATTTATCCAGTCTTTCTATTAAATTTTCAACAATATTTTTTCCAAGCATATTTCCGTATCGACTATACAATGCTGATTTTGCAAGAATTTTATCATTTTCCAGATTATTTAATATATGCTCAAAATAATAGTGCATAGCAAGTCCCTTTTTACGCTTAAACTCTGTTTCTAGTGTATTTAAAGATTTTTTTACAGTAAATTTATCATCGTCAAAATATGTCTTGAATAAATTATCACTAATTTTTACATCTGAAGTATCTGTTGTTTCTTCTGGAATTTCCGATTCTACAATTTGACCCGTTTCATATT
>CAURGH010000031.1:0-17366 GCA_963524305.1 uncultured Leptotrichia sp. | reverse complement strand
ACAAGAGGTATTATATCAAAAACAAAAAAGATTGTCAACTACTTTTTTTTATTTTTTTTCAAAAAATAATAAATTATAAGAAAAAATGTTACTTTTTGTGATATCTGATATTTTGAATCTCTACTTTAAAGAAAAACTTCAAAGTTTCTTTTTTTTATTTATCTCTTCTTAAATTTAAATATATTTGTTTTAATATTCAATTTTTTATTTACAATTTTTTATCTAAAAGTGATTAAAATTTTTCCATTTTTTATTCAATTTGAACATTATTTTCCATTATTTTTATCATTTACCGAAGTCATATTAATTCTTTTATACATTTCAGTATCTTGAAGTTTTTTTGTCAATTTTTCAAGTTTTGTAATTTCTTTTTCTGACATTTCTCCGAAAAACCCTTTAAAAGCCATTGCCATCTGAATTGTCATAACAGTCATCATTTCCTTATTTTTATTATATTCCGCCACTTCCTTAGAAATCTTTTTATTTGCAATTTTATTTATAAAATCATTGACCATTCCTTCAGTATCACCTGTAAACATTTTTAGAATACCACCAACCAAAAAAAAAGTTAATTGATCAGAATAGGCTTCTTCATCAGAAATTCTGTATTTTTCTAGCAAATTTTTATCATCAAGTATTTTATCAATTTCATCCATTTTTTGCGTTATTTCATCTACTTTCTGTTTCATTAACTTAGGATTTCCATCTTCTTTTATATTTTCTGTTTCTTTTGATAAATATTCAAAAAAGTCTATTGTTTTCAAATAATACTGATTATCGCTAATTCTTTTAACTTTTTCAAAATACTCATTTTTTATATTTTCGTTTTCAGAACAATTCCAGAAGTCCTTTCCCAAAACGAAATTTTTCCTATCTTCAGGAATATACATTTTCAGATATTCTGAAACATATTTTTTCTTCTGAGGATCATTTGGTATCCCAGTCACAAAATATGATTCTATCAATCTTTCCAAGGCAACATAATTTCTTTTATCTTTCAGATAAAGTTTTTCCCATTCATCCTTACTTTCAGTTGCCTTTTTCCCATCTCCATCTTCTTCTACAAATCCTTCTCCAAATTTCTTATCCAATTTTACAGTTTCATCAATTATTTCTTGTTTTACACCTGTTTTTGATAAATCTTGCTGGATTTTTTCCTTTATTGTTAAGGCGGCTAAATTTAAGTTTATTATAAAAAATAGTGCTAATGCAAAAAGTATTTTTTTCATGTTATTTTACTTGTATAATATAGTTACATTATACAAGCTCCTTTCTTTAAATTTTTTATATTGATTATATATTTTTTAAATCTATTTTTTATTTTAAATATTTTTATAATTTTTTTTATTTCCATAGATACCTATCAATTTTTTTACTAATTTTATGTAAAAATAGTAAATTTAAGATCATCAGAAATCCAATTATTATAACACATAAAATTAAAATAACTAAATTAATTTCTTTATTTAAAATAACATTCCAGATTATTAAAATTCCTAAAGGGAAAATTATAAAAGAAGTCCGACTTCCTGGAGAAAATTTTTTATATCTAAGCGCATCATACATATGAGGTACTAAATGTGCAATATATACAATAAATAATGACAGTACTATTTCATACATACTAAACTCACTTGCTATAAAAAGTAATGTTGATAAAATTATAAATTCTTCAGCAATCATTAATGACATTGTTTCTGTAGATGGATAATTCCCTTTTTTCTTCATAAATAATTCGTTTTTCATATCTTTTACAACTTTATTTTTTTCTATAAAATTTTTTATAAAAATTATTTCTTCAAATTCATGTATCATAAACAACACTATTGCTATAAATGACAATTTGTATATTTCCATTCTCACATTTCCTCTTCAAAAATTGAAATTGTAATCCCTTCCATCTTAACTTTTTTCACTAAAAAACTACCTTTTCTGCTCGAAGCTAAGTACGCACAAGGCTCAGAAACTCCGTACACTCCAATTTGATTTTTTACAAATTCTGAACGCTCTTCAACTAAATCTTCTACTTCCAAAATTTTTTCTTTTTCAAAAAATTCTATTGGAATATTTAATTCAGTCATTGCTTCTAAAAGTCCAATTTCATCAGATTTTACCCAAGCGGATGCGGCTTTTTTTATCGAGTCCATTTCTAAATTTTGAGTTTCCATTACATAATTTATTTTTTCGATGATTTTTTCTTTTGGTGTATTTCTTTTACAGCCGATTCCAAGAATGATATTTTTGGGAATAATTTTAGAAATTTCGATATTTTTTCTGTTTGAAACAATTATTGCTCCAGCACAATTTTTATTGTTTTCTACAATATTTTTTGGCAAATGAATGCTCACATTTTCTCCATTTACGATAAGCGAAGTCACTCTTTTGGCATCGTCCAAACTTTCCAATTTTGCTTTAATTTTTTGCGACAATGTATCAACTGCAATTTTCCCACCGACATCAGAAGCTGTTGTAATTACTGGGATTGCTCCGATTCCATTTGCAATTTTTTTACATTCTTCATTTGCACCTCCAAGATGTCCTGAAAGTAATGAAATCACAAAATTAGCATGATCATCAACTGTAATAACAGCTGGGTCTGTGTCCTTGCTTTTAAATTTCCCTTCAATAATTCTTACAACTGCTCCAGTTGCTGCAACGAAAATATGCAAATCATATTTATCAAATGTTTTTTCTAATAAAATTGGCACTCGCTCATTTATTACAAACAAATTTCCCACATTTTCACTTTCAAGATTGAGCATATTTGCCACTCTTTGTGACACATAAATATGCAAATTTTTATAAACATTGTTTCTTATTTTTAAACATGTTTCGTATCCGTTTTTGCTTACGCAATATACTGCTGTTCTCATTTTTATCTCTCCTAATCACTAAATTTTTAACTTTTTATTTGAACTTATTCTTCTAATTTTCTCATAACTTCATAAAGCTTACTTTTTTCTAATTTATTTAAAAACTCTTCGCTTTCTTTTTCATCTAACGATGCCAACATCCTCATTATTTTCAAGTACATATTTTCTAGAATAATATTATACTTTATTGAATCTTCTGTCATTTTTTCATTATTCGCAATATTTCTCAAATAAAAATCAATCGCTTTTTTTATAACTTCTATTTTTTCTTCACTTGAATCTTCCGAATAATTCTCTAATATTTCATTAATTTTTGAAAAATTTAACGTTAAATCAAATCCGTAAACTAACTCGTCTACAATTTTAAATTCTCTTTTATTTTCTTCTGACTGAAAAAAATCTTTAACAACTATCAATTTTTTCATTTGCTTATCGCTAATTTCCTTTATTTCCTTCATTTTTTTCTCATTTTCCAATGATTGGTTAACCAATTCTTGAAAATTCTTACTCTTACCATAAATATCAATTTCCATAGTCGTAATTTCAATTAAATCATAAACAGCTGGTTTATCTTTATATTTTTCTTTAATTTTATTAAAATATACTTGAGCTTTTTCCTTTTGACCAATTTGATAATAATAGAGACCTACTAGACTCCATTTTTCAAAGTCAGTAATTTCCTTATCTTGTAAATTTTCTTCACCTATTTTTTGCGCTTTTAAAATATTTTTATCCCCACCTTTTTTTAAATACAATGTTATTAAGTATTGTCTAACTAAAACATTATTTTTATCTTTTTTCAGCAATACTTCTGCCTTGTTAATCAATTCATCAATTTCATCTTTCTGTGGAATAATTGATAATTCACCTCTTGAATCTAATAGAAAGTCTGATGTTTCATCAATTATACTTTGTTTTACTCCTTTTTTAGAAAGCGTTTCCTGAACATATTCCCTAAGCGTGTATGCATTTGCTCCTAAACTTGTTGCTAAAAAAATTGTAATTGCACAAATTAATTTTTTCATAAAATTTTCTCCTTTTTTTTATTTTTTTATAAATTTAATTTCTATTTTCTCTTCATCAATTACGCTGCCGTTCACAATATATTTCCCATTTTTATCTTCCAGTTCTCTTGCTGATTTCCATTTGAGTGTTTTAAAATCTACATTTTCAATTTTTTTAGACTCTACAAAATTAAATCCTGAAAAATAATCATAAAAAATTACGAACAAATTATTTTCATCTCTAACATATATAATTTTTTCCGTTATTGGCTCTTTCACAACTTGAAATTTTTCAGGTTTTACATCTTTTAATTCGAGACCAAACAAATAAACTTTATTCTTATCTTTTCCAAAATCATCTTTATTCTGTATATTTTCAAAATGCAACGCTTCAAATGATTTCACATCTACATTTTGAAGTTCTTGTATATCCGCATATTCTTTACTAAAATAAACTTTTTTATCGTCTTTTGTATAATAACGATTTAGCATTTTAAAATTTTTAGGATTTAATCCTTTTAACTCTTTTACCATTTCATCTTTTCCAGCCATAAAATTTTTGTTTTTCCGACACCTTTTATTTTTAATTCTTCCAAATTTTTAAATAATAAATTATATGTTGCCATTTCACACTTCCGTTTTATTTTAATAATTGAAATTACTACTTTATATTACCATACTATCTGTTAATATTTAATTTTTCTATATATTTCCAATGCTTCAAGTTTATTTATTTTTTCTTTTGCCTTTTCAAATGTTTCCAGATTTCCAACATTTGAAGCCACAACTAACCACATCACTTCCTGGTTAAGCAAAGCATACTTTTTTAAATTTTCCTTTTCCACATTTGCTATGCTCAAATAGTAGTCAATTCCTTTTTCATATTCTTTTTTGTAAAAATAATTTTCAATTTTTACCAACTGTATTTCTAGTTTTAAATTGAAAACTTCTTCTTCTGATAGCCTAAATTGCTCCTGAATTTCCTTTTTATCAATTTCAACAAAAATTTCTTCAATTAATCTGCTTTCTTCTTCTGTTAGTCCAGTCTTTTCAATTTCTTTTTCCACTGATTTTTCCCAAATTTTAGCAATTTTTTCAAAAATTGTTCCTGAATATTCCTGCTTCATTTTTTGATAAATACTTTTATTATAACTTGGAGAAAGATTTTCATAATAATATTTTAGATAATCATAAAAGCTATATTTTTTATATAAGTCAAAATATTTTTGAATATTTCTTTTACTATTTTTATCTTCTGAAAGTTCTTTTGACATTGAATAATGGTTAAGTAAAATTTCTGATAAATAAAAATTTCTCTCATCTCTTTTCAGCAATTTTTCTATTTTATCTTTTACTTCTTCATCTAAAATCCTAAAATCTGATTCAAAATATTCAATATATAAATCCTCGGTTTCTAAAATAATTTTGTTATTTAGTCCTATTTTTGATAAATCCTGCTGAATTTTTTCCCTCATAGTCAAGGCATTTACACTAAAACTTATTAAAAGAAATAATACCGTTGCAATATTTAACAAAAAAAATTTTTTAATTTTCAATTTCATCCTCCCATTCGGCATTGTCTCCATCCTCCTTTTCTGTTTTAAATAATTCAGGATATTTTTCTCTTAGTCTATCTTCTTCATTATTAGCCCATTTGTACATTTTAGTTGATCTTTTTTCCATTTTCATATTAAAAAGTTTTTTTCCATAAGTCTTATCTCCGCTTCCTATCATCAAAAGCCAGTGCATTATTCCATTTTCAAGCCTAAAATTATACTCTTTAGCATTTTCATCTGCCTTTATTCCGTCGAGTTCATTAATCGCAATTTCAATCCCTTTTTCCCTATCGACAGAATATAAATAAGTCCAGATTTTTGCCATATAATACTGTAACTTCAAATTATAAATTTCTTCATCTGATATTCGATATTTTTCTTTTGTTGTGTCGTTTTCGATAAATTTTAATTCCTCATTTACCTTTTTTTCAATCAATCTACCTAAATTATAGTATTTCGTTATTCCATCTCTCAATTCATCATTAGGAAGCATTTTATCAATTATCGTGTTTTTATATTTTTCTTTTACAATTTTCTTGATTTCTTCAGCTTTTTTCTCATTATTTATAATTGTGTAATATTCGTATGAAGTCAATAATTTTTCGTATTCATATGGATTATATTTCATAAATGCATCATAATATTTTTTGTAGACAGTAAGATCTTTTTTCAATGTTTCCCCTTCTTCTTCATACAGCTTTTTTTCTTCTTCATTTTCGGAATTTTTTATTTTTTCATCATAATCTTCTCTTATACGATAACTGATACCTCTCCCATAAAATTGTAAAACCTTTTTAGCAGCCACATAATTTCTTTCATCTTTTTCATGAATTCTTTCAAAAATACCTATTATTTCTCCTATATCAAGTGGTAAATCAGAATCATCCATTGCATAAAGTCTATCAAAAGTAATAGTTTCATCAATAATTTCCTGTTTCACTCCAACTTTTGATAAATCCTGCTGAATTTTCTCTTTCATTGTTAAGGCATTTAGATTTAAATTTATAATGCATAATAATATCAGTAACAAAAATATTTTTTTCATCGATTTCCCCTTTCCTCAATTTCTAAACTTCCATCCTGAATACATTAATAACCGCAGTTTCATAAGGATGAGCCTCTTTTACCAGATAATATGCCAGTTCCTCAAATTCTCTTTTTACCCTGAACTTCATTATTTTTTCATTGGCAACACTCGCTTTTCCAACTTCTCCGTCAAAAGGATTTCCGCCTTCCAAAGTTTTCCAATGTCCGATTCCATCAATTGTAGAATAAACATCTGCATAAAAACCTTCTGTCAAAAGATTGTATTTTTGTAAGTTTTCCACAATTTTTTCCACATAATTTTCTGGAACAAAAACTTCAAAGCAACTATATTTTTCTTTAAATCCTAATTTTGAACTCAATAAATTATCGTTTTCATAATTTAAAGTTAAATAAAAAAATGGTGTATTTTTAAATAATAATTCTAAAAATATTTTGTCGCCTTCCCACAATTTTAAATCAAAAATTTCTTTTTTGGGAATCCATTTTAAGTTGCCTTCGTCACATTCATGCTGATTTCCTGAAAAATCCGAACTTGTGTAAAGATACATAAATAGTGGCTCATCGTTGTTGTAATTAAAAATCACAAGTCCACGAAATTCATAATTATTCAATTTGTAGCCAGTTTCCTCTTGAACTTCTCTTTTTAAACACTCTTCAGGTGTTTCCCCTGGTTCCAATTTCCCACCAATTCCTAGCCACTTTCCTTTATTTATATCTTTTTGCTTTTTAGTTCTGTGTAACATTAGATATTTTTCGTTTTTTTCTAGATAACATAATGTTGTAATCACTTTTATCTCCTTTTTTATTTTATTTATATAATATTATACCATATAGTTATGTTGATTTAGAATAGTGTTAGAAAATTTTAATACAAAAAATATGACATAGCAAAAAAAGAGAACTTGTTTTATCATTTAGTCCTCTTTTTTTTTATTATTTTATGGAATTGTTCGATTAAGTTTTTTGAAATTTTTATTTAGTTTTCTAATTATGTTTTTTTTTACAAGTTAAATTTCCTGAAAGTTGAAATTTAATCCTAATCTATCACCTGTTGAAGTATATTCTCTAAATTTATAAATCAATGGTTTCCATTTTTGTGTATCAATATGTGTGTCATCCTTCAATATTTTCTCATCAACGAAAATTCCTTGTATTTCACAAATTACAATAGCAAACCAGTCTTTTTTTACTATATTTTCTACTTTGGTTTCTATATGAATCGGACATTCTTTTATTCTCACAGAATCCACTGTTTTTCCTCTTAATTCAGTAAATTTAGCAATCTTAAATTTATCTTCACAATATTCATATCCCATTTTCTGCTTGATTTCAGGTACTTCTATATCACCTGTAAATTTTTCGATTTTTTTTACATTTTCATATAAATTTTCATCAGGAATATTAAAAGTTACATCTGAGCCCATTTCAATATTTTTAAAACCTTTATTTCTCAATCCTATTCCTATGACTATTGTTTTTCCAAGTACAAAAGAAGAGGATAGCGGTGTTATATTACTTTTACCACTTTCCTTATCTTCTGTAGTCATCAATAATACTGGAAATCCATAATAGAACCCATTTTTATCTAATTTTTTAAACATAAATATCACTCCTAATACCTGTAAACTTTTTTATAGATTTTAATTATACTGTGCAAATCTTTTTTTTCATTTTTGAATATTCTAAATCTACACTTTTCGTTTTTTCAATTATTATTCATTATTTCAATTTATTCAACATTTTTTCCACTTCTTCTTCATCCTTAAATTTCCATTCATTCCCAACTTTATTTAATTGAACGGTTACTTTTTCTGTCGTATAATTTTTAGGATTTTTCATTCCTTCTTTTAACATTTCTTTCGATATTTCCATAACAACTTTTAAAGTTTCACTATCATTTAATTCTTTTCCATATTTTTTTAAATATTTATTTTCTATCTCTTTTTTATTCAAAATTTTATCCACATCTGGAGCAGTTACTTCATAAGTAACAAAAGCTTTTTTATTCGATATATATTTTATATTTTTTATATCAAATTTTAAACCATCAGACAATTCAGAAAAAAAACTAAAAAATCCATTCATTATTGATTCCTCTGCTTTTTTCTCCTCTTCATCTTTAATTTCCTTCATTTCATTTTGACCAATTGATGGCATGATTTCTTTTATAAATCTTTTTACATCCTCGTTTACTGTTCTTTCAATC
The DNA here is from genome assembly GCA_963524305.1 of uncultured Leptotrichia sp. Taxonomy (GTDB): domain Bacteria; phylum Fusobacteriota; class Fusobacteriia; order Fusobacteriales; family Leptotrichiaceae; genus JABCPH02. The sequence continues at coordinate 8,680 of CAURGH010000031.1, read as the reverse complement.
TCCTTGTTCTCCATTTCAATCTGTTCCGCAGACAATGTAACATTTTTACTTTTTGTCACTTGATAACTTTGTCCAAAAATTTGCAACGAAAGTGCAAATAACATAATCACTAATAATTTTTTCATTTAAAATTCTCCTTCTTTTTTTTGTTCTAAAATTTTTATAATTTTATTCTTTAATCCCTCTTCTAAACTCATGCGAAAACGTCTTATCATAAAGTTTAGATTTAGAATATTCATCCCCCATAAAGTTTCCAACTAAAATTTGTGCTGTTTTTGTAATTTTTTCATCTTTCACTTTTTGAGCAATGTTTTCCAATGTTCCCATAATGATTTTTTGATCATCCCAAGTGGCTCTTTGGACAATTGCAATTGGAGTTGTTTTCTCGTAATGTTTTAATAGTCTTTTTACAACTTCATCAATCATTTGTACAGACAAGAATATTGCCATTGAGCATTTATGTGAAGCTAGGCTTTCTAGACTTTCTGTTTCTGGTACTGGAGTTCTTCCTTCCAGTCTTGTACAAATTATTGTTTGACTCACATCAGGCAATGTGAACTCTTTTTTTATTGCAGCAGCAGCAGCTACAAATGAACTCACTCCTGGCACGACTTCATACTCTATTCCGTATTCATCCAAAATATCCATTTGTTCCTTTATTGCTCCAAAAATACTTGGATCCCCAGTATGGACTCTTGCAACCAATTTTCCATTTTTCTGAGCTTTTATCGTAACTTCCATTACTTCATCTAAGTTCATTGAAGCAGAATTATAAACTTCCGCTCCTTCTTTATGACATTCAATAACTTCTCTTGGCACAAGCGAACCCGCATAAATTATGACATCTGCTTCCTTTACAATTCTTTGACCTTTTACTGTTATTAATTCAGGATCTCCAGGCCCTGCTCCTATAAAATATACTTTTTTCATAAAATTACCTCTTTCTTTTTTAATTTTACTCATTTTTCTCCCCCTATTTATATTAATTTCAAAAATAACTTATCAAATACTTTTTACTAATAACTAATTTTTTGTTCAACATTCGGATTTTGAACCGCTTTCTTATACAGTTCTTTTAATTCTTCAAAATGATTTCCATTTTTTTCTATATATTCTTTTTCCTTTTCTGTCAATTCCCTATTATACGGATTATCTCCCAAACTGCTGTGAAGTGCAACTCCAAATTGTGTTATAATATCAAATTTCATGATTTCCTGTGACAAACTTTTGTCTGTATAAAATTTATAACCATCGTAATTTGAACCTCTTCCAGCATCATAATAAGTATTGTTATTATATTTTATCTTTACAATATTTTTTATTTCTTTTTTTGTTTTTCTTTCATAAATAGTCGCTCTATCGTTTTCCACCAATTCAGCAATATAATTACGAACATAATCCAATTTTTTATCTTTATCCGAAATACTATCTTTTATATTTTTTTCTTTTTTATCTCTATTCTTATTATACAATTCCAACAAATCACTTTTTCTTACTACAATATCAAAATTTTCAGTTTTGTAAGTCACCAAATCTTTTTTATCACTTGGCAATACATAATCTAATTTAATTTCTTTGACAAAATCTTGACTCAATTCTACATATCTTTTCTTTTTTGTATCGTAAGTTCCTTTTACAATTGTTTCTGCCATTCCTTGAATTGCCACTATAAATGACAAAATAAATAAAATTTTTTTCATAATAATTCCGTTCTCCTTAATACTTAAATTTAATTTTTAAAACCCTGATTTTTTCAATATCATCGTCGAAAAATAAGGAACTTCCTCCACTTTTTCAATATCCCAATAAACGACTTCATTATCTTTCCCGCAATCTGAAACAATTACAGCATTTTCTTTATTTCCTGTTTCAATTATCGCCTTTTTAATTTTCTCAAAATTTCTGCTTATTTTCATCAAAACTAAATTATCATTATTTTCAATTTCCTTGTAAATATCAGTTTTTCGATTGACAGACACCACTTTCAAATCTTCATCGCCAATCATCAAAGGCACATTTAGTCTAGCTGCAATGCTATTAAACGATGTTATTCCAGCAACCGTTTCCACTTCAACATCATCTGCAATATGCTCCAAAACATAAGTATATGTGCTATAAGTCATCGGATCTCCAATTGTCAAAAATGCCACATTCTTCCCCTTTTCCAATTCAGCACTTATTTTATCAGCATTATTTTTTCTAAAAACTTTTCTCGCTTCCACATCTTTTATCATCGGAAACTCCAAAAACATTTGTTCTACATTAGATTTCACATACTCTTTTACAATATTAAAAGCCGTGCTTCCCTCTCCACTTTTTGCCTCCGGCAATACAATTACATCCACCTCATGCAATTTTTTTGTTGCTTTAACCGTTATATTTTCTGGATCTCCTACTCCTACTCCAATTCCATAAAATTTACCTTTTTTCATATTTCACTTTCCTTTCCTTTTATTCTTCTATTTATCTTAACTAAAAAATTTACTCATTTTTTTATTTAACTTCTTTATTTTCAGACTTTTTCTATCTACCACTCAAAATATTTTTTAAATTTCAACTATTTTCCCAGCTTTTCCTCAATAAATTCCTTTAATACAGGAATATGGCTCAATTCTGGAGTTTTACTCGCATAAACCATTGTCACATTTCCCTTTTTTAGCTCTCCCAATATTATACCCTCAAATTCCTCAAAATCCGAATTTTCTTCCAATTCTTTTCTATATTTTTCAGAAAAATTTTCAAAATCAATAATTCCTTTATGATAATTTTGTCTTAATTCCTTCGATGGCGTAATAATTTTTGCCCAATAATCAATTTTCGCATTTTCCTTTTTTAACCCTCGAGGCCATAATTTATCGACTAATATTCTAAAACCATCTGCTTCTCCAATTTTTTCATAAGCTCTTTTCCATTTAATTTCAAATTTCATAGCTCCCTCCTTTTCTAAAATCAAAAATCTTATCAAGATTACAACTATTTGTCAATCACTTTTTATAAAATCACTTTAAGTATTATACCATATTTGTTATACAAATATTTCGATAATGCAACAATTTTTTAAATTATTTTTCCACCAAGAAAATATTTTCTGAAATTTTCTTTTTCATAATTCCACCAAATTGATTTTTGTAAAGTTCAAGATATTCTGAAAATTCGCAAGAACAATTATATCCTAAAATTTCCATCTCAATTCCAAATAAGTCAACATTGAAAGGAAATGGCGAAAATCCATTTTTTAAATAAAATTTCTTTCGACTTTGACGCTCTTCGTAATTTTTAGCATTTTCATCCTCAGTATTTTCAATCTCAAGAAAAAAACGATAATTTTTGTAATATTTCTTCAAAAAAGATAGCGTTTTAGAGCCATATCCATAACTTCTAGCTTCTTCAATTATTGCCAAATAATCTAGCAAAACTAAGTCCTTATATTTCAACGTAATTGCAAGACCTTTAAACTCGTATAAATTTCTATTTTTCTCATCAGTTTTTTTCTTTTCGATTGAAAAAATTTCAAAATCCCCTCTTAATGCTCCAATTAATATTAATCCAAATGGCTTTTTTTCCTCTTTTGGAAACGAATTTTGATATAATTTGTAAATATTTCTAATTTGTTTTATTGATTTTATTTTTCTTAATTCCAATTTAAACTTCTCCTTCCATCGGTTTATACAAAATTTAAAATCAGTATTCTTTATTTTGTTTATTCTAATATCAAAAATCTCAATAATTATATCACATTTATTATACAACTATTTACACAATAGAATAATTTTTAAATTTTTAATTGTTTTTTTTTATGTATGATATAATTTATTATACATTATTTTAATATTAGAAAGGATACAAAAAATGAGTACACACGACAAAAAATATCTTGATGATCTATTTACTATACAAAATGAAATAAATAGATTTTATGAAAAAAATTATATGGAGGCATCTTTTAAAATATTTTTATTTATGTTATTTCTTGGAACATTCTCTGTTGAATATATTTATGGTCTTATACAATTTGTATCAAAAATTCCAAAAGTTCCTTGGTGGTTTACTATAATAGTTCTTATTACATTTATATTTATTATCATAATTTTTAAAATTTTACCTTTTAATTATTTTTTAACTTTTGGTATTGGAATTTTTTTTGTTTTTATGTTTTGTCCTTATATTAGAAAATTTGAAGTATTAACAAAAAATTAGGGATTAATTACTGATTTAATCCTATCTTCTATGCTTTTTATAACATCTTTACTAATCTTGGCAGAATATAAATATATTGTTAATAATAAAATTAGATTTGGCAAAAATTTTTTCTGTTCTGTAAAAAAATCTTTAGAAAGTTTTTTTAGACGACTGAACAATAAGACTCTTTTAGAAGGTATTGAAATTCTTTTAAATATTATTTTCTCAATATCTTATACTAAAAAAAGAAAATGCTGTTAATACTTTGCATATTATTTTAATAAATTGGTTATCTTTTTTTGTAATAATTATAGTATCCATTTTATTTTATAATTTTCATATAAAAAAAATTTTTATTTTAACTAAAAATGACAAGTTATTCATACTAAAACATTGCTTAGAAAATTTAGAAATTGAAAACTAAAATATCATTTAAAATAATAAACTCTATTGGTTCAAAAAAAGAGAAAATTTAAAAATTTCAACAATACTAATGATTTCATTTACATTAATGCTTATTTTTAAAGAAAATTTCTTTATTATTGAAATATTATTGTTGCTTTTTTCTTTCTCAATTTTGTGGATTGTTTGTAAGAAATATAGCAAAATTAGGATTTAAAAAGTTAAATATAATTGAAAATATATATTTAATATGATAAACTTTACAAAATGTTTTAAATAAAAAAATAAGAAAGAAGGGATAAAAATGAAAAAATTATTGATTATTATTTCATTATTTATGACATGTATTTTTGGATTTGCAAATGCAAAACCTCTTGATGTTGATGTAACAGAAGGTGCAAAATTACCAAATTTTGAATTAAGAGATTTTCATGGGAAATATACTAAAAGTAAAAAATTATTTGGAGATGGAAAACCAACACTTTTAATTTTTGCGGCTGAATGGTGTCCTTATTGTCAACGTGAATTAGCTGATGTACAAAAATTTTATGAAGAAAATAAAGATAATATAAATGTTGTAGTTGTATTCACAAGAAGAAAAACAAACTTATCAGCAACTAAAAAATATGTAGAAGATAGTAAATTTACTTTCCCTGTGTATTACGACGCTACAAATACTCTTATGACAGCCTTCAAAGTAAAAACTGTTCCATACAACTTGATTATCCAAAATTCAAGAATCCAAAAAGATTTGGGTGGATCAAAAAATTATGAAGAGTTGAAAGAAGCATTTTATTTGAATTATTAATTTAGAACTATTTTATATTTTAGACATCTAGATTTTTATCTATAAAATTATGTACAAATTTTTATGTAAACCTCTAAACAATATGTAATTATATCATATTTAGAGGTTTTTATAGTTCATAAATTGTGGTATAATAAAAATATAACATTAATTATATAAGGAGGTATTAAAATGGATAAAGAGTTGATATGGGATATTGCTGAAGCAATTGCAAATCAAATTAGACCAAATAGAAAGACTATGCCTATGAGAAATTTAATTACGAATATTGGTGGCGAAATTTTAGATACAGATAATATATTTGAATTGTCAGATGGATCTATTGAAAAGTTACCAAACAATAATTTTAGAATCTTACTTTATAATGGTAATGCAACATTAGAAAGAGAAAATTTTACAATTGCACATGAATTAGGACATTTATTTTTACATATGGGATTTGGTACTGAAAGATGGAAAAGTACTCCAGTTGGAAAAATTTTTAATAGAAATGGAAATTCTGATGAAATAGAAATGGAAGCAAATCAATTTGCAGCTGCTTTTTTGATGCCTAAAGAAGAGTATAGAAATATCTTGTATAAAAATGTAGATAATAATAACATAATTGATACTCGTATAATTGCAGAACATTTTGAAGTTTCAAGAGAGGCTGCATCAAATAGAGGGAAATGGTTAGGATATTTAAAATGGTAATGAAAATAAATGTAACTACAGAAGAATTAATAAATGAATATGAAAAAACTAAAAAAGAGCAAGAAGAAATAAAAAATTTAAAACAAAGTTCTGTTTTATTTTTTTCTTTTGACATTACTAATTCATCAAAATATAAAACTATGAATTACCTATACTGGCCAATAATAATTAACAGACTTCTTAAATATATAGAAAGAGAAGTATTAGAAAATTTAGAAGAATGTCAATTATGGAGAATTTTAGGCGATGAAATAATTTTTATAAAGCAGGTAAGCAGTTTAGAAGAATTGTGGAATGATATAAAGATAATAAATGATAGAAAAGATTTTATTATAAATTCTTTGAAAAATGGAAATTTTTTTGAAAAAGATTTAGATACAATAAATAATGAAAACTTAAAAAAATCAATGCATTTAAATAATGCTCTTTCATTAAAATCAGCTGCTTGGATAGGTTTAATTATCGATCAAACTAAAAAAAGTGATTATTTTTCTCATCCCTATGGAAATATTGAGATAATTTATAAAAGTCAAAAATTAGGAGAAAATTATCAAATTTATGAGTTTTTAGGTAATGATATAGATGCAGGATTTAGGATATCTAAAGCTGTTACGTCTCAGAATTTTGTTATTAGTTTTGAACTCGCTTACTTTTTATATAAATATATGAAAAATATAAGTGAGCAAAAATTAGAAAAAGATATCACTAAAGAAAATAATAATTTAATGCATGTAATTACGTACAAAAAATTTAAAGGTATTTGGGATGAAAAATTATATCCTGTAATTTGGTATTATAAGGGTAAAGCAGAAAAACTTGAAGAAAATTTTCATTATAACGATTATTTAAATAATGAAATAATCAAAGAATTTATAGACAATCGAGATAAATTAGAAAAGTCTAAAATTATAAATGGAATAAAAAAAGAAATGTTTACAATTAATGATTATTTTTTTGAAAAGATAATTAATGATAATAATTTATCTAAAAAAATTAACGAAATAGAAAAAAATATAATAGATACTCCAAAGAATGAATTGGTTAATACTCCAACAAAGTTAGAATTACATTGCGCAGTTATGTGTTATAAAAATAAAGAAGAACCAGAGATTTTAATAGCCAAAAGAAGTAAGGATAGAGAATACGAACCTGAAAAATGGGAATTTGGATGTGCTAAAGCAGAAATTACACAAAAATTGAGTGACAAAATTAAAGATGAGTACAAAAAGGATTTTAATATTGAAATAGAACTAGAACTTGAAACTGATAGAGAAGATCAGCAACCTAAACCATTAACAATATACACAGTAAATAAAAAAGGAGATTATCATCAAGGGATAATTTTTATAGCGAAAATAAAAAATTTTGAAAATTTTAAATATGATAATTCAAAATTTTCAGATGCTAAATTTATTAAAGAAAATGAAATACATTCAATAAGCGGTGAAAAAGTTAAGGATTTTGAAAACTCATTACAAAAAGGATTCAATTATATAAAACATAAAGGAGAAAATGAATAATGGACGAAGAATTGACAAATAAATTAGAAAAAATATTTGAAAATATAAATAGTTGGTTATTATTCGCTGAAGCAAAACATGGAGTTTTAATTGGAGGAATATTAGTTTTAATATCTTGTTTGAAAGACATACCTCATAATAATTTTGTGATAATAGTGTTAGGCTTATCTTTAATAATTTCATTAATTTCTTTTTTTCCTATAATTAGATTTATGCCTAAATTACAAATGAATACTAAAAATAATAATTTATGTTTTTATTCAGATATAGCTAATTTTACAACTAAAGAAGAATATTTATCTGCTGTTCTATTAAAATATTTCCTTAGTGAAAATTTAGATAATATAAATAAATATAATTTTGATCTTTCAGAAGAAATATTAATAAATTCAAAAATAACTTCTAATAAATATGTTTTGTTTAAATTTTCATTATTATTTTTTATTATTGCATTGATAACTATCTTTCTATTCTATCTTCGAATATGTTTTAAAGCTTAAATTTATGATTTTAAGATATTTTTTAGTTAGGTAATTTAAGTTTATTTAGACTCTTTGTCAAGTGTGGGGGTGGAAAAAGTTCGGTAACCTTAAGAGATTCTAAGCTGAATAAGCTTTTTAAGGTTGTCGAATTTTTTTATCCCATAAGATAACCTTTTTATTACTTTTATCTTGTTATTTTTCCCTTCAACAAATCCATTATTTATATTATATTTTTGTATATTATTTATTTCTTCTTCCCAGTTTGATAATGTTTCCCCTAACTTAATACATTCCTTTATTCCTGATTCCTTCAGCTCTCCTATCAGGTTCTTCAGTTCATGACTGAATATAGTGACATCCTTTATTTCAAATATACTGAAAAATTTTGTCCTTAGATCATAAGCCCTTGAGAATATCTCTGAAAGGTTCTTCAGTTTCTTTATCCTCTTCTTCTGTGAAGGACTAAATGCACTGTTTGGATTCTTTGCTATCAGCTTCCAGTATTTCTTGTATTCCCTGTACTTTGCATCTGAATTGAATACCTTATCATCCAGTTTGCCTGCCTTATGACATGATATTTGTCTGCTACAATATCA
>CAURGH010000030.1:0-17566 GCA_963524305.1 uncultured Leptotrichia sp. | reverse complement strand
GACTCCAGGTTTTCATCCTGGCAACAGGGGTTCGATCCCCCTAGGCCGTACCATTTAAAATTTGGAATTTAAATTAATGAATAAAAATAGTTAATATGAATATAATAATAAAGAAGATGTAATATCTTCTTTTTTTTGTTTATAGAGAAAAAATTTATTTTTGATAAAGATTTATATTACTGTCTATTATTAAAGTGGTATAGTGTTATAGATTAAAGTAGTATTAGTGTATAAAATTTTTTTAATTATAGAAAATGATTAAAAGCATGATTATTACTGGGGAAAAAATTATTTTTTTATTTTCAATATATATAAAAATTAAAAAAATATTTGACATTTATAAAAAAATGTAGTATAAATATTAAAAATAAATTAAAAAAGAGGTGAAAGGGTATGGGTTTTTTGAAAAAGGGAATTGAAAGAAAGGAAAAGGGATTTACTTTGATTGAGGTTATTTTAGTAGTTGCGATTATTACTATAATCTCGGCGATTGCAATACCACAGGTTGGGAAATATTTGAATAAGGCTAATAGAAGTAAGGTTGTTGGTGCAATTGCAGATTTGAATAATAGTTCGACTTCTTGGAGTGTTGATAATGGTGGGGATTTACCTAAAAATCTGCAAGATGTTTTGAAAGAATATAATAATTTGAATAGATTAGGTATTGGACTACAAAATAATGGTAATTTTAAAATAGGAAATATTGAAGGAGTTGTTATTTATGATAAAGGGGAGGTTTATGCGAAAATTAATAGTAGCAGTAAGGCTTTTCCTGGAGAAGAGATAAGAAAATAGATGTTAGGGTTTTGTTTAGGATTGATAAAATATGTTGTTTTAGTAAGGATATGTTTTATAGATTTTAGAGAGAAAATTATTAAGGATAGAGATTTAATAATCTTATTAGTTATTGGAATTTTACTTGGTGTTGAGGGTAATAATTTTGAAAAGGTATATTTGGGATGGTGTGCTTTTTCGATGCCACTATTGGTTTTATATATAGTTGAGGACTACTTCAAAAGGGAATTGATTGGGTTTGGAGATGTTAAATTAATGATTGTTATAGGTGGGTTGTTGAGGTATAGAGATTTTAGACAGGTATTACTATTTTATCAGAATTTATATTTTTTGTCGGCGATTATTGTAATTTTGGTGTTAATTTATTGGAAGATAAGAGGGAAAAGAGGAGAGTATGTACCGTTTGCTCCGTATATTATTTTGAATTATTTATTATTTGAAAATATTTGAATAGACTAATTATTATTGAGAGGGAGGAAATTTGGGAAAGAATAGTGGAGAAATGCTTGTGGAGAGTTTGATTTCGATGTTTTTTATTGTGAGTGTTTTGTTTCCAATAGCAAATATTTTTTTGAAGACATTTAGGATAAATGTGAAATCAGATAATGAAAAAAATAGTAATTTACAAAGTGAAAATATGTTGGAATTATTGAAAAACATTGATTATTTGAGGATATTTAATTTTCAAGGGAAATATGATATTAAAGGGATGAAAGAATTTTATAGTAGATTTACGATTGATGATAAATATAGAATTTTGGGGAATGATTTGTTTGAGAAGAATAAAAAAGTTAAGATATCTTCGACGGAATATTATTATGTTAATGAAAATAATGAGAAGGAATATATTTTTGAGATTGAAGTTGATGGGATAAAGAGGTATTATTTTCCAAAAATTTTGTAATGTAGATGAATGAGTGAGAGATTGTGAGATAGGGAGTTGAAGAAAATGGGTATAAAAAGGGGAAAAGTAGAGTGAGTCGTAAGGGGATGGGGGAGAATAGAAATATAGAAAACATGATAAAACAAAAAGGATATTTGTTGGTGGAAGTTTTGATTAGTATGTTAATATTTTCTATTTTAGTGTCGATTATTGCAGTATTTTTAAAGAGAGTTGCGATAATTGAGAATGTGAAAAAGGATAGTCAGAAAGTAGATGAGAATATTTATTTTGCGTTGGAGAAAGTGAAGGTGGAGTTAGAGGATAGAGATTTAGAGAAATTTGATTATAGTGGTGAGAAGACGAATTTATTTGTTAGAGGTAATCAAATAATTTATAGGAGGAATAGAATATTTTATAAGTTGGAGATTGTTAATAAGAAATTGTATATTTCTGAGGTGAGTAAGTTTCCTAATTTTGGTAATAGATCTTTGATTGGTGAATATGAAGAGATAAATTTCGAGAAGATTGGTGATATTTTGGCTATAAAAAGTAAGTATTTGGGTAAAAATGAGGTTATAATTTTGAGTATTTGATTTTTTTGAATATTTTATTGAAAGTTTATAGAATAGAAATTTTGATATTTAGAGAATTTTGAGATTTTGATTTTGATAGAAAATTATAGTTGTTTGAGAAGGTAGGAAAATGAAAGGGTCTGAGAAAAATAGGGGAGTAAGTTTAATTTATGTGTTGATTGTGCTGTCAATAATAACGTTATTTTCTTTTAATTTTATGTACTTTGTGAGGGAAAAGGTTAAGATAAATTCGTTGGTAAAGGGTGAGAGAAAAGTTTCTAAAAGTTTTCTGATTCAAAAGGAAGAGGAAAATTTAGAGAGAATTATGAAAAAAGGAATTTATTTTAATAATGAAAATGTAAGTTTGGAAACTAGAGAAAAGTATTTTGATTCAAATATAAGAATTGATAATTTAGGTAAAATAGAGATAAAGAAGTTGATTTATTTGAGTTCTAGTTTTGAAAGTGTTGGAGGGTATAGGATCAAAGAAGTCATGGATGAAGATGAGAATAAATATGGGATTCCATTGAGGGAAAACGAGGTTTATAGAAATTTAAAAATTATTTATTCAAGAAAAGTTTTGGGAGAGGAAATTGAGTATGAGGAGAAAATTTCTTTTAGGCGAAAGAGTTTGAAAGAGGTTGAGATAACAATAATAGAGAATAAATTTTTATAGAAAACATTTTATTTTTTTAGAAATTAGTTGAGTGAAAATAGTTAGGTTTTGGAGTTTTTTTTTAATAGTTTTGAGGTAAAAGTTATAAATGGGGAGAGAATGTGAGGGAACAAATTAAGATATATATTAGAAGTGAGGGAAAGATATATTTATTTATAGAGGAGAAAATTTATTTTTATGAAAATCAAGATTTGAATTCGGTTTTGGAGAGTTTGGATGAATATAGTTTGAGTGAAGAAGTGGAAATTTCTTTGATTTTGCATTTTTCGTATTTTAAAATAGAAGGAATGGAAGTAGAGTCTAAAGATGACAAGATTAAAAATATAGAAAATTTTGATGATGAAATTGAAGAAAATGTTGAAGGAAATATTGAAGAAAATGGAATTTGGAAATTGGGGAAAATTAATTTTAAGGAAAATTTTCGTTGGGAAATTTTAAAAGAAAAAATTCTTTGGAAAATGAAAGAAATGAAATATTTGAAGAAGAAATTTTTTTTGAATCACATTGAGGACAAGTATGTAACTTTTGGCATTGAAAAGAGGAAAATAGAAGAATTTAAAAATATATTTAAGCAGGAAAAAAAGAAATTACTGGATATAAAGGTGGATGTGGCCTCGATTTATAATTATAATAAAAATGAAGATGTTGAGATTTTAATGATAGGAGAGAGGAAAAGTTTAAGATTTATAGTTGAAGACTCGAAAATTAGTGAGTTTGAAGAGATAGATTTAAAAATTGATGATGTAGAGAACTTGGAAGAATATGATTTTAGTGATATGAAAACGATTGGTTTGACAGAGGATAATTTAAAAGAGATATTTTTAGGGACAGAATTGTATGAGGAGCCTAATTTTCTAAAAAAGGAGAAGTTTTTTGAGGATAGAAATTTAAAGAAATTTGAAGTTAAAGATATAGTTGTAATTTTACTGATAGGAACAGGGTATATTTTTTTACAAAATTTGATACCGCTTGAAAGAGAAAAAGCTAAGAATGAGCGATTGAAGAATGAGACGAAAAAGTTGGAGAAGGAATATTTGAGTAAGAGAAATGAGAAATTGCCTGATTATTCAAAAGAATTGTCACTATTGGAAGAGGTAGATTCTAATATTACAAGAAAAGAGTATTACAGTTTTATAAAATTTTTGATTGAAAATAGTAGGAATGGCGTGGATTATACGAAAATTAATTATAGCGATAACAAATGGATTATTCAGGGAACGGTTAATAAATTTGAAAATTTTGAGAAATTTGAGAATAATTTGGAGAGGAAATATTCGAATACAGAATTGGGGTATTTGAAGGATAATGATGAGGAAATTGTGTTTGAATATACGATGATAGATAAGAAAAATGATAATTAGAAGATGTGGAATTTAGTGAGGAATTGAGAGAAATTATGGGGAATTTAAAAAATTTGGTATTTTTAATTTTGATTTTATTAGGAGCTTTTGGGTTAAATGATAAATATTCGAAATATAAGGAAACTTTAAAAGATGGGAAACTGATAGTTGAAAATAAGAAAAATTTAGAGGATAAAATAGACGAGATATTAGTTGAAAAGACGAGAAATAAAGAGAAAATGGAAAATGATTATGAGAAAATAAAATTGTTGATAGATAGATTTGGGATTCTTTCAATAAAAAATGAATCGCAATTTAAAAAAATGGTGTACATTTTTTCAAATGAAAGTGGTTTGAAACTGACAGAAATTTCAAAATCGGAGAAATTATGGGATAGGAAAGGATATAGTCTAAAATATATTCATTTTACATTAAATGGGAGTTTGAATGATTTTGGAAAATTTTTGTATCTTGTGAATAAGAGTAAAAAATATATTGATACGACGCGGAGTTATATTGAATTGACACAGGAGGCGTATAAAATTTCGTTGGGATATATTGAAAATACGACGAAATAGAGAGTAGATAAATATAAATTTTAGAGAAACTGGTTGAGAGGAGTAAAAAAGGGAGAGGGGAATGAGTAAAAGAAGATATAAGAATTTTTTGATAATTTTGTATTTTTTGGTATGTAATGTTAGTTTTTCGAGTAGTGTTAATAATTATGTGGATAAAAAAGATAAAGATAGGATGGGAAAAATTTTTATCTACCGAGAAGACATCGAAAAGGAAAAGTTAAAAAAATTGCAGACAGAATTGCAAAATTTAAAAAATAAAGAGAATAAAAATACTCAAAATAATCAAAGTAATCAGAATAATAAAAATCAAAAGAAATCATCTAGTACAAATCAAAAAAATGGAGAAATATCAAAAGCTGAAAATAATTCTGTGCAAAAAACTGTTATTGAAAAGGTGGTAACACCTGTAGTAACAAAAAAAATAAAGGAAATTTATTTGGATTATGGAGATGCGAAAGAAATTTCAGAAGCTTTGGATGGGTTTGAAGATTTTAAAATGATTGGGATTGATAATAAAATTATTTTGAATGGGGATGAGAAGAAATTTTTGGAACTGGAAAGGATTATTAAGTCTTTGGATAGGGCAAAAGAACAGGTTATTATTAAAGGAACGATAATTGATACAAGCTCTAATTTATTTGAGAGACTTGGAATTGACTGGTCGATAAATCCTGAAAATGCTAATCCAAATAGAAAAAATTTGATTGGGAAATTTTTAAATGGAGAGGTATCAATTAGTTCGATTTTTTCTATGGGAGGAAATTTTTTAGGGATTGATTTTAATTTGTTGAAAGAGAATGGAGATATAAAAATTGAGGCGATGCCGACGTTGATGATAATGGAGAAGGAAGAAGGCGAATTACGGGTAACTGAGGAAGTAATTATTGGTGAAAAAAAAGTTACTAAAAATAATGAAGATTATATTGAGCCGATATTTTCTGAAGCAGGAATAGTTTTTAAAATTTTGCCTGAGATAAAAAATGTGAATGGGGAAAAGAAAATTATTTTGAAAATGGATACAGAAATTAGTAATTTTAAATTAACTTCAAGTTATAATGAATCTTCGGGAGCAAAACAGAAAAATCAAACTCGGACGACTATTACTTTAAATAATGGGGGATCTACATTTATTGGAGGATTGAAACAAAATGTAGGGAAAGAAACTGTTAGAAAAATACCAATATTATCGAGTATTCCAATAATCGGTCCATTATTTAAATATCAAAGAAAAAATAAGGAGATGAGAGATATTTATATTGAAATAGAAGCGATTATTCAAGAAATAAAATGATGATAAATAAGGTGCCATTTTTAGACTATATTTTTTACTTTAAAATTTTAGTAAAGAAAATAAAAAAATTAATGAAATAATTGAAATTGTATAGTATAATAATAAAGAAAAATGATTTTGAGAGAGGGAAAGTATGATATTAGTTCAAAGACTTGAAGAAATACTAAAAAAGTTTAATAAAATTAAAATAGCAGTTATTGGAGATATGATGCTAGATGAATATTTGATTGGAAAAGTGAATCGAATATCGCCAGAAGCTCCAGTACCAGTTGTAAATATTGAGGAAGAGAGATTTGTATTAGGGGGAGCTTCGAATGTTGCTAATAACTTAAAGAGCTTGGAAGGACAAGTGCGAGTTTATGGTGTTATAGGCGAAGATGAGAACGGAAAGAAGTTTACTAGTGAATTAGAGGCGAAAGGAATAGAATCAGATGGAATTGTTGTGGATGATTCTAGACCAACAATTATAAAAAGTCGTGTTTTATCTCAAGGACAACAATTATTAAGATTGGATTGGGAAAAAGATACAAATATTTCTAAAGAAATTCAAGAAAAATTGATAAAAAAAGTTGAAAGAGATATTGATGAAATTGATGCAATTTTATTGTCAGATTACAATAAAGGGGTTCTGACAAAATATGTTTCTGAAAGTATAATAAAAATAGCTAAAGAACATAATAAAAAAATAGTTGTAGATCCTAAGCCACATAATTTTAAAAATTATGTTGGAGTTACGACAATGACGCCTAATAGAAAGGAAATATTGGACTATTTTGGATTAAGTAAGTTTAATAATGAAGAAGAAGTTGCTAATGCAATGAAACAGTTAAAAAAAGATTTGCAATTGGATTGTGTGGTTTTAACAAGAAGTGAGGAAGGATTTTCGTTGTATGATGGGAATTATGAAAGAGTTCCTACTGTTGCAAGGGAAGTTTTTGATGTGACAGGGGCTGGAGATACATTTATATCGACGTTGTTGCTTTCGCTTTCAGCAGGTGCGACTTTATATGAAGCTGGAGTAATTGCAAATATGGCATCAGGAATAGTTGTAGCTAAGATTGGTACAGCAACAGCAACCAAAGAGGAAATTTTGGAATTTTACCATAATGAATTAAAATAAATTATAAATATTTTTAAGTTCAACAATTAAGGGGGATTGAGGAATTAAAATATAAAAAAGGAAGTGAAATTTATGGCAGTAATCGCGGCAATTGAAGCTGGAGGAACTAAATTTATTTGTGGATTAGGAAAAGAAAATGGAGAAGTTATCGAAAGAATAAGTATTCCGACAACAACTCCAGATGAAACAATGAGAAAGGTTATTGAATATTTTAGTGATAAAGAATTTGACGTAATGGGTGTTGGAAGTTTTGGACCAATTGATCCAGTAAAAGGTTCAGAAACTTATGGTTATATTACAAAAACACCAAAACCTTATTGGAGTGATTTCAATATGATAGGCGAATTGAAAAAACATTTTGATGTGCCTATGGAATTTGATACAGATGTAAATGGTGCAGCGTTGGCAGAATCTTGGTGGGGAGCTGGAGAAGGTTTAAAGAATGTAATGTATATTACAGTTGGAACTGGAATTGGTGCTGGAGCAGTAGTAAATGGAAGAATGGTTCAAGGATTGACTCATCCTGAGATGGGACATATTTTTATTAAAAGACATAAAGATGATAAATTTGAAGGAAGATGTCCGTTTCATAAAGACTGTTTAGAAGGAATGGCAGCTGGACCGGCAATTGAAGCTAGATGGAATAAAAAAGGAATTGAATTAGCAGATAGAACAGAAGTTTGGGGAATGGAAGCATATTATTTGGCTCAAGCATTAGTTAACTATATTTTGATTTTATCGCCACAAAAAATAATTATGGGTGGTGGAGTAATGAAACAAAAACAAATGTTCCCATTTATAAGAAAATATGTTCAAGAATTTTTAAATGGTTATGTTCAAAAAGATGCGATATTAAAAGATATTGATAATTATATTGTTTATCCTGGACTTGGAGATGAAGCAGGATTTGTTGGATCTATTGCTTTAGGAAAAATAGCGTTGGTACAAAAATAATAAAAAATAAAACAATTATATCTGGGGGGATTATGAGAGTTTTTAAAAATGAGGAAAAAATAAAAGAAAAAGATTATTTTTCTTTTACAAAGGGGATGTATTATCTTTTAAAAGGTAAAATAAGTTTGGTTAATGCATTGGAAATAATTTCAGGAAATTATAAAGATAATTTTAAAAATAGGATTTTGAAAACGAAATTTCAAATTGAAAAAGGAGTTTCTTTACAAGTAGCGTTTAAGAAAATTACTGATAATAGAGAATTTTTAGAGATGATTAAAATTGGAGAAGAAACAGGGAATTTGGAAATAATATTCAAAAATTTATCTGAAAAATATGAATTTAATCAAAAAATAAAAAAAGAAATAAGAAATTTGAGCGTGTATCCGTTGGCAGTGATGGGGACAGCTTTTGTTATTGTAATAATTTTATTAAAATTAGTAGTTCCAAAATTTGTTTTGATTTATTCGGATATTGGGCAGCAGTTGCCTGGATTAACACAGTTAGTTGTAAATCTGAGTGAAATTATAAATAAACATGGGCTACTTTTATTAATTGTAGGGGGAATGGTTATTTTTGGGGCAAATTTTATTTATAAAAGAAATAACTATAATATTGAAAAAGTGTTAGTGAAGATTAAAATTGTGGATAAATTGTATAGAGATATTTGTATTTTAAATTTTACAAGAAATATGTATATGTTGAGTAGCGCTAATGTTCCTTTGTTACAATCTTTAAAATTGACTTCAAATTCAAAAAGTTTGATGTTGAATGCAGAGATAAAAAAAATAATAAAAAAGGTGGAAAAAGGGATTTCGATTCAACAGGCTTTTAGAAATCTTTATTTTTTTGATAGAGAATATGTTAATTTTTTGAGTATTGGTGAAAAAACTGGAAATGTGGAAACTGCTTTTTCAAATTTGAATACGATTTATTATGAGAAAGTAACTGAAAAAGTGAAATTATTTTTAAAATTATTTGAGCCATTGTCGATAATAGTTATTGGATTGATAATAGGTTTTGTGATTTTTGCGGTTATGCTTCCGATGTTTAAAATGGGAGAAATGATCTAAATAATTGTAATTGAAAATAAAAATTAGAGATTTTGTAAAAAAATGGTAGAAAAAATAGAAAAGAGAGAAAAATGATAGAAAATTTTTTAGAATCATCGAAATATGCACAGGAATTATTTGAGATTGATGATGAGATTGTTGAAAAGATAGAGCGTGAGAGCTTGGACGATAAAGTTCCGATTATAACAAGAGAAGTCTTAAATTTTATGATTTATAATGCGAATAATATTAATGCAAAAAATATTTTGGAAATAGGAACTGCAACTGGTTATTCGGGATTATTTTTGGCTAGAATTGCGAATAAAAATGGTGGAGAATTAACGACTATTGAGATAGATGAAAAGAGATATGAGATAGCGAAAGAGAATTTTGAGAAGTTGGGATTGTTAGATAAAAATGAGATGATTTTAGGTGATGCGTTGGAAGAAATTCTTAAATTAGATCAGTCTAAAAAATATGATTTTATTTTTATCGATGCTTCAAAAGGTCAATATTTAAAATTTTTTGAAATGAGTTATGGGTTATTGAATGAAAATGGAATAATTTTTATAGATAATTTGATGTTTAGAGGATTAGTTGCTGAAAGTGATGAAAATGTTCCGAAGAGATTTAGGACGATTGTTAGAAGATTGAGAGAATTTATTCAAAAATTGAATAAAGAATATAATTTTATCTTATTGCCATTTGGAGATGGAGTAGGATTAGTTAGGAAGTAGTTAAAATGAAATTTCTTTTGTATAATATAAGATATGGTACGGGGAAGTATTTAATAAAGAGATTTAAGCATATTAGAGGTTATTTGAGTCATTCTGAAAAACAAATAGATCGAATAGGAAAATTTATTAGAAGGCAAGAGCCAGATATAGTTGGTTTGGTGGAAGTCGATTTAGGGTCATTTCGTATGAAATCAAAAAATCAAGTCGAGATTTTAAGTGAAATGACGGATAAAAATTTTATTTATCAGTATAAATATGAGGAAAATTCAAAATATATGAAATTTCCAATGGTGCGAAAACAAGGGAATGCATTATTATCAAATAAAGAAATAGTAAATCATAAGTTTCATTATTTAGATAATGGAATGAAAAAATTAATAATTGAAATTGAAACTAATGGAGTTGTAATTTTTTTAGTTCACTTGGCATTAGGTGGAAAAACTCGAATGAAACAGTTTGTGCAATTGTTTAGTTTAATTGAAAAATGTGAAAAGCCAATGATTGTTGCTGGAGATTTTAATACTTTGTGGGGGACTGAAGAGATAGAATTGTTTATGAAAGCTGGAAATTTGAAAAATGCGAATTTAGAGGGAAAGCCGACTTTTCCTAGTTGGTCGCCTAAAAAGGAATTGGATTTTGTGCTTTATTCAGATAGTATAAAAATAAATGATGTGAAAGTTATAAAAACAATGTTATCGGATCATTTGCCAATTTTGATTGATTTTGATATTATTTAATGAAAAAATTTCTATTTCTATAAATAAGAATAGCTAGTTTCTTCTTATTTTTCTAAAAGGAAAAAGATTTAAAAAAATTTGAAAATAAATTTGAAAAATTTCAAAAAATATATTAAAATGAAGATAGAAAATGTTTTTTTTTAGAAAGGAGATTTTAGTGAAATCATTGTTAAAAAAATTGGCAGTATCTCTATTGGTTATATCAGCTGCTGCGACATTAAATGCTCAAAGTATAATTGCTGGAGCTAGAAATATCGGTGGAGGTAATGCTACAAGCAACAGAAATTCAGATGTTGCTAATCAACAAGAGTTAAGAGGTGTTTGGGTAGCAAGTGTTAGTAATATTGACTGGCCTTCAAAAAAGGGGCTTAGTGTAGAACAACAAAAGAGGGATTTTATTACTATTTTGGATAATGTAAAAAAATGGAATATGAATGCGGTTTTCGTTCAAGTAAAACCTGCAGGGGATGCTTTTTATCCTTCAAAATATTCGCCTTGGTCTGAGTATTTAACAGGAACTCAAGGAAAAGATCCTGGATATGATCCTTTGAAATTTATGGTAGAGGAAGCACATAAAAGAGGAATTCAATTCCATGCTTGGTTTAATCCATATAGATTGACAGCAACAGGTGGAAGAGAAAAACTTTCAAATGATAATATTGGGAAAAAGAGACCTGATTGGACAGTTGTTTATGGTGGACATGTTTATTTGAATCCAGGTATACCAGAAGTTAATAATTATGTTGTGGATAGTATTGTTGAAGTTGTTAAAAATTATGATATTGATGGAGTACATATGGATGACTATTTTTATCCATACAAAGTTAAAGGTCAAGAATATCCAGACAGTGCACAATATCAAAAATATGGTTCTAAATTTGCTAGTATAGGTGACTGGAGAAGAAATAATGTAAATAATTTAATAGAAAAATTACATAAATCTATAAAAAAAGTTAATCCTAATGTAGAATTTGGAATAAGTCCGTTTGGTGTTTGGAGAAATGCTTCAACAGATCCAGTAAAAGGTTCTAGCACAACAGCAGGTGTTCAAAATTATGATGACTTGTATGCAGATATATTGTTATGGATGGATAAAGGTTGGCTAGATTATGTAGCACCACAAATTTATTGGAATCAAGGATTTAAAGCAGCAGAATACAACACATTAGTAAAATGGTGGAGTAAATATGCAGCAGATTCTGGTACAAAATTATATATCGGACAAGCAGCATATAAAGTAAATGAATGGCAAAATGCAAAAGAATTAGTGAACCAAATTAATTTCAACAGAAATTATGCACAAGTAAAAGGAAGTATCTTTTTCAGCTATAAATCATTATTAACAAATCCAAAAAATGTAACAAATAGTTTAAAAAATGGTCCTTACAGCAGTGTTCCTAATGAAAACATTGTAGGAATGAACTAAAAATAGAGCGCTAACACGAGTAAGAGAATAAAAATTGAAATGTGAAATGTGAATTTATAATTGTGAAGATTATTCATGAGAAGTAAATTCACATTTTTTAGTATAATAATTGGCTCTTTGTCAAGTGTGGGGGTGGAAAAAGTTTGGTAACCTTAAAAGATTCTAAGTTGAATAAGATTTTTAAGGTTGTCGAATTTTTTTATCCCATAAGATAGACTTTTTATTACTTTTATCTTGTTATTTTTCCCTTCAACAAATCCATTATTTATATTATATTTTTGTATATTATTTATTTCTTTTTCCACCCCCATATATATTATAGAGCCTTTATGTATTAAAATTTCACTCATAAATATAGTTTTTTCTATTGGAAATTTTTTAAAAATAATAAGAGAAATGCCTAAAATATGTTATAATAAATATATTTCTAGCAGGAGAAAAATTCTGATGAAAAAATTTAAGATAAAAACTAGACCGTCTGAAGAAATTATGATGGCAATAAATGGTGAACTTGATGATAAATTGATAAGTGAAAAAATGAAAAAAATGCTGGAAGAAGCATATAAAATTTTTACTCATGATTTAAATGGAAAACTGACTGTGTGTACACCTTGCTGTGTAAGTGAAGAAAATTTAGAAAAACTTATAAAGACACCGGTCAGAGAATTATCAAGGGAGTTAATGTGGGAGTATCTGGATGCTGTAAATCTAGATGAAACAGGACTTGAGATAAAACATTTTCTTCCCAAAATACTTGAGTTTATAGTAAAACATGCAGAAATAAGGTTGGACACTTCACTTATTCTTGATAAATGCCACTTTGAGAAGAAAATCTGGAGTGATGAGGAACTTGATTTCATGTACAGATTTTCGAATGAGTTTATGTTTGAAGTGCTTAAAACTGAGCCTAAAACAGCAAGAATAGAAAATTTTTCAGTTTATATGACTATGTTTAATCTGGGAGGACTGAAAACAGGGCATCTATTTGATATTGAAATGTGGAAAAAAGCAAGTGAAGATATAAATGTATTGTGGCATTTTGAAGAAATGATGTACTCCTATACTGAAAGCTATACTTACTATTCGTATTCTTTTTCTTCCAATCCTGAATTTAATGAACAAATGAATTTATGGATGAACAGTAAAGAAATTGCAGAGGTATTTTTACCGGTTATTGAAAAATATTATTTTGAGAATCCAAAGATGGATTATGAGGAACAATGGCGTCTGGATCAGCTTTATTCTGTTCTTGAAAAAAATTTAAAAAAATAGGAAAATCAGTGAGAATGAATATTTATTTCATATGAAATAAGAAAAAAATATGATCTGATCATTTTGCCGGTGGTGGATATTGAAAATAGGCTTCTTGGAATAATAACAATAGATGATATTATTGATGTAATTGAGCAGGAAGACACAGAAGATTTTCATAGAATGGCAGGGATATCATCTCCTGTAGAAGAAACTTATTTAAAGACAAGTGCATTTACAATGGCGAGACAGAGAATAATGTGGCTTGTAGTTCTTATGATTTCTGCAACTTTTACCAGATCAGGTCTGAATGTGGTAAAATTATTTTGCATAAATACAAATTCCTTTCTTATGTTTTTTTGGCAAAAACATAATACTATGAATTTCTTATTTATGCTATTTTTTTATTTCTTTTTTCATCCCCATATATATTATAGAGCCAAAAAACACCTTTCAAGAACAATATCTTAAAAAGGCGCTTAAATCAAAAACTATTATTTAAAAAACATAATAAACGAAGTTATAATACAAGTATTAACAAAGTCAATAAATAAAGCTCCTACTACTGGAACAACGAAAAATGCCATTTTAGAGAAAATATATTTTTCTGTAACGGCTTTCATATTTGAAATTCCATTTGGAGTAGCTCCTAGACCAAATCCACAATGTCCTGAAACCATGACAGCAGCGTCGTAGTTTGATCCCATTGCTTTAAAGGTAACGAAATTAAGATAGAAATAAATTAAAATAATTTGTGCAATTAATAAAATTAATAACGGTCCTGCTAAATTAATTAATTCCCATAATTTTAGTGACATAAGTGCCATTGCTAAAAATAAACTTAGAGTAACATCTTCTAAAACACTAATTTCTTTTATTGGTGCATTTAGTTTTTTCGATTGATCAGATATATTTCTAAGAATAGCAGCAATTATCATAGGTCCAATGTATATTGGAAATTTTAAAGCTGGTAAAAGTGCTGTTATCATGATTGATAAATAAGAACCAATTCCCATTGAAACTAAGATGTAGAAGAATGCCATCGAAAATCTTTCACCATCTAAGAATGGACGTTGTTTTTTTAGGACTTCTTCATCAATATCTGAATCTTCCAAGTGTTTCCCATTTTTCTTCCAATTTTCAGGTAACAATTTATGTTTACTAATAAGTCTATCTGCAATAGGGCCTCCCATCATAGAACCAGCAACAAGTCCAAAAGTTGCAGCTGAAATGGCTATAGTTTTAGCTCCAGCATACTGAGGTCCAAGTGCTTCAATAATAGGTGCAATTGATGCGGAAGTTCCGTGTCCTCCAGTCATAGGAGTAGATCCTGTCATCAATCCCAATAAAGGTGGGAATCCGATAATTTTTGAAACTACAATGGCTACAATATTTTGAAAAAAACATAGTCCAGCAGCGACAAGTAAGAAGATACCAACCTGTTTTCCACCTTTTTTCAATGTTTTTAAGCTTGCATTAAATCCAACGCTTGTAAAAAACATTACCATAAAAAATGTTTGTAAAGTTGTATCAAATTTAACAGTAAGTATATTTGCTTGCTTAAAGATAAGCGAAACTATTGAAAATAGGAATCCTCCGATAACAGGAGCTGGAATACAATATTTTTCAAAAAAATTAATATGTTTTCGCAATTTCATACCAATAAGTAACAAAATGACTGCCAAACCAATAGTTTGAATCATGTCCATTTCAATTTTAATCATAAATAAAATTTTCCTTTCTTTTTAGATAACATAATAATATTATATACTAGATATGATTTTTTTGCAATGAAAAAACATTTTTTAAATAGAAAAAATAAATAAAAAATGATATAATTGTACCAAATATTGAAAATAAATATAAAAATTGAAAGGAAGTAATAAATGAGTTTACCAAAATGCCCAAAATGTGGATCTGAATATACATATGAAGATGGGAATATGTTAATTTGCCCAGAATGTTTTCATGAATGGACATTAGAAGAAAGTAATAATGAAAGTGAGGAAAATGTTGTAAAAGATTCAAATGGAAATATTTTGCAAAACGGAGATAGTGTTACAATAATTAAAGATTTAAAAGTAAAAGGTGCGTCAAGTGACTTGAAGAGAGGGACTAAAGTAAAAAATATTAGATTGATAGACGATGGAATTCATAATATTGAATGTAAAATTGATGGATTTGGAGCAATGAAATTAAAATCAGAATTTGTTAAGAAAAATTAATATTTTTAGTCTGAGTTATTTTAAAAAGTATAAATTTAAAGATAAAAATTAAGAACAATATAGTGTTTAATAAATTATAGAATTAAAGTAGAAAAGTAAAATGAGAGGAGGAAAAATGAAATCAGGATTTATAGCGATTGTCGGTCGTCCAAATGTGGGAAAATCAACATTGATGAATAAATTGGTGAAAGAGAAAGTTGCGATTGTTTCGGATAAGGCTGGAACGACTCGGGATCAAATTAGGGGGATTGTAAATATTCAAGAAAATCAGTATATTTTTGTTGATACGCCTGGAATTCATAAACCTAAGCATTTGTTAGGTGAGCATATGACAGAGATAGCATTAGAAACGTTGAATGATGTGGATTTGATAATGTTTATGCTTGATGGAAGTGTGGAAATTTCAACTGGGGATATTTTTGTGAGTGAGCATATTAAAGAAGCGAATACACCTGTAATTGTGATAATTAATAAAATTGACAAATTATCAGATGAAGATATCGAAGCAAAAAAATTGGAAATCAAAGAAAAATTGGGCGATTACGAAAACATCATAACTTTGACTGCAGAATATGCGATAGGTATTCATAAAATTTTTGAAGTTGCAGAGCCTTATTTGTCGAATGATGTGTGGTTTTATCCAGAAGATTATTATACAGATTTGCCTGTTAATAAAATTGTTGTTGAAACGATTAGAGAAAAAATATTGCATCATACAAAAGATGAGATTCCTCATAGTGTTGCTGTCGAGATTATAAATGTTGAGACAAAGCCGAATATTAGAAAATATGATGTGAATATTTATGTTGAGAGAGATAGTCAAAAAGGTATTATTATTGGAAAAGACGGTGCTTTATTGAAAAAAATTGGAATTGAAGCGAGACGAGAAATTGAAGCTTTGATTGATTTGAAAGTGAATTTAAAATTGTGGGTAAAAGTTAAGAAAAAATGGAGAAAAAATAAACAATTTTTAGATGAAATGGGATATAAAATTAAGAAAAAATAAATTGTTTAATAGAAAAAGTTTAAAACAGAAATAAAGGAATTGATATAAGAGGGTATTTTTTAAGAAATGTTAAATTTAGATGGAGCATTTTTTGAAAGATACCTTGTTTTATAATTAAGATTATTAATTTGATTGGGAAAATATATAAAAAAATCTATAATAATATAAAAAATGTGTTATAATAATAATAGAGATAAGGATAAATAAGGATTTAAAAATGGAAAAGCTTTATAGAAAAGAGGAGTAATAGCTATGTTGAATATGACAAGAGATAGCTTTTGGAATTATGTTTCAGAGGCTCAAAAGAATACAAAAAATGGGTTAGAGATGTTAAATTATTTAACAGAAAAATTATCTAAAGAATCAGATGAAACAATTTTTAGTTTTGGAATTATTATAGATGAATTGATGCTTGAAAGCTATAATGAAAAATTGTGGTGTGCATCATATTTGATAAATGGTGAAGATAGCGAAGAATTTTTTGATTTCTTTAGATTATGGCTTATTTCTCAAGGAAAAGATGTATATGAAGAAATTTTAAATAGTCCAGATGATCTTATTAAATATGTAAAAACACCTGAAGAAGATGGATTTGCAAGTGATATCTATGAAAACGAAGATTTTTTCTTTGTAGCTATAGATGCTTTTAGAATTAAAAATTCATTGGAAGATTTTGAAGAAGCATTTGAAAAATATTTGGAAGTATTTGATGAGTATAAAGAAAAATTAAATTATCAAGATGAAGATTATCCGAAACTTAAATTTAGTTGGAATAAGAAAGTTCCAAACTCTATGAAAAAAGAATGTCCAAAATTGTTTGGAAGATTATACATAGGAGATGGAGAGTTAGACGCCTAAATAACAGTTGTAAGGGGTGTGTAAAAATTTTTGTGTAAACCTCTAAATAATATATGGTAAAATAACTA
>CAURGH010000029.1:0-19902 GCA_963524305.1 uncultured Leptotrichia sp. | reverse complement strand
TGTTAATCAGAGGGTCGTTGGTTCGAGTCCAACCGGGGACGCCATTTTTTTATTTTACAAAAAAATGTTGTAAAAAACGGAGTTGATAAATATTATATTTTATGGTAAAATTTTTATATTTTAAAAAATAAAGATTAGAATTTTTTGGGGTTATAGAATTGGGAGGAGTTGTTATGAGAAATACTAAGTGGAATGTGAAAAGTATACCTAGTAATAGAGAAATTGTAGGAAGAAATTTAAATGTTGATTATGATATTTTGAAAATTCTTTATTCACGTGGGATAAGGGAAGAAGAAGATATTCAAAAATTTTTAGATCCAAGACTTGAAAATATACAAGATCCGTATGGATTATTTGATATGGAGAAGACAGTTTTAGAGATTGAGAATGCGATTAAAGAGAATAAGAATATTTGGATTTATGGTGATTATGATGTTGATGGGATAACTTCAACGTCAATTCTTTATTTGGCTTTGAAAGAATTGGGAGCTAAGAATGTGAATTATTATATTCCTATTAGAGATGAGGGATATGGATTAAATAATGAGGCATTAAAGAAAATTAAAGAATCGGGAGCAGATTTAGTTATAACAGTGGATTGTGGGATAACATCATTTCAGGAAATAGAGTTTGCAAATTCTATTGGATTGCCAATTATTATTACAGATCATCATAATTTACATGGGAATAAGGTTCCAAGTGCAATTGCAGTTGTAAACCCTAAAAGAAAAGAAAATAAATTTACGTTTCCATCTTTAGCAGGAGTTGGAACCATTTTTATGGTTATTTTGTGTTTGTTTGAAAGAGCAGGAGAAAAAGAAAAGGCTTATGAGTACATAGATTTGGTAGCGATAGGGACAGTAGCGGATATTGTTCCATTATTAGAGGAAAATCGAATTTTAACGAAATTTGGATTGGAAAAATTGCTACATTCTAAAAATAAGGGTTTGAACTATTTGTTGTATAAGTTATTTTTTAGTGGGAATAAGGATCAGAAGGAGAGTAAAACAGAGTATACTACATATGATGTTGGATTTATTATTGCTCCAGTTTTTAATGCAGCTGGAAGATTAAAAGATGCAAAAATGGTTGTAAAATTGTTGACTTCTGATAATAGTCGTGAGATTGAAGTTATTGTACAAGAATTGATTGATAAAAATTTTGAGAGAAAAGATTTGCAAAATAATATAGTTGAAATGGTTGAAAAGAATATTGAAGATAAGAACTTAAAAGAAGATTATATTATTGTAGATGGGGATCCAGGATATCATCATGGTGTAATAGGAATTGCTGCTTCAAAGATAGTTGATAAATATAATAAGCCGACAATAATTATGGAAATTAAGGAAGATCAAGGATTAGCGGTAGGTTCGTGTAGAAGTATTGGGAACTTTAACATTTTGGAGGCGTTACAGTCAATGCCAGAATTATTTTTGAAATTTGGTGGACATTCAGGTGCAGCGGGATTTACATTACCTATAAAAAATATTAAATTATTGCGAAAAAAAATTAATAGTTACGCAAAGAATATTTTGAAAGAAGAGGATTTTGTTAAGGTAATAGAGGTTGACAAACAGATTCCTGTTCAAAAAATATCATATGAGTTTTTTCAGTTGATAGATTTATTGAAACCGTTTGGTTTTGGGAATCCAACGCCAACATTTTTGACAAAGAGTGTTTTTTTTGAAAATATTAAATTTATTGGTGAGAATAAAAATCATATTATGTTTGATGTTCAGCAAAAGGGCTATACTAGTAGAAATGCTGTTTGGTTTAATTCGGGAGAATTTTTTAAAGAGTTGAATGAAGGATTAATTTATGATATTGTTTATAAAATGAAAAATGAATTGTATCAAGATAGATATTATACGAAAGTTTATATTGAGGATGTGAAACACTCAAAATTAATAGATGATAGACTTATTTACTATTATTCACTTTTTACGACTTCTTTTCCTATGAAATCAGTATTTTATACAAATATTGATGTTAGTGATGAGATTAAAAGTGAAATTAGTATGAAAACAGAAGTTGATCAAATTTCATTATTTCAAGGGAAAAAATTTATAGGACGTTTAGATTATAATGTCTCAAAATTATTGATGCAGTTGAAAGAATACTACAATTGGAATTTTTCTGTGGAAATTGAAAAAATAAAGCGAACAACAACTCATAATATTATTTTTATTACAATAAAAAGAGACTATTTGTTTAAATGTTATGAAGTAAAGGATGTTGGAATTTTTAATAAGATTAAATCATTTTTATTAGGAAAATTGGAATATAATTCTTTTACAAAAAAAATGTTAGCAGAATTTTTTAGAAATGATAAAAATTTAATAATTGAAAATGATTTTACAGATTTTAATTTGATGAAATTAAATAGAAAAAATAAAAATTTATCTTCTGTAATAAAATATATTTTGACAGTAGGGATATTTTATAAGACAAAGTTGGATAAAAAAAGTCAAATTGTTGTTACAGAAGAAAATGAGAAAATATTTGCAACTCCATTGTTTAAAGATTATTTTGATATTAATAATAATGTTGAAGATGTGAGAGAATATCCATTTACTGTATTTTATGAATTTGATGAAAATGAAGTTTTAGATTTGTTTTCTGATGCTCAAGTTGTCAGTGAAGATGTAGGATTGAAAGTTGCTGAAGATGGGGGAGCTACAGGAAATTTTGTGGGAACTCGTGATAATGGGGAAAAAGAAAACTTGGAAGACTTTAAAAATGAATGGAAAAATAAATTTTGTTTAATTACAAATAAAAAAACAGATTTGGATGAAAAGGTTATTGAAAAATATCGTTTGAAAATTTTAGACTTAAAAAATAAAATGTCTAAAAGAATTATTTATTTGTCGGATTTGACTAATGAGGAACGAAAAGGCTTGAAAAATATTTATGTTAAATATTTGCCAATGGAGGAAAAACTTAGGTTGAAAAAAGTTTTGGAGGAAACGTCTGAAACTATTTATTGCGATAATTCTATTGAAGAGATATTGTAATTTTTAAGGGAAAATTATTTTATAAAAATGTTGTAAATACGTCATGAGTTTTTGTCGATAAAATACAGAAATGGTGGCGTATTTTTATTTGTACAGTAAAATTTCTTTGAAATCAAATATAAAAGTTATGGTTATTCACTATTTTGTTCTGTCCTAGAAAAAATAAATGTTTGACAAAAAAAGAAAAAAGGTATACAATAAGATTGTAAATACAAAAACTTCAGGGCAGGGTGAAATTCCCGACCGGTGGTATAGTCCACGAGCGCAAATATGATTGTTTTGCAAGCACGAACTGGTGGGATTCCAGTACCGATAGTAGAGTCTAGATGGAAGAAGTTAATATAAAAATATTTTGATCTAAATTTAATTTTAATTTATTGATTTTGAGAATAAGTTTGTAAAAATTATTTTAGGAAATTTGGGTTATACTACAAAAAATTAAAATATTTAGATTTTTATGAATAGTATTAAGAAAAATATTTTTTATTAATAGTGAATGTTCTGGGTTTTAGAAATCCAGTTTTTTTTTGGAATTTAATAAATTTTAAAGTTTTTTTGCTTTTGATAAGTGAGAAATTTTGATGGGAAATAAGAAAATGGATATTAAAATAATTTAGGAGGAATGAAAATGAGAACGTTAGAAGGAAAATTTAATGGAAAAGGTTTAAGAATAGGAATTGTTGCAGGGAGATTTAATGAGTTTATTACTTCAAAATTAGTAGGTGGAGCAGTGGATGTATTAAAAAGAAATGATGTAAATGATGAAGATATTGATATTGCTTGGGTTCCAGGAGCTTTTGAAATACCTTTAATTACTAAAAAAATGGCTGAATCAAAAAAATATGATGCAATTTTGACTTTAGGAGCTGTTATAAAAGGGGCAACACCTCATTTTGATTATGTTTGTGCAGAAGTTTCTAAAGGAGTGGCCCAAATTTCATTGCAAACAGGATTACCTGTGATGTTTGGTGTGTTGACTACGAATAATATTGAAGAAGCAATTGAGAGAGCAGGAACAAAAGCAGGAAATAAAGGTGCTGACGTTGCATTTGGTGCGTTGGAAATGATTGATTTGATAAAAAATATTGGATAATTTCGTAATAAATATTTAATATTTTCTAATATTAAGTTTTAAAATTTAGAAAAATTAACAAAATTAATAAAATAAAAGGAAAATAAAAAGTAAAATGGAAGAAAATATTGATGAAAAATATATGCGAATGGCAATTGAACTTGCAAAAAAAGGTGCGGGTGCGGTAAATCCTAATCCAATGGTTGGAGCTGTTGTGGTAAAAAACGGAGAAGTAATTGGGAAAGGATATCATAAGTTTTTTGGTGGACCTCATGCTGAAGTTTATGCGTTAGAAGAGGCTGGAGAAAATGCTTGTGGGGCTATAATTTATGTGACTTTGGAGCCGTGTTCGCATTATGGAAAAACACCGCCTTGTGCGAAAAAAATAATAGATATGGGAATAAAAAAATGTGTTATTGGATCTAGTGATCCAAATCCAAAAGTAGCTGGAAAAGGTGTGGCTATGTTAAAGGAAGCAGGAATTGAAGTCGTGGAAAATGTGTTAAAAGAGGAATGTGATGAGGTGAATCAAGTTTTCTTTAAATATATAAAAACGAGAATTCCTTATTTGTTTGTGAAATGTGGGATAACATTAGATGGGAAAATAGCTTTGTCAAATGGGATTTCAAAATGGATAACAAATAGTATCGCTAGAGAAAAAGTTCAGTATTATCGAAATAAATTTATGGGAATAATGGTTGGGATAAATACAGTTTTTGTGGATAATCCGAGTTTGACAGCGAGAATTGAAAATGGTGTAGATCCTTTTAGAATCATTGTTGATCCGTATTTAAAAATTGATGAAAATTTTAAGGTTGTGAAAAATAATGAGGACGAAAAAACGGTGATTATAACTTCACAAAAAAATCAATTTATTGAAAATATTGAAAAATCTAAAAATAATAAGATTCAAGTGAAACAGAAAAGATTATGCGATGAAAACAAAATAAAATTTATTTTTATTGAAGGTGAAAAATTTTCTTTTGAAAAAATGCTTGAAGAGATTGGAAAAATAGGAATTGACAGTGTTTTGTTAGAAGGTGGAGAAAGACTTATTTCACTTGCATTTAAAGAAAATGTGATTGATGGTGGAGAAATTTTCATTGCGAATAAAATTTTAGGTGATAGTAGTGCAAAACCTTTTATTTCTGGATTTGTGAGAGAAAAAATGGATGAGGCTATTCAATTGACAAATGTGAAAAATAATATTTATGGCGAAAATGTAGGAATGGAGTTCTATTTCAAGAAATATAATGAAATGGGATAAGATTAGGAGAAAATATGTTTACAGGTTTAGTCGAAGAAATGGGAAAAGTTGTGAATATTTCTAAGAAGGCGACAGGTTTAGGAATAACGATAAAAGCTGACAAGGTTGTTGAAAAGGCAGAAATTGGAGATAGTATAGCGGTAAATGGAGTTTGTTTGACAGCTACAGAAATTAGTGGAAATACTTTTACGGCAGATGTGATGTATGAAACAATTGAAAGAAGTGGACTGAAGAGAATAACTGTTGGAGAAGTGGTAAATCTTGAAAAATCATTGACTTTGATGACGTTTCTAGGTGGACATTTAGTAATGGGAGATGTCGATAGTGAAGCAAAGATTATTTCAATTGTTCCGAAAGGGATCGCTAAATTGTATAAGTTTCAGTTAGAGGAAAAGCATAGACAGAATATTAAATATGTGGTTGAGAAAGGACGAGTTACGATAGATGGAGCTAGTCTTACTGTAATTGATGTGGACGATGATTTGGGAACTTTTTCGGTATCGTTGATTCCGCATACTTTGGAAAATATCACGCTTGGAAAGAAAAAAACGGGAGATTTTGTTAATATTGAAACAGATTTATTTGGAAAATATGTAGAAAAAATCTTGAAGTTTAATAATTTTGAAAATAATGATAATGAGAAAAAATCAAAATTGACAATGGAATTTTTGCAAAAAAATGGATTTTAGTGAATATTAATTAGAAAGGAGCAGAAATATGGAGAGAAAATTTAATACAGTAGAAGAAGCATTGGAAGATTTGAAGATTGGGAAACCAGTTGTTGTTGTGGATGATGAAGATAGAGAAAATGAGGGAGATTTGGTGCTACCAGCACAAGTTGCTACTTATGAATGGTTAAATTTTATTATAAATCAAGCTAGAGGTTTGATGTGTGTGCCTGTTTCGGTGGAGGTTGCACAAAGATTGCAATTGGATCCAATGACTGTTAGAAATACTGATCATCATGGAACAGCATTTACGATTTCTGTAGATGCGGCAGAGGGTACGACAACTGGGATTTCAACAGGTGATAGATTGAAAACAGTTTTGGATTTGGCAGATCCGACTAAAAAGGCTGAGGATTTTTTGAGACCAGGTCATATGTTTCCGTTGATAGCGAAAAAAGGTGGAGTACTTGAAAGAAGAGGACATACTGAAGCAGCAGTTGATTTGGCGAAACTTTGCGGATTTGAACCAGTTGGAGTTATTATGGAAATCTTAAAGCAAGATGGTACAATGGCTAGAAGAGATGATTTATTTGAATTTTGTGAAGAACATGATTTGAAAATAATTACAGTTGATGAATTGATTTTGTACAGAAAAAAAAACGAAAAATTAGTTAAAAATGAGGCAGATGTTAGAATTCCTACGAAATTTGGGGAATTTGAGTTCATTGGTTACAGTGATCAAATTGAGAATAAAGAATATTTAGCAATTATAAAAGGAGATGTTAGAGGTAAGGAAAATGTGACTGTAAGGCTTCATTCAGAATGTTTGACGGGAGATGTTTTCGGCTCTAAAAGATGTGATTGTCAAGATCAGTTACATAAATCGTTGCATGAAATTGAAAATAAAGGAGAAGGCTTGGTAATTTATTTGAGACAGGAA
Source organism: uncultured Leptotrichia sp. (assembly GCA_963524305.1). GTDB lineage: Bacteria > Fusobacteriota > Fusobacteriia > Fusobacteriales > Leptotrichiaceae > JABCPH02. Next base: position 12,941 of record CAURGH010000029.1, on the reverse strand, counting down.
GGTAGAGGAATTGGGATTTTGAATAAATTGAAAGCGTATAAACTTCAAGATCAAGGTTATGATACTGTGGAAGCTAATCACAAATTAGGATTTAAAGATGATTTGAGAGATTATGCTGTGGCAGCTCAGATTATAAAAGATTTAGATATTAAATCAATTTCATTAATGACAAATAATCCATCTAAAATCAAGGGATTGGAAACTTACGGAATCAAAGTTGTAGATAGAGAAGAAATTGAAATTCCAGCAAATGATGTTGATGAGAAATATTTGAAGACAAAAAAAGAAAAAATGGGACATTTATTGAAACAGAAGTTGTAAATTTTGTTGAAAATTAAAAATATAAAAAAATTTTTAAATATTTTTTCTAAAAATTTTAATTTTAATTTGAAAAAATAAGAAAAATAAGTTATAATTATAGCGTTAGAGATTATAATTATTATTTTAAATTTATTTATTAAAAAAGAATAAATTTGAAAATAAAATTTTGTGAAAGGAAGTACGTAGAAATGGCAGTGGCAAATTTAGTAAACAATGGAGTAACTAAACAAGTAAAACTAGGGTTTTCTTGGACAACTTTTTTCTTTGGTTTCTTTGTACCATTATTAAGAGGTGATGGAAAAAATGCTATTATCTTTTTAGTAGTTGGAATTTTAGCAGGAGTGATTGGAATGTTTACAGCGGGAATCCCAGCAATTATCTATATAATCTATATTGCTATGAAATATAACTCTATGTATGCAAAAGATTTAATTTCAAAAGGTTGGAAACCAGCAACTGATTTGGATAAACAACTATTGATTTCTAATCAAGTTCCAGTTGAAGATACACCAGTTGGTCAATAAAAAAAGCTACACTTTAAAGTCTTATATATAAGATTTTAAGTGTAGTTTTTTTTAAATATTTGTATTTTTTTTAAATTTAAACTTTTCCATAATTATTGGTTCAACAAAAATATGTAAAATGATTAAGATTAAAACTAAATAAATAAGGGAATTATATTGATAGGCCTTTTTAAAATTTAATTTTAAAATTTGGATACTTGCTGTTGTCAGTCCTTCGCTCCAATATCTTATTTTTAAAGGTTTTAGAATTATTCCTAAAGGAGAAGGAAGTTTTAGCAAATATCTGATATAAATTACAATTATTAATAATAGATATAATAAAAAGTTTTGTTTATGATATTTAAATAAAGTTTTAAAGTAATTTTTCATTTTTGAAATTATCATAAGACTATGAAATTCTTATTAACCTAAGAATAGCATTAAATTATAAAAGTTATATTCTCTAGTTTTATTCATGATTAAAAACCAATCTATAATTGCCCATATACCACATCCACCTAAAGTAACTAATTTTAAAATTCCTAATCCAACTTCCCCTAAAAAGAATCTATCAACGCCATAAGGTCCTAAAAATAATGAAAGAACTAAACTAATAGTGGTATCTTTAAATGGGAAGGCTTGAATAGATTTTACTCGTGTTTCTGGTAAAGAATAAAGTTTTTCTCTAAGGTAAGGAATTTTTTCTGTAGGTAAATTTTTTGCATTTACCATTAAAAAGTTTTCGATAAACATAGAGTTTGGATTTGAATTTTGATTATTTGAATCTTGCTTTATTAAAGAATTTTCATTCATACAATATTATCCTCCTATAATATAAATTTAATTTATTATACCACGAAAAAGATTATAAAAAAAGAGTAAATGGCTTAGAAATTTCAAATGAAATTTTCCTATTTTTTGAATGAGATAAATATGATATAATGGAAATATGAAGAAAAACTTTAAAAGGAAAAGAGGAATGAGAAAATGTACGATACATTAAAAGATAGATTTTTGAGATATGTAAAATTTGAGACTAGATCGGATGAGAAAAGTGAGAGTATTCCATCAACACCGACACAACTTGAGTTTGCGAAGATTCTTGCTAGGGAATTAAAAGATATTGGGATGGAAAATGTGTATGTTAATGATGCTTGCTTTGTGAATGCGACATTGCCTGGGAATGTTGATAAAGAGGTGCCTGTAATTGGATTTATTGCACATATGGATACTGCTGATTTTAATGCGACTAATATTAATCCACAAATTGTGGAAAACTATGATGGAAAAGATATTGTGTTGAATGAGTTGAAAGATATTGTTTTGTCAGTTGAAGAGTTTCCTAATTTGAAAAATTATGTGGGAAAAACTGTAATTACTACTGATGGGACAACTCTTTTGGGAGCTGACGATAAGGCTGGAATTGTGGAAATTGTTGAAGCGATGAAATATTTGATTGAGCATCCAGAAATTAAGCATGGGACTGTAAAAGTAGCATTTGGGCCTGATGAGGAAATTGGTCGTGGTGCAGATAATTTTAATGTGGAAGAATTTGGTGCTGATTTTGCATATACGATGGATGGAGGACCTGTTGGGGAGCTTGAATATGAGAGTTTTAATGCAGCTGGAGCGGTTTTCAAGATAAAAGGTAAGAGCGTACATCCTGGAACAGCAAAGGGAAAATTGATAAATGCGAGTTTGATTGCAGCAGAGATTGTGAATAGTTTTCCAGCTGATGAAGTGCCTGAAAAAACAGAAGGATATGAAGGTTTCTATTTCCTTGATAAAATTAATTCGAATTGTGAAGAAGCAGAATTGTCGTATATTTTGAGAGATCATGATAGAGAAAAATTTGAAGCAAAGAAAAAATTTGCAGCAAATGTTGCGAAAAAAATTAATGAAAAATATGGAAAAGAATTGGTAAGTGTTGAGATAAAAGACCAATATTACAACATGGGTGAAATAATTAAAGACCATATGAATGTAGTGGAAATTGCTAAAAAAGCAATGGAAAATTTGGGAATAAAACCAGTAATTGAGCCAATTCGTGGTGGAACAGACGGTTCTAAAATTTCATTTATGGGACTTCCTACACCAAATATTTTTGCAGGTGGAGAAAATTTTCATGGAAAATATGAGTTTGTTGCACTTGAAAGTATGATTTTGGCAACTGATGTAATTGTGGAAATTGTGAAGTTGAATGGGGAAGGGAAATAAATTTTATTTTCTTTTGAAAAAAGTGTTGAAATTATAGCGTATTTTGTGATAAAATAGTTTAATTTAAAAAATATAGTGATAGTAATACAGAAGAGTGGAAAATCTCTCTTAATTTACTGATTGCACTCAAGTACAAAACTGTTCGGAACATATAAATTTGAAATAAGGAGGAGATTTGAAATGAATCAAAGTTCAAAAATTGTAATGGAAGGATTAACATTTGATGATGTATTGTTGATTCCACAAGCGTCTGAGGTGATACCTAGCGAAGTTGTTTTAAAAACAAAATTGACTAAAAAATTAGAATTAAATGTACCTATTTTAAGTGCGGCAATGGATACAGTAACAGAATCTCAATTAGCAATTGCGATTGCAAGAGAAGGTGGAATTGGTTTTATTCACAAGAATATGACAATTGAAAGACAGGCTGAAGAAGTTGCGAAAGTAAAAAGATCTGAAAGCGGAATGATTACAAATCCTATAACTTTAAGAGAACATGCAATTCTAAAAGAAGCAAATGAATTAATGAAAATGTATAAAATATCTGGATTGCCAGTAGTTGATGAAGAAAATAATTTAAAAGGAATTATTACAAATAGAGATTTGAAATATAGAGAAGACTTATCAACAAAAGTTGTAGATATTATGACCAAACAACCATTAATTACTGCTCCGGTTGGAACTACATTGGATGAAGCTAAACAAATTTTATTAGAACACAGAATTGAAAAATTGCCAATAGTTGAAGGCGACAAATTAAAAGGATTAATTACAATAAAAGATATTGATAATGTTATTAATTATCCAAATGCAGCAAAAGACTTGCACGGAAGATTGAGAGTAGGAGCTGGAGTTGGAGTAGGAACTGATACAATAAGAAGAGTAAAAGCATTGGTTGATGCAGGAGTGGACATTATTGCAGTTGATTCGGCACATGGACATTCTAAGGGAGTAATTGAAAGAATTAAGGAAATTAGAGCAGAATTTCCAGATTTAGACATTATTGGAGGTAATATTGTAACACCGGAAGCGGCTCTTGATTTGATAGAAGCTGGAGTAAATGCTGTAAAAGTAGGAGTTGGACCTGGTTCAATTTGTACAACAAGGGTAGTTGCAGGAGTTGGAGTTCCTCAAATTTCAGCAGTAATGCAAGTTGCAGAAGTTTGTCATGAAAAAGGAATTGGTGTAATTGCTGATGGTGGAATTAAATTATCTGGAGATGTTGTAAAAGCGATTGCGGCTGGAGCAGACTGCGTTATGTTAGGTGGAATGTTGGCTGGAACTGAGGAAGCACCAGGAGAAGAAATTTTGTATAACGGAAGAAAATTCAAAACTTATGCTGGAATGGGATCACTTGCAGCAATGAAAAGAGGAAGTTCAGACAGATATTTCCAATTAGAATCTGCAACAGATAAACTGGTTCCAGAAGGAATTGAATCAATGGTTCCATACAAAGGAAGATTGAAAGACACTGTTTATCAAATTTGTGGAGGACTTCGTTCAGGAATGGGATACTGTGGAGCACCAACAATTAAAGATTTAAAAGAAAATGGAAAATTTGTTAAAATAACAGGAGCTGGGTTGGCAGAAAGTCATCCTCATGATGTAATTATAACAAAAGAAGCACCAAACTATAATAATTCTAGCAAATAGTTTTTGGAATGAAAAAGATGTGTTTGAAAACGAGTTACAGTAATGAATTTCTAGTTTAAAAATGATTGAAAAATTAGAAATTTTGTGTTTTTGAACACATCTAATAAATTTAAGTGAAAAGGAGAATTTATGAAGAAATTATTGTTCTTGGCATTGATGCTTGGATTGAGTAGTATTTCATTTTCATATGAAGATTATTATGAGAAAGTTTATGTTGTAAAGATCTCAAAGAATGATATCTACAAGGAGATAAATGCTACTCCAAAACAACAAAAAAGATTGAATAAAATATTGGAAAAATATCAAAAAGAAGCAGATAAAGTAGATGGAAGAACTTTTAAATTTGATGAAAAGAAAGCGAAAATTGGAGAAATTGAAGAGGAAAGATATTTAGAGATTTCTAAAATTTTGTCGCCTGAACAGTTGAAAAAATTTAGTGATTATGTGAATGGCCAAAAGATTGAATTTAATGAAAAAAATGATAAAGCAAAAAAATTAGTGGATTCATTAAATTTAACAAATGAGCAAAAAAATGAGGTTTTGAGGGCTAGAAGAGAATTTGAAAGAAATACAAATAAATTGAAAAATCAAAATTTATCGGATAGTGAATTTTCAGAAAAATATTATGAATTGAGAAAAGTTAGAAATGAAGAAATTGATAAAGTTTTGACACCTGAACAAAGGGAAATGTTGAAGTAATTTTGTATGACAATAAAGATAAAAATTTACTGATGTAATAAAAAAATGTAAATTGCTATTGCCAAAATTTATTTTTGTGGTATACTTTTAAAGTGAAAACATTTTAAAATCAAAATATTTTTGGAGGAAATTGAAATGGAAAAAATGAAGGCAGCAAGATGGTACGGAAGAAAAGATATTAGAGTAGAAGAAATTGATGTGCCAGTAACAGGAGAAAAACAAATCAAAATAGCAGTAAAATACACTGGTATTTGCGGAAGCGATTTGCATGAATATTTGGGAGGGCCAATTTTTATTCCTGTTGAAAATCCTCATCCATATACTGGAGAAAAAGCTCCGATAACTATGGGACACGAATTTTGTGGAGAAGTTATTGAAGTGGGAAATAAAATTACAAAATTTAAAGTTGGAGATAGAGTAACTGTAGAGCCAATTTTAGCAAAACATGGATTGAAAGGTAAATACAATTTAGATCCAAATCTTAATTTTGTTGGATTAGCTGGTGGAGGAGGAGGTTTTTCTGAATTTGTAGTTGTTAATGAGGATCAAGCACACAAGTTGCCTGATGAAATTGACTATGAGCAAGGGGCCTTGACAGAACCAGCAGCAGTTGCATTGTATGCGATAAGACAAAGTAAAATAAAATCAGGAGATACAGCAGCAATTTTTGGTTGTGGACCAATTGGGTTATTGATGATTGATGCGTTAAAAGCAGCAGGAGCTTCGACAATTTATGCAGTAGAATTATCGCCTGAAAGACAAGAGAAAGCAAAAGAATTGGGTGCTATAATTGTAGATCCATCGAAAGTAAATGTAGTAGAATATATAAAAGAACAAACTGATGGTGGAGTTAATGTTTCTTATGAAGTGACAGGAGTTCCAGCAGTGTTGGAGCAAGCATTGGAAGTAGCTGAAAAAGATGGAGAATTAATGATTGTAAGCATATGGGAAAAACCAGCAGAAATTGATCCAAACCAAGTAGTAATTCAAGAAAGAACAATAAGAGGAGTTATCGCTTATCGTGATGTATTCCCTAAAACATTAGAATTAATGAAAAAAGGATATTTCTCAAAAGATTTATTAGTTACTAAAAAAATAAAATTAGACGATATTATTGAAGAAGGATTTGAAACTTTAGTAAAAGAAAAAAGCCAAGTAAAAATCTTGGTATCCCCTAAATAATATAGGTTGAAGGAATTTTATGAATTATGCCAGAACACTCGCGGCTTCAGCCGTGAGATGAATGGCAAATTTTTTGTTTAAAAAATTTGAAATAGTTGAATACATATGGTATAATAAAAATGGCAATAAGTAATGTCAAATATTAATATTGGTTTTGAACCGAGCCAACAGGACGTAAATGTTCTCAAAGGAGAGCTTGTCCATTAAAGTCTTGAGGAAATTAGCTAGTGTTTGAATAATAGATATTCAAAAGAAACTAAATAGTACTTAAGAACCTCGCAACTTCAGTTGTGAGAGGTTCAGAATTAGAAGTTAAATATAATATTTTTAGAAATATGAAAAAAGGCAGAAAACTTTTGAACTATTTTAGTTTAAAAGTTTTTTGTTTTTTTTTGTAAAATTTATAATATAAAATGATAGTAATTGAAAATTAGTATACAACAAAAAAATACTAAAAGCAAAAAAAGTGAATTGTTTATAGTAATTGTGTTTTTCTTTCTTTCATGTTATACTAAGACCGAGCTAACTGAAAATATATAATTTTATTGCAATAATTAATGATTTAACAAAAGTTAATGTAATAAAAATAATCCTTAAAGTAGAATTATTGTAGATTTCTATAAACATGAAGAATTGGAAAAATTTTAAATAACTGTATTTTTTTATTTTTTTGTTTTCAATTTGATTATTTTATGGAAATAAATGATAGAAATTTTAGGGAATTCGGTAGCAAAAAATTAATTAAACGAGGTGAGAAATTATGACGAATAGCTTAAGAAAATTAGCTAAAGATTTAAAGGCTTTTGCCAAAAGATGCAAAGACTTTAAATACACGGAAAAAGCTTTGTTTACATTCTTGTTATGCGGAATAGCTGGTTTTGCAGATGTGTCGACTCCACCGGATCAAGCAATCCAGAGTAAAAGGCAAGAAATATCGACTTCAATAGGAGATATGCGACAAGAATTTAGAAAAGTAAAAGCTGAAAATAATAAGTTAGTAAAAAATTACAACTTAGAATTAATTCAGTTGATGGAACAAGGAGATCATGTAGTAAAATCGCCTTGGAGCAGTTGGCAATACGGAGTAAATTATTTCTATAACGACTGGACTGGAACATACAAAGGTCGTGGAGATAAAACACCTAATGTAAAATACAAAAGGAACTCAGCAGACAAATTTGGAACTTACACAGGTGGAAAATATGGAAATACAGCTTTAAACAAAAAGGTTATTGAACCAATTTCGGCGGTACCAGTGGATGCTGCGGTTAAACCTAAAATACCTGTAATAAAAACTGTGGGAGCTGCAGAAGCACCAGTTATTGTGACACCTACTTTAAATATACAGGTATCGCCTGTGACTCCTTCTAGTACGAAAGTACCTTCGATAACTCCGCCTAAGGTTACGATTCCTGGTGTTACTATGAGTCCTGTAAGTGGATTTACTTTAATTTTTCCAAATTCACACGAGAATCCTAATCATAAAATTTATACAGATAGGGATAATGAAGAAAATGTAGCGAATGCAACTACTCCATTTATCCATGAAAATAGTAATGATACACGTTATATTTCATACTATCAAATTGCAGGAAACACTGCTTATACAAATGGAAAAGCGACTGTAACTCTAACTGGAAATGCGACTGCAAATAACACAAATGGTTCTAATTTTTATGGAGGAGGGAGTAGATTTGCTTATGTTGATGATGTAAGAAGAGATAGTTCAGCAGCAAGTGCCAAATTTACGTTAAAAAATAGCGCTACTGTTAATTTGGTTGGACCTGCAATAGCAGGTATAGTGAATGAAGAAACTTCGTGGACAGATGGAAATACAGTTACCAATATTACAAATATAGGAAGTATTAATGATGAAACTGAAAATTTAACTGGTTCATATACAGGAAATTTAAGAAATTCAATAGATGATAATACAGGAACACCAAAAACAATAACAGCAAATAGTCATAGTAAAATAGGTTATAAAGTAGGTATAGCACAAACTACAGAAGAAACTATAGATCATACATCAAAAACTTATTATGAATTATTTAATGGAAGTGGTACAAATGCAGCTATTTTTAATGATTTTAATAAAGATTTTGTAGATAAAGTTGTTGCGAATCCTACTACCCATTATATAATTGCTACATCAGGTAAAAGTACTACTCTTACTAATGGTACAACACTAGAAAAAAATTTAGCACAAAATGGAGTAATACATTTTAGTGGAGATTATTCAACTGGAATACAGGTTGCTTCTGTAAATATAACAAGTAATGCTTTGTATGATAATTATACTAAAGTTCCTGGTCAAAATTATTCAGCTCATAGTACTCCTGATTCACGTTCATTAGTTAGAGCTGCTAATAAGAAAGATGGTTATATGCAAATGGATGGAGCCTATTCCTATGGAATGAAATTGGCTGGTCAAGCATTATACGTTGATGATACTGATGACTATGGAGACAATTCTTTAGTTTCTTACATGGCTAACAATGGTCTAATATTAATCTCAGGTTCATATGATACAGCTAAAAATGGGTCATCTGCCGGTATGGCAAAATTACAAGAAGCAAAATGGGATTCTAAAAAAACAATATTTAATAATGGTAAAATTTATGTAGCTGGTAATAACAACTCAGGAATTTTGTTAGAATCTATCTATGATGATACTGTAACGAATAACGGAGATATAACAATAGATAGAGCGTATAATTTATTTGACAAAACTGATCATAGTTATGCCAATGCCTATGCTACAAGTAATGCTGGAATAAGAATTCAAAGTTTTAAAACAGCTGATTTAGCAACAGGAGATCTTGTAGGTGTAAATAACAGGACAATAAATCTTAATAATGGCAGTGGAAACGTAGGAATATATGCTTATGATGTAGAAAACGCTAACGATATTGTCAGAACAAAAGGATATCAAATTTTAGGTGAAAATGCTAGTGGAGGTACTATTAATGTTGGTGGGACTAACGTTGGTATGATGGCACAGGACAATTCAGGAACAAATGCAATTAACTTTGAAACAGTTATTCAAAATAGTGGAACGATAAATGTTAATGGTGCAAGTTCAATAGGTATGTATACAAAAGATAAGTACTCAAAAGCTAAACAACTTGCTGGAACTATTGCAGTCTCTTCAAACAATGTGGGAGTTGTAAATAATGGAGAATTTAAATTTACAGGTGGAACAATAACTGCAAATGGAACAAATTCAGTTGGAGTTTATTCTGCAAATGGAGCAAATTCAACTACTGAGATAGGTGATGGAACAGCTAACTCGGCAACATTAACTGTTAGAAACGGGGGTGTAGGATTATATGCAGATGCTGGTTCTACACAGACATTAAAAGGATTAAATGCTACTGTGTCAGGAACAAGTACTGCAGGATCAATTTTATTCTATAACATTCCATCTGCCACTAGTGGAACAGCAGGAAAATTTGATTTGTCTAATAATCCAGGTCAAGCTGAAATAGATAATCATTCATATGCTTTCTATACTAACAATAATATATTTACGACAGGATTTACTACATTCTTGAATGATTGGCAAAATACTGGAACTGGAACTGGAATAGCCTTAACAATGAAATCTGGTTCAAGCGTACTACTAGCAGATTTAACTAACGCTGGAAATAAAGATGTATCATTTAGTAATATAGCACCTATAACATCTCTTTTACAGAATGCTAATTCACAGAAAGTGGCTACACTTAGTGGAGATTATAAATACTTAACAATAAAAGGTGCAGATGTAAAAATAGATGAAAATATCGATTTATCAGTTGCAACTAATAAGTTAAATAAAGTTTCAATATATGATTCTAACATAACTGTAGACACAGGAAAGACTATTCAGGATGGAGCAACACCAAATGTTGCGGTTTCAACAAATCTGATTGATCAAGGATATATTCTTGGTGTAAATAATGGAAAAACATTGACTAACAAAGGAACAATTACATTAAATTCCACTACACCAGTTGAATTAAAAGTACTAGTTGCAACAGGAGCTGGTTCTAAGGCTATAAATGACGGAACAGTCACAAGTAAAATCAAAAAAGGAATTGCAATTTATGCTTCAGATGATGCAACAGGAACTAATAATTCTGGTAAATCTATAACAATGGATGGAGATGCAGCCTTTGGTATGGTTGGTTCAAATGCTAATACAACAAATGAAGGAAATATAACAGTTAACGGGCCATCAGCGACAGGAATGTATTCTGCTGAAGATGTGACTACACCTAATAAAACAGCAATAAATAAAGGAACAATCACAACAACAGGTGCTAAGAATATTGGAATGGTTGCAAAAAATTCTAATATAAAAAATGATACAAATGGAACAATTAAATTAAATAATTCTACAGATAATGTTGGAATGTACTCTCAAGGACCAAAAGGAACTATTACAAATAATGGAAAAATTGAAGGAATAGATAAAACAATTGGAATTTATGGAAATACAAAAACTGAATTAGGAAATGCTTCAAGTATAACAGTTGGAGATTCAGGAGTTGGATTATACTCAAGTACAGGAGAAATCACAGTCTACTCAGGAGCTAAAATTAAACTTCTGAAAGGTGGAACTGGTACAACTCCAGCAGATGGTGCAACAGGAGTATTTGTAGAAAATGTTAATAAAACATCAGCACCAACTGTAACATTGGATGCTTATGATCTAGTTCAAGGAGGACTAGGTAAAAAATCTTACGGATACTACTTTAAAGGTGTTAATAGTTTAAATTATAAAAATACAAATGGAAGTAGTCCAATAACATTAGATGACGGTGCAATCTTTATTTATTCTGATGCAACAAGTCCAGTAGGACCAGGAGTAAATGGAATACTAAATAAACAGGATTTAACTTCAGCAGGTAACGGAGTAATTGGTATCTATCAAAAAGGTGGAGTAATTAATAATGATGGAAAACTTTTATTCAATACAGGAACTAAGAATACAGGAATATACACTACAAGCGGTCTAGCAACAAATAATGCAGTTGGAATGATTGAAGTAGGAGCTACTAACTTTGGTATGGTTACTAAAACTGGTCAATTAGTTAATGATGGTACAATTAAAATAACTGCAAGTAAAGGTACTGGAATGTATTCAGAAAATGCAGCTACAGATGCAATAAAAAATAAGGGATTGATAACAGGAGCAGGTGTAACAGATGCAGTTGGTATCTATGGTAAAGGAATATCTAACGAAGCAACTGGTACAATTACTATGGGAGATAACAGTATAGGTATCTATTCTAACGGAGGACATGTAGGAAACTATGGAAACCTTACAGTTGGAACAGGTAAATCAATTGGTGTTCTTACAGTTGGAACAGGACAGACTGTATCTTTTGATGGAAATATTACAATTGGTAATGATTCATTTGGATTAGTAAATCAGGGAAGTGGAAATCATATTGATTCTAGAGCTTCTAATACTACATTAGGAACAGATGCGGTATTCATTTATCAAAACGACAACACAGGACGTGTATTCAATCATACACCGTTGACATCAGTAGGTGATAGAAACTACGGATTATACGGAAATGGAGAAATAAATAACGATGCTCTAATTGATTTCTCAGCAGGTAATGGAAACGTAGGAATGTATGCAACTACTGGCGGAATTGCAACTAACAATAATACAATTAAAGTTGGAGCTTCTAATACGGCTGTTAAAGAGTACGGTGTAGGTATGGCGACTGGATATTATGATGACAATCCAGCATCACCAACATATGGTCAGACATTTAACCAAGGAACTGTAATAAATAAAGGAAGAATAGAAGTAAGTCAGCCAAATACAATGGGTATGTATGCGGTAGGAGCAGGTTCTAAGGCAGTAAACTACGGAACTATTGACCTTTCTGGAAATGATACAATCGGAATGTACATTGATAGAGGAGCAACAGGAGAAAACTGGGGAAATATTAGAACGACAGCAAGCGGACTTAAAGGAGTAAAAGGTATTTATATTGCTAATGGAAGTTATGTTAAGAACTATGGTACAATAGCAATTTCAGCTACAGATACTAAGAGTGCAGGAATTTGGACAGACAGTTCATCATTGCCAAATGTTGAAGATAAGGCGACAGGAGTAAATCCGACAACAGGAACTGCTCAGACAGGAACATTGACTCCAGCAATGAAAGTTGTAACGCCTGATGATATGAAAGAAATGGGAGGAAGAACAATAAAAGTTCCGCCTAGAGCTACATCACCTACAGTAACTGATGTGGATGGAAGCATAATCCCAATTTATAAAGTTGATACAAATGTTGCAGCACCAGCACCAACAACTGCAATTGTAACATCACCATCAGGAATTACTTCAATAAA
>CAURGH010000028.1:0-20437 GCA_963524305.1 uncultured Leptotrichia sp. | reverse complement strand
TAATCAGAGGGTCGTTGGTTCGAGTCCAACCGGGGACGCCATTTTTTTATTTATATGATACAACGTAGTTTAAGAATGATAAGAAATAAAAAATAGAGTAACATTAAAGTTAATAAAAATAAAGTTACTCTATTTTTTTATTGAGGTTTAAAGAAAAATAAATTTTTATTTTTCAATTTCTGTAGATAACCATTTGTAACATAATGCAGCTAAAGCACCGCCTATTAGAGGAGCTATGATAAATACCCATACTAATATTAAGGCTTCACCACCCATAAATAATGCTGGTCCAAAACTTCTTGCTGGATTTACAGATGTTCCTGTAAAGTGAATTCCAAAAATGTGGATTAAAGTTAATGATAATCCAATTACTAATCCTGCAACTGCACTATTTGAAATTTTTGAAGTAACTCCTAAGATTACGATTACGAATACAAATGTTAAAATAATTTCGATTAACAATGATTTCCCGACACTTGCATCAAATAATGCATTTGTACCTAATCCATGTTCTTTTCCAATTAATGACATTAAAATGAAGGCTCCACAAATTCCTCCTAAAAATTGAGCGATAACATATCCGACAAAATCTTTGATATTCATTTTTCCTGATAATAAAAATCCTATTGAAACTGCGGGATTAATGTGACATCCTGAAATATTTCCGATTGAATAAGCCATTGCTACGATTGATAATCCGAATGCAAAGGCTGTTGCTAAGTAGGCGACGTTTGCTTCGCTACCTTTTGTACCTAAAATTGCTGCTGTTCCACAACCGAATAAAACTAAAACAGCAGTACCAATAAACTCTGCTACATATTTTTTCATGTACTTTCTTCCTTTCTTTTTATTTTTTAATAAATTTGATAGAATAAAAATTTAGGATATTTTTTTCTTATAAATTTTCTTTCAATTTTAATTATATATTTTTTTAATTATATATTTTTGATAAAGAATTTATAAAAAAGAAGTTTTTTAAAAGACTATCTCATAAAGATAAATGTAATTATTATATTTTACTATTTCTTAAAACTAATAGAAATAGTATTTTTAAATATAGTAAACCTACTTTAAAACTGAACTCAAAAGTTATGGCTACTTATTGAAAATCTAAATTTGTACAATTTTAGTAGTTTGATTTTAAATAGGTTCAAACATATTTAAAAATATGTAATATTTATTAATAATATTATTTTATGATTTATGAGACAGTAGTTTTATTTTCCTAAAATTTATTTTATCGTTAATTTTTTATAAACTTTACCTGTATTTGCATCAATGGTGTAGTTGTATTCTTTTCCATTTACGAAAAATTGAATATTGTAAACAGATTTACCATTTGATACATTTAATTTTATTTTTGTGAAAGTTGCATCATTTTCTGAAACTTTTGCGTGGTTTAAAGCTATTTTTTTTGCGGCTTCAGAAGTTAAATTTGTACTTGCATTTCCAATTTTTGTGTAACTAGCCAAAGTATAATTCTTGGATTTTTTTAAATTTTTGAAATTATTTGAACTAAATCCAATACAGGTAACTAAAGTTAATCCCAAAAAAGTGATATTAAAAATTTTTTTCATTACTCCTCCAAATTAAATAAAAGTTATCAAAGTTACGTTAATTATTAACTTCTGTTTTTTATCAATAGTGGTTTTTAGGTAAATTAATAGTTATTGCTTAGAAATTCTTGAATTTACGAGTTTACGAGATAAACAACAGAAGTTTTAAATTTACTAATTATTTAAGTGTATCAATAAATTATTAGTAAAATATTTTGCTAATATTTGTTAAATTTTAACTGATACCATTACTTAATAGTTTTATGATATCATAAAAAGATTAAACAAAAATGAGAGAATTTAGACTTTTTCTAAAAATGGTAGAATGATAGAAAAAGTTGTACCCTTTCCTAATTCGCTTGTTACATATATATTTCCATTGTGAGCTTCGATAATACCTTTTACCATTGGTAATCCTAAACCACTGTTGTCAGTAGTTCGTGAAGAATCTGCTTGAAAAAATCTAATCCATATTTTATCTAAATTTTCTTTTGAAATTCCAATACCATTATCTTCAAAAGTGATAAAAATTTTATCATTTTCTTTTTTTAAAGAAATTTTTAAAAATCCATTTTCTTTTCCATAAAAAATTGCATTTGAAATAATGTTGTTAAAAGCACGTAAAATCATTATTTCATCTATGAAAGTAAAAATATTTTCTTCGATATTGGTAACAAAGTTTATATTTTTTTTGTTGGCATTAATTTGTTGTGTTTCAAGCGAAATTTCTAGTAATTCTCCAATGTCAATATTTTCTAAATTTAATTTTAGGTGACCTTTGTCAATTCTAACGAGAGTCAGTAGCTGTGAAACAAGTTGCGACATTTTTTTTGATTCTTTGAAAATTACGTCGAATGTATATTTTGCTTCTTCGGGTGTCATTTCGATATCTTTTCCATATTCAGATTGTGTCATGATTACTGAAATTGGAGTTCGTAATTCATGTGAGACATCTGAAGTGAACTGTACTTCATTTTCAAAAGATTTTTGTAATTTATCGAACATATTATCGAATGTATTTGCAAGATTGTAAATTTCATCTTTTCCGTTTCCTAGATTGATTCGTTTTGTTAGGTCGTCACCGTCGTTTATTTCTTGGGCAATTTCTGTAATTTTACTAATTGGTTTGAATAATTGTTTTGAAAAAATATATCCTCCAATAGTAATAAAAATTAGTAAAATTGGTAATCCAACTAAAGTTATGAAAAATATTGCTTCGATAGTGTATTCTAAAACAGAAGATTCTACGACACCACGAACCCATAAATCACCGTATCCTTTATAAAAATGTTTTTCCTCATAAAGATACCACCGTTGATTTTTGTTCTTTAAAATTCGTACTTTTCCATTATTAGATAGAGTATCATCAAATTTAAAATTTAAAGGAGAGTTTCCATAAATAAATTCTTTTCGATTATTAAAAATTGATAATTGAATACTTCCGTTTAAGGTTTGTAAATTGTCGTCAATTTCAAGTTCTTTATCTTCTTGAATGTATCGAATGCTAGAAAAACTTTTGTTTACTCGTTCTTTTAAATAGGTGTATGTCGATTTTCGGACAATATTATTTGTTATATAGAAAAATAAACCAGAATAAATTATAACAATAAAACCCATTGAAATCAGGTACCACAACGCAATTCTTGATCTTATTGAAAATTTATTGTTTAAGTTTGTATTTACTTTTTCAAAAATAGGATTTTTAGTCATCTTCCACCTTCAAAACATAACCTAGACCACGAATGGTGTGAATTAATTTTGGCGAGTAACCATTATCAATTTTTTTTCGTAAATATCGAATGTAAACGTCAACAACATTTGTACCACCTTCATAACCATAATCCCAAATATGTTGTTCAATACTTTCTCGGCTTAAAACTCTTTCTTTATTTCTAATCATGTATTCTAAAATAGAAAATTCACGCATAGAAAGTTTGATTTTTTGGTTATCACGGAGAACGGTGTGAGAATCTATTATTACGGTTAAATTCGCTAAAGTGTAAGTATTATCAGCATTTTCTGAGCTGGAATTATTTCGCCTTAAAAGAACTCGGACTCGAGCTAGTAATTCCTCAAATGAAAATGGTTTTATCAAGTAATCATCAGCACCTGAATCCAAGCCTTTTACTCGATCTTCTACACTATCACGAGCTGTTAATAATAAAACAGGTGTTTTTACATTTTTTGAACGAATTTTTTTTAACACTTCAAAACCGTCTAATTTTGGAAGCATTATGTCTAAAATTATAGCATCATATTCTGCTGCAAGAATATAATCTACAGCATCTTCACCATCAAAACAAAAGTCGACACCGTATTTTTCCAATTTTAATTTTTTTACAATAATATCATTCAAATTTTTTTCATCTTCAACAACTAAAATTCTCATATTTTATTGTACGATTAAACGTACTACTCCTTTCTTAAATTTAAAAATATGAATTGTTAAGACATTGTATTTTTTGAAAAATTTTGTCCAATTCAAAATATTACGAGTGTTACTAGTCTATATTAATTATAACATTTTTTTGATTTAAAGTAGAGTAAAAAAATTAGAGAAATTATGAATTTATTTTTAACTTAAAAATTCTAACACTTTTTATGTCAATTCTCATTTTTTAAACAATTCTCGTATTTTTAAGTTATTTTTTCTTGCTTTTAAAATCCATGAAATGGAACCTTGTATAAAATATAGACTTCTTGGCCAATTTGGAGTTATATAAATATTTTTATCACTGTTTAAAGTTAAAATATTTCTAGAAAGTCTATTTAGTATTTTTTCTAAGTTTTTGAGTGGTCCTTGTCCAAGTTTTAAATTTTTTAAGTATGGTAACAACTCTCCTGAGCCTATACCAATTCCTTGTCCCCATTTTGCCTTAACTTTTTTACACCAATTTTTCATATGTAAAATTGCTAAGAAATTTTGTTTTCCTTCATAAAATCCATTGTTAACGATACAATAAATTTTAGTTTCAGGTCTTATAGCATTTTCCTTTTCAAATTCTACGAGTAGTTTTAATAAATTAGATGGAATTCCATCAACATATAAAGGAAAAATAAATACTAAAACATCGCTATTATAAATTTCATTTTTCATTTTGTCATTTAATTGGAAATGGATTGAATAATATTTTTTTATGTTATTTTCTTTGAGCAATGAAAAAAGGTAATTTCCTAATATTTCAGAATTACTTTTTATTGTTTTGGGACTTCCGTTTATTATAATAATTTTCATATTTTATAATTCTCCTTTTAGAAATTTTACTTCAAAATGATAAGTACATGGTTAGACTTATATATATAATTTATTGTTTTGGTATATTTTAATTTAATTTTTTAGTGGATTAATCATAATTTTCAAAAAATAAAACTTTAAAATTTTTTACATTTAAATTTATGCTGTTGGCTTTTACTGTTTTTTTCGCAGTTATTTTTTCGCTTCGTGTTAAGTTTTTTCCATAAAAATATACATTTAAATCGAATTTTGTTTTACTTCTCGTAGTGTGGTGCATTTCATTATTTTTAAATTTAAAAAATGGAAGCAGATATGGGATTGTTCTATCTAATATATTTTTTACAAAGGGACTGTAAGAGCCATAAAAACATTGGCTTATAATAATTACTTTTTCTGCCTTTAAATATAATTTTGATAAATTTTCATATCCATCACGAATTTTACATTTTCCTGGTGTTTTAATCCAACATTCAAAACATCCCATACAGCTTTTTATTTTTTTATTATTGCTGATTACACATACATCTTTGTCAATTATTATTTTACCTTGATTAATGCTTTTCTTTATTATGTTTATAGATTTTTCTTCTTTTTCAATTTCTGCTTTTAAATTTTCTAATTTTTCATTACTTAAATCATGTATAATTAGTTTCATATTTATCACCTTATTTTAGTTAATTTTAATTTTTTTTCTTAGTTTAAATTCTTAAAGGGAAGGTATCATACAGCTTGATTTTATTATTTCTTCTATTTTTTTCTCCCAGTATTCAGAATAGTTTAAATTATTCATAGTTATAATTGTTACTAATCCTTGAACTAATGCCCACATTGCTATGATTTTATCTTGTATATTTTTAGGTGGTATATTGTATTTTTCAAATACTTTGGTTGCTTCAGTTTTTAATATATTAAAAGCATTTTGATTATCGCTTTCTGATTTTGAAAATTCAGATAATAAATCAATTTTCATATTATTTCTTGAAATTATAAAATGATAATACCGAGAATTTTCACAAAAAAAAGTGACGTATTTTTTTCCTAGTTTAACTAGCAATTCTTCTTTATTTTT
The DNA here is from genome assembly GCA_963524305.1 of uncultured Leptotrichia sp. Taxonomy (GTDB): domain Bacteria; phylum Fusobacteriota; class Fusobacteriia; order Fusobacteriales; family Leptotrichiaceae; genus JABCPH02. The sequence continues at coordinate 14,577 of CAURGH010000028.1, read as the reverse complement.
ATACTTTTCTCTTGTTTCATTTAATTCCATAGCTAACATTTTCCAAATATAGTTACTTATAGCTTCAAGCAAATCTTCTTTTTTCTTAAAGTATGTATAAGGAGCGGCATTACTTACTCCACACATTTTGGCAACGTATCTTAAAGATAGTTTTTCTTCTCCCATTTCATTTATTATTTCGATTCCTTTTTCAATTAAATCTTCTTTTAAATTACCATGATGGTAGCTCTTTTTTAAATTTTTCATATTTAATAATTTCCTCACTTATAATCTTGTCGTTGTAAAGATTATACAATTTAATCTTTACAATGTCAAGTTTGTTTAAAAATTTTTTTAGGTTTAAAGTTAATGATAAAAATGTTAATTAAAGTTTGATAAGAAATTTTTACCCTTATAAGTTGTAGATAAGTTTGATTTTTGTGAAAAATTATAAATGAAATATGGTAAATTTAAAATGATGTATGACACAGAATGTCTCATAATTAGAAAATTATTCGTTAATATAAATTAAATATTAAAAATCTAAAGTTACTTAAAAATTTTTAATAATAGTAGATATTTTCTATTTTATGAGACAGACTGTTTTTTAGTAATGATAAAATTTAAAATTCGTAATCTCCACTCCAAGAAATAAATAATCGCATTATTTCCTCAGTGATAAATTCATTTCGTTTTTTAATATCATCAACATTCCAGTGAGTAACATGTTTTGTGGCAAATTCTTTTACGTAAGGAATTTGAGAACGTAAGTAAAGGATACGTTTTTTCTGGAAATAATCTTTACTTGCTTTAATTGTTGATCTTTTTTCAAATGGAATTTTATTTCCAATTGAATCTAAGTAATCTTTGCTTACAGTTTTTAATTCTTTATCATTAAATCCGTCGACAGATTTTGATGGATAAATTTGTTCTATTTCCCATTTGTTAGGTAATAATTCTTCTTGAAAATTGTAAACCATCATTTTTAAAGTCATTTTGAATAAATTTTTGCTTGGAAGTCTTAATTTTGTTTTTAAGCTGTCAAGTGGTAAATTTTGGAATGTAACTGGCGGTGAAAGTTTTTTTGTAATTTCAACATTTAGCTTTAAAATACCAGCCTTAACTGCAAGGACAGTCGGTTTAATTAAGTAGTTTGCAACTAATTCGATTGTCAATTTTTTCAAAAATTTCAAGAATCTCTTTTCAAATTCAGGATTTTCTTTATGAACCAAATAATAAATTATAACAGGATATTTCCAAAATTCATTTGGATAAGATGATAAAACATCTAGCATTTTTATAATTTGGTTATTTTTAGACCAGTTTGCATTTTCCAAGCTCTGTTTTTTTACAACAACAACCCACAAATCTAAAATTGAATTTAAATCTTTTAAAAGACTCTTATTAAATAATTTTGCAAAATTATTTTGTGAAAAATATTTTCTGATTCCAATAGTAGTTGTAGCGGAATCACCATCTAATGCTCGTAAATAAAACATATAGTAGTAAAAAATCTGTTGAATATCTTCGTTTACATATTCTGCTTTTTCTGTTAATTCTTTCCAACGTTCAATAAATCTATTTTTTTGAGAATCGTCTAAAAAATTATATATTTTAGCTTTAAAAATGTCTGATTCAGACAAAGGCATTCCTCTTGTGTTTAATGTCGAGAAGATGTTAAGAGCACCTTCTTGTGATTCAGTTATTATTGGACAAATTAATGTTCGATTTAATACATAACGAACAAATTCAAACATAAGTCCTGGATTTTCGTAAACTAATCCATCAAATAATCTTTGAAATAATATGTAATTTAATGAATATTTGTCATTTGATTCTTCATTAGTGACCCCATTTTCTAAAATACCTTTTAAAATATTATTTCCTTCATCATTGATAACGGAAGATGAGATTAAAACATTTTTTACTGCACCTTCACTTTTGATTACATTTTTCCATAAAATAGGTTCGATTTCACTTAAAAGTTCATCATAAAGGTTTGTCTTTTTGGAAAAAGTTTTTAACTTTGTATAAATGGCTCTTAATAACAAAAATAATGATGTAATACGTTGTTGACCATCTATGATTTCCTGTTCGCCATTTTCATTTTTAAATGAGATAACAGTTCCTAAGAAATAAGTGTCATTGGAATTTTTATTTTTTTTGGAAATGTCTCCCTCGGTAAATAATAATAAATCGTTAAATAATGTTACTATTTCTTCCTCTCCCCATGAGTAAGGACGCTGATAATCTGGAACAAGAAAAGGTTCTTCTCTACCAGTTTCAAGAAATTGTTTAACGTTTAATTGTTCTATTTTCATCATTGTTCAATCATCCTCCTTATAATTAAGAATTATAGCAAAAAAGGTTGTAATTTTCTAGTTTTATTTAGTTTATTAATTACAATAATTAAAGAAAATAATAAGAGGTGGGTCTTCCACCTCTTAAAAATTCAATACCTTTTTAGTACTTTTACATTTTATTGATTATTCCCACTCAATTGTAGCTGCAGGTTTTGAAGAAATATCATAAACGATTCTGTTTATTCCGTTTACATTATTGATGATCTTATTTGCAACATCTCCTAAAAATTCGTAAGGCAATTTAGACCAAGTTGCAGTCATGAAATCAATTGTGTTTACAGAACGGATAGCTGCTACATATTCGTAAGTTCTTTGGTCACCCATAACTCCTACAGTTTTAACAGGCAATAAAGTAACGAATGCTTGATCTACTTTTCCATATAATCCTTCTTCCATCAATGCATTAATGAAAATGTCATCAGCTTCTTGTAAAATTCTTACTTTTTCAGGTGTAACTTCTCCAATTACTCTAATTCCAAGTCCTGGTCCTGGGAATGGATGTCTATTAATAATAGTATCAGGTAATCCCAATTCATGTCCAACTTTTCTAACTTCGTCTTTAAATAATTCTTTTAATGGTTCCAGCAATTCAAATTTCAAATCTTCTGGAAGTCCACCAACATTGTGGTGAGATTTTATTGTATGAGAAGGACCTTTTATTGATTGAGATTCGATAACATCAGGGTAAATTGTACCTTGTGCTAAGAATTTTGCACCTTCTTGACCTTTTAATTTTCTAATTTCTTCATTGAAAACTTCGATAAATTCATGTCCAATAATTTTTCTTTTAGCTTCTGGCTCATCTACACCTTTTAATTTATTTAAAAATCTATCTTTCGCATCAACAAAAACAATATTTAAATTAAAATGTTCTTTATAATATTCTAAAACTTTTTTACCTTCATCTTTTCTAAGAAGTCCAGTATCTACAAACATACAAGTCAATTGTTTTCCAATCGCATTGTTAATTAAAACAGCTGCAACTGAAGAATCTACACCACCTGATAATGCAAGTAAAACATGTTCATCTCCAACAATTTCTTTAATTGCTTTTGTTTTTTCTTCAATAAAACTTGTAATTTTCCAGTTTCTTTCACATTTACAAATATTAAAAACAAAGTTAGCAATAATTTCAGTTCCGCATTCAGAATGAACTACTTCTGGGTGGAATTGTAATGCATAAATTCCATTGTTATTTGTAATTGCAGCGATTGAAGAGTCAGTTTGTGCAATTATTTCAAATCCTTCAGGCAATTCAGTGATATGATCATTGTGACTCATCCAGATGCTAGAAGTTTTCTTAATTTCTTTAAATAAAGGATTTTCTCCGTTTATAACTTCTAAAATAGCTTTTCCAAATTCTCTCGAATCAGCTTTTTCAACTTTTCCACCGTTTAAGTGAGTTATTAACTGCATTCCATAACAGATTCCTAAAATAGGTAATCCTAAATCAAAAATGGCTTTATCAACTGTTGGAGCGTCTTCCTCATAAACCGAAGCAGGTCCTCCCGAAAGAATAATTCCTTTTACAGGTTCAGTTCCATTTTTGATTTTTTCTACATCAATTAATGGAACGATTTCACAGTAAACTTCCATTTCTCTAATTCTTCTTGCAATTAATTGAGTATATTGCGACCCGAAGTCAACAATTAAAATTTTCTCTTTCACAAATTCACCTCTTTTTTATTATTTATTTTTGTTAATTTTTTATATAATTTATAATGATTTGATTGTTTTTCCTTTTAAATATTGTATCATTAATGTTATTTAAAGTAAAGGGAAAAACTTTTATTTTGTCGACAACATTCCAAAAGTAGTCATATCAAAAAATTCAGAATTTTCAGTAGGATCTATTGTCCATTCAGAACCGTCTTTTTTGTAAATAACATCAAATGTTTTTTCTCTATATTTAGTATTTGAACTAGATAATTTTTCTTTTATCAAATCAACCATAATTTTTTCTCCTATTTTATTTAATTCCTCTTGTGATTTACCTACCATTTCATTAGGTGATGTAGACATTATTTTTTGTAAAGCATCTTGAACTAAATTAGTTAAATCTGGAGATTTCATAGTAACATTAATTTTAGCAATATTTTTGTCAGTTTCAACTTTATTTACTTTATACGTAATTTTTTTGTAAGCATTTTTTAAAGTTTCAAAAGTATCTTCATTAAGTTTTTTAAACTCTTCATTTGTCGTAAAATTAGGCATTTTTTTGATATCTCCACTTTGTAAAATCGACATTTCTTTCTCAAAATTCTTTACAGCGGGGTGTTTCCCGCCACAACTAATTGCAAAAAAAATTGCAAATAATAGTAGTACAATAGTTTTTTTTCCAAAAAATCTTTTTTTCATAAAAATTACCTTCTTTCTAAATAAATTTGTATTTCTATATTAATTTTAACACGAGAAATCGTTTAAAGCAATAAAATTAAGGGATAGTAAAAATTAAGTTTTTTATGAAAAATAAAAAATATATAAAACGAAACATTAAAAAAATTTAATAATAAGAATAAGAAGTAAATAAAAAATAATGTTTGTAAAATTTTTTTGTAAAAAATGTACGAATATATAAAATATATTTGTAGAATACTAAATACTGTGTTATATTTTATATATGAAAACTAGATGTAGTATCTTTTGAAAAGGTAAATATAAAAAATATAGATATTAATTTTATTAAAAATGAGTAAAAATAGTGATCGAATAAAATGAATAATTAATATTTTATATGATTTGGATAATGAAAATTTAGTCTAGAAAAATAGAATAAAATAAAAAATAAAATTTAAAGTATGAACTGAAATTAATTTTTGGCTTGAAAAAATGGGAGGAATTGAAAATGGAAGAATTTTTGACGGAAGATATAAATAAAATGATATCGGGGATTGTGAATGTAGAAAAAAATGATATTAATAATGAAAATGCAAATATGTCGGCTTCAACGCCAGCTGGACAAATGATGAGACTTGCGAGTGAAATTTCAAAAATGTACACTTTGCAGAATTTGATTTCTCCTAAGTTTAGTGAAGCACATAAAAATGGCGAAATTCATATTCATGACATGGACTATTATCCGAGTAAAACTACGACTTGTCTTCAATATGACTTGAAACCGATGTTTGAAAACGGTTTTCAAACAAAACATGGATTTATTCGAGAAGCAAAAAGTATTTCGACTTATGCAACTTTGGCAACAATAATTTTTCAAACAAACCAAAATGAACAACACGGTGGTCAAGCAATTCCAGCGTTTGATTTTTTTATGGCAAAAGGTGTGCTAAAATCATTTAGAAGACATTTTAGATACAGATTATTAAGTTTTTTATCTTTGGATTATGTGGATGAAATTAATCAGGAGGTAAAAGCCTTTATAAATAGTGTTGTAACTACGATTAAAGTAAATGATGAAACGATTAAAAAATTATCAGAACATTTAAAAATAAATGAAAAGCATATAAAAAGATTGCTGGAAATTGCTTATGATGACACTAGGCTTGAAACTTATCAAGCGATGGAGGGATTTTTACATAATTTAAATACAATGCATTCTCGTGGTGGAAATCAAGTTGTATTTTCATCAATTAATTATGGAACAGATACTTCAGAAGAAGGTAGAATGGTTATTCGTGAATTGCTGAAGGCGACAGAAGCTGGATTAGGGAAAAAAGAAACACCTATTTTTCCAATTCAAATTTTTAAAGTAAAGGAAGGCGTAAATTTTGATGAGGAAGATTATCAATTTGCGTTGGAAAATAGTGAAGAAATTTTTGAGGAAATTGACAGTCCTGACTTTTATGAAAAATATAAATTTAAGACACCAAATTTTGATTTATTGTTGTTGGCTTGTAGAACGACTAGCCGAAGATTGTTTCCAAATTTTGTGTTTTTGGATACAGAGTTTAATAAGCATAAAAAATGGAGAGCTGATGACCCTGAAAGATACAAATATGAAATCGCAACAATGGGGTGTAGAACAAGGGTTTTTGAAAATGTAAATGGAGAAAAAACGAGTCTTGGGCGTGGAAATATTTCGTTTACGAGTATTAATTTTCCGAGAATAGCGATTGAAGTTAGAAAAAATGTGGAGAAAGAAATTGCAGAGTTGGAAAAACAAGGCAAATTTTCTAATGAGCAAGAAAAATTAGAATTAAAAAATAAGATGTTGTCAGAAAGATTTATTGAAAAAGTGAAGGAAATGACGTATTTTGTTGGAGAACAATTGAAGGAGAGATTTAATTTTCAGAAAACTGCGTTGGTAAAACAGTTTCCATTTATGGCGTCTAATAATTTGTGGAAAGGTTTGGGAGAGTTATCGATGAATGATGAGATTCAAAATACGATTAATACTGGAACTTTATCAATTGGATTTGTTGGTGGTGCGAATGCGATGTATGCGCTTTTTGATGAAGAACATAGTCAAAATCAAGTGGCTTACCAAACATTGTATGATGCGATAAAAGAAATGTCGAAAATTGCTGTGGAATTGAGGGATAAGGAACATTTGAATTATTCGGTTATTGCGACACCTGCAGAAAGTTTGGCTGGAAGATTTTTGAGAATGGATAGAGCGAAATATGGGGAAATCAAAAATGTAACAGATAGAGATTATTACGTTAATTCGTTCCATATTGATGTTAAGAAAAATATTAGTATTTTTGATAAAATTAGAAAAGAGGCACCGTTTCATGAATTGACTAGAGGTGGACACATTACTTATGTAGAATTGGATGGAGAAGCTAGAAAAAATATTGGAGTAATTTTGAAAATTGTAAAAGTGATGAAGGATAGCCAAATCGGGTATGGTTCTATAAATCATCCAGTTGATAGATGTAAGGATTGTGGATATGAGGGAATTGTTTATGACAGATGTCCGATTTGTCACAGTGACCATATTTCAAGGGTTAGAAGAATAACTGGTTATTTGACAGGTGATTTAGATAGCTGGAACAGTGCTAAAAAGGCTGAGGAAAAAGATAGAATTAAACATGGATTGAAATAAATTTGTAATAAAGCGGGTGATTAGAAAATTATAAAAAATAATAGAAAGTATTATTGAAAATGTTATAAAAATGGCAGTTGAAGGAGGAAAAATGGGACAAGAATTTACTTTGAGATTGTTGAATGTGTATAAAGAAACGATAGTGGATGGTGTGGGATTGAGATATTCGCTATATTTTTCGGGATGTTCGCACGCTTGTCCTGGTTGCCATAATGAGTATTCCTGGAATCCGAAACATGGGACATTGTTGACTTTCAAAAGATTAGAAGAGATTGCAGAGGAGATAAATGCGAATACGCTGTTGGATGGGGTTACGATAAGTGGAGGAGATCCGTTGTTTAATCCGACTGAAATGTTGGAAGTTTTGAAGTTTTTGAAGGAAAAGACTAAAAAAAATATTTGGCTTTATACAGGATATACGCTTGAACAGGTTAAAAAAGATGAGGAGAAAAAGTGTTGCTTAGAGTATATTGATGTTTTGGTGGATGGAAAATTTATACAAGCGTTGCATGATCCAAAATTAAAATTTAGAGGAAGTAGCAATCAGAAAATTATTAAAAAAGAAGATTTTTATTGATTATTATTAATAAAGTTTTCTAGTTTTACTCATAACAGTTTTTAGTTATAATTAAATTTAGATAAAAAAATCACAGTCAAAAAAGATTGTGATTTTTAAATTTCTAGTAAATTCCCTTTTCAGTTACAATAAAATCTATTTTTACATCATGTCCTTCAACTGGAACTTTTTCAATTATCTGAAAATCATAGCAAATCGCTACAAATGGAGTATTAATGCCATCTTTTCTCAATCGAGTCAAAAATGTATCATAAAATCCACCTCCAAAACCAATTCTATTTTTTTCTAGATCAAAACCAAGTCCTGGAACAATGATTAAATCAAGAATTTTTTCATCGTAAAAGTTTTTTGAAGAAGATTCGTAATAGCCAAATTTATGGAGAATTAACTCATCTTTCCTATATTTGTTGATTTTCATCTGTCTTTTTGGGAAAATTTTTGGAATAAAAAAAGTTTTAGTGGGATACATTTCAATTAAATCACTAATTTTTACTTCGTTTTGCATATTCATGAAAATCATGATATTTTGGGCCTTTTCGATGAAAGGAGCTAAGTTTTTTATTATTGAGTTAGAATATTCACGAACAATATCACTTGATAAAGAATTTCGTTGTTTTATAAGATTATTTCTAATATTTGTTTTTAAATTATTCATAATAAATTTCCTCGCTTATAAAATTTTTTGTACTTTTTTAGGCTTTTTTATTATAGCTTTAAAAATTTTAAAAATCAATATCAATAAAAAAGAAAAAAATCACTTGACATTTTGGAAGAAAAGGAGTATTATTAATAAAGCAAAAAGAAAAAAATCACAATAAATTTTTTATAAAAAAAAGATATTTAATTTTTTTAAAAATAGTGTTATACTAAAATTACAAAATATTAAAAGTCATTTTTACTATTTTAAAATTTGAAATATAATTGAAATGTAAAAAGTATTAGATTTATTTGAATTAGTTTGATGGTTTTATGAAAATAAATTTTGTTATTTATAAAAATTAATAAGATTTAAAAAAATTGGGAGGACAAAATGGCAGAAGTAAAAGATTTAGAAGGATTGAAAGGATTAATTGGTCGTGTTAGAAAAGCACAGGAGGAATTTTCAACTTTTGATCAAGAAACAGTAGATAAAATTTTTAGAAAAGTAGCTCAAAGAATTAATGATGAAAGAATAAAATTGTCAAAAATGGCAGTTGAAGAAACTGGAATGGGGATAATAGAAGATAAGGTTATAAAAAATCACTTTGCTTCAGAATATATTTATAATAAATATAAAGATGAAAGAACTTGTGGTATTTTGGAAGAAGACAGATCTTATGGAGTAAAAAAAGTAGCTACTCCAATCGGAATTATTGCAGGGGTAATTCCTACAACTAACCCAACATCAACAGCAGCTTTCAAAATATTATTAACTTTGAAAACTAGAAATGGGATTATTTTGTCACCACACCCAAGAGCAAAAAAAAGTACAATTTATACAGCTAAAATTGCTTTGGAAGAAGCAGTTAAATATGGGGCACCAAAAGATATTATTGGTTGGATAGATCAACCAAGTGTTGAATTATCAAGAGAATTAATGCAAAATGCTGACTTGATTCTTGCGACTGGAGGACCTGGAATGGTTAAAGCGGCTTATTCATCAGGAAAACCAGCAATAGGAGTTGGAGCAGGAAATACACCAGTTGTAATTGATAAAACAGCTGATATCAAAATGACAGTAAACTATGTTTTAATGTCTAAAACATTTGATAATGGTGTAATTTGTGCGACAGAACAAGCAGTAATCATTGATAAAGAAATTTATGATGCAGTTAGAAAAGAATTTTTAGATAGAGGTGCATACATCTTAAATGAAGAGGAAAAAGATAAAGTAAGAGAAATCTTGTTTATTAATGGGAACTTGAATGCGGATGTAGTTGGTAAGAGTGCTTATATAATTGCTAAAATGGCAGGATTGGATATTCCTAAATCTTCGAAAGTGTTAATTGGAGAAGTTGATTCAGTGGATATTGAAGAACCATTTGCACATGAAAAATTGTCACCAGTATTGGCGATGTATAAAGGAGAAGATTATCAAGATTCATTAGCAAAAGCTGAGGCTTTGGTTGAATTAGGTGGATTAGGACATACTTCGGCACTTTATGTAAACTTGGCTGAAAAAGAAAAAATCGATGAATTTGGAAGAAGAATGAAAACAGGAAGAACGTTGATAAATATGCCAGCTTCATTAGGAGCAATTGGAGATGTATTTAACTTCAAATTAGAGCCATCATTGACTTTAGGATGTGGTTCTTGGGGAGGAAACTCTGTTTCTGAAAATATTGGAGTTAAGCATTTGATTAACGTAAAAACAATCGCAGAAAGAAGGGAAAATATGTTGTGGTTTAGAATACCTGAAAAAGTGTACTTTAAATATGGTTCATTACCAACTGCTTTAGAAGAATTGAAAGGTGAACATAAAAAAGCATTTATTGTAACAGATAGAGCGTTATCTGAATTAGGGTATACAAATCACATTACAAAAGTATTAGAAGAAATTGGAATTGATTTTAGAATTTTCTCTGATGTAAAAGAAGATCCGTTATTGAGTTCGACTCAAGAAGGAGCAAAAGCAATGTTAGAGTACAACCCAGATGTAATTATTGCACTTGGTGGAGGTTCAGCAATGGATGCTGCTAAAATCATGTGGGTATTGTACGAACACCCAGATACTAGATTTAAAGATTTAGCAATGAGATTTATGGATATTAGAAAAAGAATTTTACCATTCCCTAAAATGGGACAAAAAGCTAAATTTATAGCAGTTGCAACATCGGCTGGAACTGGTTCAGAAGTAACACCATTCTCAATTATAACTGATGACGAAACTGGAGTAAAATATTCATTAGCAGATTATGAATTGACACCAAATGTAGCAATAAATGATCCAGAATTAATGTTAACAATGCCAAAAGGTTTGACTGTAGCTTCAGGAATTGACGTATTTACACACGCTTTGGAATCATATGTTTCTGTAATGGCAACTGAATATACAAAACCATATTCATTGGAAGCAGCAAGATTGGTATTTAAATATTTACCAGAATCAGTAAGAGAAGGATCATATGCAATTAAAGCAAAAGAAAAAATGGCAAATGCATCTTGTCTTGCAGGAATGGCATTCGCAAATGCATTTTTAGGAATAAATCACTCATTAGCACATAAATTGGGAGGACAATTCCATATTCCACATGGAGTTGCAAATGCGTTGATTTTAGAAGAAGTTATTAAGTATAATGCAACTGATGCACCAACAAAAATGGGAGTTTTCCCACAATATAGATATCCAAATGCAATGCAAAGATATGCAGAAATGTCTGATCATTTAGGATTTGGAAAAGATGCTAAAACAAAAGAAGAAAAAGTAGATAAATTAATCGAAGGAATTATGGCAATTAAAAAAGAAATTGGAATACCGCAAACAATTAGAGATTGGGGAGTACCTGAAAAAGACTTCTTGGAAGCTGTAGATGAAATGGCATTGAATGCGTTTGATGACCAATGTACAGCAGCTAACCCTAGATACCCACTAATTTCTGAATTGAAAGAAATTCTAATGAGAGCTTACTATGGAGCTGATTACGTTCCTGAAGAAGATGTTGAAGCAAAAAAAGAAATAAAACCAGCATCTAAAAGCAAAAAAACTAAAAAATAAGAAAATTTAAAATTATTTGTTAAAATACGTCAAATCCCATATTTTTTGGAAATGGCGTATTTTTTTGTGGGAAAAATATAGAAAAAATGTGGTATAATATTGGTAGATATCTTTAATTTTTTAACAAAAAATAGAGAGGAGTTTTCAACTGCTAAAAGTGAAGAATATTTCATTTTAAAGAGCATTGGGAATAAAAGGTATTGGAAATATTGTTAAGAAATTTATAGATTTTATGAGTGGAAATTGGTAGCTTGTTATGGAAAATATAGAAAATAAAAATTGGAAAAAGAAAGGAAAAATATGTCAGATATATTTGAAAAAAAAGTAAGAATAAATGAATTAACTCAATTGAGAAATAGCTATATGCAACAGGGGAAAGTTATTGAAGAAGTTGCGATTTTAAAGGAATTGGCAAAATTGACTAAGGAAGTTTTTGGTGAAGAAAGTGATGAGAATATAAAAATATTGAATGAAGTTGGAGGAACTTTGAAATATGTGAGTGAGTTTGATGAAGCTGTAAAATCACTTTTGAAGGCACAAAAAATTATTGTGAAAAAATATGGGAAAGATACAATTCCGTATGCAACTTGTAATTTGAATTTGGCTGAAACTTACCGTTTTATGGGGAAAAATGATGAAATTGAGAAATTGTATTTGGAAACAATGGGAATTTACGAGAAGAATAATTTGGAAAATGACTATTTGTATGCGAGTGTTTGTAATAATTTAGGGTTGTTTTATCAAGGTGTTGGGAAGTATAAGGAAGCGTTGGAATTGCATGAAAAAAGTTTGAAAATATTGGAAAATTCTCCAGAAAATGGATTGCAATATGCAACAACGTTAAGCAATATGGTGTTTCCGTATGCAAAAGTTGGTGAAAGTGAAAAATCGCATGAAGCTTTGGAAAAATCATTGAAATTGATTGAAAAAATTGTTGGGAAAGAACATAATTTGTATTCAGCGTCGTTGAATAATTTAGCGATTCAGTATTTTAATGATGGAAATTTTGAGAAGGCGTTGGAATTTTTTGAGAAAAGTGCGGAAATTTGTAGAAATACTTTTGGAGAGAATAGTGCAAATTATCAGAATTTGATGGAAAATATTAAGATGGTTAAGGAAGTGTTGGAGCAAACGAAGTAATTAGCGATTTTGAAAATATAAGATAGGAGAAAAAGTGGAAAAAATGAAAGGATTGGAACTTTCAAGAAAATATGTTGAGGAAATTTATCTTCCATTTTTAAAAGAGGAGTTTCCTGAATTGTTGGAAAGAATGGCGATTGGACTGGCTGGAGAAGGTTCGGAATGTTTTGGATTTGATGATGAAATTTCTAGGGATCATGATTTTGGACCATCTTGCTGTATTTGGTTGATGCCTGAGGACTTTGAAAAATATGGGATTCAGTTGGAGCGAAAATTGAGGGAGCTTCCGAAAGAATTTATGGGATTTCCAGCGTTGGCTGTGAGTGAGTATGGCGATGATAGAAGAGGAGTTCTTAATATGAATGACTGGTATTACAAATTTTTGGGAATGGAAGATGCACCAGAGAATTTGTATGATTGGCGTTTAATTCCAGAAAATTCACTGGCAACAGCTACGAATGGAGAAGTTTTTTTTGATAATTTGGGAAAATTTACAGAAATTCGTGATAAATTGAAAAAGTATTTTCCTGAAGATATTCGGCGTAACAAAATTGCAACGAGATGTATGAAAATTGCACAGTCTGGGCAATATAATTTTTTGAGATGTATGCAACGTGAGGAATTTGTGGCGGCACGATTGGCTGAAACAGAATTTATTTCTGAGGCGATTCATATGATTTATTTGTTAAATAAAGAATATTTGCCGTTTTACAAGTGGCAGCATAGAGGATTGAAAAGGTTGAAAATATTGGGATTTAAAACACATGCAATGTTGAATGAATTGGTGAAAGCTCCATTTGATAATGCAAGATTGAAAGTGCAAATAATTGAAAAAATTTGTGGCGATATTATCGAGGAATTGCAAAATCAAAATCTTGTAAATCCATATATGCAAAGTGATTTTCTGCAAGATTATGGTCCTTTGGTGCAACAGTCAATTCAAGATGAAAAATTAAGAAATTGGCCGCCAATGTTGGATTAAAATTAGAAAATTTGAAGAAAGGGAACTATTTTTGTTAGTAAATTATTTAAAAAAGTAGTTGTGATAATTATGAGCGAAGAAAAAATGACTGAAGAGCAAGAAAATAGGTTAAAAGAGAGATTAATAGAGCAAATATTAGAGAGGGAATGGATGTTTTTTCAAATGGTTCATCACACAGAAGGAAGAGCTGAATGTCAGAATAATCCCGATGAATTTGTTGTTATGAGAAAAAGTCAGTGGGAAACAATGCCAATTAATATTTTGAGAAGCTATTTGGAAGATTTAATTTTGGCAAAACACAAGGAAATTAATATTGTTGGAGAAAAATATGCTCGAATGATGGAATTTAGTGCACCAGATGAATACGCTCAAATAAAGGACTTCATAACGCCGATTTCTCAAGAGAAAAAAGATTTGGTGAATGAAATTGTGGAGATTTATTTGAAATGGGAAGAAGAAATGATTAACAAGTATCCAAAATTGGCTTCTCGTGCTAGACCTTTACATTCAAAGGACGACACTCCAAATTACGTTTCAATTGAAACTTACTTGAAAGGAGAGTTATCATCGTATTCTATAAAAACCTTGAAATTGTATTTTGAATACATTCAGGAATCATTGAATCAAGGAATTAATTTGGCGAAGAAAAATTTGGAAAATATTGCTAAGATGAAAGGTTATGAATCTTTGGAAGATGTGGAAAAAAAGTTGGTTTAACAAATGAAATTTAAAAAATATGGTGGATTGATTAATGAAAAAAAATAGTAAATAATTAAGGAAATAGGGTGTGTAAAAATTTTTGTGTAAACCTCTAAATAATATATGGTAAAATAACTA
>CAURGH010000027.1:0-23964 GCA_963524305.1 uncultured Leptotrichia sp. | reverse complement strand
ATATGCCATTCATCTCACGACTAAAGTCGCGAGTGTTCTGGCATAATTCATAAATATCTCCAAATTTAATTTATTAAATACTAGAAAATTCCAACTACGTGTCCTACAATTCCAACTATAAATAATCCGAATATTATTAAAATTGGACTTACTTTTTTCTTAAGTAGCCACATACATAAGAATGTCAATAATAATGCTGCAAATCCTGGAATCAATTGATCTAAGTTATTTTGCAATGTAGTAACTTTTTCTGCTGAAAGTGAAAGTCCACTTGCTTGATCTCCTAAAATTTGTTGCAATTGTGCACCTGTAACTGTACCTTTTGGAAATTCAATAAATGCTCCTTTAGATAAAGGTACTTTTGATACTATCATTGGGAAATTAATTAATGTCCATCTTTGAACCAAAATTCCCATAACGAACATACCTAAAATTGAAGCTCCTTTAGTAATTGTTTGTAACAATCCACCTGATAAATCTTTTGTAATTTCTGAACCTTTTTGATATCCAAATTCTTGTGTATACCATAAGAACGAAATACGAATTACATTCCATAAAATAAAGAAGAATAATGGTGCAATTACTGAACCACCTGTAGCAAGTGATGCTGCTATTGCCCCTAAAATCGGACGTACTGTAAACCAGAATACTGGATCTCCAATACCTGCTAATGGTCCCATCATTCCAACTTTAACCCCTTGAATTGCTGCATCATCAATTGCTGCTCCGTTAGCTCTTTCTTCTTCTAACGCCAAAGTAACTCCTAAAATAGGTGCTGCAATGTATGGGTGAGTGTTAAAAAATTCCATATGTCTTTTTAAAGCTGCTGCCGCATCTTCTTTTTTCGGATACAATTTTTTCAATGCTGGGATTAATGAATAAGCCCAACCTCCATTTTGCATACGTTCATAATTCCAAGAACCTTGTAAAAATTGAGAACGAAGCATTACACTACGACGATCAGCTTTTGATAATTTTATTTTATTTTCTGCCATTTTTACTTTCCTCCTAAATTATTAATAATCATTCAATATATCTCCAAGTGGATCTCCTGAACCTGATGAAGTTCCTCCACCATTGTTGCTTCCTCCACCGTTTTTTGTAACACTTAAGTAAATAATTGCCGCACAAACTCCAATAATTCCTGTCGCAATTAATGTTAATTCTTTTAATGGAGCCAATGCAAATCCTAAGAAGAAGAATGGCCATACTTCTTTAGTAGCCATTAAGTTGATAACCATTGCATAACCTACTGCTACTACGAATCCACCACCGATTGTCATTCCTTTTGTAAACCATTCTGGTAATAAACCTAATGTATGTTGAATTACTTCTGAAGGGATGAATAATAACAAGATTGCTGGGATAGCAATACGTAATCCTTGACATGCTAATGCAACCATATGCCAAAATTCAACACCACGGAAGCTACCTTGTTCTGCTGCACGGTCTGCTTGGTGAACAATAACTACTGACAATGTACGAACTACCATTGTTAATACTAAACCAACTGTCGCTAGAGTAATTGCTGCTGCAATTGCTACATTACGACCATCTACAGTAAAGTTTCCTGCTTTTACAAAAATAATAGCTGAAGCTACTGAAGCTAAAGCTGCATCTGGAGCTACTGCCGCACCAACATTTGCCCATCCTAATGCGATAAGTTGCAACGCTCCTCCTAAAACAATACATTCTGGCATATGCCCTGTTGCTAATCCAATTAATGAACATGCAATAATTGGTTGATGGAATTGGAATTGGTCAAGGATACCTTCCATTCCTGCCAGAAATGCAACTATTAATACTAGAATAATTGAAACTATATTAAAATCCATAATATCCTCCTAAATAAAATTAAAGTTTTAATCCTTCATTTGCTTTTTCTGAAATTAATTTGAATAAATCTGCTCTCTTATCAGCAGCAACTTTTCTTACGTCGAATTTTACACCTAAATCTCTTAGTTTTTTGTAAGTTTCAACGTCATTTTGATCCATTGAAAGAACATTATTAACCATAACTTTTCCAACAGAATGAGCCATCGAACCTATATTTAACTCTTTGATATCCACACCTTTTTCAATTACATAAAGTGCATCTTGAGGATTTTCAAATAACAATAATGCTTTTGTATTTCCAAATCTTGGATCTTTTGAAACTTCCACCAATTTATCAAGTGGGATAACATGTGCACGTACACCTGGAGGTGCCGCTTGTTCGATTAATTTTTTACGTAATTCATCTTTTGAAACTGAATCTGATACAACGATTATTCTGTTTGGATTAGTTGCCTTTGTCCAGCTTGTAGCAACTTGTCCATGCAATAAACGAGTATCGATACGAGCCAATACAAATTTGATTTTACCATCACCAATAACAGTTCCTTCTGGAATTGCACCTTTTGGTGTGTCATCTTGTGCTGCTGAAGTTGTTTTTGCTTCTTTTGGTTCCAATTCTTCAGGTCTAACTTTAACTTGGTCTTTACCTTCTGGAACAATAGCTTTTGCTACTTCATGAGCTGTGTTGTAATCTTCTCTTTCTGACAATGCTGCAAGTAACATTGGTAAATTAAGTCCTGCAACAATTGCTCTTTTTTCAGGATTCTCTTCAAAGAAACGATTAGACTGATTAAATGGACTTCCTCCCCATAAATCAACTAAAAATAGAACTTCTTCTGTTCCTAATTTTTCAATGGCATCTTGAATTTTTTTATATAAGTCATCTGGTCCTTCACTAGGCATAAACACAACTGATTCTAATAATTCTGCCTCTCCAAGAATCATTGAAGCCGATTGTTTAATACCAGCAGCAAATTCACCGTGACTCGCAACGATAATTCCTACCATATTTTTACTACCTCCTTCTGTAATACTTTTGTAAATTTATTATAAAAATATATTTTTGCTATCTACTTTTTAGTTTACCTTATAAATCTACAATTGTCAAATTTGTTTCTTATTTTTTTTCATAAATCTTCAAACTTTTTCAAAATTTCTTTTTTATAATTTTTATAGATTTTCTAATAATTCATCATTTGAACTAAATCTTTTTATCAACTCTTTTAATTTTCTTATCCCATCACTATCAGATTCTTTATCCAATTCTCTTCTTAATTTCCATATTTTTTCCAATTTATCCTTAGGAATCAGTAATTCTTCTCTTCTCGTACCACTTTTCAAAACATCAATTGCCGGGAAAATTCTCAATTGTTGAAGTGCTCTACTCAAAATAATTTCCATATTTCCAGTACCTTTAAATTCTTCAAAAATAACTTCATCCATTTTACTCCCTGTTTCAATAAGCGCAGTAGCAATTATCGTTAAACTTCCACCATTTTTAATATTTCTCGCTGCTCCCAAAAATCTTTTTGGATAATATAAAGCATTTGGATCAATACCACCTGAAATCAATTTCCCACTTGAAGGAATTGTAATATTGTACGATCTAGCCAATCTTGTCAAGCTATCCATCAATATTAAAATATCTTTCCCTTTTTCAACCTCTCTTTTAGCCATTTCCAATACTTTTTCAGTAACTTGTGTATGGACTCTCGGATCTTCATCAAATGTTGCTGAATAAACCTCTGCATCTTTAACATTTTCCTTAATATCCGTAACTTCCTCAGGTCTTTCATCAATCAACAAAATCCAAACGTCAATTTCAGGATTATACTTGATAATATCGTTTGCTAATGTCGATAAAAGCACTGTTTTTCCAGCTTTAGGAGGTGCTACGATCAATCCTCTTTGCCCTTTACCAATGGGTGCAACAAGATCAATTATTCTCGAAGCAATGTGCCCTTTTCCTAAATTAATTTTTTCATCTGGATAAGATGGAACTAGATCATCAAAATACGGTCTTTGCGATGACTTTTCTGGTAAATCTCCATTTATCAACAACACTTTCAAGATTCCATAATTTTTTTCTGTTCCAATCGGTACTCTCAACTCCCCAAATACCGTATCACCATTTCTTAAGTTAAATCTTTTTATTTGAGAAATCGAAACATACACATCTGGCCCAACACTTGTCTGTCTCAAAAATCCATAACTTCCTTCATTAATTATATCTAATTTTCCAAAACCATATGTTTTACCATTTTCTTCACCTTTTTTCATCAAAATTTCATTCACTAAATCATGTTTCGTCATTATTGAAAAATTAGGAATTTTATATTCTTTCGCCATCTTTTTTAGTGGAGTTATTTTCATTTCTAAAATATTTTTTATCAACATTTCTTCATCAGAATTTTTCTCTTTCTCTGTATCTTCTAAATCTACTGTTTCTTTCGTAACTTTAACTTCTTCTTTCTCTTTTTCAGAATTTTCAACTTTTTCAGTTTCTGTATTTTCCAGTTCTTCTTTTTTCTTTCTGCCTCTTTTCACAGGCTCTTTTTTTTCAACTTCTTCAACCTCTACTTCTACTTTTTTCTTTCTACCTCTTTTAGCAGGTTCTTTATTTTTTTCCAATTCGATTTCTTCTTTTTTTCTCCTACCTCTTTTTACTGGCTCTTTTTTTTCTTCTGCCATTCGATTCAACCTCTTTTCCTCTTTAAATTTTTATTTTTTTTTAAGATAAATTTTTCTAATAATATTATTTTCTCTATTTAGATAACTTTTTTTAATATTTTAAAATATAAATTTTGATTTTTGATTTGATGAGACTACATAAATCTGTTTTTGAATATGACTTTTATTTAAAAAAAGAGACACAGAGGCTATTCTAAAAATAACCTCGCCTCTTTTCTTAAAATTATTTATTTGGTCCTATAGAAGGTATATCCAATATTCTTACTTCTTCTGGCGAACCTTGTGGTTGCACTGTTACTCCTGGTGTATCAGTTGTTGTAGGAGCATATCCTCCATCAGGAACATATCCTCCATTTTGATACAATTTATCTTCAGGAATTCTATAATTTCTTATTTTACTTACTGTCAAAACTCCATCTTTTGAAACTGTTCCACTAACTTTAAAAGTTACTAAATCCATATCAGAAACACCATATTTTTCAGCCATAAATTGATAAATTCCATCAATTAATCCTGTTTGATCATTTAATGTATATGTTACTTTTTTGTTAGGTAATACCAATTTATCTTTTACATAATAAAATGTATTAGTTGATTTTAAGTATTGACCTTCAAATTCTTTTGCTGCTGTTTTTTGTTTTTTCTTTTCTTCTTTAGCTTTTTCTTTCGCTTTTACTTTTGCTGCTCTGTCTTCTCTTTTAGTTTCTTTAGTCTTTAATTCCAAACTAAATGTACATACAGAACATACAAGCAACATCATCAACGCTAATAATTTCTTCATTATTCCTCCAAACTTATCTATGAAATCCCAAATCTGCTGGATTTACATCTCCTGAAATTTTTTTTATTTTACCATTCTCTCTTTCAAATTCTTCTCTTAACTTCGAGACTTTTTTTATTAACTCAATAGTATCTATCTCTAAATTATTTGCATTAAATCTACCTTTTGACCAATAGTCAATTACAAGTGCACTGTCACCACAAATTATATCTTGCCCATATTTTTCAGCAATTTTCAAAGCTATAAACAATCCAGTAAGTTCGCCAAAATTATTAGTTCTTGTAGGTGCAACATTATAATTTCCATGTTCATTTATCTTTTTTTGTGACATAATTTGATAAAGTAAAGAATTTCCGTCAAAATCAGTCACTCTAACTTCAACACCTTCTCCTCTACCAGTTCCAGCATCAAAATAAATTGCATTTCTATCAAGTTTTTCTAATAACTTTTCATTTACTTCTTGTTTTTTCTCATATTCTGCACCATTAATCAACCATTGAGTAGCCTCTTCCAAGTCTTTAAAAGATTTATACCTTGCTTTTTTACCTTTTGTTACTGCTTGACACTCTTCCCAAGTGTCTACAATATCAGTTTTTCCAGTTTCTAAAAGATAATACGCATAAACTTTTTTATTTTTTTTCATAAATTATAAGTTTAATCCACCGTCTATTCTTAAAACTTGTCCAGTAATAAATTTAGAATTGTCACTTGCTAAGAATAATGCTGCATTTGCTACATCTTCAGCATCTCCCATTTTTCTTAAAGGTGTATTATCTAAAACTTTTTCTACAACTTTTTCTGGTAAAACATGTGTCATATCTGTTTTAATAAATCCTGGTGCTAACGCATTTGATCTTAAATTTTTTCTTCCAAATTCTTTAGCCCAAGTTTTAGACATTGCAATAACTCCACCTTTTGTTGCTGCATAGTTTGTTTGTCCTAAGTTCCCGTCAACTCCAACTACTGAAGCCATGTTAATTACGCTTGATGCTTTACTTTTTAACAATAATGAAACGAATCCTTGCATTACATTGAAAACACCTTTTAAATTAATGTCTACAACTAAATCCCAATCTGCCTCTTTCATTCTTTGTAATAAAGAATCTCTTGTAATTCCTGCATTATTTACTAAAATATCTAATCTTCCATATTTTTCTTTTAATTCTTTTGCAACTTCTTTGATATTTTCTCTATCAGTTACATTTAATTTAATATGAGTTATATTTTCGTGCGTATAATCAGCATCCATCAAATCTCCTGAAATTACAGTTGCTCCATTTTCTGCAAATTTCAAAGCTATTTCTTTTCCAATTCCTCTTGCTCCACCTGTTATTAAAGCTATTTTCCCGTTTAGCACTATTTTTCCACCTTCCTATTTTTTTATTTCATCACTTCTAATTTTACTCTTGTTACACCTGAACTTATGCTAGCAATTTTTGAAAATGCTGCTTTACTTAAATCTATTACTCTTCCTTTTGTATAAGGTCCTCTATCATTTACCCTTACAATTACTGATTTTCCATTATTTACATTTGTTACCCGAATTTTAGTTCCAAATGGCAATTTTCTATGTGCCGCAGTTAAAGCATTGTTATTAAATCTTTCACCACTTGCCGTTGCCGAGCCATGTAAATTACTACTGTAATAAGAAGCCATTCCTGACTGATAATGTGTGAATTTATCAAGATCCTTTTCTGGTATTGTAATTTTTTTATTACTTTGTTCTGAAACATTGACATCTAAATCATTATCAACGTTATTCTTTATCATTTCTTCTTTTATAAAAATTGTTCCTGTTTCTTTTGCTGTTGTAATCAATGAAGTTGATAGAGATAATCCTAAAAGTAATACTATTATTTTTTTCATAAAATCTCCTCCATATCTTTATTATCCACACATTATAGCATATTTTACTAACTTAGGCGCTTAGAACATTCTTAGTTCTTGATTTCTGGTTCTTTTACATGTTGAATTTTTTCACTGCTTGTAGTAATTACTTCAAAGCTATATCCTGCTTTTCTATATCCATCAATAATAGTTTGCAACGCTTGAACAGTTGTTCCTTTAACATTTGTATCATGCATTAAAACGTCAATTTCTGGGTGATTAGTACAAATTCCATATTTAATTAATTTTTGTACAGGTACTCCATTTCCACTAGCATCTGTTGAATCACAGTTCCAATCGTGATAAATATATCCTTCTCTTGCCATTCTAGTAATAATTTGTTGTTTCAAGGCTTTTGATGCAATTGCATTACTAGAACCTCCAGGGAATCTTGTAATTTTAACATCTTTTCCAGTTTTAGCTTTTACAGCATCACGTAATCTATACAAATCTTCAAAGAAATTATGTTCATTTGCATAAATATATTTATATTCATGTGTATAACTGTGCAATCCTATTGCATGACCTGCATCTACGATTTTTTTATATTGATCTTGATTATGTCCTATTACAAAGAATGTTGCTTTTATATTGTTTCTTTTCAAAATTGCTAAAATTTTGTCAGTATTGTTAGAAGGTCCATCGTCAAATGTTAAATGAACTATTTTTATTTTCCCTTCTTTTTTCATTTTTTCATATTTTTCTTTCACTACTTCTTCTTTTTTAGATATTTCTGCAAGTTGTTTCTGTTTAGTTGCTTTTTCTTCATTTAATTTTTTGATATTACCTTTTAAACTACTACTTTGTGCAATTTTCGATGTAGATCCATAAATATTCAATCCTGAATAAACAAATCCTGCACAAGCTATTAAAAATCCAATAATTGATAATCCTTTTTTCATTACTTTCTCCTTTATTTACTATATTTTTCTACGATTTCTTGAATTTTTTTTGTTCCTTCTTCGGTCATTTTAATTCTATCGTCTATTTCTTTAACTTCTTTTACTGCTTTTTCTTTTTCTACTTTCAATGCAGGAATTTCAGATTCTGCAGTTGCTTTTTTATTAATTAAAACAAAATGTGTAAGTGCCGTCAACACTATTGAAATTAGAAGTAAAATACCTACTTTCTTTAAACTTTTATTTTCATTTTCTTTTTCTCTTTCACGGGTATAAACATATCCGTAATTGTCTTTTCTTCCCATCTTTCTCCTCTTTTCCTTTTTATTTTTGTACTTAACTAATTTTAATGAACCGCTCCCTTGTTTATTTCTTACTTTTTATTATTCAAAAATTAAATAATAAAAAGACCTCTTAAACAAGAGGCCTTTATAAAAGGGGGGGTTAATTGAGGTTTCAGATCTTTTTGATCTGAATGTATTATACTATATTTTCATTATTTTACTATTAACAAAAAATTAATTCTCAATTAAAATAAGCCTCTTCGGTTCCATTACATATTTAGTATATAATATATTTTGAAAAAAATAAAGACCTATTTTTATATTTTTTTGAAAAAACTTTTTTAATTTCATCTCCTTTTTAATAAAAATTATACTAAATATCTATTCTCAATTAAATATATTAATCAAATAAATTAGAATAAATTTTTTTACATTGTCAAATGCTTGTAAAATTATAACTTTTAGACTATAATATACACAACATATTGAAATTCATATAATCAATTAAAATATAATTTTTTAGAAAGGAGAAAATTGTTTTTAAAAAATAATTGGAAAAATAGAAATTTTACATTTTTTGAAGACAATTTATAATAAAATAAATGGAATTATTAACTAATCAATTAAAAAAAATATTTTCAGAAAATATAAATAATATTTTTAAACAAGATTTTTCTGAAAAAATAAATATCGAAAATTCTACAAAAAAGGAATTTGGTGACTTTCAAACAAATTTTGCAATGATGAATTCAAAAGCAATCGGTAAAAATCCTAGAGAAATTGCAACTACCTTAGTTGAAAATTTTAAGGAAAACGATTTAATCGAAAAATTAGAGATTGCGGGACCTGGATTTATTAATATTCATTTGAAAAATAATTTTTTGAATAATGAATTGAAAAAGATTGATAATGAAAAATATGATTTTTCGTTTTTAAACGTTGATGAAACAGTTATTATCGACTATTCTTCTCCAAATATTGCAAAAAGAATGCATATTGGACATTTGAGAAGTACGATAATTGGTGATGCAATTAAAAGAATTTTAGATTTTATTGGGTTTAAAACGATTTCTGATAACCATATTGGAGATTGGGGAACTCAATTTGGGAAATTGATTGTGGCATATAATAAATGGTTGGATAAAGAGGCTTATGAGGCTGATCCAATTGGTGAATTAGAAAGAATTTATGTTTTGTTTTCTGATGAATCAAAAAAAGATCCGACTTTGGAAGATGTTGCAAGAAATGAATTAAGAAAATTACAAATGGGTGATGAGCAAAATAATAAACTTTGGAAAGAATTTATTGAAATTTCTTTAAAAGAGTATAATAAAGTTTATGATAGATTAGGTGTTAAGTTTGATCACTATTTTGGAGAATCATTTTACAACGATATGATGCCAGATGTGTTGGAAGAATTAAAGAAAAAAAATATTGCGAAGGAAGATCAAGGAGCTTTGGTTGTTTTCTTTGAAGAAGATAAATTGCCACCTGCTCTTGTACAAAAGAAAGATGGAAGTTTTCTTTATGCAACTTCTGATTTAGCGACTATTAAGTTTAGAAAAAATGAATTGAATGTAGATAAAGCTGTATACGTAACTGATGAACGTCAACAAAATCACTTTAAGCAAGTTTTTGAAATTAGTGAAATGCTTGGAGCACCTTATAATTATGAAAAATCGCATGTTTATTTTGGAATTATGAGATTTGGAGATGGAATGATTTTCTCTTCTCGTAGTGGAAATATCATCAGACTTGTAGATTTACTAGATGAAGCTAAAAAACAAGTAAAATCTGTTATTGATGAAAAAAATCCTAATATTCCTGAAGATGAAAAAGAAAAAATCGCTGAAATTGTTGGTACTGGAGCTATCAAATATTTTGACTTGAGTCAAAATCGTACTTCTGATATTTTGTTTACTTGGGATAAAGTATTGAGTTTTGAAGGAAATACAGGACCTTATTTACAATATACTTATGCAAGAATCCAATCAATTTTGAGAAAATTGAAAGAAGAAAATATTTCTGTTGAAAATAATGACATTATTTTAGATGATATGTTTGATATTGAAAGAGAATTGGCAGTAGCTTTATTAAGATTTCCACAAACTGTTGTAAAATCTTATGAAACTTATAGACCAAATATTATAGCAGATTATTTATTTGACACTGCAAAATTATTTAATAATTTCTATAATTCTAAATCTATTTTGAAAGAAACTGACAAAAAGGTTATGGATGCTCGTATTTTATTAGCTGAGAAAACAGCATCTATCTTGAAACAAGGATTGAATTTATTAGGAATTGAAACTGTTGATAGAATGTAATAAAGGATTTTATGAGAGCTAAATTGCAGCTCTCATATTTTTTATCCTTATCAAAATTTATTTTTCTAAATATTCCTTATCAAATTTTACCATTTTTTCAACATTCACAATTGCTAGTATCATATCATTTTTTAGAATTTTTTCATCTGGAGAAAGCGATATTCTTAGCTCTTCTCCCTCTCTTTGAATTCCAATAACATTCATTTCATATTTTTTTCTCAAATCTAACTCTTTAAGGTTTTTTCCTATAATTTTTTTGGATGCCTTAAACTCAAAAATTCTATATTTTTCAGAAAATTTTAAATGTTCAGTCAAATTTGGTCTTAAAATTTTAAGAGCTAATTCCTTTCCTACACTTTCATCAGGAAATACAACTTGCATTGCTCCTATTTTTTTTAAAACTTTTCCCTCAATTTTCGTAATAGCCTTACAAATAATCTTCTTTATTCCCAATTCCTTTAACATAACTGTAACTAATGCACTCGTTTGCAAACTCCCTTCAATACAAATGAAAGCCACTTCAAAATCATCACTATTAACCACTTTCTTTAATGCATTTTCTTCTGTCACATCAAAAGAAACTGCCTCTCCAACAATCTCATCATCTATTATCTGCTGTACAAGCTCCTCATTTTTATCAATCACAAGCACGGTTTGATTAAATTTATAAAGTGTTTTTGCAATACTTCTTCCAAATTTCCCAGCTCCTATAACTAAATATCCTGCCATTTTTCCTCCTAAAATTTATCCAATTAAAATATTTTCTTGTGGACGACTAATATGTTCTTCTTTCATTTTCGATTTTGATAATGCTAAAGCAATTGTAAGTGGTCCAACTCTTCCGACAAACATTGTAACAATAAGTACGAATTTAGAAATACTTGTTAAATTCGGCGTTAAATCTCTTGAAAGTCCAACTGTTCCAAAAGCTGAATACACTTCAAATGCTAAATCTAAAAGATTCTTGTTTCTTTCTAACAAAATTAATAAAAATACACAAATTGAAGTATAAATAAGCGATATGAATAATATTGCAATAGCTTTATTGTAAATTCTCCAACTTACACTTCTTTTATTATATTCGATTATATTTCTATTTTTTAGTGTAGCCCAAATTCCTAAAACAATCAATCCAAATGTTGTTGTTTTTATTCCTCCTCCAGTTGAACCAGGAGATGCTCCAATAAACATAAGAATAATAAATAAAAGTGATGTAGAAATTTTTAATCCTGAAATTGAAACTGTATTAAATCCTGCTGTTCTAGTAGTTACACTTTGAAAAAATGCCGCTCCCAACTTTTGAAAAAAAGGTAGATTTCCTATTGTTTTCGGATTAGAATATTCTAAAATAAACATTGCCACTGCTCCGACTAAAACTAGTAATATTGATATTTTAATACTCAATTTTGTTGTCGTTGTTAATCTTTTTTCTTTTTTTCTCAACACATTATAACAATTTAATATTGTTGAAAATCCAATTCCTCCTAAAAATATCAAAACTGGAATCATAATATTTATTATCAAACTATTTTTAAATCCATACAAATTATCGGAAAATAATGCAAACCCCGCATTACAAAATGCCGAAATAGAATGAAAAAACGAATAGTAAACTGCTTTTAAAAAACTAAACTTTTTTATAAATTCAAAAAATAAAATAATTGCTCCAATAAATTCAATTAGAATTACTGCAAAGATAACTTTCGTGACATATTCCTCAATTTTAAAAGTCGTATCAATATTTATATCTTCCTGAACCACTTTTTTTGTGTAATATCCAATTTTCTTAGAAATCAAAATAATAATAACCGAAGTAAATGTTATCACTCCGAGCCCTCCAAGCTGTATCAAAATTAAAATAATTAATTGTCC
Organism: uncultured Leptotrichia sp.; assembly: GCA_963524305.1. Taxonomy (GTDB): domain Bacteria; phylum Fusobacteriota; class Fusobacteriia; order Fusobacteriales; family Leptotrichiaceae; genus JABCPH02. The sequence goes on along the minus strand of CAURGH010000027.1, from coordinate 11,387 downwards.
AAAAGGATTATAAATACTGGCTATATCTATGCTCGAGAGTCCCGTTACACAAACAGCTGATGTCGCTATAAAAAATCCATCAATCAGTTTTACACTTTTTCCATAATTCACTGAAATTGGAAAAGACAATAAAAATCCACCTAAAATTGTAACTCCCATGAATGATAACAATATTATCATATATGGTGAAAAAAATTTATTTTTTAAAAACATTTTATTTTCCTTCTTTCACTTTTTCTTATATCTTTTTTCTTAGAAGAAAGCTCCTATAACTAAAATTTTTGAGATTCACATACTCACAATAAATTTATCCTGTCCACTTTACATCGCAACTCTTATTATTTCGTTTCTTTTTTAGAAATAATCACTGTCGAAACCGCATATTCCTTACTGTGAGAAATACTCACTTGAAAGACAAAATTTTTCATAAAATCCTTCAAATTATTATACAAAATAATATTCGGTTTCCCCAATTCATCATTCAAAATCTCAATATCTCTCAAAGAAAAATTTCTAACTCCTGTCCCCAAAGCCTTAGAAACAGCTTCTTTTGCCGCGAAACGCCCAGCATAACTCGCATATGGATTTTTCTTTTTTTCAATATGCTCAATTTCATTTTTTGTGTAAACTTTCTCCTTAAAAGTTTTTGTTCTGTTAATCGACGTTTTTATTCTTGATATTTCTATAATATCTGTCCCAATTCCATAAATTCCCATCATTTTACCTCCAAATTTTAAAAAATTTGATTAAAACGCCCCAACCTAAATTTTCCTAATTCACAATATTCTTAAGATTTATAATATTTTTCAATCGCATCCAATAATCCATCTTCTGTATATTTCTCAGCTTCAATATCCACTTTAATCCCATATTTTTGAATAGTCTTTGTGGTAACAGGCCCAATTGAAGCAATTACTTTCCCATCTAAAATATTTTTCAATTTTTCAGTTTTATTCAAATCATCAATTCCTAAATTTTTTACAAAAGACTCAAAAGTCGATGAACTTAAAAACATTAAAATATCACTCTTTTTAACTTCTCTCTCAACTTTTTCTTCTTCAATCTTAACTTGCTCTGTACTATAAACAACAACTTTCTCATATTTTCTACCATACAATTTATTGTATTTTTCAGTATCCACAGGCGAAATATTTGAAACTACAAACAATACTCTCTCATCAAGATTCGTAAACTTCACACTCTCTGCTGCCAAACGTTCCACAGTGTATTCCTTTGGATAGAAATCAGGAATTATCTTGTAATTTTCCATTTCTTCAGCAGTTTTTGTTCCCACAACTCCAATTTTCACATTAGCCAACTGACGCATATCCTTGATTTTATTCATAAATCCAATCACAGAATTTGCACTATTAAACAAAATCGCTCCATACTGTGACAAATCAGGTATCTCAAACTCATTGTATTCAATATTAATTAACGGCAACGAAATAGCCTGTCCACCAAGTTCATTTATTTTATCTGCAACCTTTTTCTGTTTTTCTTTATTCCGTGTCACCAAAATATTTTTTCCACTCAAAACTTTCTTCTCAAACCACTGCATTTTTTCCCTTAAATTTACAACTTCCCCAATAATAATTATTACTGGCGATTTTACATTGTTTTCCTTCACAATTTTCACAATTGTTCCCAAAGTTCCAGTGTAAGTTTTTTGCTTTGAAGTAGTTCCATCTTTGATTATCGCAACTGGCGTATCTACTTTTTTCCCGTTTTCCACAAGGTTTTCCACAATTTTTTCAAGATTTCCTAATCCCATTAAAAATATTAACGTCCCATCTAATTTCGCAATTGTCGAAAAATCATGCTCACTTCCATCAATTTTTGTGTGACCTGTAAATACGTGAAATGATGTATTTATTCCTCGGTGAGTCACTGGTATTCCTGCATAAGCTGGAACCGCTATCGAAGAAGTAATCCCAGGAATTACCTCAAACTCAATATTTTTATCCAATAATGCCTCGATTTCCTCACCACCACGGCCAAATACAAAAGGATCTCCTCCCTTTAAACGTAGTACAATTTCATTTTCAAACGCTTTTTCCACAATTGTCTGATTAATTTTCAATTGCAACTCGCCACCCTCAGTATTTTCTTTCCCCATATAAATCAATTCCGCTCCAGGTTTTGAATACTGCAAAATATTCGGATTCACAAGTCTATCATAAATTACACAATCCGCCTTCTCCAAAATATTTTTCAATTTCAAGGTAATTAACTGCTCATCTCCACAACCAGCACCAGCAATGTACACCTTTCCTTTAACCACATTTTTCTCCATTTTCACCACTCTCTTTATTTTCTCAGCCAATTCCTGTGCTAATATTTTAGCATCATATTTTTTACCCGTAATTTCTTTTAAAATTCGAGTATCTCCTTCATAAAACATTCCTTTCAAAGTTAAATTCTCTCCATCTATCTTTGAAGAACACCCAATCGGCGTATGACAACCTCCATCAAAAATTCTAGAAAATTCTCTTTCTGCCTGACACATCAATTTAACCTCATCATTGTTAATTTTCTCTAACAAAGCCCGAATTTTATCATCATTCTCACGACATTGAATACACAAAATTCCTTGCCCTGGTGCCGGTATAAATTCATTTTCCCCAAAATATTGAGTTATTCTATCTTCCAAGCCAACTCTTTTCAGTCCAGCGGCCGCCAAAACAATCGCATCATACTCACCATCATCCAACTTTTTCAATCGAGTATGAATATTCCCTCTAATTGGCTTTATTTGAATATCACTTCTTAAATTTAAAATTTCCTTCTCTCTTCTTGTACTTCCTGTCCCAACAATCGAATTTTCAGGCAGTTCCTCTAATTTTTTTCCATTTCTAGAAACTAATACATCTCGATTATCTTCTCTTATTGGAAATGAGGCATTCAAAAGTCCATTTGGCGTAATCTGTGGCATATCCTTTAACGAATGCACAGCCAAATCAATCTTATTCTCCAGCATTTCCCTTTCAATTTCTTTCACAAATAAATCTTTTTGCGAAGTCCCTTGAATCTTCTGAAAATCACGTAAATCCTTATCTCCTTTTGTTACAATGATCTTCAATTCCACATCCAAATTTTCAGCTCCATCAAAAATTTTTGATAATCGAATATCTCCACTTTTTCTCAATTCTAAATATTTATCTTCAATTAATTGCTTTACTTTTTCCGCCTGAGCCAACGCTAAAATACTTCCTCTAGTTCCAACTATTATTTTATTATTCATAATCTCTCCTAACACTTACTTTTTAAGGTATTTCTCTCTCTTCAACAATTTTTCTATGGTTTCGTTATACTGCTCCTCAATAATATAATAAAACTCATCAACAACTTCATCTCTTTTCTTGACATTCTTATTATACTCTTCCCAAATATCATCCAAATGATACAGCATAGCATTTTCGACCTTTCCAATACTTGTCTCAATATCTCTCGGAACCGCTAAATCCAAGAAAAACCTCTTCTTTCCATCACTCAAAATTTTTTCCATCTTATCCTTTTCCAAAATCAAATGCGGCGCCGAAGTAGCACTTATCACAATATCGCTTTTTTCAACAACATCATACTTTTCTTTAAATTCAGCTGTTTCCACATTATTAAAAACTTTTTTTAATTCTATTGACTTCCTATTACTTCTATTTGTCATTATCAACTCACAATTATCATATTTATGAAGTATCGCCAAAATCGACTGACTTAAATCTCCAACTCCAATAACAAATATTCTTTTTCCATCCAATTTCCCAAATTTATTTTTTATGAATTTTACCGAAATCGAATCCAATGAAAGATTTTTCTCCGTAATTTTACTTTCCGCTCTAAATTTTTTTCCAACTTCAATCGCACTATTAAAAATAATATTTAAAAAACTCGAAGTTTTTTTATTTTCCAAATGCTCCAAATACGATTTTTTAATCTGAGCCAACACTTGATCTTCACCTTTTATTACTGAATCCAATCCACATATTACCTCAAACAAATATTTAATCGCTTCCTTTCCTTGACATTCCAGCGTACTCTTTGCATTAAAACTACTTCGTAATTCCTCAATATCTAATTTTTCCGTTATCTCCAAATACATTTCCACTCTCAAACAAGTCTCAGTCGCAATATATCCTTTAATCAATCCCTCTCGTAAAGATTTCTCCAATATTTCCTTATACTTGCTTCTCACAAAATTCTCTCTCTCTTCCAAAGGCATACTTTTATAACTAAAACTCAAAATATAGAAATTTGTTGTAATATCACTGGTCATCTCTTCTCCATTTCCTTATATCAATTTTGATGCTCTTAAATCAAAATTTTACCTTCTTCTTTTCAGAACATCTTACAATAATTTTTTTAAATTAATACTATTAAATTATACTACATTTTTCATTAATTATAAACTATGAAAAAAATTATTAAAACAAAAATTTGACATTTAATTAAAATTGGTATATAGTATTTAATTATAATTAAATACTAAGCTAGGAGATGAAATTATGGAAAATTTGATTACAGAAGAAACACACTCAACTTGGAAAACAAAATTGAAAGCAATGGGACCTGGTATCCTTATGGCATCTGCAGCTGTAGGAGGTTCACACATTGTATCATCAGCACAAGCGGGAGCAATTTACGGATGGCAACTACTTCTTGTCGTTATTTTAGTAAATTTATTTAAATATCCATTCTTTAGATTTGGTGTTCAATATACATTAAATACAGAAAAAAGTTTAGTTGAAGGGTACAGTTACAGAGGAAAGGCTTATCTTTGGGTATTTTTCATACTGAATGTTTTTTCAGCAATGATAAATACAGCAGCTGTAGGTATTCTTACAGGGGCAATTATGATGAGAACATTATTCCAAAAAGTTGGGGACTTTCAGTTGGGCAAATAACAATAATATTAATAATTTTAATTTGGGCAATAATAATTCTTGGAGGATATAGCGTTCTTGATGGAATTTCAAAATTTGTTATGATTACTTTGACACTAGCAACAACAATTGCAGTAATTATCGCTGCTATTAAAGGTGGTCGTCATATTCCAGCAAATTTTGTAGCACCTTCACCATGGAATCTTGCAGCACTTCCATTTATTATATCATTAATGGGTTGGATGCCTGCACCAATAGAAATTTCCTCAATAAACTCAATGTGGTTGAAAGAAAAAAAACGTACATCAGAAGTTTCATATGAAGATGGATTATTTGATTTTAATGTTGGATATATTGGAACAGCTATTCTTGCAGTTATCTTTTTAGCTCTTGGAGCATTAATCCAATACGGTTCACTAGAAAAAGTAAAACCAGCAAGTGCCGCTTACATCGCACAACTTATAAAAATGTATATGTCTGAAATTAGTTCATGGTCAAGATTGCTTATCGCATTTATTGCATTTATGTGCCTTTTTGGAACAACAATTACAGTTGTCGATGGATATTCTCGTGCAAATGAAGAAGCATTGCGTATTCTTTTAAGAAAAGAAAAATCTTCGCAAAAATCCCTTAATATTTGGTTTACAGTAACTTCAATCATCGGTATCTTAATCGTACTTTTATTCGCAGGAAACGTTGCTAAAATGATGCGTTTTGCAATGATTGCTTCATTTATCTCAACACCAGTTTTCGCATGGTTAAACTTGCAACTTGTTAAAACAGGAAAACATAAAGTTTCAGGAGCATTATATTGGCTTTCTGTTGTAGGATTAATTTACCTTTCAGGATTCGCAATTTTCTTCTTAATTGCTTATTTTGGAAAACTTGTATAAAAATTTTAAAAAAATAAAATAATTAAAAAATGTACCAAGAACTAATTAATATAAAATTTAAAAAGTTTTAAGGTACATTTTTTATTTCTAATTTCTAATTAAATTTTTTCAATTCATTCATAAATTTAGAATATCAAATATTAAGTTATAAAACATATTAAATTTCAATAAAAAAAGTGCCAAAACCAAAAATTTCAACACTTTTTCACTTTATTTTTTCTCAAATCAAATTTATCTACAAAACTTATCAAAAATATTAATAATCGAATACAATTGATTTAACTCTTGTCATACTTTCGATACTATATTTGATTCCTTGCACTCCAGCACCTGAACCTTTAATTCCTAAAAATGGGAAGTTGTCTGGTCCTCTTTGAGTTTTGTTGTTTATATGAACAGTTCCTACTTCCAATCTTGTAGCAATGTCAAACGCTTTTTTAAAATCATTTGTGAATACAGAAGATTGTAATCCGTATTCTGATTCGTTACAAATTTTAACTGCTTCATCTAAATCTTTAACTCTAATTATAGGCAACACTGGTCCAAATGGTTCTTCCCAAGCAATTTTCATATCTAAACTTACATTATCAAACACAACTGGCCACAATAAGTTTCCTTCTCTTTTAATTGGTGTTAATGCTTTAGCTCCTTTTTCAACTGCATCGTTAATTAATCCTTCAACAAAATCAGCTGATTTTGTATCTATTAATGGAGTAATATCTGCATTATCAAATGGATCTCCTACTGTTAATTTACTTACTTTTTCTTGAATCAAGTTAGCCAATTTATCAGCTACTTCTTCCACAACCACAACTCTTTTAATTGCAGTACATCTTTGTCCAGAATAACTGAAAGCTCCACCAATAATATCTTTTGCCGCTTTTTCCAAATCAGCATCTGCAGCTACAATTGCAGCATCTTTTCCACCTAATTCCAATAAAATAGGTCTCATTCCTGCTAATTCTCCAATTTTTCTACCAACTGGTGTACTTCCTGTGAAGTTTATAAAATCAACAGCTTTATGTGCGATTAAATAATCTCCAATTTCAGAACCTTTTCCTGTTACAGAGTTTAATACTCCTGCTGGAATTCCTGCTTCTTGGAACGCTTTAACTAATAATAATCCACTTATAGACCCTTGTGTAGGCGGTTTAAACAATACAACATTTCCACCGATTAAAGCTGGTGCTATTTTTGAAGCTGACAAGTTTACAGGATAGTTAAATGGTGCAATTGCTAAAACTAATCCCATTGGCTCTCTTCTTACCATAGCTAATTTTCTGTTGCTTCCTGCTTCAAAACTTCCACCTTCTACGATTTCTCCAAAAGTTCTCAATCCTTCTTCAGCCGCATATCTAATCAAATCTGCAGTTCTAACAACTTCTCCAACTGCCGCTTTATGACCTTTAGCAACTTCTTTTGCCAAGATTTCTCCAATTTTATCTTTATCTCTTTCCAAAATATCAGCTGCTTTATACAAATATTTTGCTCTTTCTACAGCTGAAAGATTTCTCCATCCTTCTAATGCTTTTTTAGCAGTTTCCATCGCAACATCAACTTCTTCTTGAGACATCGCAGGAACTGTTCCTAATTCTTCATTGTTAATTGGTGAATAAATAGTAATTTCTTTTGCTGAATATACCCATTCACCGTTTACTAAGTTTTGATATTTCATTAAAAATATTCCTCCTTCTTTATTTTCCTATATATAAATGATATTTTATATCCTAAATTATTTATCCTTTGAATTTAACCATTCCAAAATTTCATCATAAATTTTATGTTTATTAATCTCATTCAAAGATTCGTGTCTTCCATCTTTATTTTCCAACACTCCTATTTTTATTTTATTCTTTCTCAAATTTTTCAATAATTTATTTATATATCCATAATTTAATGCTCTATCCTCTGTCCCATAAACTACTAATATTTTAGAATCTTTATTTATCTTTTTATACTTTCGGTTAATTATTCTCATCATATGAAAAATTCCAGAAAAGAATTTTGGCGAAACTGCATATCCACAAAACTCATCTTGCTCATATTTTTTAGCTTCCATTTCATCTCGTGTTAACCAATCCATTTTACTTTTATTTGGTGCAAAACTTTTATTATACCCAATAAACATCTTATTAAAAGTCGACTTTTTCCTAAAAAATAACAATTTTTCAAAAAATGAAACAATACTTGCACCCCACACATGTATTTTCGGCTTAACTGGCCATCCTGAAAGAATAAAATATTTAAAATCTTTCTCAATCCCAATTTTTGTAGCTATTAAAGAACCCATGCTATGTCCAAAAATTACAGTATTTTCTGAATTAACTCCATATTGCGATAAATATTCCAGAAACATATCCACATCACTATAGACATTTTTTATTCCTTTTTTTCCAAAATCACCGATTTCACCATCTTTCAAGTCTCCATGACCTCGAATCTCCATAACATAAACATTATACCCATTCGCCGCCAAAAACTCTCCAAATTCCTCGTATCTCGTAACTGGCTCTGTCATTCCATGAAATATAATCACATTATTTTTCACATCAGCTCTTTTCGACTCAAAAAGTAAATACGGTATTTGTAAACCATCGAAACTCTCAAAATACTTTTTTTCCATTTCATTCCCTTCCCTAATTGCCTATTTTCTTAAACACATTATATCACATTTTTCTACTTTTTTTCTTGTATTTTTTTTACAATTTTCAAAGCTAAGTTTCTTGGAATAAATTTTCCAAAAAAAACTGCAATTTTATTCAATTTTCCAGGAATAATTATGCTTTTCCCACGAGAAAAATCTTTGTAAGCTATTTCCGCAACTTCTTGTGCACTCATCGTCTTTATTTTATTAAACGCACCGTTTACCTCTTCCATTTTCTCAAACTCAGTCATTGTCGGACCAGGACATAACGTTGAAATTCTCACATTTGAACCTCTCATTTCTTCACGAATCCCTTCAGTAAAAGTCAAAACAAACGATTTACTAGCATAATACGTCGCCATCAATGGTCCACCAGGCTGAAACGATGCAACCGATGCCACATTCAAAATCTCTCCCTCATTCCTTTTCTTCATCTTTCGTAAAAAAATCCACGTAAGTTCAACAAGTGCTTTTACATTTACATCTATCACTTTCAAATTTTTTTCAAATTCCTCATCCGATAAATCCGAAAATTTCCCAAAAATACCCGCTCCAGCATTATTAACAAGAACATCAATTTGAATGCGTTTTTCCTCCAAAAAATTAATCAACTTTTGAATATCTTCGCTTCTAACCAAATCCAAAGCCAGTCCATTAATCAAAATTCTAGAATTTATCTCCTCAAGAATTTCTTTTTTTAATTCATCCAATCGATTCTTTCTTCTTCCAACTAGCACCAAATTAAAACCATTTCTCGCATATATTTTTGCTAATTCTCGACCTATTCCACTACTTGCCCCCGTTATCAGCACTGTTTTCACAAATCTCACCTCAGTCTAGCTTTATAATTATAGCAAAATTTCCTTAAAATTGTAATATTACCAAATTTTTCATAATCTAAATCAATATATTTTATTAATCTTTATCTATAAAAAATAAACTTTTCTTATTAATAATTACCCAAATAAAATATATTTTGATAATAAAACCAATATTAATCATAACATTGTTTTTTTTAATACTCAAATGTTTTTTATTAATCATAAAAAATATATAATTTCAATTTCAACAATTTACAAGTTTACTTTTCCAAATAAATTCCCATTAAATATCTTCGAGAATTATCCCTATACTCATTTTCCAGCTCCTCAACAACTTCAAATCCCAATTTCCTATACAACTTTTGAGCCCTTTTATTGTTTACTTCCACTGTCAATTCGATATTTTTAATTCCTAATTCTTCTAAATTCCCTAACACAAATTTTAACAATTTTGTAGCATATTTTTTCCCTTGAAACTCTGGAACAGTAAAAACTCCGTAAATATAGGCTTTATCACGATTAAAACTACTCAAAACTTCCACTACAGAAACAACTTTTTCTTTTTGATTTTCATCTTGAAGCAATGTCACATATATTTTTCCATACTTTGCAAATGGTTTTACATTCCAATTCCCAATCGATGCATCTCCAAACACTTTATTCTCATGTTCAACTATATCAAATAAGATTTTCTCATCCTTTTTAGCATGCAATTCTCGCATAATAAGCTTTTCTTCCATTTATCACTCTCTCCTAATAATTTTCCTCCCACAAAACCTTTTCTAATAACAAACCTCCGCTAAATACAATCCCTCTGACGGTGCTAAAATCTTCTGTCCATCAATATCAGGATTCTTCAATTTTTCCTCGATATAATTTCTCTCTTTTTTTCCAAAATAAACTGCCAAACTCGATCCAATCATTATTCTAACCATCGTTTTCAAAAAAGAACTCCCACAAATCTCAATAATTATTTTATCCCCTTCTCCTCTAAAACATTTCACAGAAAATACTTCTCTCACAGGATTTTTTTTCATTTTATCCTTCTTCATAAAACTACTAAAGTCATGCTTTCCCACAAAAATTTTCATAATTTCTTGCAACTTATCCGTTTCAACATCATCCTTAATCTTTGTCACACAATGCGTCTCAAATGGCGTTATCACTCTCTCAGACTTCATCACATAAACATATTTCCTACTCTTCGCATTATATCTCGAATTAAAATTCTCATCCACCTCTTCAATCGTCAAAACCTTCACTTCCCCATACAAAGCCTTATTTATCTGTCTTTTAACTGCCTCTAATGGAATATTCTCATCAATAAAAAAATTAGAAACCTGTCCAAGTGCATGAACTCCCTTATCCGTACGCCCCGATGAAATCATATTCACTTCTTGCGAAAAAACTGTTTTCAAAACCTTTTCTATTTCCCCTTGTACTGTTTTTTCATTTACCTGTCTCTGAAATCCAAAAAATTTGCTTCCATCATACTGGTAAATCATTTTTACGTTTCTTTTTTTCAATTTTTCACCTCAATCCCACTCCATTCTTTGAATAATCATAATTATATATCTTTTTCTAACTTTTATTCTTTATTTTTATTATTTTAATTTTCCAATCCTAGAAAAAATAAAACAAATTTGTTATTTTTCTGTAGTATTTCTTAAAAAAATAAAACAAAAATTTCATTTAATTAATAAACTTTAAAAATTTTTATTGATTTATTAACAAATAATGTGATATACTAATGGTGGATAAATAATTTAACTTTTTCTTCATAACTTCCTAAAAAAGACTTTGATTTTCAAAGTCTTTTTTTCATTTATGTTTATTTCTCTTCACAACATTATCTTTTATTATATTATAATTATATTCTCCATCTAACTCGTAAACATTATCTCAAAAATATTATATTAAAAAAAATAGAGCCTTTTATGCCCTTTTTCTTAATAAAATATTCAAATGGTGCGAAAGGTGGGACTCGAACCCACATGTACAAAGACGCTAGATCCTAAGTCTAGTGCGTATACCAATTTCGCCACTCTCGCATTCACCTAATTACTAAAATGGTGAGCCATACTGGGATCGAACCAGTGACACCTTGATTAAAAGTCAAGTGCTCTACCGACTGAGCTAATGGCTCATA
>CAURGH010000026.1:0-24439 GCA_963524305.1 uncultured Leptotrichia sp. | reverse complement strand
AGTTATTTTACCATATATTATTTAGAGGTTTACACAAAAATTTTTACACACCCAATTTAAAAACAGGATGATAAAACTACCATCCTGTACCATATATTATATTTTGAGTTTACACAAAATTCTGGACACTCTCCCAGTATTTCTTTTACAATCTTTGATATAGTTTTTTCATTTACTGGAATTCCTTTAATTGTAGTATACATATCCATTGTGCTGCGCATATCTATTCCAATAAGTGAAGAAATGAGAAGTCCACCTTTTAATATGAAATTTTTATTATACTTTGATTTTGATAATTTTTCTAAAACACCTTCAAACAAACACATCTGCAGTAACGAATTTGGATTTACTCCTGTTTTTTTTGATATATTTCTAATAGCTCCTTTTATTTGTTCCGATGTTTTCATAATAATATCTCCGTATATTGTTTTAACTGTTCTTCCATATTCATATAGATAGCATATTTAGATATCTTTAATAAATCTCTATCCTTATCTTTAAAGTATAACTTCATAGCTTCGCTGAATACATCAGTATCTACTCTGTTCTTGTTTTTGATAAGATCTAATATCGTTCTTTCCTTATCATAGATAAAAATTTTTCTACCAAAAGGATTTGTTATGCTTGTCTTACCAATATCATAATAATCTTTTTTGCTATACTTAAAAATAATATTGTCCTTTATTGACTTAATTCTGCTCACATTATCTCCGACTGGAACAGTCATTACATAAATGAGTGGCATTCTAGTAGATAATCCTTGCAAATAAGCTGCTGTTTCGTGAGAAAAAATACCTTTAGGAACTCTATGAGAAAAATAAATATACTCATCTATTTCTTCGTTTGGAAGTCCATATAGTCCGTTTGCTATTTTTATAATTTCTTTTTTTTCAGTCAATTTTTTCAATACATCTTTATGAATACCGAACTTCAAAACTTCTTTAGTCGAAATGATACCATTATTTTTATTCATTTCTTTTAATAAAATTTCCTTTTGAACCATTTGTATCACCGTCTTTTTGTTCTTATATTATATGATTTATAAGAATGAAAGTCAATAAATAATAAAAAATTATAATTGAATTTTTAAATAACAAACTAAATACTTGAAAATAATAATACTTATAGGTCTACTAAAATAATATTTTTGTAACAAATGTTTGACATCTATACAAAAAAATACTTGACAAAAAACGATTACTGTTGTAAACTATACAATGTAAAAAGATTACAAATGTAAACATTAAAGGAGGTAAGAATGTGAAAGAAAATTGCAGAATCGATAAAAAACAGCATATAACCGATGCAGAATGGGAAATAATGCGAGTTGTGTGGGCAAATAGCGAAGTTACGAGCAAGTTTGTGGCAGAGGTGCTTTGTGAGAAAATGAACTGGAAACAGGCTACAATAAAGACGCTGTTGAATCGGCTGCTGGAAAAGAATATTTTGAAAAAGAGGGAAATTGGGAACAAGTATATTTATTTGACGGATTTTACAGAAAAAGAAGTTGCTAACAGTTATATATTAGGAACTTTTGATAAAATTTGTAAAACGAAAGTTGGAGAAATGATAGGGAAAGTTATTGAGAACAGTGAACTGAGTTTTGACGACTTGGATTTGATTTTAAAGGCTGTAGAAGAAAAGAGGAAAACGGCTGTGGAAGAAGTTTTGTGTGATTGTGTTGAAGGGCAGTGTAATTGCGAACATAGTGGACATAAGCATATTTAAGATATATTGTACTAAATGAAGGAGGAAAAGATTATGGTAGAAAAAAACTATACAGTAACTGGAATGAGCTGTGCATCTTGTGCCAATGCTGTGGAAAAGGCACTTAATAAAAATAATGATATTAACGCTTCAGTTAATTTTGCAACTGAAAAATTGAATATTGAATATGATGAGAAAAAATATAATTTTGACAAAATTAGGGAAATAGTGGAGTCGGCTGGGTATGGACTGGTTGAGGATATGACAGAAGATAAAAAGATGGAGGGGCAGTGTAATTGCGAACATAGCGGACATAAGCATATTTAAGATATATTGTACTAAATGAAGGAGGAAAAGATTAGATTATGGTAGAAAAAAACTATACAGTAACTGGAATGAGCTGTGCATCTTGTGCCAATGCTGTGGAAAAGGCACTTAATAAAAATAATAATATTAATGCTTCAGTTAATTTTGCAACTGAAAAATTGAATATTGAATATGATGAGAAGAAGTACAATTTTGATAAAATTAGGGAAATAGTGGAGTCGGCTGGGTATGGACTGGCTGAGGATATGACAGAAGATAAAAAGACGGAACTTTATCAAGAGAAAATAAAAAGCTTGAAAAATCGATTAATTTTGGCAATTATTTTTGTTGTTCCACTTTTGTATATTTCGATGGGGCATATGCTTGGGGCAGCACTTCCTGAATTTTTGAATCCTAAGGTAAATCCGCTTAATTTTGCATTGGCACAGTTTGTGCTGACTTTGCCTATTATTTATGCTGGGAGAGATTTTTTTTCACATGGATTTAAAAATTTAGTAAGAAAATCTCCAACAATGGATTCATTAATTGCTATTGGGTCAACGGCGGCGGTACTCTATGGAATTTACGCAACTTTTGGAATTGTAATTGTAGACCCTGAAGCACATATGGATTTATATTATGAGTCGGCTGGTGCAATTATTACGTTAATCTTGTTTGGAAAACTGCTGGAGGCAAAAACAAAAGGTCAAACTTCATCGGCAATAAAAAAACTTATCGGACTTCAACCTAAAAAGGCTAAAATTATTGAAAATGGAGCGGAAAAGGAAGTTCTGATTGAAAACTTGAAAGTTGGAGATATTGTTATTGTGAAGCCGGGAGAAAAAATTGCGGTGGATGGAAGAATTGTGGAAGGGGCGACTTCTGTTGATGAGTCAATGTTGACAGGAGAAAGTTTGCCAGTAAGCAAAAAAGTTGGAGATAAGGTTGTTGGAGGAAGTATAAATAAAAATGGAAGTATCAAATTTGAGGCGACTGAAATTGGTAAAAATACAGTTTTGTCACAAATTATAAAGCTGGTTGAGGAGGCACAGGGGTCAAAGGCTCCGATTTCTCGAATGGCAGACATTGTGTCGGCATATTTTGTGCCGATTGTTATTGGGATTGCGATAATTACAGGAATTGCTTGGTTTCTGAGTGGAAGTGGATTGGTTACTGCATTGTCGTTTTTCATCGCTGTACTTGTAATTGCGTGTCCGTGTGCATTGGGACTTGCAACACCTACATCAATAATGGTTGGAACTGGAAAAGGGGCTGAAAACGGTATCCTTATCAAAAGTGGAGAAGCTCTTGAAACAGCATACAAAATAAAAACAGTTGTATTTGACAAGACTGGTACGATTACGAAAGGAAAGCCTATACTTACTAATTTGATTGCTTATGGGAAATATAATGAAAATGAATTGTTAAAAATTGCTGCAAGTGTGGAAAATGATTCAGAACACCCATTGGCAGAAGCAATCGTAAACAAAGCAAAAGAGAAAAATATTGAAATTAAGCCGTATGAAAAATTTAGGGCAATGCCAGGTTACGGTATTCGTGCAACATTTGAAGGCAAGGAAGTTCAAATTGGAAATAGAAAATTGATGGAAAATCGAAAAATCAATGTGGAAATTTCTCAAAAAGATTATGATATTTTGTCGAATGAAGGAAAAACGCCAATGTACATTTCGATTGATAACGAATTTGCGGGACTTGTTGCAGTTGCAGATGTTATCAAGGAAACAAGCAAGGAAGCTATAGAAAAACTGAAAAAAATGGGAATCAAGACAATAATGCTAACTGGAGATAACGAAAAAACTGCCAAATTTATCGCAAAACAAGTGGGAATAGATGATGTAATTTCAGAAGTGCTGCCTAATCAGAAATCTCAAAAAGTAAAGGAACTTCAGGAAAAAGATGAATTTGTTGCAATGGTTGGAGACGGAATTAACGATTCACCAGCACTGGCTCAGGCAAACGTTGGAATTGCAATAGGAAATGGAACAGATGTTGCGATAGAATCAGCTGATATTGTCTTAATTAGAAACGATTTGAGAGATGTTGCGGGTGCAATAGCATTAAGTAAAGCGACAATCACAAATATAAAGGAAAATCTATTCTGGGCATTCTTTTATAACGTACTTGGAATACCATTTGCCGCTGGAATATTTTATGCATTCTTCAATGGTCCGAAATTGGATCCGATGATAGCGGCTTTTGCAATGTCATTTAGTTCAGTATCTGTTTTGGGGAATGCTTTGAGATTGAAATTTTTTAAAGTTAAATAGAATTTTAAAAAATAGGTTGAAGTTTACAATATTATAATTTATAAATAGAAAATGACTTAATACCTTTTAATAAATAGCAATTTACAAACTTGTAGAAATGATATAAAAAAATCCTTATTCTTAGATTGAATAAGGTATTTTTTATTAAAAAACTTAAAAAGTCTATTCTAAGAAATGTTGTGAGATAATACATATGTGACAAAAATATACAAAAAAAGAAAGGTTTCTGATATAATGTAAGCCAACCAAAACCACATTAAGGAGAAACCTTTCATATGAGTAGTATATCAGAAATATACCGTGTTCGTCAACGGGCAATTGAGTATGCAATAAAACATAATAATAATTCAAAGGCAGCAGTGAAGTATAAGACATCACGTCAGCAGATAAAACGTTGGAGAGACAGATGCGACGGCACAGTCCAGTCTCTTCTGCCAAAAAGCAGAAGACCTAAGAGCCACCCAAACCAGCACACGCAAGAAGAAATAGAACTGGTTATGAAAAAATACAGGAAATTTGGCTATGAAGGGCTGGCAGAAGTTTATGTCAAAGCAAGAAAGGAAGGCTACACCCGTACATACGATTCAATGTGCAAGATAATAAAGAAAATAAAGGGCAATTCCAAAGAAAAGCTTAAAAAGCAGCATAAAAGAAAAAAGAAGGTTGAACAGGCTAAGTACCCTGGGGAAAGAGTACAAATAGACATAAAATATGTTCCGGAAGAATGCATACAGTTTGGCACACGTGACCAGAAGTATTTGGAGTGTCCCCAAAAATTTAGACTATTTTTAAGCAATTTTTTTGTTTCCTTTCTTTATGCTTTCTTCGTATTCATTTGGACTTATAAATCCTATTTTACTGTGTATTCTGCTATTATTATACCATATTTCTATTGGAGTGTACCCAAAAAATTATTGACAAAAATTTAAAAAGTAGTACAATAGTACTACCAAAAAAATAAAATAAATATAAGGAGTGAGTATTATGGCTTCTATAAGTTTAAAAGTGTCTGATATGGAAAAAAAATTTTTGCAAAGTATGGCACAATTTGAAGGTGTTACATTGTCAGAGTTAATAAAATCAAAAGTGTTTGACTCACTGGAAGATGAATATGATGCCAAAATAGCAGATTTAAGATTATCAGAATATGAAAGCTATTTGAAAAATGGAGGAGAAGTTTTAAAATGGGAAGAACTGTAAAATATAAAATAATCCCAACTCCACATTTCGTAAAAGATTTTAGCAAACTAGATGAATTTGTAAAAAAGAGAATAAAAATTTATTTAGAAAATATTGCAAAAGATCCACGCAGTAAAGGAAAAATGTTGAAAGCAAATAGAAAAGGACAATGGAGATACAGAATAGGAGATTACAGAGTTATTGTAAATATCCAAGATGAAAATTTAGTAGTATTAGTGTTAGAAGTAGGACATAGAAAAAATATTTATAATAGTTGATACTAAGGCTGTTTTATAAAATTAATTTTATGAAATAGCTTTTTTTGTTATTGAGGGTGTGTAAAAATTTTTGTGTAAACCTCTAAATAATATATGGTAAAATAACTATATAATATTTGGATAACCGTATGTCCTTTAGTTTTTTATACTATAAAAATAACTTTGTATAACTTTGAAAATTACGGTGAGATAAATGTTTTATGATTTGACGGTTCTAGTAGCAATAATCGTAGTATTTTTGATTATTAGCAAACGATAGTTGAATCATTATCGGCACCCGAATATGTCTGTCAGTTGAAATATACTGGCAGATTTTTTTTGATAACTTTTTATCTGTTGAGTGATATACTTGTTGAAAGGGTAATTTTTATTGGATTTGTTAGAATTTAAAAGAGTATTTAATAACAGAAAAAATCATGTGATACTTAATGTGTTTATTCTTTAATTCTTAAAAAAAGCCTTGTATAATGCGGGTTTGTTAATATATTAAAATAACAAATTACCTCCATTAAGTAACAAATTATCTTCAATAAAGTAACAAAAAGTCTATTTTTTGATTTATAAATTTTAAGTTGAGTTTCTTTTTAAAAAATATTATAAAAGACTTTTATGTCTTTTATAATATTTTTATATCTTTTAGGTGTCCGCAACAACGCATAAATAAAGGAATAGAAGACACTATAAGGGGAGTTATTGTAACACATAAGGGGTGCTGTTGTAACAGAAAGGGGGAGTTGTTGTAACACATAAGGGGTGCTATTGTAACAAAAAGGGGGAGTTGTTGTAACATATAAGGGGTGCTGTTGTAACAAGTTAAAGGGGAGTTTTTTTATTTACTTCTCCCCCATTTCATGCTATACTATTTTCAGTAAATTTTTGGGAGGTTTATTTATGAAGGAAATAGTAAGGTATCATAATCACTTTAATTCAATAACATTTAAAAATTTTAATAATGTCGAATTTAATTTATTTATGGCAATTTGTTCAAAAATTAGAGATAAAGGTTCTGAGGAAATAATTTTAAATTTTTCAGAACTAAAAGAAATGGTAAAATATAAACATAGAGGAAACGCTAGATTTTTAAAGGATTTAGAACAAATTTATAAAAAATTAATAACTTTAAGTGTTCGGATAGAAACAAAAGAAATTATTGATAATTTTGTTCTATTTACACGATACAGAATAATAAAAGAAGAACAAACAGTTTCTATAAAAGTAAATGAAGAGTTTGCTTTTTTATTGAATAATTTAGTAAAAAGATTTACTCAGTTTGAATTAGAAGAATTTATCAATTTGAAATCTAATTATAGTAAAGAAATTTATAGAAGACTAAAACAATTTAAAAGTACAGGCTTTTGGAAAATAAAGATGGATAATTTCAAAGAATTAATGAATATTCCTCCAAAATATCGAATGTCCGATATTGACAAATATGTTTTAAAAATATCAAAAAATGAATTGGAAAATTATTTTGATAATTTCAAAATAATTAAATTGAAAAAAGGAAGAAAAATAGAAGCACTAGAATTTAGGTTTTCAACTGATAAAAAACTGGAAATTTTAGAAGCAGAAACAATCGAAAAAGAAAATAAACTTAAAAAATCAGAGATTGAACCACAAAAAAAATACAAAATCATAGAAAATACTCCTAAAGTAGAAAAAAAAGAAAAATCTTTAAGTGAACAAATCAAAGAAGAACTTGAGGCGGAACAAGAGGCTTTAAACAGAAGTACCACTTTATTAGGAGCATATATTGCTGGATTAAAAGATGTAACAAATAACTCGATTATAATTGATTCTAAAAGGCGTATAAACTTGAGAAAAGAGAAAATTGAAAAATTGGAACAATTTTCTAATTTGGCTGATGACGAAATTGATGAGAGTTTGGAAAAAGTGATACAGAAGGTGTTGGAGATGGAGATTAAGTAGTATTTTTTTTGTGTTTAAGGGAATTTAAAAACAGGATGATAAAACTACCATCCTGTACCATATATTATATTTTGAGTTTACACAAAATTCTGGACACTCTCTTTAAATGGAGTTTAGTATAAAATTTATCTTAAAATTGAAAATATAAAAAACTCATATGGTTTTTTTACTTTATATTCGTGTACTACATTCAAAATATCTTCTTTTTTGTCATGAAACATATCTATATCAAGTCCTTCATTTTTATCAATTAAAAAATATTCATTTTTCTTACAACTAGTAAAATCATCGTTTCCTGGTCTATAAAATGTTGCTCCTGAATCAGAATTGACTCTTCCATAGTAGTATTTTCCTTTTTTCCCTATTTCTAATATTGAACAACCATAATCACTTTCTAAATTATAATCTCTATTTTTCCAATCACGAGAAAATTTATCCCAATAAAATTCTTTGGGGACAAAATAATTGTTTACTAAAATTTTTAATGGTAATAAGATTAAAATTATTAAAATGACTTTTATTATTTTTGAATACATTTCAAATCACCTATTTTCTTTCTTTTTTAAATTATTCTCTACTTCTTTTTTGATTTCATCTAATTCATTTCCACACCTTGCTTTAAACCTCAATTTATAAACAGATTCCACTTTTTATGTTCAGACTATTAAATATTTCTATAACTATATTTAAACAAATAGAAAACTAGTTTTCAATTTATTTGTCCAAGGTTTTGGGTACACTCCACTTTTTACCATATTCTATTGTAAAATTACTTTTCATTTTCCCTTCTAATGCTATTTCTGAAAACTATATTGTTTCATTTCCACACTCTTTTATGAATACTCTCTCAATAATAGGGAATTTCAATATCATACCATCTTTTAAACCTAATTCCGATTTTATCTATAATAAATTCTGTTTTTTGATTTTTTAATTTTTTATTTTTAATAAATATCTTAAACTCAAAATAATTTCTATCGTATTCATAAAATCTTGTCCTAATTTTTTTATATATCTTTTTTTTATCTAAAATTTTTTTTAATTCTTCTTCTGATATTTCATATGTACAAAAACGCTTCTTCTCAAAGCATTGTAAGTTGTCTAAGTTTTTATTTACTAAAATTTCTCCTAATTTTTTATTATGATATATTATTTCAATTTTTTCCAATATATACTCCCTATTTAATTGTGGATCAAGATAAATGGAAAGATAATTATCTTCCACTAACAAGTTATCAACCTTATTATTTTCATTTACTGCAAAACTTTTACTAATTCCAGCTAATTCATAATTTCCAAAATCTTTAAAATATATAAAAACTAATATAAAAATTGATATTAAAATTACAATTTTTTTTCTCATTTTATCTTCCTTTATTATCTTTATGGTATTCTTCTAATTCTTTAAATCCAACATGGGTTATTTCTTTTTTTCTAGCCCATTCAGAAATTTTTGAATAATTTAAACTTATAATTTTGGCTAATTTATCATAATCCTCCCTTTCTTTTTTTGTTGATTTATCATTTATTTCCACACCTTGCTTTAAACCTCAATTTATAAACAGATTCCATTTTTTCTGTTCAGACTATTAAATATTTCTATAACTATATCTTACAGACAGATTTCTTTTTAACCGTACAAAAACCTCCAAATATTATATAGTTATTTTACCATATATTATTTAGAGGTTTACACAAAATTCTGGACATTCTCACTCTTAGAAATTTTTCTTTTGTTTTTGCTATTACCACTTATTTTTTATTTATCTCCATAATGAGAACCACATTGAACAATTTTTATAATCCCATCTTCAATTTTATAAACAATCCTGTTCCCAGCATCTATTCTTCTGCTCCAATATCCACTAAAACCATATTTCAGAGCTTCCGGTTTGCCAATTCCTGTATAGCCATTTCTATCAATATCTTTTATAAGTTCCAAGATTCTTTTAAAAACTTTTTTATCATTTTTTGCCCAGTATTGAAATTCTTCCCATGCTTCATCAGTCCACGATTTAATCATAATCGACCTCATGAACCGTTCCACCTGTTTTTTCCATTTGCTCAATAGATTTTTTTAATCTTTCAATATTTTTTGGACTATAAAAAGGATCTGAATCTAATTCAAATGGCATTCTTCTTTCACGAGTGAATTTTTTTGCAAAAATATTAAATGCTGTCCCTATTGAAATTCCTATGTCCTCACAAATTTTTTCCATTTCTTTCTTTGTATCTTTATCTATTCTAAAATTAACAACAACTTTTTCCATATAACATCAATTCCTTTCGTTTGATATAATTATTATATCATTTGAAATTGTTTTGTCAATATATTTAATAATATTTTTTTGAGTTTACACAAAATTCTGGACACTCTCTCACACTCTCAAATTTGATATCCTTAAAACTCTTATTATTATCTTGAATTTATAAAATCTTTAGTATTTTTTTTGATTTTCTTAATTGTGTTAGTAATGACTTTTTTGAATATTTTAAATTTCTCCTTTAATTTATTAAGTATTTTTTCCATATTGGATAGACATTCATTTTTTTCATCATATTAATTGTAGTAGCTATAATCTTCAGCATAATTTAATATAGCGAATACTTTGTTATTATCTTCGTCCTCTTGACTTTCTAAACCTTTCAAAAGCGTTATTTCACTATCTTCTATGTCGTTATTTTCAAAAATTTCCACAGCATTATCAATTCGATCAAATGTTTCAAATTCAAACTTTCTGTAAAGATTTTTATTGAATCGAAATGGAAAATCATTAATAACAAAATCTTTATTCTTTTTTATTTCATTGTAACGATTCAAGATTAATTCTTCTTTTACTTCATCTTCAATTTCTTTAATTTCTTTATCGCTTAGTGAAACTTTCTGGCGAACTTGTTCTTTTAAATTTTCAATTTCAGTTTTCTGATTATTAAGAAGTTCTTGTTTTTTAGCTAGATGATTTTTTTTAAGCTGTTTTAGCTCAATTTCGAGCTTCTGTTTTTCATTAACGTTAATCATATTGAGCTCTAATCTTGCTGTATTGATATTTTGATTTAATAGAGCATTTTCATTTTCTAACTCTTGTTTTTTTACTTCAAGCTTTTCTATATCTTCAGAGAGAACGGTTTTTAAATCATTGAATGTACTTTTAAAGGCAGCTCTGGTATTTTTATCTAAATTCTTTAAAAAATTATTTAAATTGGCGTCTAGTGATTTTAACTTTTCAACTGCATTATCATCTATAGAAAAATTACCATCTCTAATTATTTCTTGTGTTTTTAAATATTCTTTTTGATATTCCTCAAATGTCATTTCTGATTTTCTTTTAATTTCTAATTCCTTTAAGTTCATTTGTAATAATTCATCGAATTCAATCTGATTCATTTGTTTGTTATTAAATTTTTCAATAAGTTGTTTTTTTCGATAATTTATTTTATCTCTCAAATCTTTTAAATTTTCTGCATTTTTATAGTTACTATTTTCTAAAGTTTTAACGACTTCTATTTTATCATTCAAAATCTGTTCAGCGATGTTTTTAAATTTTGTAAATTCATCTGTTTTAGATATAAAGTCAACAAATTGTTGGTGCACGTCATCTTTAAAAAAATTTATTAATTTATTACAACTTTGATCATAGTAATATTTTTTGGTTCTTTCTTTTTTATTAACTTTATCAATCATTTTTTCTGACTGTTTTTTGTAGTTTTTTTCTATATAAAAATTTTCAAAATCTTTATATTTATGAAAATTTTTAATGACATCAAAATTCTGTAAGTCAAACAGTTTACAAAAAGCTATTTTGTCATTAACTTTTTTGTCAATTTTATGAAAATTTTTGGTATCAATCTCAAATTTTTTTAGTTGTCTCGCACATCTTGTTTTTAATGTTTTTATTATTCTCAAATTTTTATTTTTTATTATTTCAGAGTCACTCATTTTTTCGTTTATTTTTCGTTGGGCAAACATTGTATGCATATGAAGATTATCTTCATCACAATGTACTACACAATACACAATATTTTCTTCTTCCATATTTAATTTTTTCATTAAAAATTTTAGATTATTTTCGAAATATTTTTTTATTTCTTCTTGAGTTAAAATCATGTTTAAATCAATATTTGTTTTATTATTTAATTCAAGTTCCCGTATGTTAATTTTACTTAAAAAACATACAATATCTCTAGAATTTTGTTCAACTTCAACATCATTAAATTGTTCATTTAGAATTTTTTCATTAAAATCTCGAATTTTAATATTTAGAGTACTCAAATTTTTATTAACATTATTTGCATAATTTTCAGAGACTCTTGTAGCTTCATTTACATAACTTTTTATCGTATTTTTTTGTTTAACACTTGATAAAGTTGCAGCTTTATTTAAAAAATTTAACTGTATCATATTTTGGGTCTCCTATCTGTAATTTTTTTATCAAAAAAATTATAAATTATTGAAAAATTTTATGCAAAAAATGAAGATTTTCTTTATTTTAATTGAATAATAACGACTAATGTTGTAATCTCGCTTACCACATTTTCAAAGAAAATGTTGCGAGTAAGGGGAAAAATCCCCTTAACCCCTTATTTGTTGCTACATTGAGTAATTTTTTTTTAAATTTACAGTCGATTTTTATTAATTAGTTTTTTTTGTACGATAGGTGTTTAACCGTGATTAAATAGATTTATAACTTAAATAGCAATAATTTATAGCCAATTAATCTAAGAGAATTTTTTTGATTTTTTTTTATAAAAATATATGAACTTTTTCAAAAAAAAATAGTTGTTTTAACAACTATTCTATATTAATTTTATTAAGTTTTTTTTTCACTTTTTTCAATTTTACCATTCTATTTTTTAGGTAAATTTATAAATATTTTAGGATTCTTTTCACTACATTTTTTATAAAAATTTTCAATAAATTTTTAGAGATTTTACTCACTGAATTACATCAAAGTTTACTCCTAATATTTGATTATTTTTTTTAAATTTTCTTCTATTGTTTTTATAAACCGAATACATATATTCCTATCTTTTTATTTTATAAAAACAGATAGATTTGAAAAAATGAATTTAAGTTTAGGTATGTCAAAAAATATAATAAAAATGAACTTATTCGATAAACATTTTTATAAAATTTATTTAGGTAAAAAGTTATTTTAAATTATACAAAATAAAAAAAAAATAATCGCTATCTTTATAACAACGATTATTTGAAAATAAGAAATATACATCGTATTTTGAATTTATTTTGAAGAAAAACTATTTTCTGTTTAAATTTTTATTTATCTAAAATAGACAAATATAAATCTAGTTTCTGATTTAAATATCTAGCAAACAAATCTGACATCGCTGATACATTGTGCTTTGTATGATATTCATCAAAAGCTTCATAATATTTCAATCGATCAGTAAACTTGATGTCTATCGGTGGATATCCTTCTTTCATAAGTTCCAAATTTATTAATAACCTTCCAGTTCTTCCATTTCCATCAATAAAAGGATGAATACCTTCAAATTCTGTATGGAAACGGGCAAGCTTAGTCACAATATCTTCCTTGCTATTTTTGTATTGTTCTAATAATTCTTCCATTTTTGGAATAATTAGATATGGTTGTACAGGTTCATGAGCTGCACCCATGATTCTAACAGGAACTCTCCTATATATTCCTCTATCTTCTTTCTTATCAGCCAATACCAAATAATGAATATCCTTAATTACTTTTTCAGATATTTCAACATTTTCACTAACAAGTTTTCTTACATATTCAAATGCTTCTTTGTGTCCAATTACTTCTAAATGCTCCTTTAATGATTTTTGGTCAATGGTAAGCCCTCTAAGAACCATGTCCGTTTCACGCAAAGTTAAAGTATTCCCCTCGATTGCATTTGAATTGTAGGTATATTCTGTAAGGAATTCTTCATTTAGTCTTTCCAATTCGCCTTCTGTTAAAGGTCTTCTTGCTTTAAGATCAACTAATTTTTTCTCTAATACAAGAATAAGCGATTTTGTAGTTTTATATCTTTTATCAGTTGGCTTCGTTGCATCATACGGTATTTTCCAAGCTCTTCCTTCTTGATATGCACCAGGTATTTTCCCTTCAAAGCATAAAATTCTTACTCTTCTATCAGATATACCCCATTTTTCAGCAGCCTGTTTAACTGTAATGTACATAAATTATCCCTCCAATCTTTCATAGTATACTATTTTATCGGAATAATATCAACGCTATCGGAATATAATATATTAATTATCGGAATAATACTTTCTTTAAAAAATATCAAAAATTTTTAAGTTAAGGATTTGATTTGTTCTTCAATATCTCTATTTTCATATCTTACTTTAAACCTCTATTTATAAGCAACTTTCACTTTTTCTGTTTAGATTACTAAATATTTCTATAACTATATTTTAACAGACAGATTTTTTTTAGCCATAACAAAAACCTCCAAATATTATATAGTTATTTTACCATATATTATTTAGAGATTTACACAAAAATTTTTACACACTCAAATATGTGACAGGAGCAATAAGCCCAAAAGGAATATTGATAACTTTTTGTAAATCCTTTAAATCATCAGTAATTATAAAATTTTTACTTTTCTTTTTTTTCTTATCAATCTGAATCCCAATAATATTTCCTTTAATGCTATGATTCTCTTTTAGATGTTCTCCTTTTTTCTGTAAACTACCTACAGGAAATAAATCCCTATAAAAAGTAAAAGGATCAACCTCTTAAAATCCTCTTTCTTTTAAAAAATTATTTTTATATTTATATAACTCAATCCATTCTTCTTTCTCACCAAGTTCATACATTTTTCAATTCCAACTTTCTTACAACAATTCTATTCATTTATTTTTTTTAATAACAATAAAATAAATACTAAATATTATAATAAATATTTAAAAACCTATATAGTCGCTCCGCTTGATGTTTTATATTATCAATGAGTTTTTTATACTTTGCTCTCTTCTGAAAGAAATTAGTAAACGATCGTCTTACATTCAATTGAGCATTTGAAAGTGCCAAACTGTCTACTTCTTTTAAAAATTGATTTTCACTTTTCAAACTGGCAGGTGTAATTATTTTATTTTTCCCAGTTTCTTCATAAAATTTATTCGCAGTATACAAAATTGTATTGTACACAAAACGAACACATCCAAAAGTCTTGTTTATCAATAATTCTTGTTCCTTATTTGGATAAATCCTGTATTTGAATGCCAAATTATATTTCATAAAATTACACCTCTTTTCGATTTTGAGTATATTCCACTTTTAATACAGAACCTCCTTTCAAACATGCTCTATATCCTTCAGAAAGTGGTCAAATTTAACGCAAAACAGATTTTTGATATAAATCCTTGGGTAAGGGTAAAAGAATGCGCCTATGAGCTTTATTTTGCTAAATTTCAGCAAATAGTAATTTTTTAATGACTTTAAAAAAAAGAAATGATATAATTTTAACAATCCTTGAAAGAAAAGAGATTATACATCTATGGAAAAGTTATGGATAAAAATCTTGGTTATAGTAATCTTACAAACAATAATTATTATAATTGGAGAAATTTGGAAATAACAAAAGGAGAGTTGCCGCTCTCCTTATTTTTATGTTTTTATTTTGTATACATCTATGGATCTTTTTCCACTATGGTATATTTATTATAGCATTTTCATTAAGTAAAATCAATAAAAAGGAGAAGTAAAATTTTTTTGAAAATGGAAAATAGTGAATTGTAAAAAGTAATAAGCAGTAAAGATACTTTTTTGTTACAAAAAATATTAAAAACTACATTTTGGGAGTCAGGGAATTATATTTTTGATTGAAATAGGGTTATTTTATTTATTTCAAATTTTGGTTATTTTGGGGTTGAAAATACTTTTGATTTTTTTTATTTAAAAAATAGAACCTTTTATTATACCTTTTATATATATACTCTTTTTTTATACTTTTAGGTACTCTACAAACCGCATTTTTACTTGTCTAGAGTATTATTAAACCACCCAAAAATAACAATAAACCACCCAAAAACAACAAAATTTTATTGATTAAACCACCCAAAAATAACAAATAAACCACCCAAAAACAACAAAACTTAATTAATTAAACCACCCAAAAATAACATGAAAATCACCATTTTTAACCCTAAGGGTTGAAAAATTATTTTTTTGGGTGTATAATTAAAACGAATTTACTAATTTAGGATTTAAAAATAAAATTTGGAGGTTTGTATGGCTAATGAAATTGTAAAATTTAATAATGATATGAATACAGTAGCATTAAGAAAATTCAATTCCACAGAAATTAATTTATTAATGTCAATTTGTAGTAGAATTAGAGACCAAGGTTTAAAGTATGTAGAATTTGATTTTAAGTATTTGAAAAAATTAATTAAATATCCTTACAATGATATGAAGAATTTTGTAAATACGCTAGACAGTGCTTACAACAAGCTTTTAAAATGCAATATTCGTATAGGTGATGATGTTGAATGGACTCGGTTCGTTTTATTTACAAAATATACAATTAATGTTGAAAAACAAATTGTTACAATTGGAGTAAATGAAGAATTTAAGTATGTTTTAAATGAATTAACATCAAATTTTACAAGATTTGAATTAGAAGAATTTGTGGATTTTAAGTCTACTTATACAAAAGAATTTTATCGAAGAATGAAACAGTTTAGATACACAGGAATTTGGATTGTTAGTATTGAAGAGTTTAAGTACTTATTAGATATTCCACAAAGTTATAAAACAGACAAGATTGATAGCAAAATTTTGAAACCAATAATGAACGAACTCGGAGAAGAATTTAATTTAAAAGTTATCAAAAAATATAAGAGTTCTTTAGGACGAGGAAGAAGTAGAGTTTCGGGTTATGAGTTTAGATTTAAAAAATCTGGTAAAAGGGAAACCAAAAAAGAATTTAGGGAGATTTGTGGAAATATTCTAGAAAAAGAATTTAAAGTAAACAATCCTGAAAAAGCTATTAATTATATAAATCGAAAAATAAAAATGAAAGATAAAGTATTTGAGAGATATAATTATTTAAATATCATTAATTTTAAAGAAATTAATGAGGAATTAATTGTAACTGTTAAAAATGTAGATGATAACCATTTACAAAATTTTAAATTTAGTAATTTTCAGCATTTTGAAAATTGGTTTAGGAAGTATGAAATTTAATATTATTTTTTGAAATTTGAACGCTCTGTGACGTGTTTTTTAGTTTTTTGACTAATTAATTACATTTTATTTTAAAAGCTCTTAAAACCGCATCTTTGCTTGTCTAGAGAATTATTAAGTCACCCAAAAATAACATAAAAATTATCATTTTTAAGCCTAAAGGTTGAAATTCTTAAAGACACCTACTCGATAGAAAAAACCTATAAAGTACTAGTTTTATTTTTAGGTATCTTCAAGTACTGATAAATAAAGGGATAAATTGTATAAAAGGGGGAGATGTTGTAACAAAAGAGGGGAAGATCCGTTATTTATTTTCCCCTTTTTGAGAGTGTACAGAATTTTGTATAAATTAATAGAAAATATAGTAAATTTAATACTTTGCTATTCTATTTACACAAAATTATAGACACTTTAGATTTTTCTGTTTTGTTTTTATATTTTTTGACAACTTTCTCTTTCTATTAATTCAATAGGTAGAAAAACTTTCTTATGATAATCTCTTCTGCCTTCTAGTAACTCCACTAAAGAATTTACTGTTTCTTGAGCCATTAATTTTGTATCTATTTTTATAGTTGTCAAAGGTGGTGTATAGTATTTTGATAATTTTAAATTGTTAAATCCTATTATTGATATATCTTCTGGAATTTTTAGTTTGTTTTCTCTAATTGCTTCGTATGCTCCCATTGCTATTGAATCATTTCCGCAAAAAATTGCTGTTGGTCTATCTTTTAATTCTAAAAGTTCTTTCATCATTAAATAACCACTTTCTGTAGAAAAGTCTCCAATTTTTACATACTCTTCTTTGTATAATCCTTCTTTTAACATTATTTCTTTAAAGTATTTTTCTCGAAAATCTATTAAATCCTTTACCACTCTATTCCTTCCTACCAATAATCCTATTTTCTTATGATTTAGTTTTAGTATATAGTTTAGAACTATTTCTACTGAATTTCTTGTATCAAATTTTATATAATCTATAAAATTATCTGTATCATACATATCTACACAAATAATATTTTTATTAAATTCTTTAAAGAATTTTAATTTTTCTTTATCTATTTCACCTATAAAAATAATTGCATCTGCAAAAGAAAAAATTGAAATCTCATTTAATTTTATCATTTTTTTTATATCATCTAAATTAAAAAATTTTATTTTTGAAAAAATTTTTTTTAAGTTATTTTCTAAATTTATTTTTAAAGATACGAAATACGGATCATCACTTTCAATTTTTTCATCAAAACATTTTATTATTGAAATATTAGATTGCGATATTTTACTTTTATTTCTTTTTTTTACGTAATTTAGTTGTTTTACAGCTTTCAAAACTTTTTCTTTTGTAAAAGCAGTAACTTCGAAGCTTTCATCATTATTTAAAATTCTCGAAACTGTTGTTATAGAAACTCCTGCCTTTTTCGCAACTTCTCTAATTGTAGCCATTTTTCTCCTTTTTTATAAAAAAATTTTATTGTAAAAAGGGGGATAACTAAAGCTATCCCCTCTAAAAAATTTTATTATTCAACTTCTTTTGTTTCTGCAACTTTTTTATACCAATATGCACTCTTCTTAGGATAACGTTTTTGTGTTTCAAAATCTACGTAGAATAATCCGTAACGTTTTTCATATCCATTTGACCAAGAGAACACATCCATCAATGACCATAAGAAATATCCTTTTACATTAGCTCCATCTTTTATGGCATCTGAAATGATTTCTAAATGTTGTCTTATATAATCAATTCTAGCATCATCATATACTGTATTATCTTCAAAAACATCTTTATATCCTAAACCATTTTCAGTAATATAGATTTTTTTGTAGTTTGGATAATCTCTTTTAACTCTAAAAATTTGATCATAAAGACCTTTTGGATAAATTATCCAATCCCAGTCAGTTCTAGGAATACTTTCGTTAGCTTTTCTTTGTCCTATACCTTTTAATTGATATTTAGAACTTCCTTTATTCCCAGTAGCATTATGAACAATTTCATTTTCACCATCGTATTCAGTCATCCAATCACTCATATAATAATTTATTCCAAGGAAATCATTTAAGTCTTTTGCAGCTTTTAATTCTTCAAAATCTTCTTCTCTTAAATCTAATTTTCCACCATTAACTTTTAAAATATGATTTACACCTTCCATTGTTTCTTTTGAATATTCACCTTTAAAAGTAGCATCTAAAATAAATTTATTATGAATGATGTCATCCAATTCAGCGGCTCTAACATCTCCAGGATTATTTGGATCATAAGGATATTTTGTTGGCAATGCGCAAACCATTCCTATTTCTCCGTGATAGCCATTTTTCTTAAATAAATTAACTGCTTTTGCATGTGCTAAAACCATATTGTGATGTGATTGAAATAATTTTTCAAAATCATATTTTATTCCTGGAGGGAATTTCCCAACAAGATATTGTCCTTCTCCAATAGGTCCTATTTCATTAAATGTTGTCCAGTAATTTACTTCAGTAAATTCTTCAAAACAAAACTTAGCATAATTTAAAAAATGTTCTATATTTTCACGATTTAAAAAGTCTCCATTTGAATGTAAAACTTCTGGTGTATCAAAATGATGAAGCGTTATAAAAGGTTCAACCTTTCTTTTTTTACATTCAGCAAATAATTTGTGGTAAAATTCTACTCCTTTAGGATTTACTTCTCCATATCCATTTGGGAAGATTCTAGACCATGCAATTGAAATTCTTATTCCATTTATTCCAAATTCTTCACAAAGTTTCAAATCTACTGGATATTGATTGTAAAAATCACTTGCTGGCTCAGCTGTGTACCAATAATTTTCTTCCAAAAAAGTATCCCAAGCCACACGACCTTTACCATCTGTTTTTGTTGCACCTTCAGCTTGATATGCTGCTGTTGCTCCACCAAAAATAAAATCTTCTGGTAATCTTTTTGACATAATTAAACCTCCATAATTATATAAAACTACTACTATTACTTAGCATTAAAATACATTAATTAATCTTGAAATTGTTCTTGTACAAAGTCTAATGCACCTTTACCATCACGAGTCAATTTAATATATTGAGCTCCTTCAGTTTTAGCTAATTTAATTCCTAATTTATCAGTTTCTGCTTTCATATCTTCAAAATTTGATGCAACTTGTGGTGCAAGAATAACTAAATCAAATTCAGGAAGTATTTCACGATGTGCACCATATCCACCTGCTGCAGCTTTAACAGGAACATTAAATTCTTTTGCTGCTTTATTTAAAGCGTTAGCTAGAAGTCCACTTGTTCCTCCACCGGCACACAATACAAGTACATTTGTTTCTTTTGTTATATTATTTTTAACAGCCTCAGTTTTTTCAACCCCAGCTTTTTTAAGAATATTATCTGCTTTTTCAGTATTGAAGTTAGCAGCTACTTTATCTTTTAATTCGTTATTTGTAGTTCCTAGACGTTCTTCTTCAAGAATTTGTTTATCGTATACTTTTATGAATGGATAATAAATAATAAAGTCCACAACTATTAAAAGTGCCGCTAAAACAAATGATAATATTTGAAGATTTGTTCCCAATATTATTCCCAATGGTCCTGGAGTTGTCCATGGAAGGTTAGCAGTAAAGCTGTTCATTCCAAGTACATCTATAAATACTTTAAAAATCCAAACATTTACTATTGGTGCAAAGATAAATGGTATAAAGAATACTGGATTTAATACAATTGGAGCACCAAATAAAATTGGTTCATTTACACCAAAGAATGTAGGTACTACAGAAGCACGTCCAATAGCTTTATTTCTCTTAGATTTACAAATCCACATAAACATGAATGGCACTATTAAAGTTGCTCCAGTTCCTCCCATTGTAACTATAAACATTTGTGTTCCTGAAGTTAAGATTTTATCCGCATGTTGTCCAGCTCTCATAAGATTTAAGTTTGCATCTATATTAGCATAAGTAACAACTGCAATAGCTGGTTCTACAATTGAAGGTCCATGAATTCCAACAAACCAGAAGAACGCAAAAGCTCCAAAGATAATAGTAATTCCTACATATCCATCGGCTGCTGAGAATAATGGTCCAAAAAGTTTACCTACTGCTTCTGCAACTCCTGTACCAATAAAATGACGTACAAGAATGTCAAGAACATAAAGTGATACAACTGATAAAGTAAATGGTATTACATCTTTAAAAACTTGTGAAATATTAGGCGGAACTTCTGAAGGCATTTTAATAGTTACTTCATTTTTTATACAAAATTTATAAATAGTTACAGTTATAAATGATGCTAAAAATGCAGTTAAAAGTCCTTTTGTCCCCAAAAATCCAGTTGCAAATCCATCTTTAGTGGGATCTGCTGCTAACAATAACAAACCAACCATCGAAGCTAAAAGTGTAGAAATATAATTAACTTGATTAGTTGCTGGCATAGAACGATTTACAGAATCTGTTAAAGATTTAGCTGTTGTTCCAGCTACTAAAAATGCTAAAATTCCCATAGAATAGCTATATGGTTTCATTAATAAAGCTTCTATACTTTTTGGCCAAAAAAATCCAAAAGCATTTGGAACATAAGCAATTAAGATAAAAATACTAGAAAATAATATAACTGGCATACCAGCTATAAAACCATCACGAATTGCTCTTAAATATATATTCCGAGATAATTTTTCAAAAAAAGGCTTCCCTTTTTCTATAAATTCAATCAGTTTTTCCATTACTTCGCTCCTCTTTTATATAATTCTATTAAATGTTTCATTAATTCTTTTAATAATATTGTTGTCATTAAATGGTCTTGTCCATGAACCATAATGAAACTCATTTCCAAATCTTCTCCAGCTGATTCTTTAGCTAAAATATCTGTTTGTGCATTATGTGCACCAACTAAGCATTCTTCAGCTTCTTTTACTAAGTTTTCTGCTTCTTCAAATTCTCCATTTTGAGCTTTATTTAATGCAATCATTAATTTAGATCTTGCATCTCCTGCGTAAGCTACTATTTCAAATCCAACCATTGTTACATCTTCTTTAGTCATAGCGATTTTCTCCTTTTCAATTATTATTTGGTCATTCATACGTATTTGCAAAATACAATTATTTTTAATTTATTTTCTACTTTGCAACAAGGGGTAGAAAACCCCTTGTTAATATTACTCTTTATTTTTTTTATTGCATATAACTTATTTTATTTTTCTTTCCAAGATGTAGCAGTTTTTGCAACTACTTCATTTAATTCTTCAATATTTTTTCTTCCAACTGTGTTTAACCAGTTTACTGTAGCTTCTTCTCCGTCTTTTGCGAATACTTCTACTCCATTTGCCCAAGTTGCTCTTCCACATAATACTCCATTAAATTTAGCTCCTGAATCATGAGCGAATTTCAATGTATCTTGGAATAATTTTGCACTAACTCCAGCACTTAAATAAATGTATGGCAAGTTTGTTGCTTCATCTTGTTGTTTGAAATAGCTTGCTGCTTCTTCTTTAGTATAAACAACTTCTCCATCAGCAAATCCTTCAACATATTTCATATTTACAGGAACTTCTACTTTCAATACATCTACGTTATATCTTGGTTTAGAAAATTCTTTCATTGCTTCGATAACTTTTCTTGGTTTCAATTTTGCAAATTCTGCTGTGCTGTTGTCAGCATCTTTGTAGTTATAGCTTAAAATTTCTAAGAAGAATGGAATATCTTCAGCTACGCATTCAGCTCCAACTCTTTCCATGTATGCTCTTTTTTGATTGTTGATTTCATCACTTTCATCTACGTCATAGTATAATAAGAATTTTACAGCATCTGCTCCTTCTTCTTTTAATCTTTTTGCAGACCAGTCAACAAGGCAATCTGGCAATCTTCCAACTGCATTTGCATCATATCCAGTTTTTTCATAAGCTAATAACAATCCTGCATTTTTATCTCTAGCTTTTGCTGCATCCAATCCATATTCAGGATCTAACAAGATTGAAGAAGAGTATTTTGTTAAATGTTTTGAAACTAATACTTTAAATTCTTTTATTTGTTCAGCTGTTGCTTCTGAAGCTTGGTGTTTATTCAACATTTTTTTCAAAGCTCCTCTTTGGTCAATTGCTAAAGCTGATATAAATCCATTTTCATCACTTAAATTTTCTAAATATTTTCTTTTTTGATCTGTTAATTTCATCTTTATTTCCTCCTAAAAATATTATTATCTTTATCAATTTCTGATTTATTTTGTACTTAATTTTATTTAAATTATATAAAATAAAATATAGTCATAATAAAATTTAATTTATTTTACAGCATTCAAAATCAATTTTAAAACTATTAGCTTGATTGTGAGAGAATCCAAGCATATCCACCTATTCTGAAAGTTGGAAATGATTTTTAATATACTGTATTTAGCTATTATTAAAAATCTAGATATAAATTTCAAATTTTATTCTTACACTATATAAACTTCTTTAATAAATCTTTCTTACAAATTAACTACTTCAATTTTTCCAAACAATTCTTCATATCTTTCTAAATTTACAAATCCTGTTAATTTTTCCATTGCATTTAGCATTCCAAGAACGTTTGCTTTTCTTAATAAATCTTCATCATTTGCATTTTCATGAATTGCTGATGTTATTCCTGCAACTGTTGAATCTCCTGAACCTACAGGATTTACGACTTCTATTTTAGGAACATTCACTTTATAAAATTTATCATTGTGTTTTGCAAATGCTCCATCTGCTCCAAGTGAAACAATTATCCACTCAATATTTTCAAATAATTTATCTTTTAAAACTTCTTTCAATTCATCTGGATTTTTAGACACATCTTTTCCAATTAATTGTGACAATTCTTCTGTATTAGGTTTTATCACTTTTGGTTTGTGCTCATTTTCCAAAACTTCTACTAATGCTTTTCCTGAACAGTCTAAAACAACTGGTTTCCCATATTTTTCACAGATTCCAATCATTTTTGAATAATAATTAGTTTCCAATCCATCTGGTAAACTTCCTGAAATAGCGATAATTTTAGTATTTTCGTTTTTTACTAATTCTTCGAAGTGCTTTAAAAAATTTTCACTTTCAGATTTTGTTATAGTTGGCCCTTTTTCTAAAATTTCAGTTTGATTCCCTTCATGCAAAATTGCAATACAATTTCTAGTTTCCCCTGAAATTTCAAAAAAATCATTTTTAATTCCTGTTTGTAATAATTTTTCTTTAATATCAGTTCCTAAAGCTCCACCTATAAGTCCAGTTGCAACAACTTTGTCATTTAATTGTTTTAATACTCTTGTAACATTTAAGCCTTTTCCACCAGGGGTTTTGCTAACTTTAGTCACTCTATTTACAGTATCTAAATTAAATTTTTCCAAAGGATATGAAATGTCAACAGAGGGATTCATTGTTACTGTTAAAATCATTTTAACTAACTCCTTTCTTTAAAATCGAACTTAAGAAAGAAAAGAATATAAACAGGTTAAATTTTAAGTTCGATTTTAAATTTCATTATATAATCAAAAAATTTAAAAATTAAATTTTTCTAGTCTTTGTATTCTCCTCTGTCCCATTTTGCTAAAAATTCATCAAAAAAGTCATCTTTTTCTTGATTAGGATTTACAGTTTCTAT
>CAURGH010000025.1:0-27809 GCA_963524305.1 uncultured Leptotrichia sp. | reverse complement strand
ATCTTCTGATTTGTCAATTACATCGTATCCATTTTCCAAAAGATAATTTTTGATACAATCTTTCAATTCTTTACCATCTACATCTGAACCTAATATAACTTTCATTGTAGTCATCTCCTTTACTTTCTTTTTCTGTTAAAAATATAGCACAAAAAACAACAAAATTCAACAGATTTTGTTTGAAATTCAAACATAAAATTGTTTATTTGTTTAGTAAATAAATTTTAAGTTATAAAAAAAGTACCTCTAAACATTTTAAGTTTTTTGGTACCGTACATTTATAAATAAATATTTAGTGAACTAATCCCACTTGCAGAAGCTAAAGACTTTTTGTTATCTTTTGTTAAAATTTTTATTAAATAATTATATTTGTATATTTTTCAATTTTATTTAAAGTCTCAATTTCAGTATTATTTATTACAACTCCAGTCACTTTATCCAGTGTATAAAAATTTGTAAAATCTATTTTTTCTATTTTTGAATCATCTACTAACAAATATTTTTCCTCAGAATTATTTAAAATAATTTCTTGAGTATAACTTTCTTCAAATGTAGAAGTCATAATATTATTTTCTTTTATTGCATTACAGCTAAAAAATACTTTATTAAAGTTTACATTCTCTAATATTGTATTTGCTATCTCTCCTACAAATGACTTTGTTATTTTTCTAAATTCTCCTCCAACAAGAAATACGTTAAAGGTTTCACTTTTTTTTGAAAATAAAATTTCAAAAATCGGTAAACAGTTTGTCAAAACTCTTAATGATTTAAGATTAATTTCTTTTGCTAATAATTCTACTGTCGTTCCAGGACCTAAAAAAATTGTATCTCCTTCTTCTATTAATTCTACAGCTTTTAATGCTATTTCCTTCTTTTTTTCCATATTTAAAACAGATTTATCCTCATGAGATAATTCCTTATATTGACTTTTAGCTCCTCCATGGATTCTTTTTAATATTCCTAATTCTTCTAATTCTGTGAAATCACGCCTTACTGTCATATCAGAAACATTTAAACTTTCTACTATATCAGAAACTCTAACTGTTCCTTTTTGTTCTATTATTTTTGTTATTGCTTCTAATCGTTCCTCTTTAGTTAGCATCTAAAAACACCTTCTTTTTTTAGTATCAATGAACTACTCCCGCTTGTAGAAGCTGAAGTTTCTTGGGAAATATCTGCTTTTGTTAACCAAATATATTTACCAAGCTCTGCGGGCAGTTCCTGCCCTGTTTTTTATTTTCTAATATTTTAGCATTTCTTTTCCAACATCTCTTATATTCAGTGTCGCATTATAATCTCTACTAGTTTCAATTCTAAAACACTCACATTTATAATTTCTTTCCTAAAAATATTAACATATTCTCAAGCATTCTCAAAAATTTTCTCTATCCATTATTTCCTACACTTTTTCCAAAATTTAACGCTCTTTCATATTCAAATTCTCAACAACCATAGCATTATATCCTTTTATATTTTAGTTAATAAAATATAAATTGTCAAGAATAAGAAAAGAGGGGTATGTAATTTCCAATAGAGATATTTTTTGAAAAAAATATAATATATTCTAAAATAAATAAAGTGAATAAACTATTTAAAGACACTGACTTGATGATATTAATTTCAATTACCCAAAAAGATAAAACTAAAACTATGGAAATAAAAATTTTTTTAAGTTAAAGATTTTATTTTCTCTTCAATATCTTTAATTTCTTCTCTTATTTTTTTTATCAAATGTTGTCTTTTTACTTTTTCTCTTGTTAAAAAAATTTTTTTCTCTTCAACATCCGATAACTTTACTGCTTCTTTCTGCTCTTCAATTTCTCTTAATTTTAAACTTGGATTATCTGATTTTATTACTTCTATAATTTCAGTTTCTTGAAAGTTTTCTTTTTTATGCCCTGTTAAAGTTTTTACAGTTCTGTTAGGTAATGTTAAAACCTTCTCTGGTTCTTCAAGCCCCTTAGCTTGATATTCTAAATATAATGAATATTTTCTTATTACTACATTTGCACTGTCTCTATCTATACCTAATTTTTCTATCCATTTTCCAAATGACCCATTTCCTTTATTTGAAAAAATTTGATTGGCTTCAAATATTGCTTTTGAATATTTAAAAATATGTTCCATTGACTTTTCTTTATGGAATGTTATGTCATTTTCATATTTTATAAGCTCTTCTTTTTCTGTTCCTGATATATCAAGTTCTTCATAATCTATATTATAAATACTTTCAATCTTTGCTACTACAGGAACTTTCTTGCTATTAATTTTACTAAGATCTAAATTAAATTTTTTGCTCATTTTATCCCCTCTTTTTTTATCATTTCTTTTGCTAAGCTACTATAATCTTTTGCTCCATTTGCATTTTTTGAATAATCAAATATCGATTGATGTGTAACAATACATTCCGATAAAGCAACATTTTTTCTTATTATACTTTTTAATAAATAATCTTTATATTCTTCTTTCAACTGTTCCTGTATTTGTTCCGACAATGCTGTTTTTTCTTTTCTAATTAATATGATTCCTGATATATCTTTTCCCAAGCCATTTGTAAAATTAATCGTAGCATTAAGTCCTAAAAGCTCATTTATTCCAGGTAAAATTACAGGATAAACACTTGAAGTGTAAATTGCTGAAGTTGTATAAGCATTGAATGCTGGAGCTGTATCAAATATTATAACATCATAATTTTCTGATAGATTTTCTAAAAAATTATTCAACAGTTGATAATAATATGGTCCTTGATTTCTTAATTCTTCCATATCTTTTTCTGCTTCAGTCCCAGCACTTATTAAATATAAATTTTTATTTAATTTTTCGGGTTGAAAGTCATTTGTTCTTTCAAGTAAATAATCTCCTAACGAAAAATTTAATTCATTAACATTTATTCCGAAATTTGTAGAAAGATTTAACTGCGGATCAGTATCGATTGCTAAAGTTTTTAATCCCTGCTTTGAAAAATAATGTGCCAAATTAAAAACTGTTGTTGTTTTTCCACAACCACCTTTATTATTAACTATTGCTATTTTTTTCATAACATCCTCCCTAAAATAAATTTTTTTATCACTTTTAGTATAACATTATTTATAAAAAAATCAATTTTTTTAATTTGTCAGTCATGACTGACAAACTGATTTTTTATTTCTGAATGTAAAAAAATCAAAGAAAATCATAGATTATATTCAGTTTTTCCCCTACTTATTTTAAAATACTATCTAAATTTACAAGTTTGCTATTGATATCTGAAAAACTCAAGTTAGCATAAATTAAAGTATTGTTTATGTTTTTATGACCAAGAACTTTCTTTAATTCTGCCAATGATAATCCAGCATTTAGTAAATGTACTGCTCGACTGTGACGGAATACATGCGTATGTGCAAATTTCTTATCAATTCCTAACTTTTCAAATAAACGTTTCATGTATCTATTTGTGTGATTTTCATCAGCTCTTCCTTTTCTAGAATTCCGTGCAATATAGTCTTTACTTGTTAATCCCAAATGTAGCTGCTGTTCTAGTAATAGAGCATAAAGTTCTGATGACATAACAATTTCTTTGTAATCCTTAAATTTTTGTTTTGAGTTATTGATTTTTGCCACTGTTAGATTTTTCCCCCTGTAATTAATTTTCTGTATATCACTATACTTTAAGTTAACTACTTCATTAATTCTTGCTCCTAATTCATATAGTAATGAAAATACTACTTTGTAATTAAGACTTGCATTTTCAATAATTTTTTTTATATCTGATTCACTAAGATATTTAACCTTTTCTTCTTTTTCATCATCCATAATAATTATATCGTTTCTATTTTTTATAAAAATATCTTTCATTTTAGTTCCTTTCTATAAGGAATTTTTTTTTAAATATCATACCTTATTAATAATAATTATATAATATAAATTATCAAAAAACAATATCAATTTTAGAACTCAAAACAAAAAGGTATGAAAATAATTCATTTCCACACCTTACTTTAAACTTCTATTTATAAGCAACTTTCACTTCTTCTGTTCAGATTATTAAATATTTTTATAACTATATTTTAAACAGACAGATTTCT
Organism: uncultured Leptotrichia sp.; assembly: GCA_963524305.1. Classification (GTDB taxonomy): domain Bacteria; phylum Fusobacteriota; class Fusobacteriia; order Fusobacteriales; family Leptotrichiaceae; genus JABCPH02. The sequence goes on along the minus strand of CAURGH010000025.1, from coordinate 23,745 downwards.
TTTTTACCGTACAAAAACCTCCAAATATTATATAGTTATTTTACCATATATTATATTTTGAGTTTTCACAAAATTCTGGACACTCTCATCTTTTCCAACATAAGTGTCAATCCTGAATGTCGAGTTCCCTTCCTTGCCTATTACAGTTCCTGTATTTTCAATCGTTTTTTAAACTTTAATTTTATTTTTTTATCCACCATTTTAAGTTAGGCAATTATTTTTTATTCTTAAATATATAATTCAAAGGTATTACTATTTCTAAAAGAAATAATAAATTATATCTGATACTATATCTTCTTTCAGTTTACCAGGATTAGTAAAATACTCAATAGTCTGGCTCTCTACATTGTTATTTGTGCTGCTATGAGTGTCCCTCGTTACTTCATTTGCTTTTCCTAAGTCCCTGTTTATTGGGCTTCCCTCAGTTCCTGCTATCTCAACATCTCCGACTACTGTTGAAACTTCGTAGCTTCTTTGCATGGCAAATCCTCTTATGCCTTTTCTTTTATTGTAGCAGATATTGCAACAATGTTTCAACTGATTATGAGTATTTTATCTGATTATCATTAAAAATATCACTGATTTCAGGGTTTTCAGACACACCCTAAAGAAAATTAGTTTTCAAATTATTTGTCCAAGATTTTAGATATACTTCAATGATATATACAGTCTTTTAAATTAAGACTTTCGATTCATTCTTAAATTCAGCAAATAAAATATTACAGTCCTTAAAATTATTATAAAAAAAATTATTATTAATGTTTGTAAAAATATTCCAATTATTATTGCTTCCTCTACTGGTGCTAAATTCCCTTCTCCATATTCATTCAAAAATTTTCTAGCTTTTAAATATTTTATTTGAGACGGAAATTTATTTTTTATTTCTTTTTCAGTTAAATTAAATTTTGCATCATTCTTATTATCAAAATTTATATAAAAATAGCCTTTGTATTTCAATTCTTCTTCACAATCAAGATAATCATAATTTTCTATTCCTACTTTTCCTACAACGTATTTGTCTTCATAATTAAAAAGATCTTGTACAATAATACAACTATTATAAGTTTTTTTATTTACTATTTTTAAAAAAATTGAATTTGACTCTTCATCCCAACCAAAACTACTTAATAAATAATAATCATTTATATGCATATAGGTATTTCGAATATTTTCTTCTCTTATTACAATTTTATAAATATATAAACTACAATATATTAAAATAAACAAAAAAAGAAATCTTATATATTTTTTTATCATCTTTTACCTTTTTTATTCTCCCTCTCTTTCATATTTTTCAAATAGTGTTTATATTCCCAGGCATCTATCTTGTTTAAATTATTAATTGCATCCTTTTTCCCTATATTCATAGAATTTTTCAATTCATTTTTTATATCCTCAGGATACTTTCCTTTTCCAACATATCTTAAGTTTTCAAATATATCATCGTCTTCATATTCACTCATTAAACCATATTTATTTCCTAACTCAAATGGACTTGGAAGTCCCCATTTTAAATTATATGGCTTTGAAAACTCATCAGCTATTCTCGTATATCTAGTTATTGTTACAAATTGCTCTCCTTTTTTATTTGGTTCGGAAACTATAATCCGAATATGCCCTGCTATGGTTGCTTCTCTTAAAGTTATATTTAATCCATCTGCATCAGTAATTGCTTGTCCTATTCCCAATCTAGTTTTTAAATGCATTATTTCACTTTGAGAAACAAAATTTTGAGAAAATCTCTTATTATTTACATAAAAAGTTCCTGGTTTTAATCCATTTTTTTCAAAATGTTCATATGCACTTTCAAGTGAAACTAAATTAGCTTTATGCATTGCAATTGTATATTCTTTTGAATTTTTTAATTTTTCATATCCTTTTGGATCAAATTGATTCATTATTAAACCTTCTGCAACATTTCCATCGTTATCTTCCACTCTCCCAAAATATTTTTTTTGAATTTTTTTTGGTAAAAAATAAAATCCAAAATATGGAGATATTATAGGTCCAATTAAATAAGGACTATCTTTTGAATAATTTCTTAAATTTTTTAGAAATTCATCGTTACCTAATATATAATTTTGACTTTTTAATTTTTTAAACGCTTCTGCTGCTTCTTGTATATTTTTAGCAGCTCTTTCTTCAGCCTGTGGATAATAATCCCCCACATTCTCACCAAAGTCAACATTGGAATAATCCTTCCCATCTGAATGAATACTAATAGGTGTATTGTCATCCTTGTATTTCTCAGCAAAGTATTCATTTGAAGCTCTTCCTGTGCTTTCCAGTCCTTTCTCATCAGTTCCAGTCTTTCTCTGTCTACCTTCAACTTTTCCTATTACGTGGCTTCCCTCTTCAACTATTGTTCCAATAAGTCCAGCCTTTGTCATATTTTTCGAATCTTGTGCATTGATTATTATTGTTTTAACTCCATAATCATCTACATATGCTGTTCCTGTCTTTGGTTTTCCTTTTTTTAATTGCGGAGAATTTTTAGGATCTGAAAATATGATGTTTATATCATACCCTAAATCTTTATAGGCATCCTTAAAAATACCTGCTATTTCAGTATCTACTGTCTTGCCTATCAGTTTTTCTCCTGTTATGTTTTCAAGACTCTTATTCAGCCTTACTTCTGATAACTGCCCAAAGAAGTTTCTGTTGTCATCTCCTCTATCGTGAATTGACTCTTTTATTGCCCACTTTATGTCATTTATTTCCTCTTTGGCTTTCCCAATATCCTCTTTCAGTTTACCAGGATTAGTAGCATATTCAATTGTCTGGCTCTCAACATTAATATTTGTGCTTCTATGAGTGTCCTTCGTTACTTCATTGGCTTTTCCTAAGTCCCTGTTTATTGGATTTCCTTCAGTTTTTGTGATTTCAACATCTCCAACTACTGTATTTCTTGTAATACCCTGCTTATCTCTGCTGTCCTGATTAAAGCCAACATTGGTAATTTTCGGTTTTCCTCCAAGTGAAGCTCCTATTGAACCTCCTGTTGTTGTCATTGTATCATAATTTTGGATATCTTTTCCAACATAAGTGTCAATCTTAAATGTAGAGTTTCCTTCCTTGCCTATTACAGCTCCAGTATTTTCAACTGTTCCAACATGAAGGTTACTTCCTTCTCCAACAACGAATGTACTTTGATTATCTACAAATGCCCTGTTCCCATTTATTCTGCTCGCATTTATGTTTACTGAACTTGGCACTCCGTTTGCACTTATTCCAAGATTTACTCCTTTACTGCTTCCAGTTGTTGTGCTTGTGTTCTGTCTCGAAATAACTTCAACTTTTCCAATGTTTCCTGTAACTTTTCCACCTTCCTGATTAAATCCTGAAAGTGTCATTGTTCCAGTATTATTGTGAATTTCATTTACATTACTGAAGTTTCCATTTGCATGGATTGTTTCAACTGTATTCTGGTTGCTTCTGCTAACTGAAATGCTTCCACCATTTCCAGTAGTCTGTATCTTATGTCCATAGCCAATTGTAGCTCCTGCATTTATTCCTCTGCTTGAACTGCTTGATGTATAACTGTTATGAAGTTTCACAGCTTCCTTCTGAATATTTGCTACGTTGTTGTAGATGAATATTCCACCTTGTGCCTGTGTTCCCTGATACATTATGTTATTTACATTATTATACGTAATACTTGAATTTTCATCAGCAGGTTTCATAGTTGTCACAACAGCATTTTCAGTATGGGCGTTTGAATTACTTCTTGAACGTGTAAATCCGACATTTACTCCAATATTGGCATAAAAATTATTGTTGGCTGAAGCATTTTTTACTCCTTGTTTTCCAACACTTCCATTAGCATCATAGTTTGTCTGTCTTGTCCCCTGATTATCTGCTAATCCTTTAATTGTACCAGTTGCGGCATTTATTGCTTCCATCGCTCCGCCTGCCGTGTCGCCATTTCTAACTTGACTTACAGCCTGTCCAACCTGTTTTGCCCTGTCCAATACTGGGCTGTTTATTCCCGCTGATATTGTAAATCCACTGCTCTTACTTGAAGTATGTACATCCCTTGTGTCAATTCTTGCACCGTATTTTACATCGCCGTTATTGATCTGGATATTTCCGTATTCAAAGTTTGTTGCTGTAATTTCTGCACCTTTATTCAATACAGATCCGTCTCCAATTTGTAAGTTAGAGCCAGCATTTATCGTACTCTTCTCATCGTATGAATTTTGTGATTTTCCATAACTTAATGATGCTGTCCCGTGACTTATTCCGCCTGAAAATCCTTTTTTCTTGTTCTCTTCAAAATAGCTATTGTGTAGCTGTTGTGCATCTGTTGTAAGTTTTCCACCAATATATGTATTATCTCCAAGCACAACGTTACTTCCAATTGAATTTACATCGCCTAATATTACAGCGTTCTCTCCAAGCATTAGGTTACTTGCTGAATTTTCTTCAGCATGTGAATTTTTGTAACTGCTTTTTGATGACATGAAACCTTTGCTTGTGCTTTTTGATTCGTTTTCGTAGCTGTTTATGACTGATTCAGCGTTCACATTTCCTGTTACTGTAAGTCCTGTCGTATCTTTTGCGATAAATGATGAACCTTTTAAGTTCATGTCTCCAACTGTTCCTGAAGCTGAATTTGCTGATACTCCTGCTCCTAAATGTGTTGTTTCAGCATATCTACTGAAATTGCTTCCTCCTGAACCAAACTTGTCTTCTCCTGAAAGAGATAAGGCATTCAAGTTTATTTTATTCACATCCAAAGCCAAGTGGTCTGTGCTTAACATTCCGCCTGTCGATTCATAGCTATTTGCTTTAACAAATACAGTTCCATTTGAAGAAATTGTTCCCAAAGATTTCACTTCTTCATGCTTAGTTCTGTCAAATTCGCTATTGTAATAGCCAACACTTCTCTTCGTTGTATCGTTTATCACTTTTCCATTGTCAGAAATTAAGACAACTGCTTCGTTACCACTGATTTTTCCACCGATATTTTCGATGTTTCCTACTGACTGAATGAAAGTTTTGTCTCCAGTAATTTCTGAAAGTAAATTTGTTGCAGTCTCATTTTTTATAGTATTTGCCTGAACATAAGTAACTCCCCCATTACCAATTTTCATTCCATTATTTACAAAATTATCGGTTTTGATGTATGTCCCATTAACTCCACCAATTTTATTACGACCATCTGCAGTTATTGTAGCCAAAGTATCTTTGCTTAAGTAAATTTTTGGAACTAATACTTCAACACCATTAACATTTTGAGTAACATACCATATTAAATCTTTAGACAGTCCACTAATCTGCTCAGGTGTCAGCTCTTTTCCAACCTGCAATCCCAATCTAGAACTTTCCATTCCTGCGTTATCCATCAATGATTTTATCAAATCTTCATTAGATTTACCATTTATAAATGCTGTCCCTAATTGCTCTGTCAATGCCCTAGTTATCAACTGATTTTCATAATATGCATCTCCAAGTCTTCTAACTCTGTTCCAGCTAGGCGTGTATCCTAATTTTGATAAAAAGTAGTCACTTCCATAATATTTGTTCAAGTCGACATAATTTTGAACTTGTCAATATGTTTTGTTTATTTCTGCCATACCATTTTAGTGTGGAAATTCAATAAGGGAATGGAGGTTTATTTGAGGAGATTTTGATGGAAGGGTGAATTTTATTGGATTTGTTGGAATTTATAAAAGTATTTAATAACAAAAAAAATCCTGTGATACTTAATGTGTTTGTTCTTTTTAAAAAATATTATAAAAGACTTTTATGTCTTTTATAATATTTTTATATCTTTTAGGTGTCCGCAACAACGCATAAATAAAGGAATAGAAGACACTATAAGGGGAGTTATTGTAACACATAAGGGGTGCTGTTGTAACAGAAAGGGGGAGTTGTTGTAACACATAAGGGGTGCTATTGTAACAAAAAGGGGGAGTTGTTGTAACATATAAGGGGTGCTGTTGTAACAAGTTAAAGGGGAGTTTTTTTATTTACTTCTCCCCCATTTCATGCTATACTATTTTCAGTAAATTTTTGGGAGGTTTATTTATGAAGGAAATAGTAAGGTATCATAATCACTTTAATTCAATAACATTTAAAAATTTTAATAATGTCGAATTTAATTTATTTATGGCAATTTGTTCAAAAATTAGAGATAAAGGTTCTGAGGAAATAATTTTAAATTTTTCAGAACTAAAAGAAATGGTAAAATATAAACATAGAGGAAACGCTAGATTTTTAAAGGATTTAGAACAAATTTATAAAAAATTAATAACTTTAAGTGTTCGGATAGAAACAAAAGAAATTATTGATAATTTTGTTCTATTTACACGATACAGAATAATAAAAGAAGAACAAACAGTTTCTATAAAAGTAAATGAAGAGTTTGCTTTTTTATTGAATAATTTAGTAAAAAGATTTACTCAGTTTGAATTAGAAGAATTTATCAATTTGAAATCTAATTATAGTAAAGAAATTTATAGAAGACTAAAACAATTTAAAAGTACAGGCTTTTGGAAAATAAAGATGGATAATTTCAAAGAATTAATGAATATTCCTCCAAAATATCGAATGTCCGATATTGACAAATATGTTTTAAAAATATCAAAAAATGAATTGGAAAATTATTTTGATAATTTCAAAATAATTAAATTGAAAAAAGGAAGAAAAATAGAAGCACTAGAATTTAGGTTTTCAACTGATAAAAAACTGGAAATTTTAGAAGCAGAAACAATCGAAAAAGAAAATAAACTTAAAAAATCAGAGATTGAACCACAAAAAAAATACAAAATCATAGAAAATACTCCTAAAGTAGAAAAAAAAGAAAAATCTTTAAGTGAACAAATCAAAGAAGAACTTGAGGCGGAACAAGAGGCTTTAAACAGAAGTACCACTTTATTAGGAGCATATATTGCTGGATTAAAAGATGTAACAAATAACTCGATTATAATTGATTCTAAAAGGCGTATAAACTTGAGAAAAGAGAAAATTGAAAAATTGGAACAATTTTCTAATTTGGCTGATGACGAAATTGATGAGAGTTTGGAAAAAGTGATACAGAAGGTGTTGGAGATGGAGATTAAGTAGTATTTTTTTTGTGTTTAAGGGAATTTAAAAACAGGATGATAAAACTACCATCCTGTACCATATATTATATTTTGAGTTTACACAAAATTCTGGACACTCTCGCTGCCTTTTACAACAACGATTATTTATATTTTAAATTTTAACATAATTTTTAATATTATAGGATATCTAACATTTTTTCTACCTTTTTAATTAAGCTAATAAACAAAAATTATTTTTAAAATATGTCATTATTAAAAATTAGATAGAGGTGTATTTCTTGTCCTCTTATATATCTTTTTATTAATATATTTTCGATTATATATAAAAGTTTATATTTCCTATACCATATCAATTCTTCTGAATTAAATAATAAAATTCCTAATTTAGAACCTCCAAAATTAGATAATTTTTTTTCAATTTGATTTAAAAATTTATCATTTATTTCATTTTTTTTAAATTCAATATAACTATCGGGATCTTTTTTACTTTTTACATCTATTTTTTGAAGTTCAAAATCTTTATATCTTTTATAAATTTCTTTTTTATCATTTTCTATTGCAATAATTAATTCATTAGTAAAATTAAAATTTTTATTTATAAAATTACTATCGTCTATCAATATGTAAAATTTAATATCAATTGTTATGTTCTTATTTTTATTTATTATTCTTAAATCTCTATACCATTCTAATAACATAGTTATAACTATATTCTGATAGATATCTGCCTTTTCTTTTCCTTCTATTATTTTAAATTTATCGGTATAATCAAGAATTATATTGATACCTTCATATTTTTTTTCTTCTACTTTATTTAATAATGCTATATCTCTCGCAAAATCTTGATAAGTATAGTATCCTTTTCCAAATTTAGAATTATAATCTGCAACATCTATTTCTTTCTGCATTATATCATAAAAATCATCCCAATTATTTAATTTATTACCATTAAGTTCAATAATCCATTTATTTTTTGAAGTTTCGTATATTTTATTTTTATAATGCTTTCCTATTATTATTAATCTATTTTGTAACATAAAACCTCCTATTTTACTCTTCTAAATGTCCTATAATGATTATTAGTATAGTAAACTGAACCATCACTCCCTCTAACAAATCTATAATCGTCCCTAGTGGGTCCAACTTTTATGTTAATATCATATTCTCTATATTCTAATCCTAATTTTTTAGGTAATATCTCACCTCCATCTCTACCATCATTATCAAATATTTTTCCTGCATTACTTGGGCCACCTGAATATTGTCCTCTCCAACCTGTTCTTTCATAATTTTGAAAAACTTCCTTTTCATGTTCTGTTAAATTTTTATAATTATTTGATATTTGTTCATAATAATTGTTTTTAATCCTTTCGTAACGTTTTTGAAAATCTTCTTTTTCTTGACGAACTGGTTTTATATCTATTTTTTTATTCGTAATTTCTCCTGTAATTTTAGGATTATTTATATTATCTTGTTTTATTCCTACATGAGATTCTCTTTGTCCAACATTAACTACTTCAGGTTTATAAAATTGTTCCACTTTAGAAGAATGATCTAATAATTCCAATCCTAATGCTATTTCTTCTGAATTTAATTGATGATAATATTTCTCACTTTTTATAACTAATTTACCATCTTTATAACTCGATGCTATTGAAACTAAATCACCTTTCAATGTAATGTCTCCCATTCTTGAAAGTCTACTTCTATATATGCTTTCTTGTTCTCTATGCAACTGTAGAGATTCTTTTTCTAATCGTTTTATTTCATCACTATTTTTATTTTTCTTAGCGAGTTCTAGTTTTCGACCATTTTCATTAATCTTATTCGCATAAATCTGTTCTAATTTTCTTTCTTCAGGAGTTCCATTTTTAAATTCATCAAAAGAATTATAAACTCGTTGTTTTCCATTTTCATCTTGTAAAATGATTATAGTATTTTTAGGCAATTTTCCTGTACCATCATAGTAAGTCTTTAATTCTGTAAGGTTTTTAGGATTTTTATTTTTATAAAGAGTTTCAGAATCTGTATTATTTTTCTTGGTTGTACGCTTTTTAGGTGGTGCTTTTTTAGGCAATCTTTTTTTAGGAGCAGGTTTTTTATTTTGTATATTTTCTACTAAATTTACAGCCTGATCTCCTAATTTTCTCGTATCTACTCCTGTTGATTTTTTTACAACATTGTGAACTACATTTCCTGCAGTTTTCCCTTCGTTATTATAAAACTTTCTATCATGATTTATTACTTTATTAACAAAGGCTTCTCCTCTTTTTCCACCAAATGTCTTACCTAACCATCTCGCTCCATTTTGTATTTTATTAGTAGCTTTATCTCCAAATAATCCTCTTGATACACCATCAAGTAAATATTGAATATCTTCATTGGTATATTCATTTAATGTTTGTATACGCTCTTCTGTCAGATTTCCATTCTCCCAGTTTAATCCTCCACCAATTCTAGAAAGGTAGCCTTTATCAATAGCATTCTCTATAAAATTTTCTGCTCTTGATTGACCAAAAAGAGCTAATAATTCTGTATTTTCTCCTGTTTTTTTGTGCGTTCCTTCATGTGCAAAAACTGAATTTAAATCAAAATTCTCAATTGAAGAGATATTGTCGGCATTTAGCCATATTGAACCATCTTCAGCAGTAAATCCAATTGCTTCTGTTTTATCCTTAGCATTTGGATCATCACTTGATACTTCTGAATTAACATAAAAATTAACTTCTAGTTCTTTCCCATTTTGCTTAAATATTTCTCCATATTTATCTTTCATTTCTTTTACAATTTCATCTTTTGTTTTGTTTTTAGTATCAATATATCCAATATTTCTAATTGTTTCTTGAAGTCGTTCTGTTTTTAAGAAATCTAGGAAACTATTTTGTTCTTTTGAGCCAATAGTTGCAATTGTTGCTTTTGTCACAGCACCGATTGCTTCAATTTCATCTTTCGCTTTCCCTAAATCCTCTTTCAACTTACCAGAATCCGTCGCATACTCAATCGTCTGACTCTCAACACTAACATTCGTACTACTACGACTATCCTTCGTAACTTCATTCGCTTTTGATAAGTCCCTATTTATCTCATCTCCTGAAGCCTGTCCAATCTCCACATTTCCTACAACTGTATTTCTAGTCACACCTTCTTTATCTCGACTATCTTGGCTAAACTCTAGGCTTGTAACTTTTGGTTTTCCTGTAGAAACTCCTATTGCACCGCCTGTTGTTTTCATTTCATCGTCATTTTGAAGATTTTTTCCTATATAGTTATCAATTTTGAATGTGGCATTTTCACTTTGTTTTCCGATGATTGCACCTGTATTTTCAAGTGTTCCAACCTGAAGATTGCTTCCTTCTCCGACTGTAAATGAACTTTGATTGTCTACAAAATTTCTGTTTCCATTAGTTTTACTTGCATTTACATTTACTGATGTTGGAATTCCTTGAGAACTTACTCCTACGCTCATTCCTTTGCTACTTCCAGTCGTTGTACTCGTATTTTGTTTCGATGTAACTTCTACTTTTCCGATGTTTCCAATTAGTTTTCCGCCATCTTGATTAAATCCACTAATTATCATTGAACCTGTGTTGTTATGAACTTCATTTACATTTGCAAAATTACCGTTTTGATACATTGTTTCTTCTGTATTTTGATTACTTTTACTTGCTGAAATACTTCCACCGTTTCCAGTTGTTTGCATTTTGTGTCCATAACCTACTGTTGCACTTGCACTTATTCCTTTGCTTGAACTTGATGAATTACTGCTGTTGTGCAATTCTACGGCTTCTTTTCTAATATTTTCAACATTGTTGTAAACGAATGTTCCGCCTTGTGCTTGTGTTCCTTGATATTCAATATTTTTTACATTGTTGTAAGTTATGCTTGAATTTCCATCGGTAGGTTTCATTGTAGTTATAACAGCACTTTCTGTGTGCGAATCAGAGCTACTCTTAGATTTAGATATTCCAGCATTTACTCCAATATTGGCATAAAAATTATTGTTGGCTGAAGCATTTTTTACTCCTTGTTTCCCGACATTTCCATTAACATCATAGTTTGTCTGTCTTGTTCCTTGATTGTCTGCAAGTCCTTTAATTGTGCCAGTTACTGCATTTATTGCAGTCATTGCTCCACCAGCAGTATCGCCGTCCTTAACCTGTTTTACAGCATTCCCAGCCTGTTTTGCTCTGTCTAATATTGGGCTGTTTATTCCTACTGAAATTCCAAAACTGCTGCTTTTACTTTCCGTATGCACATCTCTTGTATCAATTCTTGCTCCATATTTTACGTCGCCATTATTGATTTTAATATTTCCGTATTCAAAGTTTGTGGCAGTAATTTCTGCACCTTTATTCAATACAGATCCGTCTCCAATTTGTAAGTTAGAGCCAGCATTTATCGTACTCTTCTCATCGTATGAATTTTGTGATTTTCCATAACTTAATGATGCTGTCCCGTGACTTATTCCGCCTGAAAATCCTTTTTTCTTGTTCTCTTCAAAATAGCTATTGTGTAGCTGTTGTGCATCTGTTGTAAGTTTTCCACCAATATATGTATTATCTCCAAGCACAACGTTACTTCCAATTGAATTTACATCGCCTAATATTACAGCGTTCTCTCCAAGCATTAGGTTACTTGCTGAATTTTCTTCAGCATGTGAATTTTTGTAACTGCTTTTTGATGACATGAAACCTTTGCTTGTGCTTTTTGATTCGTTTTCGTAGCTGTTTATGACTGATTCAGCGTTCACATTTCCTGTTACTGTAAGTCCTGTCGTATCTTTTGCGATAAATGATGAACCTTTTAAGTTCATGTCTCCAACTGTTCCTGAAGCTGAATTTGCTGATACTCCTGCTCCTAAATGTGTTGTTTCAGCATATCTACTGAAATTGCTTCCTCCTGAACCAAACTTGTCTTCTCCTGAAAGAGATAAGGCATTCAAGTTTATTTTATTCACATCCAAAGCCAAGTGGTCTGTGCTTAACATTCCGCCTGTCGATTCATAGCTATTTGCTTTAACAAATACAGTTCCATTTGAAGAAATTGTTCCCAAAGATTTCACTTCTTCATGCTTAGTTCTGTCAAATTCGCTATTGTAATAGCCAACACTTCTCTTCGTTGTATCGTTTATCACTTTTCCATTGTCAGAAATTAAGACAACTGCTTCGTTACCACTGATTTTTCCACCGATATTTTCGATGTTTCCTACTGACTGAATGAAAGTTTTGTCTCCAGTAATTTCTGAAAGTAAATTTGTTGCAGTCTCATTTTTTATAGTATTTGCCTGAACATAAGTAACTCCCCCATTACCAATTTTCATTCCATTATTTACAAAATTATCGGTTTTGATGTATGTCCCATTAACTCCACCAATTTTATTACGACCATCTGCAGTTATTGTAGCCAAAGTATCTTTGCTTAAGTAAATTTTTGGAACTAATACTTCAACACCATTAACATTTTGAGTAACATACCATATTAAATCTTTAGACAGTCCACTAATCTGCTCAGGTGTCAGCTCTTTTCCAACCTGCAATCCCAATCTAGAACTTTCCATTCCTGCGTTATCCATCAATGATTTTATCAAATCTTCATTAGATTTACCATTTATAAATGCTGTCCCTAATTGCTCTGTCAATGCCCTAGTTATCAACTGATTTTCATAATATGCATCTCCAAGTCTTCTAACTCTGTTCCAGCTAGGCGTGTATCCTAATCTTGATAAAAAGTAGTCACTTCCATAATATTTATTCAAGTCAACATATTTACTTCTAGTTTCCAGCAAATATTTTGAACTAGGATTCATATTTTGAGTAAACATTGCACTAGTCAATAAAGGATTTACAGAAATTGTCCCAGTATTCAAAATTGCCTGAACAGATGACATATTATTCGCAATTTGAATATTTTGATTCGTCAAATTTACATTAACTGCACCATTTGTTGAAGAAATTCCTTTACCAATCGTATTTGTAAATAAGCTTCCAGCAACTCCGTATGTTACACTTCCATTATTGATTTTTCCATTTGCTTCAGTAATTGGAGATGTAATAACAGGAGCATTTATATTTACTACTGAACCTTCTATAATGCTTGGCTGTCCAGCTTCATAAGCAATTGCTCCATTTTCAAGAAATCTAGTCAAACTTGCAGCCATTCTAACTCTTCTTTTCTTTGGTCTTGAAATATCTATATCCATTCTTTCAATACCGTACTTAACATTCACAGCATTTCCAGTTGTTACTGAATTTTCAAGACTTGGAGAGTTGATATTTACAACTCCTCCACCTGAAATTATACTATCCTTGTTTTTCACATTTCCTGAATTTATTGTAATATTTCCACTTGCTAAAACTTTTCCATATTCCGTTGTAGCATTACTTTTCAATATTCCTTTTAATGCTCTTTCGGGATCATCTGTACTATCTGTCTGTTTAAGAGGATAACCTCCTCCTAAACGATTTCTCCAGTAAGTTTCTCCATATTTATCAAGCAATAATGATTTTATTCTACTTGTATTATTAGTTTTAATAATATTTTCAAAGTGTCCTTTTTGTTCTTTTCTAGCTTTTTTCCCTCTACTACCTGTTGATCTTTTTGTCCAACTATTTCCTATTTCGCCTATCCATTCATTATTTACTTCATTTTCGCTTAATTTTATTCCATCCCAAGTCTCATAATATTTCTCATACTTATCAAGGTTGCTGACTCTCCCAACATTCTGAAAATCACTAGAAGTAATCAAAATATCTCCTGTAGCCTGAATCGTCCCAACATTGTTCACGATCTTTCCAGCATTCAGATCCATGTTTCCACCTAGAATTTCTCCCTCATCATTTAATATATCGTTTCCTTTGATAATTAATGTCTGTCCACCGTAAATCGTCTTATCCTTGTTGTTTTGAACCTTGTTTTGAGCATTAATTTCAAGATATTTCTCAAATGCAATCAAATCATTGTTTGTAATATCATTTCCACTAATTTTTCCATTATCTCCAGTAATCATCGCATTGTTCACAATATTTCCTTGCCCATTAATAATAACTGTATCTGAAGAAATATCACGGTTATTTGTAAAGTCATTTGATGTAATCTGAATAAGCCCTGTACCCGTTGTATTTCCATTGTTTGTGATGTTTCTTCCTGAGATAATTAACCTTTGCTGTCCGTGAAGATTTCCATCTAAATTAATATCCTGCGTTGTTGTCAATACAGTATTATTAGCTTTAATTGTCCCAGTATTATCAAACTTCTGAGCATTCTGCATTGATATATCGCCTGATAGTATCTCTCCTGTATTCGTAATCTTTGAATTATCAAGTAAAATTTTGTTGTTAGATGCGATTTTACCATTATTAATAACATCTGCATTCGCTGAATTCACATCATTCACAGCCAAAATTTCCCCTGTATTTGTAAGTTTTTGAGTATCAAGATCTACATCTCTACTTGAATGAATCTGTCCACTATTTGTAGATTCATTTACTTTAGCCTTAACGTTGCCAGCACTAATTTTACCAGCATTTCTTAACTCAAATCCTTTAACTTCAACATTTTTCCCCTCAATATTTCCACCATTATGATTCACAAGTGAATCTGTAGCTGAAATATCAGAGTTAGTAGCAACTGTTCCTGAATTTTCCAATCTCCTAGATGAAATTTTGTCTCCTGACGCAATTTTTCCTGAATTTTTTACATTTTTAGCTGTTAATCTACCGTTTGTAAGTATTTTACCGCCATTATCCACATCGTCTGCAGAAATTTTTCCTGACGCCAAGACTTTTCCAGTATTCGTTACATTTTTTGATTTAAAGTCTTTGGTATTAATTTTTCCTGAATTTTTCACATTATCAGTACTGATATTTTCCGCTTGAACTTCACCTGAATTTTCTGCATTTTTTCCTGACAAGTTACCATTTGCTAAGACTTTCCCGCTGTTTTTAATATCTTTTGAAACAGCTATATCGCTTCCAGTCTCTACATTTCCACTGTTTTCAAGATTTCCATTGACTGTAATTTTTCCATTTGACCTAACATCTCCTGAAGTTTCCAAATCATCTGTTGAAATTTTACCTACAGCTGCAATTTCTTTTGTATTTTTCACTTTTTTTGCTTTAAAATTGCTTGCAGCAATGATTTTACCATTATTTGAAACATTATCTACCTGAATATTTTTTCCCGAAACTTTTCCAGATGATACAATATTTTTAGCTGTAAAATCATCATTTGTCGATATCTCTCCAGTATTTTTTACATCTTTTGTGACCGTAACCTTATTAACTGAAGCCACTGACCCGCTATTATTTAATTTCCCTGAAATCTGTGTCGTTTTTGAAACTTGAATTTTTCCTGAATTCGTTAAATCTTTTGTTTTCAAATTTCCATTTGCAAATATTTCAGAATCATTTTCAACATCCGCATTCAAGCTAATATTACCATTAGCCTGTGTTTGACCTGCTAATTTTACAGTATTTGCTGTAATATTAATATCCTTGTCAGAACTGGCTATCTCTGATTGTGAATAATCAGAACCTTTAATTTCAATACCATTTCCCTTAATTTTAGCAACATTAATTTTACCATCAGCTGTAATTTCCAGCTTTTCATCTTTCGAATAAATTAATGCCCTTGAATTTACTCCAGCACCTTTATCTGTACTAATTATTCTAACCTGTCCAGCATACATTGACCCAAGATTACTTGCGTCTATAGCCACTGAATTTATCCCACCTTTTGAAGTCACTGCTCCACTATTATCTACAAAATTTTCTCCCAAAGTTACGTCAACCTTGTTTCCGACAAGATTTCCCTGCATTTCCAAAGCTTTTGCGATAACATTAACATAGTCAGTATTTGTCGCATCAAATCCATTCGCTCCAATTACGACTCTCCCTTTTTCCACATCAATTCCTACAACATCTCCATCTTTCAGCTTAACTCTTCCTGTTGTCGGTATAAAATTCCTTATATTTATTGTTCCTGCCCCATTTAAGTAAATTCCATTTTCATTAGACAGAATCACATTTACCTTATCACGGCTCAATGCTTCAATATATCCCTCAATTTGTGAACGGTTAGCACCGTTTACCTGCAACAAGATTAAATTTGCAGCCTGATTTGGACCTAAATTCGGATTTGCATTAATTAGTCCAGCAAGATGGCTTCGTCCCAAATTATCAGCGTTATTAAGCACTTGACCTTCATGTCCAACATTATATTCCAAAAATTCATTAATACTTACACCACGATTATTCGGAGTAGAAATATTAATAATTGGCGTTCCATTTGCTGAAGTGTCCAGTTTCGTATTGTGCTGAGAATTAGGGTCCAGCACTAAATTTGCCGCGAAAATGTTCATATTCATTGATACCAAAAGCAAAAATGCTACTGATTTTTTTAAAATTTTATTCTTCAAATATACGCCTCCTTCTTTTCTGTTATCCTTAGTTTTTTTATCAATCTTTCAATCAAAAAGAAATTTTCAATGCCGTATTAAAATATATTTCCTGCTTTTTCGGATTCAAATATTCTGAGTGTGAAATTGGCTTTGCATACCCAAAATTAAAATCTAGATACTTTGTATCCAATCTAATCCCTGCCGTAGCACCTGTCATATATCCTTTCCCGTATTTTGAACTATCATTGTTGACTCTCACATATCCATAACTGTACCCAAAATATGGTGATACAATTGCTATTTTTTTTATAGGAATATTGTAAGATATTTCATTTCCAATCTCTATTGCTTTATCCCCTGAAATTGTACTCCTATGATAACCTCCTACACTTCCAACACCTCCTATAGACTGTCTCTCGCTTCCATAGAGCGTATCATTTGAAAAAGTTGAATAAATGTTCGCCCTATATACAAAACGCTCTGTCACGGGCTTGTAATAGCTCATATCAAGCGTATACTTATCAAATTGTGCCTTAGGAGTTGTGCTAAGCTTCCCATCATCTATCTCTGCTCCAAAAATTTTAAGCCCTTTCTCATAACTTAAATTTACTCCAAAAAGTCCCTTAAACAGAGATGTCGTATAACTAATGTTAGCTGTACCTATTGCCAGCTTTCTATTAGATAAAACTGCTCCTTCCAAGTAATTATCATTATGCTTTCTTTTAATTCCAATTCCAGCTGTCAACTTACTTTTCTGATTTCTAAAGAGTATTTTATCTAAATTCATAGAAAGCGTATGACTGGAAGTATACAGGTCATAAACTGTATTAGATGCATAAAAACTGCTTTCCTGAATACTTTTACTCGAACCTAGTTTCATTGTATAGTCTCTGAATTTCATCGTGTATCCAAAATTAAACATATCCATACGCCTTTTATACGGCAGCCAGTCTCCCTTTGATGGATCATACCCAATTGGTCCAATTGGCAATATTTCTCCAGGTTTTAGTTGTTCTACTCTTTTCTTCCAGCTTCTGTCAGGCATTTTCTTAGGAACGGTCAAATATGTAAAATATACATTGTCTCCTATCCCTAAAGGACTATCAATACTAAGGCTGACACCTTTTCTCCAAATACCATCCTGCTTGTTGTCTCCGTAATTATTTGAAATTAAGCTAACAGAATATTTATTTTTAAGAATATTTTTCACTTGAATTTTTGAAGTATTTTCTTTCTTTCCAGGTAATACCTCCATTGTCATGTTATTTGCCTGTATTGAATTAAAATTTTCTGTAGCCGTGTCTAAATCTCTTATATTGAAGATTTCCCCCTTATTTTTCTTAAACATGAAAAACTCCTTTAATTTATCAAGACCATTTTCCGAATTAATTTTAATCTCCTCTATTTTTCCTGGAATAACTGCCAAATTTAATTTCCCTGTTGTCAGGTCATTATTAGACATAACTGTTACCGTCGAAGTTGTATATCCTTTTACAATTAATTTATTTGTGAATTCTGTTAAAAGATTTGTGATGTCCGCTGAACTTAATTCTAGATCCTTGTACTTGTCAATGATTCTTGATTTGTCTTTCTTTGACAGTAATCTATTATTGTCTCTTAAATTAATTTCAGTAATTAAAAATTTTTTAGAATTGTCAGAAGAAACTATTCCTTTAGCTTCAACATTTGAGCCTTTATCAAATTGCGTATTTTCAAACTCTGATTGTTTTTGCTTTTGTTCTATTCTAAGCCTTTCCTGTTCCAACTGTCTTTCTTGGTTATCTAAAATCTTTCTAGCTTCATTTTCAGGAGCTGACATACTTATAACAGAAATTAATACTGCTAAAATTACAATAATTTTGTTCATCGTTTGCACCTCCTTTTAAAAAATCTATTTTTTTTTTTTTTGACTTAGAATAATAACGGATTATACAGGAATTTTTAAAAAATGTCAAGCTTTTGAGAAAAATGGAAAGAATTGTATCAAAATTTTTAATTTTTAATATAGAACCTCCTTTCAGATATGCTCTATATCCTTCAAAAAGCGGTCAGATTTAACGAAAAATAGATTTTTGGTATAAATCCTTGGGTAATGGTAAAAGAATGCGTCTATGAGCTTTATTTTGCCAAATTTTGATTATTGGTATAAGTCTTTTAAGAATAAGGGAACTTTTTATAATAGAAAATATTAAAAACTACATTTTGGGAATTAAAGACTACAAGATTCATATGATGTAGTTTTATTTATTTTAAATTTTATTTTTTTATATAGAGGGGCTTTTTTATATACCATTTTTATATATTACTCTTTTAAGTATACCTTTTTAGATGGTCGCAAACACTTGTAAATACTGGTATTGAATATATTAAAAAACAAGAAAATCAGTAATTAAAAACAAGCACTTGTTGGGAATTATAATATTAATTAAATATCATAAAAAATATAATGATATTTAATGTATTTATTCTTTTTAAAAAAAGTTTTAAAATTTTTTATATTTTAAAACTTTTTTAAAGTTTTTCCCCCTACGAAAAGCATTATAAAATGGGACTTTTCACTTATTTTGAAGTAACAAATTATCTCTAATAAAGTAACAAATTATCTTTAATTAAGTATCATTATTAAGTACTCTGTGCTTTACTAATAATTTTTAATATGATATAATTAAATAAAAAATAAGATTGGAGACGTTCTATGGAGAAATTAGTAGTTTATCATAATGATTTAAATTCTATAAAATTAGGTCAGTTTAGAGCTGTTGAAGTTGATATATTTTTTGCAATACTTTATAAATTAAAAAATAATTCTGAAAATAAAGTTGTTTTAACATTTGATGAATTAAAGAAAATATCAAATTATAAAATGACAGCAGATAGTAAATTTATTTATAATTTACGAGAAATAAATAAAAAGTTATTGTCATTAAATTTTGAAAAAGAAATAGAAAACGGAATTTTTGTAGGAGCTACTTTTTTTAACTACTATATGATTAATCAAGGAGAAAGAACTCTTACACTTTCAATTAATGAAATGTTGATTTATTTAATCAATGATTTAAAAAACACTTTTACTCAATTTGAATTAAAAAGATTAGTCCAAATGGAAAGTAAATATTCAAAAATAATATTCCGTTTTTTAAAGCAATTTGATAATAAAAATAAAACTTGTTATTGGGATGTTAGTTTAGATGAATTTAAAAATTTATTGGAAATTCCCATTAGTTATAAAATGTCAAATATTGATAATAGAGTCCTTGCTCCTGCATTAACAGAATTATCCCCATTTTTTCATAATTTAAAAGTTACAAAAAAGAAAAAAGGTCGAAATATCGATCGTTTAAGATTTGAATGGAATACAGAAACTGTTGAAATGAAAAAAAAGAATGAAAATGAACAAAAAAAATCAGAAGTTGAATCAAAAAGAAAATATAGAATCGTAGAAAATACTCCTAAAGTGAAAGGAAAAGAAAAATCTTTCAGTGAACAAATCAAAGAAGAACTTGAGGCGGAACAAGAAGCTTTAAACAGAAGTACCACTTTATTAGGAGCATATATTGCTGGATTAAAAGATGTAACAAATAACTCGATTATAATTGATTCTAAAAGGCGTATAAACTTGAGAAAAGAGAAAATTGAAAAATTGGAACAATTTTCTAATTTGGCTGATGACGAAATTGATGAGAGTTTGGAAAAAGTGATACAGAAGGTGTTGGAGATGGAGATTAAGTAGTATTTTTTTTGTGTTTAAGGGAATTTAAAAACAGGATGATAAAACTACCATCCTGTACCATATATTATATTTTGAGTTTACACAAAATTCTGGACACTCTCAATTTTTACACACCCTTTAATTTATTTTTTTAACAAATGAAAAATTATTTTTCTATTTGATTATCCAATATTTTAGGTACATTCCAATACTATTTTTGTACTTCATAGGGAAACTCTGTTAATCTAAAAATTGCTTTTCCAATAAAACTTTCTTTTACTATTTTGCACTTTGTATTTTTCTTATTGCATTGAAAGTCATATCTTCTATTTTCATTTTTTAAATGTAAAGCTATATTTTTATATTTATTTTCTGTGTATTGTTGTAGTGAGATATTTTCATCTTCATATAAATACACTACTCCCGAAGTTAATATAACTTTATTATCTAAAAAACAATTTTTGTATTCTCCGTCTTCTGTTTGCCAGTCTCCATAAGGTTTTCCAAATTTGTCTATATATCCTGTAAAATTTTTTGTCGAAAAAAATTTCCCATGAACTTTGGTTACTTCTTGCTCCATATCACAGTTATACTGTGAATATTTTTGAATAATTTCTATAATTTTCTTTTTAGGATATTTTTTTGAAAAAGCATTATGTATTACTTCAGAATTAGTTCCACTAAATATATTTAAACTCAATATCATAAATAATATTAATTTTTTCATAGCAGCTCCTTCACTTTTTAGATTTAGAAGTTTTTTTTCTTATTTCTTTTATCTCTACAGTACCATTTTTATTTCTAATTACTTTATATCTATTTTCATCAATTTTATCTTTATAAGTTTTTGGTATTCCAAAATAAGAAATTTCTTTTGTATCAGGATAAAAAATATATATTTTAGGCTCTCCCATACCAACACTATTATATCGACTATCACCTGGAGTTGCCACAGATAGAGGTATTTTTTCTTCTATTGATCGTTGAACATCTGATTTAGAAAAAAGTTCTGTCACATAAACGGTTTTCGTTTTGTCTAATAAATCATTCGCCGCACCATGTGTATGTATTGCTTGAACTCTATTTACTGCCGAAGGAATTTTTGCATTACTCTCATTTGCAGACTGTATTTTTATTACTTCATATATTTCCTTTTCTTTTTTCTCTTTTATTTAAAAATAGTTTTAAATTTTTAAAGATTCATAAAGATAAACAAAAATATTCCGTATAATAAATACTCTAAATATTTAATCTTTTTTTTTCTATCAATAAAAATAATGATGCCTATAAAAATAAGAAATAAAAAATTTATTTTAATATAAATATTTAATAAAATATGATTATGGTATTCATTATTGTATATTTGAAAACATATATTAGCTAAAATAAAAATTTCTAAATATTTCATAATTCACCTCATCAAACTGATATAAATCTAAATGTATATATCTCAAACAAAATAATAATATTTAATATAAAAAACAAATACAATAAAAACTTTGAAATTATTAAAAATAATAATTTTTTTAAATTTTTATTTTTTAAATTTTTACTTAAAAATTCATCTAGTATTTCTTTAAACACCCAAAATAAAAAGTAAAAAACTATATTTATAAATTTTATTATTAGCCATAATATTATGTTTGTTCCAAAATCAAAATTACGATTTAATACTGAATTAGAATTAATCCAAAATGTAATATCTATAAACAAAAATATTCGCAAATAATTGTATTCAATAATTTTCTTCATTTATTTAACCCCTATAATACTTTTTATTTTATTAACTTGTTTATTTCCTGTTAATTTTTTTATACTAGACATATTTTTTTTGACTTAGAATAATAACGTATTATACAGGATTTTCTAAAAAATGTCAAGCTTTTGAGAAAAATATAAAGAAAAGAATTGTATCAAAATTTTTAATATAGAACCTCCTTTCAAACATGCTCTATATCCTTCAAAAAGTGGTCAAATTTAACGCAAAATAGATTTTTGGTATAAATCCTTAGGCAAGGGTAAAAGAATGCGTCTATGAGCTTTATTTTGCCAAATTTTGATTATTGATATAATTCTTTTGAGAATAATGGAACTTTTTGTAATAAAAAATATTAAAAACTACATTTTGGGAATTAGAATATTAATAAAATATCATAAAAAATATAATGATATTTTATGTATTTATTCTTTTTAAAAAAGTTTTAAAATTTTTTATATTTTAAAACTTTTTTAAAGTTTTTCCCCCTCTGAAAACACTATAAAATATGACTTAGATCGTATTTTAAAATAACAAAAAGTCTGTATTAAATAACAAAAAGTCTGTTATTAAATAACAAAAAGTCTGTATTAAATAACAAAAAGTCTGTTATTAAATAACAAAAAGTCTGTTATTAAATAACAAAAAATATAAAAAGATATGTATTTTTGATATTTTATGTGATATAATATAGAAAAAATAAGGATGTGTAAAAATGAATAAAATTGTAAAATTTCATAATGATTTGAATAGTATTAAATTTTCTTCTTTTAGAGCTGTTGAATACGATCTTTTTTTTGCTATTTTATATAAATTAAAAGATAAACAGGAAGAAGAGATTATATTGACTTTTGAAGAATTAAAAAAACTTTCTGAATATAAAAAAACTCAAAATAAATATTTTATAGATTCACTAATAGAAATAAATCAAAATTTATTATCTATCAAATTAAACTTCAAAAATTATACTGAAGGACTTTATATTGGAGCTACTTTTTTTACTTATTACGAAATAAATGAACAAGAAAAAACTTTATCAATTTCAGTAAATCGGAAATTGACTTATTTAATTAACGATTTAACAAAAAATTTTACTCAATTAGAATTAAAGAAAATGTCTCAAATGAGTAGTAAATATTCAAAAATAATTTTTCGATTTTTGAAACAGTATGATAATACTAAAAATAATACTAATTTTTGGGAAATTGAAATAAATGAGTTTAAAGAGTTGTTAAATATTCCTTCTTCGTATTTAATGGCAAATATTGATACTAGAATTTTAAAACCTGCATTATCAGAGTTATCTCCTCTTTTTTATAATTTAAAACTTATTAAAAAGAAAAGGGGTCGAAAGATAGATCGTTTAAGATTTGAATGGAATACAGAAACTGTTGAAATGAAAAAAAAGAATGAAAATGAACAAAAAAAATCAGAAGTTGAATCAAAAAGAAAATATAGAATCGTAGAAAATACTCCTAAAGTGAAAGGAAAAGAAAAATCTTTCAGTGAACAAATCAAAGAAGAACTTGAGGCGGAACAAGAAGCTTTAAACAGAAGTACCACTTTATTAGGAGCATATATTGCTGGATTAAAAGATGTAACAAATAACTCGATTATAATTGATTCTAAAAGGCGTATAAACTTGAGAAAAGAGAAAATTGAAAAATTGGAACAATTTTCTAATTTGGCTGATGACGAAATTGATGAGAGTTTGGAAAAAGTGATACAGAAGGTATTGAAGATAGAGATTAAGTAGTATTTTTTGTGTGTTTGAGGGGAGAGTGTACAGAATTTTGTGTAAACTCAAAATATAATATATGGTACAGGATGG
>CAURGH010000024.1:0-29462 GCA_963524305.1 uncultured Leptotrichia sp. | reverse complement strand
TATTCACAGTTAAGTATTTATTTTGAAGGAAGAATTTAAAAACAGGATGATAAAATTACCATCCTGTACCATATATTATATTTTGAGTTTACACAAAATTATGGACACTATCGAATTTTTTTATCTTGTATTTTATTAATCTATATTTATAATTCTAACTTTTTGTAAATTGGTTTCCATTTTGTATTTTTAATCACTTCTTTCAAATCATCAACAGGTTCTCTATTTAATTTCTGTTCTAATACACTTTCTCCTACTGCAAGTGCTACTGTTTCAGAAAATTCTGTTAATTCCGATACCGGCGGAAGTACTGCGGCACCAGGTTTATTTGTATCAACAATTCCTCCTAATGAATGAGCTGCTGCTGAAATTATTTTGTCATTTAAGAGTCTTGATTTTGTTGCAATAATTCCAAGTCCTAATCCAGGATAAATTAATGCGTTATTAGCTTGTCCAATTTCATAAACAGTTCCTTTATATTCTATCGGATCTGATGGAATTCCTGTTGCAATAAGAGCTCTTCCATCTGTCCATTCAATAAGATCTTTCGCAGATGCTTCTGCTAATTTTGTAGGATTGCTTAATGGAAAAATTATAGGTCTTTTTGTATGTTTTGCCATTTCTTGTACGATCTCTTTTGTAAAAGTTTTTGGTACCGTTGAAGTTCCTACTAAAATTGTTGGTTTTATAGCTTTAATTGCTGCTTCTAAATTTATTAGTTCATCAGAATTTTCAAATTCATCACGTTTTCTCGCAAAAGGAATTTGTTCTGGTGTCAATCCTTCTGTATCTTCAAATAATAATCCTTGCTTATCAACTAAATAAAAACGTTTTTTTGCTTCTGCTTCAGAAAGTCCTTGTTCAATCATTTCATCAAAAATTCTTTTAGCAATTCCAGCTCCAGCAGTTCCTGCACCAAAACACATGTAAACTTGATCTGTAAGTTTTTCGCCAGAAATTTTTAATGCT
Organism: uncultured Leptotrichia sp.; assembly: GCA_963524305.1. Lineage (GTDB taxonomy): Bacteria > Fusobacteriota > Fusobacteriia > Fusobacteriales > Leptotrichiaceae > JABCPH02. The sequence continues at coordinate 28,493 of CAURGH010000024.1, read as the reverse complement.
CCTAAAATTCCAGCTAACGTAATAATTCCTGTCCCCTGTATGTCATCATTAAAAGTTGCAATTTTATTTTCATACTTTTTCAAAATATTAGCAGCATTTAATCTTCCAAAGTCTTCCCAATGAAGATACAAATCCGGGAAAATTTTCTCAGCTGTTTTTACAAATTTATCAATAAAGTTATAATATTCGTCACCTCTAACTCTTTCAAATTTATTTCCCAAATAAAATTCATTTTCCAACAATTCTTTTCTATTCGTACCTGCATCAATCACAACTGGAAGAACTGTAGAAGGATCAATTCCAGCTGCGGCAGTATAAACCATTAACTTTCCAACTGAGATATCTACTCCGTTAGTTCCCCAATCTCCAATTCCTAAAATCCCTTCAGCATCTGTAACAACTATCAATCGAATATTTCTATCACTTGCGGCATTTTTTAAAATTGTTTCTATATTTTCTGGTTCTTTTACTGACAAATAAGCTGCATTTTGAGGATTTACAAATAACTCACTATAATTTTCTATACTTTCTGCAATTACAGGATCATAAACAATAGGCATAAACTCAACAACATGTTCATTAAATAAATAATAAAACAATGTTCTATTTGTATTAAAAATTTCCATCAAAAAATGTCTTTTTTCTATTAATTTATCTTTCGCTTGAAATTGTTTATAAACTTGTTTCGCTTGAATTTCTATCGTTTGAAATTGTGCTGGTAATAGTCCTAATAACCCATATTTTTCTCTTTCTTCTTTTGTGAACGTCGTTCCTTTGTTAAGAAAAGGATCGTTTAAAATTTCATAACCTGATTTCATAAATAATCACCTCTAAAAAATGAATTTACACAATATAATATATTGAATAAATCTAATTATACTACTATTACATAAAGATTTAACTTATACAAACCATATTTAAAACTTTATTACTCAAAAAACTTATTAATCTCACTAATCGTATATTCCAAATTATCCGAAGTAGTCAAATTTACAATACTTGTCCCAATTATTACACCATCAGCAAATTGACGCATTGTTTTCACATCGTGATTATTTTTTATTCCAAATCCTAATGATACTGGTAAAGTTGTTTGAGTTCGTATATTTTCAATAAACTTTTCAAGTCTTGGCAAATCAACTTGTTTTGATCCTGTAACTCCAAGTGATCCAATTGCATAAACAAATCCACTTCCATGAGATGAAATTTTTGAAATTCTATCTTGAGAAGTTACACTCACTAATGGAATTAAATCTATATTATTTTCTTTTGTCTTTTCATACAAATCTTTTGATTCCTCATACGGCAAATCTGGAATAATTAATCCTTGAATATTGCTTTCTTTACATTTTTTCAAGAAATTATCAATTCCATAAGAAAAAATTAAATTATAGTAAACCAAAAATACAAGTGGTTTTGAAACTTTATCTTTCACTTCTGTCAATAATTCAAAAACTGTGTCTGTTGTAACTCCAGCTTGAGATGCCTTAAAAGAAGCCTCTGAAATCAATTTCCCATCTGCTAACGGATCTGAATATGGAATCCCAATTTCTAAAATATCAATATTTGTTTTATCTAAATTAGAAAGAAAATTTTTCGTAAAATCTACACTCGGATACCCTGCAACAACATATCCAATATTTGTTTTATCATTATTTTGCTTTTTTCTTTCAAATACACTTTTTATACTATTCATGAACATTTTCTCCCTTCAATACTGAAAATACTGTGTGCATATCTTTATCTCCACGTCCAGAAACATTTACAATTATTGTTTCCCTCTTATCTTTTGAAAGTGTCGGACACAATTTTTCTAAATACGCCAAAGCATGTGCACTTTCAATAGCTGGAATGATTCCCTCTTTTCTCGTAACAAGAATCAACGCTTTCATTGCCTCATCATCTGTAATTGGTGCATAAATCGCTCTATTTATATCATGCAAATATGAATGTTCAGGCCCAATTCCTGGATAATCAAGCCCAGCCGAAATTGAATGAACTGGTAAAATTTGTCCATATTTATTTTGCAACACATAAGTTTTCATTCCATGAATAATACCTTCACTACCTAACGTCAATGTAGCTGCATGCATATCCGTATCAATTCCAAGCCCTCCAGCTTCAACACCATACAATTTCGTAGTTTCATCATCTAAAAATCCACTAAAAATCCCAATCGCATTACTTCCACCACCAACACAAGCAATAACATGATCAGCGTGTTTCCCTAAATCTTCAATTTGATGTCTAGCCTCTTTCCCAATAATCGACTGAAAATCCCTAACAATCGTAGGATAAGGATGCGGTCCAACAACAGAACCAATCACATAAAACACAGTTTCAATTTCTGCAACCCAAGCCTGAATTGCCGCAGTAGTCGCCTCTTTTAATGTTTTAAGCCCATCTTCAACCGAAACAACTTTCGCTCCCAAAAGTTCCATTCTAAACACGTTTAATTTTTGTCTTTCAATATCAACTGCTCCCATGTAAACATCACATTCAAGTCCAAGAAGTGCCGCAGCAGTAGCAGTCGCAACCCCATGTTGTCCAGCTCCAGTTTCAGCAATTACTTTCTTTTTCCCCATTTTTTTCGCAAGTAGAACTTGTCCCAACGCATTATTAATTTTATGTGCTCCAGTATGATTCAAATCCTCTCTTTTCAAATAAATATCATGATTATAATAATCGCTCAAATTTTTTGCGTAATAAAGCGGTGTCTCTCTCCCAACATAATTTTTCAATAAATACTCAAAATTCTCATGAAATTCCTTATCATCTTTCAGTTCTTCATATGCCTTTTCCAACTCAAACAACGCAGTCATCACAGTTTCTGGAACATACTGCCCTCCAAATTCTCCGAAATAAGATTTTTTATTTCCCATATTTATCTCCTTCTATTTTTCTAACTTTTATCTTTCTAACAAATTTCTTCCAAAATTATTAAATAAATCAAAATTAATTTTCCATTTCCAAATAAAATTCCAACATATTGAAAATTTCACTTGTATTTTCGTCAAGCTTTCTCAAACCTCTCAAATTCTCAATTTCTAAAATCAATCTTAATCTCTCTCTTCTATAAATTTCCTTTTCCTTAGCGTCCAATTTTAAAATTTTCTTCAAAAATCTAAATTGTTTTACATAAAGATTTTTAATATCATTCAATAATCCTTTTTTTCTTCGACTTTTTTCAGCTATTTTCTCAAATTTCTCATCAATTTCAGAAACGTCAATTTTCTCATTTTCAGCCGATCTAAAAAATGCTCTCAAAGCCCTCTTTTCATATCGCGAAAATAACATTAAAACCTCTTCCACCAAATTTTTCTCTTCTTTATTCAAAAATATCTCCACCTATCAAATTTATAATTTCCTCTACTAACCCCTTATTCTTCCTATCTCCAACCTCAACTCTACTATTCACATCCAAAATTATCGGAGAATATTCCAATGCATTAGCAATATTCTCTTTAGAAAGTCCACCAGCAAGAATAAATTTTTGACCTTTCAAGTCTTTCAAAATATTCCAATCAAATGTAATTCCATTTCCACCCCTATTTTCACCTTTCGCATCAAACAAGGGATACTCTATGTACTTTAAATAAGGTTCAATATCCGGTAATTTGTCTTTTACTGGAAAAGCTTTCCAAATTTTAATTTTTTTACCACATTTATCATTTATTTTATCAAATTTCTGAAGTAATTCCAAACAATATTCAGGCGTTTCAATCCCATGCAACTGAACACAATCAATACCAGTTTTCGCAACAATTTCTAAAATATTTTCAATATTCTCATTCACAAAAACTCCAACTGTTTTTTTCCCAGCCTTATGAGCAATCTCAGTAATTTTCTTAGCTAGCTCCGTACTTACTTTTCTCGGACTTTTCGCAAAAATACACCCAAAATAGTCAATATCCAAACTTTTCAACTCTTCTATTTCCTCAATCGAACGAATCCCACAAATTTTTAAATTTATATTCTTTCCTTCCAACTTTTTCCTCTCTAAAAATTCAAATTTATTAATATATCATTTTTCGCTTTTAATAATTTTTACTTTATATTGAAATTAAAACTTCCTAAAGAAGACCTCTCATAAGTGCTTCCCCAATCAAAAGCCCATCAACCCCAATACTTTTTGCATACTCCAAATCCTCTTTCGTAAGAAATCCACTTTCGCCAACAAGAACCAGTTTTTCCTTCATTTCATTTGGAATTTTATCCATCAGCTTTTTCGTAGTCTTAATATCCACCTCAAAAGTATTCAAATTTCTATTATTAACTCCCAAAATTTCTAAATTAGGTATTTTTAACGCTCTCTCAAGTTCAACCTCGTCATGCACCTCAACCAAAACATCAAGCTCCAAATCATGTGCCAATTTATGCAACTCACACAAAGTCTTGTCATCTAACATTCTCACAATAAGAAGTATCGCCGAAGCCCCCAAAAACTTAGCATGAGCCACCTGAAACGGAGTATAAATAAAATCCTTCCTCAAAATCGGCATTTCTGGAAATTTCTCTCTTATAATTTTTATAAAATCGTTCTCCCCTTTAAAATATTCCTTTTCTGTCAGTATCGAAAAAGCCGCAACCCCTTTATCCACATAACTTTGTGCCTGTTTTAACAAATCAAAATCATCTTTCGCAATTTTTCCCTTCGATGGAGAAGCCCTCTTGATTTCTCCAATAATCCGTACTCCATCCTGTTTCAATGCCTCTTTCAATGACGGCTGCTTAAAAGATTTTAATTCTTCTTCAAGCTGTATATCTCTTTTTATTTTTATTTTTTCTAAAATATCCATATTTCTCCTTTTGTTTTTAAATATTTGGTATGAAAATTTCATTTTTTACTAAACTGACATACATACTAAACATTATTAAATTTACTAAAAAAATTACTAATTTTAATTTATTTTTAGATTTTTTTCTTTTTTCTTCATCTTCAACTTTATTTATTTCTTTTAATTTTTTTGAACTTAAATACATTACTATTATTTTAAACAAAATATAAATTAAAGGAATATTTCCAATAACAAAAAAATATAAAAATTCTAACATAGGGTAGAAAAAAATTGTAACTAATAAAAGTAATATTATGTCAGGCGCTATAAAATACCTCAAACATTTTTCTTTATATAAAGTTTTTATCATCATCTAAATTCCACTTCCAAAAAATTATTTCACATAGTTTTCGTAAAACTCATAAACTTTCCCACTCCCAATCGCTTCCAAAATCATTTCTTTTGCCTTCGCAGGATGATCTACTACATTTGCAGTATAAAGTCCAAACATCGCATTTAATACAACTATATCGAATTTTGCTGATTTTTCTTCACCTTTTAATATTCTCTTTAAAATTTCAGCATTTTCTTCTGCTGTTCCACCTTCGATTTCAGAATGAAAAGCTCTTTTAAATCCAAAACTTTCAGGAGAAATTGTATATTCAAGAATTTGATCTCCTTTTACTTCGATAATTTTTGTATCGTCGCAAATTGTAATTTCATCAAGTCCATCATTTCCACGAACAACCAACGCATGCTCTCTTCCCAATAATTGCAATGTTTCAGCATACAATCTGTGAACAGGTTCATGATAAAGTCCAACTAACTGATATTTTAATTTTTTGTTAGGATGTAACAAAGGTCCTAAAACATTGAAAACAGTTCTTATTCCAAGTTGCTGACGAACTTCTCTAACTTCTCCAACTAATTTATGGAAAAATGGTGCATGGAAAAATGCCAAATGTTTTTTCTCAAGTTTATCTAATTGAGCCAACAATGATTTTTCCAAAGGAATTCCCAATTTATCTAAAACATCACTACTTCCACTTTTACTTGAAACCGCACGATTTCCATGTTTTGCAACAGTTACTCCCATCGCTCCCAGAATAAATGCGACAGCCGTAGAGATATTTATAGTCTTAAATCCATCTCCACCAGTCCCGCAAACATCTATCATATCCGACTCATCTTCAAACGTCGTACTATAAGCCAAAATATTTTTAACAAAAGCCGTAAGCGACTCTGGATAAAGACTTTTTTCTGAAATTAAAACTAATAATGCTCCAAGCTGAATAATATTATAATTTTTACTATCAATAATCGCACAAATTTCCTTAAAATCACTATCAGTCAACGCAATATTATCTTGCAATTTTTTTAAATATTTTTTCAAATTTTCGTTTTTCTCCTTCTCTTTATTTTCAATCGTTTTCTTATTAGTCGATACCACAAAATTCTTAATTATTTTTTTACCATATTCTGTAAAAAACGACTCTGGATGAAATTGAATTCCATAAATATCCTTTGTTTTATGTTCTAAAGCCATAATTATTCCATCATCTGACTTTGCACTAACCTCTAATTCTTCTGGCAAATTATCCTCATTAACATAAAGCGAGTGATAACGCATCACACTAAATTTTTTCGGCAATTCTTTAAACAACCATGAATCTTCCTTATTTACAATAATTTCAGAAGTTTTCCCATGTAAAGGAACCTCCAACTGTTTTATCTCTCCACCAAACGCATATCCAATCGCCTGATGTCCCAAACAAATCCCCAAAATAGGCGTATCATCAATATTTTTCAATATCTCCAAACAAATTCCACTATCTTTTGGATGTTTCGGTCCTGGTGACAAAATAATTTTACTCGGATTCAATTTTTTTATTTCTTCCAAAGTAATTTTATCATTACGAACTGTTTTCACTTGCTCATCAGTCATTTCCTTCAAATATTGCTCTACATTAAATACAAACGAATCATAATTATCTATCAATAAAATCATATTTTTCTCCTATCTACTTCCATAAATAAATTTTCTATTTATAAATTTCATCTTTTTTATAAATTCAAATCTAATATTTTAGATTTTTTCAAATGAATAAACTAATTTTCTCTTAAATACCTTTTTAATGAATTACAATTTCTTAGCATTTCTCTCAAAAACTCCCACTACAGAAGCTCTCTTATGGCAAATCTCATTATACTCTCTCTCTTTCACAGAATCGTAAACAATTCCAGCACCTGATTGAATGAACACATTTTGTACGTCAGAGCCATCTTTTTTAGCTTCAAAAAATGCCGTTCTAATAACAATCGCTATTTGCAAATCTCCATTAAATCTAATAAATCCAATTCCTCCACCATAAACATTTCTCTTAAATTCTTCTAATTCTGCAATAATCTCCATCGCACGAATTTTTGGCGAACCACTCAAAGTCCCAGCAGGAAATGCCGATGATAAAATATCAAAAATCGTTACATCCGAACGTTTCTTCCCAAAAACCTCAGAAACAATGTGCATAACATGTTGATAATGTTTAATGTGCATCAAGTTTTTCACAATAACTGTACCCTTTTCTGAAAATTTTCCAACATCATTTCTTGCTAAATCAACCAACATTCGGTGTTCAGAACATTCTTTAGGATCATTCAACAAATCATTTGCCAAAAATTCATCTTCATTTGCATCTTTCCCACGAGGTCGTGTTCCTGCAATTGGCGCAATGTAAATTGTATCAGAAAAGACATCAACTAATATTTCAGGACTAGACCCTACAACATCTCCATATTTTGTCGGAAAATGGAACATATATGGCGACGGATTCGCTTCAGACAAATATTTATAAAATTCCAACGAATCCATATTAGTTTCCAATTTCAACTGCTCACTCAAAACAACTTGAAATATATCCCCAGATTTTATATACTCTTTCGCCTTCTCAACAATTTTATAAAAATGCTCTTTTTCCTTATCTAAATCTGTTTTTATCGTATAATAAATATCTTTATTATCATTTTTTTCTATTTTCTCAACTTCATCCTTCAAAATCGAATAATATTTTTCTTTATCCCCATAAAATGAATATTCCTTGCTAATCTTCGAATAATGTAAGTAAGCCTTCGCATTAGCAAACAAAAATGCAGGAAATTTAAATTGTGATTTTTCAATCTCATCAATTTTCTCAAAATAATGTATCGTTTCATACGCAAAAGTCCCAAAAAGCCCTGCAAATGGTGCAACCGACTTCTGTGATTTATAAAATTGCTCTAAAGATTTGTAATTATGCTCGTAAGAATCGATATATTCACAATCAATTCCAATTATCACTTGAAGAGTATCTTCTGCCAAATACGAATTTTTGTAATGCTCTCTTATACGAGAATAGTAGTAAATAGGGTCTTTTAGTAACATATAATTTCCTCCTGATTTTCTTTCTAATTTTTTATTTCTATTGCAGTTCCATTTTCATAATTTTATACTTATAAATATTATAACATAATTTTTTATTTTCTTTTAAAACAAAAAATTCTCCATCACTTTCGCCAAGTAACAGAGAACTTAATCTAGAAAAGCATTGATACTCACCAATGCTTCATACAATCTATCAATTATTATCTATCTAACTCTATATAGAATAACTATAACTAAATTCTAAATTGCTGGTGAAAAAAATATTAAATTGTTTATATGCTTCCCACCATAACCAAGTCGCTTTTTTCATTATAATCACTCTCCATTTTTAATTTCTTTTTCTTTACAAAAAGAGTATACCTCACTTTTATACATTTGTAAAATATAAGGTTTTAATAGGAGATATAATTATTATTTATGATAAAAAAGATATATTTATTTATATATTTAATAAATTCTATTATTTTTAATTTATCTTTTTCCATTTAAAAATATTTATAAATTTTATTAAAATCTAAAGTCTTATAAAATCTTATCACAACTAATTTTGATAAAGTAAAACCTCATCATTCATAAAATGTGTATGATTCATCATCAAAACCACCTTTTTTAGAAAATGTTTTTATATTTTTTTGTAGCGTTCTTAAAGGAATCGCTGGTAATTCTAAAAATTCTTTGTAAAGTTTATTTAAGTCCGAAATAAATTTCTTATCTTTTGTTTTTATTCTCGTTTCGTGATTATATCTAAAACCTGAATCTGTACAATTTAATGAGCCTAAATACGCAATTTTATTGTCGATAATATAAATTTTACTATGTAACGGATATCCTTTTTCTAAAATATGTAAATTTAAATTCTTTCTTATTGAGTATTCAAAATCTATTTCACTAGTTTTTTTCACTAAAAAAATACTTATCACAATCAAAAACACTACTAAAAATATTTGAGAATTTATCGTAATATTTTTTATAAATGAAAAATTAAATTCAAAAGATAACAAAATATTTATTAATAATAAAGTGATTGTAGCAAAAATAAATGTTAAAAACAATTTTGAAATATTTGAGCGATAACCTCCAAGTGAAGAAAATTTCGGATTTTTGGAAATAACTTCTTTTAAGAGCGGATAAATACGAAAATGATCCTTCGTAACAATATTCACTTTTACATTATTATCTAATAATTTAATGATTTCTTGAGCAGTCATATTTCCACTTAAAAACGGAGAAATTATCGTTACTGATTTTTTAGCATTTTTAAAACTCTCTTTTATATTCGCTCCAGCACCTTTTCCAATAAAAACATTGCACAATACATTGTTATTAAATTTATTTTCCATTACAACCTCCTTCTTTTTTTGATTTTTAAATTTTTATTTTCAGTTAATATTTTTCAGAATAATTCTCAATTTTTTATCATTAATTTTTGATATTTCAGTAGAAAGTTATTAAATACTCTATTACTAAAAATATTTACTCCTGCATCATTTTTGAAATAACACGAAATAATAAGTAATCAACGAAATTCCAACACCAACTATCGCTTCTCCAATCATTAGTCCATTAGAAACTAACAAACATTTTTCAGAAAATTTTGAAGAAACTCTTGAAGCTACAAAATTTAAAATTCCACCTAAAAATACTGTTAAAGTCATGTAAAATGGAACGTATATTCCAATTCCAAAAGTTAAAGCTGATACATTAAAAAAATATAAAGCAAAACCTATCAAAGCTCCTAACCAAAAAATTTGAATAAATGGGATTCCATCAATGAATGAAGTTACAAAAGATGCTTGTAACGCCATTAAATCTGCATTACTATGTGGTCCAATATTTTTGTAAACATCAAATAGAGTGAAAAATAAATTTGTTACTACAAATGAACCTACCGCCGCTCCTATTAATTCTCCAAAAAATTGTTTTGAAGGTGCTATTTTTGTCTGGCTTCCCAATTTTAAATTATTTAAAATATTTCCACATAAACCACAAGCAACTGTGACAAAACATGCTAAACAAAAAGTCATTAATGTTGTTATTTTCGTTGAAAAAACTGCATTTTCCATTCTAATTCCATTTAACAATTTATTAAAAAATGTAATTGTTAAAATTGTCATTACTCCATAAATTTCTAAAAAATTCAGACCTGTCTTACCAACTGTATATCCTGAAATTACAATACACAAAATACAAATCAACACAACTATAACTGACAAGAAAACTGGCAATTTATAAATCCAGCTAATTCCAAAGATTCCGATTCCACCAAAAATAGCTATTTTCCAAAATAAATTTGAAGATTTTCTATACTCCTCCTCATATTTTGAAAAAAATAATTTTACGATTACTGCCATTCCAAAACCAACAATAATTCCCATTCCAAAATTATTTTTCATTATATCAAAGTTTTCAATTTTTTTAATTTGTGCAAATGGCTGAAAGACAAAATAAATCAATGCTCCACCTAAAAACCACGCAAATGTTTTTGCAATTCCTAAAATATAACCAATTCCTAATAATAATGGCGATACATAAAAATTCAAAAATCCTTTTTTAAATGAATATATTGTCGGTAAAATCGGATTTTTCCCACGCATAAAACTGAAATCTCGTAAAATTGCAATAACTGTACTTAACAATGCTCCAAATCCAACATAAGTCATATCTTCAATATTTTCGCCTGAATTTATAACGTTAAATGTCGCCTCTCCAATTGGAAATTCAAGCTCCTCACTTTCCAATAATTTCTGCTTAAAAATAAATGAAAAAATACAACCTAAAATAGAACCAAACAAAACCGTTAACCAAAGCTGCATTCTATCAACATTCTCAAGTTTTCCACCTAAAATTAAATATCCTGGCATAGTAAATGCAACTCCACCAGCTACCATCGCTCCAGCACTCATAATCGTATGAACAATACTAACCTCTCTCCCGTTAACTTTCTTAAAAAAACTTAATGTTGAAGTTGAAATTAATGCTACCATTACTGACGCCCACGGCAACGCACCAAATTTTAATGCTGTATAAAATGAACTAGATGATACGATAACTGCCCCTATAATTCCAATTATAATCGATAAAATCGTAAAATTGGAACTCGCTTTAAAATTTTTCTTTGATTTCATTTTTGAATTTATCTTTTTTGCCATCAAATCTCCTTTCTAAAAACTCCCTACTTTACAAAAGAAACGAGCATTCTCTGCTCGTCCCCAAAAATAACATTCTATTTATTTTTCTTCATATTCAATAATTTATTATGCTCTTCAACAACTTCATTAAACTCACTCAATACATTTTCTGGAGTTCCTTCCTCTGTTTGTGCAAAGAAACTATCACTTACTGAAGAATGAGAAGCCTTATCTTTTTTCTCAATTCTAACAATAAATTTATTTACAATATCTCTAAATCTATTTGCTTTTTGATTAAAAATAATAAAATCATCTGTTGAATTATATCCTTCTTTTTTAGCTTGTTTTTCATTTTTAGAACTTCTCTCTAATTTTTCCAATGATTTCTCAATTTTATCTCTCAATGGTTTAAATTTGTTAACATTTCCTCTAGTAAAATCACTAGCATCTAACCCTTGCTTATGAATTTCATCCAAGAAGTTTTCTCCATTTTCAATGAATAAAAATCTATTGTATGTAATATGTTCTTTCTTCTTGTCAAATTCCTTCGCTATCTCTTTTTTTATCTCTTTAGATTTTTTATCAAAAAATTCTTTATATGGTCTTTCTACCTGTTTAAATTTTTCTGTAACATCCAATAATCTAGTATGATATTCCTGTGCCTTTGCAAAATTATCCACTTTATAACCTTTTTGAACATAATATGTTTTCATTTCATTTACAATTGGCAACATAGTTTCTAAAGCAGGAATCATTGCAATCGCCTTTTTATCCAATTCGCTCTTTTTCTCTTTAGAATCCTTTATTGATTTCAACTTATCAATCAATGCCTGATCCACACCAATATTTACTTCAATGTCATCAGCATCAATTTTTCTAAATTCTCTTTCCATTCCAGCATCTTCAAAATAATAAAGCAATCCTTTATCTATATTTAAAATTCTGTTATATATTTTAATATGCTCACTATAATTCTCTTTAGTTTTTTCCAAAAATGTTTGTTTTTTCTGTTCACCCCGTTTTTCAAGGCTATCATCACCTTTTTTACCACAAAAAGCAACAATTATTAACATTCCTATTATCAACAATCCTATCTTTTTCATTAAAAGTTATATTCCTCCTATCTTTTTATTTAACTATTATAATTATATTAGCTTTTGCCTTTAAAGTCAAACAAAAAAAGAAAATTTTTCAATTTTCTTTTTAATTTTGTTAAAATTTGAAAATTATTCCAATTATTGCTGAAATTACTATTGATAAAATTGGATTTACTTTAAATTTTGTCAAAATTGCTATAAATATTGCCAATAAAATCGATTTATAATTGAAAATATCTCCAATATGTTTTGAAATATTATATTTTTCTAAAGTGAACAGTGATCCTTTAGCAACACTTATCCCAGCAGTTACTATCAATCCAATAGATGCTGGACGCAAACCATAAAATACATCTGCCACTAAAATAGAATCTTTAAATCTATTTAATGCATGAGAAATCATAATAATTATTATAACTGAAGGAATTACTAAAGCTACCGGTGCAATCAATGCTCCCCACAGTCCTGCTATCGTATATCCAACAGAAGTCGCCATATTAATTCCCATTGGACCTGGTGTTGATTGTGAAATAGCTATCATATCTGACACATCTCCAGCTGTAAACCAACCTGTCTTTTGACCCATATGATACAAAAATGGCAATGTCGCAAGTCCTCCTCCAACTGAAAATAAACCTACTTTGCTGAATTCAAATGACAAATGTAGCAATTTCATTAATTCATTTCCCATTATTTTGTACCTCCACTTCCTAATTTATGTTCTTTTCCAGTTCTTCTAACAAAATTTTTAATTATAACTCCTGTTACACCAGCCAAAACTACTAACAAAGTTGGATCTAAAATATTTGTAACCGATAAAATAATCACTAAAACAAAAATAGTCAAACATATTTTATCTGGCAAAGATTTTTTAGCCATCATTACGATTGCTTCAAATACTTGCACACAAACACAGGCCCTTATGCCATTAAACGCATATTTCACAACTTTAAGATCTGAAAAATTCTTCAAAAATATCGCTATCAAAGTTATAATTATTATCGGTGGAACAATCATTCCCAAAGTTGCAACTATCGAACCTACAAGCCCTTTCACTTTATGGCCTACAAATGTAGAAGTATTTACCGCTATAACTCCTGGTGTTACTTGCCCGATCGCATAATAATCCATAATTTCATCCTCTGTCGCCCATTTATTTTTCTCAACAATCTCTCTTTTAATTATCGGCAACATCGCATAACCTCCACCAAATGTGAAAAGTCCCATTTTAGCAAAAGTTACAAATAATTTAATTAAATCTCTCATTTATCTTCCCTTCTATTTCCAAACATCGCTTAATTTCTATCATAAAAAGATTCCTGTTAAATTTCCTTAAATAATATAAATTATTTACTTTTATCGACTATCACTTTTAGTGAATGCCAACTCAAGGTAGCACATTTCACTCTAGCAGGCATTTTTGCAACATATTCCAGCAATACAGCATCTCCCAATTTTTTCATTTCTTCCGAAGTCAATTTTTCTTTATCTTCACTAATATCCATCATTTTGAAAAATAAATTAACCTTTTCTTCAGCCTCTTTCATAGTTTTCCCTTTTATCAAATCAATTAACATAGCCATCGAAGCTGTTGAAATCGCACATCCAGTCCCAACAAACGCAGCATCCTCAATAACATTATCCTCATTAACCTTTACTTCCAACGTCAAGTCATCCCCACAATTTGGATTATGACCTCTTTCCACATAAGTCGGATTTTCCATTTCTCTATTCAAATCTTTTTTACCACTATATTCTAAAATTGTCTGCTGGTAAATTTTTTCTAAATTCATTTTTTGCACTCCTTTCTTAAAACATCAAATTTCTCGATCTATTAATTTTCCGATTTATATTTCGATAAAAAAATCTCTCCAACTTTTTTTAGTCCTTCAATTAATTTATCAACATCTTTCTCATCATTATAAATACTAAAACTTGCACGACAACAAGATGGCACATCTAAATAACTCATCAAAGGCTGAGCACAATGATGACCCGATCTTATCGCAACACCATACGAATCAAGAACAAACGAAACATCATGCGAGTGAACCCCTCTCACATTAAATGCAATAACTCCTGCTTTTTCAACATTTTCATCAGAGTAAGTTTCGATAAATCCTAATTTATTCATCTCTTCCATCGCTTTCTCATACAATCTACTCTCAACCTCATTAATTTTCTCATAACCTATCTCTTCTAAAAAATTAATCGCCTCTTGAAGTCCAACTGCTCCACCAACATTTTGCGTTCCACCCTCAAATTTATTAGGCAGCTGTGCGAATGTCGAATCTTGCTCTGTCACAAATTCTATCATATCTCCACCATACAAAAATGGTGACATTTTATTCAAAATGTCCTCTTTTCCATACATCACTCCGATTCCCATAGGTGCAAAAATTTTATGACCTGAAAACACAAGAAAATCAGCATCAAGCTCCTGAACATCGTGTTTGAAATGAAGTACCGATTGAGCTGCATCAACTACAACCAAAGCATTCCATTTATGCGCAATCTTAATAATTTCTTTTATAGGCTGAATAACTCCAGTCACATTCACAACTGCTGAAACTGCAACAATCTTTGTTTTATCCGACATCTTATACTTAAAATCATTCAAATCAAATTGATCATTATTATCCAAATAAACATATTTCAATTTCGCCTTTTTCTTCTTCGCAATGAACTGCCAAGGTACAATATTCGCATGATGGTTTGAAATTCCAAGAATAATCTCATCTCCTTCATTTATATAGTCTAATCCATATGAATAAGCAATCAAATTGATTGATTCAGTCGTACTTTTTGTAAAAATAATTTCTTCAGTCTTTTTCGCATTTATAAATTTTTGTACAGTTTTTCTTGCATCGGTTAAAAGTTCTTCCGCTTTTATTGATAACGCATGTGATCCTCTTCCTGGATTTCCATTATCATTCTCATAATATTCAACCACTTTATCAAGCACAATTTTTGGCTTTTGAGCAGTAGCAGCTGTATCTAAATAATGACTCTCAATATTACTGAATATTGGAAATTTCTTTTTGTAGTCCATATTTCCTTCCTTTCATAAAATTTATCTTTATTCTATTTTAATTTTTTAAAAAAAGCTTTTATTATAAACTTACCCACTTGTACCATACTATCATAGCACTAAGTGGGTATCGTTTGCAAATCTTTTTTCTTAAATATTACTAATATCTATATTCTACTTTCCAATTCTTCTAAAAGATGATTTCTTATGTCTTCATCATTAATATTTTCAAAAATTGGTTTAAATGATGATTCTACAATTAATTTTTTAGCTCTACCTTCTGAAAGACCTCTACTCATCAAATAAAATAATTGTGCTTCATCTACTTTTCCTATCGAAGCATAATGTTCTCCAATTACATCATCTTCTTTACAGAATAAAGTTGGAATTGCATGAACTCTTACATTTTTATCAAGCAAAATCGCAAATTCTCCCTCTCTTCCTTCAGATTTTGATGCACCTCTTTCAAAGTACATATTTCCTCTGAATACTTTCGTAGCAGTATCTTTTACCGCTCCTTTTCCATGAATTTCTCCAATTGTTCTTCTACCTTTAAACACAACAGAATATTCCAAATCCAATTTTCTATCAACATCTGCCAAATATCCTGGTAAAATATAAGTTTCAGCCGAGTCTTCCAATAAATATGTTTTATGGCTAATTCCATTTATCTTTGCACCCAATTCAATGCTCGAATAAGTCACTTTTCCTTGACCCAATGTTTCAATTTTTGATGATTCAAAATTTGAACTATTCGTATTCAATGTTTGAATTTTCACCAAATTTACTTCTGAGTTTTGACCTGCAAATACTCTAATAACTCCATTACGGTAAGCTGCTTCCTCATCTCCTGAAGTATAAGTTAAAATAATTGTCACTTTCGCAAAATCTTCAACTTCAATTACATTGTAATCTACTAAAAAATTATTTTCTTTATTAGTCGTATAAGTGATATAAACAGGCTCTTTTACATCAGTTTTTCTATTTACTTTTACAAATTTCCCTTCATTGTAAAAAGCAAAATTTTGTAATTTAAAAAATTCTCCTAAACCGTATTCATGTTCACTTTCTAATCTTTTCAAATCTTCCAAAGAATTTTTTATATCTCTTACTTCCAACCCTTGTTGTTTATCATTTCTCAAGGTAGCATTATTAAAATCTTTATATTCTGCTGGTTCTTCATATTTATAGTCCACTCTTTTCCAAGCTGGTTTCTCAAGTGCAGAATATTTTTTAAAAATTTCTAATCTATATTCACTATTCTCAAGATTTTTTAAACTTGTTTCGTTTAACATCTTTTTTTCTCCTTCATCGTCGTTATCTTTCTTATCCAATTGTTCCTTCTAATTCCAATTCAATCAATTTATTCAATTCTACTGCATACTCAAGTGGCAATTCTTTTGAAATTGGCTCAACAAATCCTCTTACAATCATCGCTTTAGCCTCATCCTCACTAATTCCTCTTGACATCAAATAAAATATCGCTTCATCACTAATTCTTCCAATTTTTGCTTCATGTCCTATATCTACGCTATCATTTTTAATGTCAATTATTGGTATCGTATCTGATCTCGATTTATTATCCAACATCAATGACTCACACTCAACTGTTGATTTACAATTGTGTGCATTTTTTTCAACTTTAAGAAGTCCTCTATAAAACGCAGTCCCTCCATTTTTAGAAATTGATTTTGAATGAACTGTCGATGTTGTATATGGTGCAGCATGAATAATTTTACATCCTGTATCCAAAAATTGACCTGACGCCGCAAAAGTAACTCCTGTAAACTCACATCTTGCACGTTCCCCTTTTAAAATTGTCATTGGATACAACATCGATACTTTCGATCCAAACGAACCTGATACCCATTCCATAACTCCGCCTTCTTCTACAAGTGCTCTTTTCGTATTCAAGTTATACATATTTCTCGACCAGTTCTCAATTGTAGAATATCTAAGTCTAGCACCTTTTCTCACGAATAATTCAACCGCTCCAGCATGTAACGCATTTTTTTGATATTTCGGTGCTGAACAACCTTCAATAAAATGTAAATCTGCTCCTTCATCAACAATTATCAACGTATGCTCAAATTGTCCAGCTTCTGGTGCATTCAATCTAAAATACGATTGCAACGGCATACTCACTTTAACACCTTTTGGCACGTAAATAAACGATCCTCCCGACCAAACAGCTCCATGCAATGCTGCAAACTTATGATCATTCACAGTTATCAATGACATAAAATATTCTTTTAAAATATCTTCATGTTCTTTTATTGCTGTTTCAATATCGGTATAAATCACTCCTTGCTCAGTCAATTCCTTATGAATACTGTGATAAACCACTTCTGAATCATATTGCGCTCCAACTCCTGCAAGCGATTGTTTTTCAGCCTCAGGAATTCCCAATCTATCAAAAGTATCTCTAATATAACTTGGCACATCATCCCAATTTTCATTCATCGGTGCTGAATCCGGCTCCAAATAGTGAACTATATCATTAACATCCAAATCAGATAAATCAGGTCCCCAGCTTGTCATCGGTTTAGAATTATACACTTCCAACGCTTTCAATCTAAACTCCAACATCCATTCAGGCTCATTTTTTCTCTCTGAAATCTTTCTAATAATTTCAGGTGTTACTCCTTTTTGTGTTTTAAATCTTGGTTGAACATCGTCTTTTATATCGTAAACTCCTCTTTCGATGTCCTCAACATATGTCTTTTTTCTATCTTCCATTTTATGTAAACCACCTTTATTTTTTTATCAGGATTATAATCCTAATTCCTCTTTCATTTTTCCATATCCATTTTGTTCTATTTCTTCAACTAATTCTTTTCCACCAGTTTTAACAATTTTTCCATTCATTAAAATATGAACAAAATCTGGTTTCAAGTAATCCAATACTTTGTCATAGTGAGTAATAATTAACAACGCTGTATCGTCAGTTTTTAACTTTTGTACACCTTCAAATACGATTTTTGTCGCATCTATATCCAATCCAGAATCTGTTTCATCTAAAATTGCCAATTTAGGTTCTAAAACTGCCATTTGTAAAATTTCATTTTTCTTTTTTTCTCCACCAGAAAATCCAACATTTAAATGTCTGTCAGCATATTCAGGATTAATATGCAATTTTTCCATTTTTTCAACTAATTCATTATGAAATTGCATAATATATTGTTTTTCTCCAGTCACCGCTTCTTTTGCTGTTCTCAAAAAGTCTTCCACTGTCAATCCAGGAATTTCTTCTGGATATTGGAATGACAAGAAAATCCCTCTTTTCGCTCTTTCGTCCACTCCCAAATCATTAATTTTTTCTCCATCAAATATAATGTCTCCACCAATCAATTCATGCTTAGGATGACCTACTAAAATACTTGCCAGTGTTGATTTCCCTGCACCATTTGGTCCCATGATGACATGAACCTCACCTTTATTTATTGTTAAATCTAATCCTTTTAAAATTTCTTTTCCCTCTACTTCTGATTTAACTCCCTTTAAATCTAATAAACTCATTTTTTTACCTCCAAAATTATTCAAACACTATTAATTTAAAATTTTTATTTTTTTATTATATCTACTATTGTACATAAAAATTGTAATAAAGTCAATTATGAAAATATTATATCTTAAAATTATTTTATTCTCTAACTATTTTTATGAATAAATACCTTTTTTATTATAGCATATATATTTTATATATGTATATAAAATTAATGAATTTTTCAAAAAGCATTTTATATAGTATAATTTAATGTAATAAATTTTTACAATTAAAAATAAAAATAATTAATATATTTTTGGGGAATATATATTTTATATTGTCATAAAAATTTATTATTATATATTTTTTGTGCCGTTTACGTATGAAAGGATGACCTGGTTTTCTTAATACTAGGTCTTTTTTATACCTTTTATATTTCCCAATTTTTTCAATTAACAAATAAATTAAAATAAAAAGGAGAGCTGATAAAAATGAAAATAAGAAATATTTTTGAACAAAGAGAACGTGTTGTTTCTTTTGAAATTTTTCCACCAAACAAAAATTTCTCAGAAGAAAAATTAAAAGCTGTAACAGCTGAATTAGTTAATCTAAAACCTGATTTTATTAGTGTTACTTACGGTGCTGGCGGTAAAACTAAAGGTGGTACAATTGAAATGGCTTCATATATTAAAAATGTTTTAAATACTGAAGTTTTAGCTCATCTTACTTGTGTTGGAAGTAAAAAAAGCGAAATTGAAAATTTTATCAAAGAAGTTAAAGAAAATAATATTCAAAATATTTTGGCTTTAAGAGGTGATGTACCAAAAGGTGAAACTGAGGAAATTTATGATAGAGGTGATTTTAAATACGCTTCTGAATTGATTCAAGAATTAAAATCAAATTCTGATATTTCAATCGGAGCTGCATTTTATCCTGAAACTCACTACCAAAATAATGATTTAGTTGACTTGTTTCATTTAAAAAATAAAGTCGAAAAAGGTGCTGATTTCTTAGTTTCTCAACTATTTTTTGATAACGAAAGATTTTTCTCATTCAGAGAACAAGCTGAAAAATTAGATATAAATGTTCCTTTAGTGGCAGGAATTATGCCTATAACAAATGCTGCCCAAATCAAAAGAATTGTAGAATTATCAAAATGTTCTGTTCCTAAAAAATTAGAACGTATTCTTGAAAAATATGGAGATAATCCTGAATCTATGCAAAAAGCTGGTGTCCTTTATGCAACTGACCAAATTATCGAATTATTTGCAAATGATGTAAAAGGTATCCATTTGTACACAATGAATAAAGTTGAAGCTGCAAGAGATATTATGAATAATATTTCTTTTGCTAGATAAATATACTCAAAACTATTTAAAATTATGTAAATTTAAAAGTTGAGTCAAATAGTCATAATTTTTGAGTTTAGTTTTAAAGCAGTTTTACTATAAAATAATAATATAAAACTGGAACTAATTTATAAATTAAAAATAATCTTACTAAATACGAGAATGTCTATAATTTGTGTAAACTAAAGAGAGTGTCCCAAATTTTTTGTAAACTAATAGAAAATCTAGTAAATTCAGTACTTTTTATTCTATTTACAACAAAAATTTTACACTCTCAAACAGGATGATAAAATTACTATCCTGTACCATATATTATATTTTGAGTTTACACAAAATTCTGTACACACTTTCTCACAATTTTATTTTTCAGTATTTTTATTTCCTTTATAACTGTTCCAGTTTTTTATTTTTTCTAATTCAAATCCAAACTATCACTATATCAATAAAATTCTATTTACAATACTTCCTAGCCATTTCCCTATCATCAAAATGTTTCTTTTCTTTCCCAATTATTTGATAAGTCTCATGACCTTTTCCAGCAATTAATAAACTATCGCCTTTTAATAAAACATTTTCAATCGCATATTTTATAGCTTCTTCTCTATCTTCAATAACTGTATACTTATCTTTTGAAAAATTAATTTCTGTTAATCCTTCTTCAATTTGATTCAAAATATCAGTCGGATTTTCAGTTCGTGGATTATCTGATGTTAAAATTATAAAATCACTAAATTTAGCAGCAGCTTTTGCCATTTTAGGTCTTTTATCGTGATCTCTATCTCCACCTGCTCCAAATACTGTAATTACTCTATTTTCCGTAATATCCTTCAATGTCTTACCAACATTTAACAACCCATCATCAGTATGAGCAAAATCAACCACAATTCTAGCACCCAAATTATTTTTTATCGTTTCAAATCTCCCAGGAACAGACGACATATGTTTCAATTTCTCAACAATAAATTCAACATTAATTCCCAACGAGACAATCGAAGCCACACATCCTAACACATTATACAAGTTATACTCTCCAACCAAATTAATATCTAAAACTTCCTCTATTCCTTTTGCAACAATTTTAATTTTCATTCCATCATTTGTATACTCGATAATTTCTCCATAAAAATTAGCATTCTTATCTTTAATACTCACTGACAAATACTTGCTATTATCTTCATCATAAATAATTTTTCCATGCTCATCATCAATATTAACAACACCCAAAGCATCTTTTCTCAACATTTTAAAAATTTTCTTCTTCGCTCTAAAATAATTTTCCATTGTTTTATGAAAATCCAAATGATCCTGTGTTAAATTTGTAAATATTGCCGAATCAAATTCCAACATATCTACACGCCCAATTTCCAAAGCATGTGAACTAACTTCCATTATAAAATATTCTGCTCCTTTTTTCACACTTTCATCAATCAATTTTATTAATTCCAATGATTCCGGTGTCGTATTTACAGTTGGAAACTCTTCATCCAAAATCCTATTTCCAGTTGTCCCTATTCTAGAAGTTTTCTCTAAAATATTTTCTAAAATATAACTTGATGTTGTCTTACCATTTGTCCCTGTAATTCCAATAATTTTTATCTTATTTTGCGGATAATCATAATAATTTGAAGCAATAACTCCTAATTTTTTCCTTACATTTTCCACAAAAATAAACGTAACATTTTCATAATCTTCGTAATCCTCAACATTAACTTTCTTTTCCACAATAACCATTTTGGCACCACTGTCAATCGCCTTCTGAATAAAATTATGTCCATCCACAACACTCCCCATCATTGCAACAAACACAAAATTTTCTTTAATTTTTCGAGAATCAAATTCAATCCCCTCTATCTCAAATGTTTTTCCTCTATGCAATTCTTCGTACGCGATATTTTCAAATATTTTATACATTTTTTAAATCCTTTCTCTTTCAATCTTAAGCATCCTGTCTTTAAATTATTTAATATTTGTCGTTTCAAACTTTTATTTCATAATTGTAAGTTTTCAAATCAATTTTTACTACTATTGTCATTGTATCACATATGAATTTACATTTCAATTTAATAGAGTTTTTTCTCCTAATATTTTTCTGATATTTGTTTAATTCTATATTCTAATTCTTCAAAATCAATAATTTTCGCTTGTCTATGAAACTCTTTCCCCTCATAAAATAATATAACAACTGGTACAGCAAATAAACTCAACTGCCCCACTGCTTTAGGAATTTCAGATGCCTCCAAATTATAACTAATAAAATTATTCTCTTCTGATATTTTTTCAATTTTAGGCATATCCACATGACAAATACTACAATTTTTCATTGAAACATATAACATAAATTGTTTTTCTTCTTTTATTATTTTTTGTAATTCATCATAACTTTTGATTTTTTTCATAATTTTTCTCCATTTCAAAAATTTAATAATTTTTCCTTATAAATAAAAAAACATATATTATTTATGAATAACTCATAAAATAACTATATGCTAACTTTAAAAATTATAATTACTTTTTCTGATATTTTAATTTTAAATGGTGCCCACGCATAGTTATTTAGCTAAAAATATGTATTTGAAAGATAAAAGTTGTCAGTAAGTTGCCAGTAAGTTTCAGTTATTTTTTTAAGATTTCTTTTCATAAAATTCAATATTTTTACACTAAAAAACATTTTCTATTCTTTTTATTTCTAAGCAATAAAACTCTACTGCAACAATATATTCAGTTATTGGTTTGTCCACCTTTCTGTACTGAAACCCCAAAATTTGGACTACTTTTAAGCACTTTTTCATTTCCTTTTTCTAGATTTTTCTCATATTCATCTGGATTTACAATACCTATCTTGCTATGCATTCTGGTATTATTATACCATCATCTATATATTCGTACATTTTAGCCCTTAAACTTTCTAGATTTTTAAACTTTTCATTGTGCACATATTCACTTTCTAATAATTTTTTTCTTTCTTCTTCCAATAGTTCTAAGATTAACATTTTAAATTCATCAGTGTACTTCTTACTTCTCTTGTCCATAATCGAATTCCTTTCATTAACTATATTTTAACAAATAGAAAACTAATTTTCAAATTATTTGTCCAAGATTTTAGATACACTCCATTGGACTGCACCAGCTCTTTTTTTGCAATTCATGAAGAATCACTAAAATATTCTTTGTTACAGAAATTAAAAATTAATACATTTGTCCCATAAATATTGAAATTTGTCCTGATTTGTGGTATAATAAAATAGGAGGTATGGGAATATGAAAAAACAAAATGTTTTAAATTTAATAAAATACCATGTGGAAAGGAATGAAAATTCCTTTAGGAATGAGGCAATAGCAATAGCAAGATATTTTGATAATATTGGTGATTATCAATTATCTGAATATATTATGGGTTTAATATCTGAATCAAATTTATACTCACCACAGAGTAGCGACTTTGAGAGTGAATTTTTAAAACAAGTGGAAACACGAAGTTTAGAGGCGTTAAATTTACCGCTTGAGATAGCAGAAGATATAAAAGGTATTATTAATGCTGTAAATCATAATGTTGGAATTAATAAATTTTTGTTTGAAGGTTTACCAGGAAGCGGAAAAACGGAAGCAGCAAAAAATGTCGCAAAATTGTTAGATAGATCTCTTTTTAGAGTGGATTTTGAAAATCTGATAGATAGCAAGTTGGGACAGACTAATAAAAATATTATAAAGGTGTTTAAAGAAATAAATATGCTTCCAAATGCAAATAAGATAGTGATTTTATTTGATGAAATTGATGTTATTGCTCTGGATAGAATCAATTCTAATGATGTTAGGGAGATGGGAAGAGTAACATCTACGATTTTAAGAGAATTAGACAGATTAACAGAGCTTAATAAAGAAATAGTGCTTATTGCAACTACGAATCTATATTCAAATTTTGATAAAGCATTAGTTAGAAGATTCGATGCGGTTATTAATTTTAATAGGTATAGTAATGAAGATTTGATAGAAGTTGCTCAGTATTATTTTTCTTCATTTATTAAGAATTTTAAAGGAACATCAAAGGACACCAGATTATTTAAAAAAATTTTAAAGACGGCAAAAAAATTACCTTATCCGGGAGAGTTAAAAAATATTATAAAAACATCTCTTGCATTTAGTGATATCGGTTCTGAGCATGATTATTTGAAAAGATTATATAACCACTTGATAGGTAACTTAGAACAAAAGGATATCAATCAACTTCACGAAGAAGGATTTACTGTGAGAGAAATAGAAAAACTAAAGGGAGAATCTAAAAGCACTGTATCAAGAAAGTTAAAAAAGGAGGAAGTAGATAGTGAATAATGTCTTAGAATTGAAAGGGAAACGTTTTATGCAAGCTCGCAGAAACGGTAATGGTGGTGGTATAGCTATGAATGGCAAGATAGAAGTTACCACAGGGCATTTATTAAGATTAAAATCTCAGTTAAACCAGATTAAAGAATTCTGGGATAAAGAAACAAAACCATTTGAAGGAATTTTAGTTAGCGTTTATTACAATAAAATTGTCGCAAAAAGCAACCGTATTGCTGGATTTTTTAAAGGTACGGATTCCAATGGTGCGATTGTAGGAGCCAAGTTTAGTAAAGATAAAAGTAGACACATCATAACATATTTTCTTGATGAAAATGATTTGATTAAAAGTGTAGAATTGATTTCAGATGTAGTAAACATATTATCTAAAAAGTTTTCAGGAAAAATAGATAAAAGTGTATTTGAAGATAAAAACATTATTAATTCAAAGTTGTTTAAAGACTTTTCTATGAGTATGTCTACATTCAAACAAGTAATTGCAGATGCTTCTTATATAAATTCATTTCAAGTAGAAGTACCGACAATTGAGCTTAAACAAAGTATTATAACTCTTTACGATGTAAGAAAGGATACAAAGTTATTATTTGAAGAATTAGGGATAGACATATTAAATACTAGAATTTTAGATAATCAAACTGTTTATTTAGACGAAAAACAAGTGAAGCTACTTTTTGAAAAAGTACCTTATCTTGTTTCGATGGCAACGGTTGATTTATCAAATTTATCACGAGATGATTTTATCGATAAATATCAGACAAAAATGGTAACTATACCATCTCCAACTATTGAACCGACAATTGGAGTGATAGATACTTTATTTGATGAAAGAGTATATTTTAATGAATGGGTTGAATATCATGATATGGTATCAAAAGATATACAAAAAAGTCCAGAGGATTATAATCATGGAACAGCGGTATCTTCAATTATTGTTGATGGTGCAAAATTAAATCCTTGGTTAGATGATGGTTGTGGAAGGTTTAAAGTTAGGCATTTTGGAGTTGCTGTAGGTGCTAAATTTTCTTCTTTTTCAATAATAAAAGAAATAAAAAGCATTGTAGCAAATAATTCAGATATAAAAGTATGGAATATTTCACTTGGTAGTAACCAAGAAATTAATGATAACTTTATTTCTGCTGAAGCTGCAACATTAGATAAAATACAGTTTGAAAACGATGTAATATTTGTTGTGGCTGGAACAAATAAAACGAGTGCCGATATAGTGAAGATAGGCTCTCCAGCAGATTCTATTAATAGTGTAGTTGTAAATTCAGTCAGAAAAAATGGTTTGTCGACTAAATATTCACGTAAAGGACTGGTATTATCTTTTTTTGCAAAACCTGATGTGAGTTATTATGGTGGCAGTGAAGAACAATACATTAAAGTTTGTGAACCTTTAGGTGCTTCAAATGTTGCTGGCACTTCTTATGCTGCACCTTGGATTGCAAGAAAATTATCCTATTTAATTGATATCTTAGGGTTCAATAGAGAAGTTGCAAAAGCTATGATTATTGATGCTGCAAGAGGTTGGAATGAAAAACCAACTCCTGAAGAAGTTGCATTATATGGGCATGGTGTTGTCCCAATTCATATAAATGACATTATTCAAACGAAAGATGATGAAATAAAATTTGTAGTATCAGACATTAGTGAAAAATGGAATACCTATAACTACAATTTTCCAATTCCTCTAAAAGATAATAAATATCCATATATTGCAAAAGCTACTATGTGTTATTTCCCATTATGTAATAGAACACAAGGTGTTGACTATACAAATACGGAACTTAATTTACATTTTGGTAGAATAGGAGATGATAACAAAATAAAGGATATTAAAGGGGATAAGCAGAATGCAGAAGATACATCAGAGGGGAAAAGAAATTATATTTTAGAGGGTGAAGCTAGAAAGCTGTTTAGAAAATGGGATAATGTGAAGTATATTGCAGAAAGTGCTACTAAAAGAATGATACCAAAAGATTCTTATAGAAATAAAAATTGGGGGATAGAAGTAAAAACAAATAACCGATTAGATCCGAAGGATGGTGTGGGAGTTAGATTTGGCGTAGTAGTAACACTCAAAGAAATGAACGGTGTCAATAGAATTGATGAATTTATCAGAAATTGTACACTAAATGGATGGTTAGTAAATATAATAGATGTTGATAATAGAGTAGATATTCATCAAAAAATCAATGAGAAGATAGAGTTTGAATAAATTATTAAATGAGGAGGATTAATAATAAATGATATTTACAGAAGAACAATTAAGAAAATATGCAAAGCCTTTGAGTGAAACAGAAGAAAATCAATGCAAAAATGCTATAAGAATGGTAGTTGATGCTTTAAAAACTATCGGGTTTAACGAAAGGACTTCTATTCAAAGAATGTATAGTGAAACTCCTTCGTTTGAGACAAGAATGAAAGATGATGATTATGAGGTTAAAATTTTTTTACAGGGTTCTTATGCAAACAATACCAATGTTAGACAACACAGTGATGTTGATATTGCAGTTGTTCAAGTAGATCAATTTAGACCAAAGTACAGAGTTGGTGTTTCCAAAGATAATTATGGTTTTATAAGTGCAAGTCCTAAAAATAAGACTTTTAAAGACATAGTTCAATTAGCATTAAAAAATAAATTTAGTGATGATGTAGAAAGAAAAAATAAATCCATTAAAATACATGGGAATTCTTATAGAAAAGATGCTGATTCAGTTCCAGCATTAAGATATAGAGATTATTCTAATGATTACAGGTTAGATCCGGAAAATTATGTAGGAGGAATACTTATTAAAGCTGATGATGGTACCGAAGTAATAAATTATCCAGAACAACACATTAAGAATGGGATAGATAAGAATAAAGCAACAAATTTTTATTTTAAGAAAATGGTTAGAATAGCAAAAGAGATGAGGTATCAAATGCAAGATGAAGGATGCGAGTTTGCACATAAAGCAAGCTCTTTTGGTATAGAATGTCTACTCTACAATGTTCCTGATGAGATTTTTACAAGATATGATCATTACAAATATATTTTTGACGACATTGTAGAGTTTCTTTATGTTAATAAGTATAATATTAACAATTTTATTGAAATGAATGGTATCAAAAAAATGTGCCATGACTCAGCGGATAGAGAGAAGATATATAAAGGATTCATAGATGAATTGAAAGGATTTTATAGTTATGAAATCTAAAATGGAATCGCTGATAAAATTGTCAGGAATAATTATAATCGTTATTTTCATCATACTATATAAGTTTAAGATGCCAGCGTCGGTTTTGGAGTATTGGGACTTAATCTTAGAGTCGTCTGGATATTCTGTTATTGCAATAGTTATATATGAAAGGTATCTATGGAAATACAATCCTTTTGTCAAAATTCCAAGATTAAGGAAAAAATATACGGGAGTTTTAAGTTACAATTATAAGGGGAAATTTGAAAAAAAGAATGTCAAAATTGAGATTAAGCAAAGTTTTCTTTCTACGGATGTAAAACTTAAATCTAATGAAATAAGCAGTAAAACTATTACCAGCGACTTAGTTGAAGAAAATGGAGAGTTTGTACTATACTACACTTATATCACTAATCCTCTAAGTAGATGTAGTGATGAAAATCCGATTCAAGTAGGTACATGTAAGTTAGTTATAGACAATATTAATGACATTAGAGGAAACTATTGGACAAGTAGAAAAACTATAGGTGACTTACATTTTCATAGTATATAGTATAGAAAGACCATAAAAAGAAGAGATAAAGCGAGAGTGTCCAAAATTTTGTGTAAACTCAAAATATAATATATGGTACAGGAGAGAGTGTACAGAATTTTGTGTAAACTCAAAATATAATATATGGTACAGGATGGT
>CAURGH010000023.1:0-29574 GCA_963524305.1 uncultured Leptotrichia sp. | reverse complement strand
AACTTCTGTTTTCTCCATTTCGATCGTTTCTATCTCTGTTCCCAAAGTTTCTATTATCTCGATTATTGTCTCTATCGTTATTTCTATCTCTACTCACAAAATTTCTATTTCCTTCTCTAGTTTCTGAAAATTTTCTACTTCTATTTTCGTTATTTTTCTCGTTGTTTTTATTATTTTCTACATTATTTGACTTTTGATTATTGTTACTTTGATTACTCAAACTATTATTCATCTCCAATTTCTGATTATTTTGTTTTTTATTTTCAAATTTTCTATTTTGCTTATCATTTAATTTATTTTTTTCTACTTCAACAGTTTTAGCCACTTTATTTTCACTAGCTTTTTCCTGTTTTTTTTGAAGTCCTTTTTCAATTATTTTCACTTCATCATCGGATAGACTACTCAATGTCTTTTTATTTTGTATACCCATTTCTGATATTTTCCCAATAAAATCTGAGCTATTGTATCCTAATTTCTTAGCTAATTCATGTACTCTCACCCGTTGTCACCTCCACTTTGCTTAGTATTCCATTAATTACTTTCTTATTAAAGATTCCCACAACATTCAAATCTCTTGAAAAAATCTCTAAAAATGCTTTTTTCTTCTCAATAAATAAAATATCTATATTAAATTCTTTTCCCAATTTAACAAATTCATCAATATACTTTTGTTTAATATCTTTCGGCAATACAAGCAATTTAACCTTTTTAGTCTTTATTGCCTCTATATTCTCATCTATTCCAAAAACAAAAAAATCCGAATTTTTCATAGGTTTCAATACATCAATTATATTTTTTTTATTTTTTTTCAACTCTTCTAACATTTGTAATAAATATTGAATATCTATATTATATTTCTTATGTTTTGATAATCTTTCCACACATTTTACATCTTTGCAAACATAAAATCCCCTTGATTGAACATTCATTTTTTTATCAAAAACATATTTCCCTTCAAATTCCGATATTCTAAAAAAATCTTTTTTTTCTCGTTTTTTTCTACAACATACGCATGTTCTTTCAGGCATCTTACTCCTTTTCTTCTAACTCTTCTGCTTCTTTTTCGCTTTCTTCTGCATTTGCTGTATGAATATCAATTTTTATTCCACACAATTTTGCAGCTAATCTAGAATTTTGTCCTTTTTTACCAATCGCTAATGATAATTGATCTTCAGCAACTACTACTCTAGCTACTTTTTCCTTTTCTTTATCTTCTCCTTCTTCCTCTTCAATTATATCAACTGATAAAACTTCAGCAGGATTCAAAGCATTTTTTACAAAAACTTTCATGTCTTCATCCCATAAAACGATGTCGATTTTTTCCCCTCTCAATTCATCAATTATGCTTTGAATTCTCATTCCATTTTTACCAATACAAGCACCTTTTACATCCAAGTTTTTATCCTCAGAATAAACAGCTACTTTAGTTCTACTTCCAGCTTCTCTAGCTATTTGCTTAATCTCAATAGTCCCTTCTTCAATTTCAGGAATTTCTATTTCCAATAAACCTTTCATTAACTCATCAGCTTTTCTTGATAAATAACATTTCGTATATTTAGTAGCTTCTTCGACTGTTCCAATATAAAGTTTTATTCTATCTCCTTGAACAAATTTATCCACTTCTGACAATTCTTTTTCAGGAATAATAGCTTCTAAACCATTTATATCAATGTATAAATTCCCTTTTTCATCTGTCTTTCTAACGACTGCCGACACAATAGTTTTTTCAATTTGTTTAAATTTATTAAATATATTTTTCTTTTCACATTCTCTAACTTTTTGAACAACTATTTGTTTTGCATTTTGAATTGCATTTCTTTTAAAACTTTCTGCACTAATTTCCAAGTTTAAAGTATCACCTATTTTTATTCTTTTTCTTACTCCTAATGCATCTTCAAGACTAATTTCTTCATCAGGATTTTTCACTTTTTCTACAACTAATCTTTTTGAAAATACTTTAACTTCTCCTGTTTGTCTATTAATAGTTACTTCTGCATTATCTTTCTCACCATAATTTTTTTTATAAGCTGCCATTAATGCAACTTCTACTGCCTCCAGTAACTCTTCTTTTATAATTCCTTTTTCTTTTTCTAATTCATCTAAAGCTTCCAAAAAGATTCTTTGATCTCTTGATTTCATTATTCCTCCTCGCTATTTAATATATCATTTGGTAATTCATATATAATATTTGATTTTTTTAATTTAATTATCGGTATTTCAATCAATTTTTCCAATCTTTCATCTTGAATGAATATTACTCCATTCTCGCATTTTTCCAAAATACCTTCAAATGTCTTTTTCCCTTCAATTTTGCTTTTTGCATAAACTTTTATTTTTTCACCCAAAAATCTTAAAAAATCTTTTTCTTTCTTCAATTTTCTCTCAATTCCTGGTGTCGAAACTTCCAAAAAGAATTTCTCGTCTATCATTTCATCTGCTATATTATCAATTCTTTTACTAACTTCAATACAATCATCTAAGCTTGTAGTCCCATCTTCTTTCTCAACATAAATTCTTAAGTAATTATATCCTCCCTCTCTCACATACTCAATATCTGAAAGTTCCAAATCTGTATCTTTTAAATGCTCTTCTATTTTATCTTCAAGTTCACTTAAAATCTTTTCCATATATTCACCTCGTAAAACTAAAGAGTGGGAAATAATCTCTCCCACTCCTCTCGTTAAAAATATCTTATCTTGTTATTAGTATAGCATATTCTTTTGCTTTTTGCAAGTATTTTTGAAAAAACTGACAATAATAGCTAATTTATCAAAAAGTCAAACTATTTGTATTTTTCACCATTATTTCAAAATTTCTTTGCTTCAAATAGTTTTAAATCCTCTCCCCAAAATTTTCTTAACCTTTTCATTCTTAACCTCAATCGGCAAATCAAGATTTTCAATAGTTTCTATAACTTCTCCATTTCCCAAAACAATCAACCTATCACACAAATAATAGCAAGTTTCAAAATCATGTGAAATAAATATGTATGTCAAATTAAGGCTTTCCTTTAACGAAGCTAGTAATTCTAGTATTTTATCTTGGATAATTGGATCTAATCCGCTGACAGATTCATCAAATATGATTATTTCCGGTTCTAATATCAAAGCCCTTGCAATACAAACTCTTTGTAATTGGCCACCACTCAGCTGAAGTGCCTTTTGAGACATAATTTTAGGATTAAGTCCTACTTTTTCCAATAAATCTTCTGCACGATTCTTCATTTCTTGATATGAAATTTCCTTTTTACAATGTACTTTCAATGGTTCTGTTAGCACTTCTTCCACCGTGTATTTTGGATTCACTGAGTTAAACGTATTTTGAAAAATTAACTGTATTTTCCTATGAATCTCGGCCATTTGCTTTTTTGTCATATTTTTATAGGAAATTCCATTAAAAATGATGTCACCATCATCAAACGATTCTAGTCCGATAATTAATTTTGAAAGTGTACTTTTTCCAGAACCACTTTCTCCCATAATTCCAACACACTCATTTTCTGAAATCGAAATATTTATTTTATTTAAAATTACTTTTTTATCATAACTTTTTTTTAAATTTTCAATCACTAATTTTTTCAATCCGAACCACCATCTTTTTTATATCTTTTATAACGCTTTCTTAATATCAAGGCTTTCCCATATTCTGTTTTTGGACTTTCCAATAAAGTCTTCGTTTCTCCTCTTTCAATCAGCTCCCCTTCTTTCATGATAATCATCTTTCCACCAAGCTTTCTTGCAAAATCATAATCGTGGGTAATTACTATAAGAGCTGTTCCTTGAGATTGCAGCCTTTTCAACATATCTGTAATTTTTTCAGTATTGTAGTAATCTAATGCAGAAGTTGGTTCATCAGCAATAAGCAACTCGGGTTCAAGCTGCATCATCATTGCAAACATTATTCTTTGCAACATTCCACCACTCAACTGAAATGGATATTTCTTTAGCAATTCTTCCTGATGTGGAAGATTTAATTTTTTCATTCCATCAATCATCCTGTTTGCACTTTCTTTCCTATGTAAGCCAAGTCTACTTTTAAACAACTCTGCTACATGAGATTCTATGCTTTGAAAAGAATTGAACACAGACATTGGATTTTGAGAAATATATGAAATTTTCTCTCCCCGATATTTACTCCATTCCTTTTCAGTAATCTTTAGCAATTTTTCTCCATCAAAAGTTATATCTCCAAAAATTTCGGCATTTTCTGGTTTTAATCCCACTAATAATTTTGAAAAAACTGTTTTACCGGAACCACTTTCTCCAATAATAATTAGCGTTTCCCCATTTTTCAAATCAAATGAAATATTATTTAAAATAATTTTTTTATTAATCTTGATTCTTAATTCACTTATATTTAATTTTTCCATATTCTATTTATTCCTTTTTTTTCAAAAGTTTCTCCTAACAAGTTAAAAGCCAAAACCGTTATAAAAATAGCCATTCCCGGATATAGCATTAAACCTGGTATTCTCCTAAAATAAGGCTTCGCATCATTAAGCATCATTCCCCATTCAGCTATATTAGGCTGAACTCCTATTCCCAAAAATGAAAATCCTGAAATCATTAAAATTATATTTCCTGTATTCATCAACGCCGCCACTAAAACTGGCTTAAAAACAAAAGGCAATATATGTTTTCTAATTATAAAAAATGATGATGCTCCTATAGCTTTAGCCGACTGAACATATTCCTGCTGTTTTACGCTTAAAACAGTATTTCTCAATATTCTAGCATAATAAATCCATTCAATAAAACTTACAGCAATCACTATATTTCCTATACCTTGTCCTAAAATTCCAACAAAAGCCATTGAAAGCAGAAAACTTGGAAATGACATAAAAATATTTACAAGCCACAAGAAAACTTTATCAACTTTCCCTCCGTGCCATCCTGCAAAAATTCCAATTGGGAAACTAATACATAAAGTCATTATTGTAATCATAGCTGAAATTAATAGCGATAATCTAGTTCCATATATTAATCTAGAAAGGACATCTCTTCCCATATGGTCTGTTCCTAGCTTATGAAGCTTACTTGGAAGCTGTAACTTTTGAGAAATATCTGTAAATTGTGGATCATAAGGTGTCAGTACAGGTGCAAATATTGCAATAAATATCAAAATTCCAATCAATATAATTGAAAAATAAAACATCTTTTTTCTTTTCATAATTTAAAATGCACCTCCATGTTCTGATTTTTTCTTTGTTTTCCCCTTTATTTTCAATCTTGGATCCATAAATTTTACTAAAACTTGAGTAAATTCATTTACAATAACTGATACTATCCCAAAAAATAAAAGCAATATCTGAATTAATGGAAAATCTCCATTCCTAACTGCTGTTACGAACAGTTTTCCAATACCTGGCCAAGCAAAAATTTCTTCAATTATTACACTTCCCGTTAGCAAATACATGATATTTGAACTTAGCACTGTAATAATTGGAATCGAAGTGTTTCTTAGTAAATGATTAATGATAACATCTTTTCTTGAAACACCACGGATAATGGCATTTTCTACATGAGAGCTTTCCATTTCTTCCAAAATATTTTTTCTAATAAAAAAAGTTGTCTGTGCGATTAGCGGTGTAACTAGCGTTGCACAAGGTAAAACTAAATTTTCCCAATCTCCTCGTCCAGAAACAGGAAGTATCCCTAATGAAACTGAAAACACAATAATTAATATGTAACCTAGCCAAAATGTAGGAATTGATACACATATATATGACAAAATCTGAATAACGCAGTCAAAAATTGTATTTTGCTTTATTGCACTTAAAATTCCTAAAAATGGAGCTGTTATAATTAAAATTATGAATGAAAATATTCCTAGCTGAAAAGTTGGTACAAAAGCTTCTGTCACAAGATCTATAACAGGTGTTTTTTGAGTATAGGATGTTCCAAAATTCCCTTTTAACAAGTTTCCTAGCCAATTAAAATACTGTACTGGCAACGGATTATTCAATCCAAGATTCTTTCTAGTTTCTCGTAACGTTTCAGCCGTTATGCTCACATGGGATGCTCTCAAATAATTTTCAGCAGGATCTCCCGGTGATAGTTTCACAAGGAAGAATGTTATCACAGATATTGCAAAAAAAATTGAAATTAACGACATTACTTTTTTTATCACAAAGTTCTCCTTTCATTAAGAACTTTAGTAATTTTAAATTACTATCGCTCTTACATTAAAAAATCTAAAAAAATTTAAAAATAGACTTTATTTAGTAAATAAAATCTATTTTTAATATTTTACTTTATTTTACTTTTGCAACTGTCCACACTGGTATTCTATTTTCTTCTGGCATAAATTTAACGCCTTCCAATTCACCTGTTCTGTAAACACTTAGTACAGCTTGATATGTAAGTGGAATATACACAGCTTGATCATTCAAAGTAGTCAGTACATATTTATACATTTCTTTCAATTTATTCTTATCTGGTTCAACTAACAATTCTTTAATAGTTTTGTCCAATTCAGCTTTCATTGGCAATCCTAATTGTGCAGGATAAGCTGGATTAGTTCCTTTTGTTGAAGAATCAGCCATTGAAGTCAAATAAGCATGCGGATCCCATGGTGCTCCCCACGAAAAATCAGGCATAAGGTCATAATTTCTAGTAAGTGCATTTTCCCAGTATGCTTTTTCTTCCATAGCTTTCAAATTAACTTGGATACCAATTTTTTTCCACTCTCCTTGAATATACTCCCCTACATTTTTATCTGCAACATTTGAACTTATATATGGGAATAGAAGAACCATCTTTTTGCCATCTTTTTCTCTTATACCATCAGCACCTTTTTTCCAACCAGCCTCATCAAGCATTTTTTCAGCTTTTGCAACATCAAAATTATATTTTTTCAATTCAACATTTGTATTTGGCACATTCTTTGCAAAAATTGTATCTGCAGGTTTTTCAACTCCACCAAATATATTCTTAGATATGCTTTGCTTGTCAACCGCATAACTCAATGCCTGTCTTACCTTCACATCTTTCAAAATTGGACTTGTAGTATTTAAAAGAAGCAGTCTAGTAGACATTGGGTCAGAAGTTGCTGTCGTATATTTTTTATCTTGTCTATATGCTTGGAATCTATCCAAACTAATTAATCCATTTCCATAAATCAAATCAATATCTCCTGATTCAAATTGAAGTGCAAGAGTTTCACTATCAGGAATATCCTTTATTACAACTTCTGAAGCGGCAGGCTTTTTACCCCAATAATATTCATTTCTTACAAAAACTGCATATTCATTATTTTTATGTTCCTTTAAAACCCATGCTCCAGTTCCTATTGGTTTTTTTATACTTTTTGAAGTATCTCCATCGGCAGGAAATCCTGCATCCCCTAAAAATCTTATCGGTCTTATCATTGCTAAATCGTATAGTGTCGCTGTATACGGTGTATCCAATACTATTTCAAATGTATTGTCATCAATGGCTCTGTATGATTTCAAATGATTAGTAAATGCAAACCATGAATGATTTGGCTTATTTTTTTTAGAGAAAATTGTATCAAAGTTCTTGACAACATTTTTAGCATTAAAAGGCGAACCATCTGAAAATTTTACATTTTTTCTAAGATTAAAAGTATAAGTTTTTCCATCTTTAGAAATTTTCCAAGATTCTGCCAACATCGGTTTAATTTCACCATTTTCACCATAAGATACAAGTCCATCATAAACCATATCCTGCGTAATAAACTGGCTCGGCAAATATTCATGCGGATTCAAATTCCCCACAGGATCTTGATTAAACGCTAACGTTATTTTCCCTGATTTTTCTGTTTTTCCTTTTGCTGCTCCTTCCTTTTTCGACTGACAAGCAAAAAGAGTTCCCATCACAAATAAAACAAAAATTACTTTAAATAAGCTTTTCATCTTCCATCTCCTCAAATTAAATTTTATTATTTTACAAAAATTTAAAATTCTTTCACAAAAAAACCGTTTCTTTAAAAACGGTCAAACGATAGTATAATTCTTTTAATTTAAAACTAGAACCAAAAGCAAAAATAAACCCTTGAATCCATCAAAAACTATAATTCATCTAACCATCTTCCGTAGTTAATTTATGAATAATTGTTATGGATAGCTATCCGACTTAAAGATTTATCTATTCTCCTTTCTTTATAGAACTTTAATATTCATATCTTTTCACGGTTGCGGGACAGTGCAAGATTCTCACTTGCTTTCCTATCTTTCGATTATAAATCCGTCATAACAAATTAATTTTATGTTTTATTGTCAAAATAATAATCTTTTCTCATATAAATTTTAACACTTTTTTTTCTTTTTTTCAATTAATTATTTTAAAATTTTGAAAATTAAAATAAAAAAAACATAATTTCAAATCGTAACAATTTTTGTTCAATCTGTAAATTATGTTTTTTTATTATATAGTTATCCTGCCTTAACTTTCAAAGCAACTATCTTCTTGTACAAGATTTTTCAACATTGTTTGGTCCTCTATAGATAGCGTCTTTTCCACCTTTAAAGAATTCAATGTCTCCACCTTTAGATACATATCTTGCTCCACTACCAGAAACTGCTACATTTAAATTGTAAACTTTTCCAGATTTAGTTACTAATTTTGCAGTTTTTGTTGTTGGATAAGAAACTCTTATTCTTTCAGTACCACAAGTATAAGATTCTGAAACTACTTTTTTTGCAACAGGTTTTTTAGCTGTTCTTCTTTTTGCTGTTGCAGCAAAGCTCATTCCTCCAATTAAAGTCATTACAGACAATACTAGCATAGATTTTTTTAATAATTTCATCATTACCATCTCTTTTCTTCATAATTTTTATCAATAAGGAGTATACTCCAAAATACTTTTTATTTAATTGAAAATAATATTTTTTTTTCATATAAATTAAATACTTATTCTTATTATTTTCATTTTTAAATTTGAATTATTTTTGATTTTTAAGTATTTTAAAATCAATTTTAAAATGTTTTAGTTCTCGCTAAATATTTTTTACTTTTTTATTTTTTTAAACCATTCTTTTGCAGCTCTCTCAAACTTATTCTCTCCAAACTCATAAAACTTAATTTTTTCATTCATGTAAACCTGATCAACATAGTGATTTTCATAGTTATGAGGATATTTATAATCTTTTTCCCCAACTTTTGTAAGATGAATTGGCACATCTTGAATTTTTTCATTCTCAATGTGACTAAGTGCTGAATTTATCGCATTGTAAGCCGAATTGCTCTTTGGAGAAATTGCCAAATAAATTGCAACTTCCGAGAGAATTATTCTCGCTTCTGGCATTCCAATCTCTTTCACCGCATTAAGTCCAGACACCGCAATTGGTAACGCCTGCGGATTTGCAAGTCCAATATCTTCAGAAGCCAAAATTACAAGTCTTCTAGCAATATACAAAATATCTTCACCACCAGAAAGCATTTTTGCCATCCAATAAACTGCCGCATCAGGGTCACTCCCACGAATACTTTTTATCATCGCAGAAACTGTATTATACTTATCTTCCATCTTGTGATAAGACTTTTTCGTATTCAGCACTTCTTTTACTTCATCAAGCGTAAAATCCACCCCAACATTCGCAATCAATTCCAAAATATTTATAGCCTGTCTTGCATCCCCTTCAATAATTTCCGAAATATATTCTAAAATCTCATTTGAAATTCCAATTTTCTCTTTCTCATTAATATTTTTCAAAATTTTAAGCAAATCTTTTTCACTCAATTTTTTAAATTCAAATGCCATACATCGTGATAACAACGCATTATTCAAATTATAATAAGGATTTTCAGTCGTAGCACCAATTAAAATAATATTCCCATTTTCCAAATCCTGCAAAAGGGAATCCTGCTGCAACTTATTAAATCTATGAATTTCATCCAAAAACAAAAGTGTCTGCTGCCCATTCGTATGAAATCTGTTGTGCGCCTTATCAGAAATGTCCTTTATATCAGCCACAGATGCCTTTATCGCATTCAAATATTCATAATGATAATTCATTTTTTCAGCAACAATTTCTGCAAGAGTCGTCTTTCCAGTCCCAGGTGCTCCCCAAAAAATCGCATTCATAAAATTTCCACGCTCAATAATCTTCCTTAAAATTCCATTCTTTCCAACTAATTTTTCCTGACCATAAAAATCATCCAAACTTTTCGGACGATATCTAAACGCAAGTGGCTTCTTATTTTCATATACTTCGTCAAATAAATTCATTTTTTTACTCCCTTTTACTTTTCAAATTACAATAATATAATAAATACAACACTTTTATTCTAAAGTTATTGTATTTTAATATCCAATCTATTTTATAAACTCAAAACTATTTTGTAATAACCAAACAATTTACTTTTTCTACAATTCATATTATAATATATTCACTTACTTAAAACAATAAATTATTAATAAATAAAAATTAAAAAGGAGGGAGTACTAAAGATGAAAAGTCGTAGAAAAAAGAAATTACCTATCGGAATATCTGATTTTAAAGAGATTATCGAAAATAATTACTACTATTTTGATAAAACAAAATTTATAGCAAATATTTTAGAAGACGGCTCTAAAGTTAAATTATTTACTCGTCCGAGAAGATTTGGAAAAACCTTAAATATTTCGATGTTAAAGTACTTTTTTGACATTAAAAATAAAGACGAAAACAGAAAATTATTTGAAAATTTAGAAATTTCTAAAAATGAATATTTTGAAAAGCAAGGAAATTTCTTTGTCATCTCTATTTCTTTCAAAAATTATGATGCAGAAAACTGGGAAAGCGGATTTAACACGATTAAAAATGAGATAAAATTACTATATAACGAATTTTATTTGATAAGAGATAATTTGAATCAAAGTGACTTGGCAGACTTTGATGATATTTGGTTAAAAAAAGATAATGCTGACTGGATTAATTCTTTATTTAATTTGACCAGATATTTATACGAACTTTCTGGAAAAAAAGTAGTTGTCTTAATAGATGAGTATGACCAGCCGATAATTGATTCCTACATAAAAAGGAATTATGAGAAATGTATCACGTTTTTTAAAGCATTTTATGGAAAAGTTTTGAAAGATAATAATTATTTGGAAATGGGAATTTTAACTGGAATATTACGAGTTGCAAAGGAAAATGTCTTTTCGGGATTGAATAATTTAGAAGTTCACACAATTTTAGATGATGAATTTACAGAATACTTTGGAATTATGGAAAATGAAGTTGAAAAATCTCTTGAAGATTTTGACTTAAAATATGAATTAAATGATGTACAAAAGTGGTACAATGGGTATTTATTTGGCGAAAAAAAAGTTTATAATCCTTGGTCGATTATTAATTTTTTAAAAAATGAAAAATTGAAGCCTTATTGGGTAAATACAAGTGGAAATGGAATTATAAAACTATATTTACAAAAAATGAAAAAAGAAATTTTCAATGATTTTTCAAAACTTTTAAATAATGAAGAAATTTTTGAAATAATTAATGACAGTATGACTTTTGGAAATTTAGAGGCAAATTTTGAGAAAAACATTTGGAATCTATTTTTTCATAGCGGCTACTTAACACTAACTAGAAAATATAATCAAAATAACGAAGAAACATATTTAAAAATTCCAAATGAAGAAATTTTAAAAATGTTCTCAAATATGTTTATTGAAGTATATTTTGGAAATTCTAATAATTTTTCAAAATTAACCAATGCATTAAAAAATGGAAATATCGAAAATTTTAAAATTGAATTGAATAAAATTTTGTTAGAAAATACAAGTATTTTTGATGTATCTGGAATCTATAAAGAGCAATTTTATCATGGATTAATACTCGGATTAATTTTAAAATTAAAAAACGAGTATGAAATTTCATCAAATAATTTTTCAGGAAAAGGTCGATATGATTTACTTTTGAAACCTAAAAATATTTTTGAAAGAAAAGAAGGAATTATCATTGAATTAAAAGCAATAAATATAGATAATTTGAAATTAAATTCAGAAAAGATTCACGAAAAATTGTTAAGTGAATGTGAGGTTGCACTAAATCAAATTGAAGAAAAAGAGTATACTTCGATTTTGAAAAATGCTGGAATTGACAATATTTTAAAAATTGGAATTGCGTTTTTTGGAAAAGAGTTTGAAGTAAAATTTGAGAGAGAATAATTTATGAAAAATTTTTTGTAATTTGAAGTTAATTTTTTTTAATTAATTGTATATTTGAACCTATTTAAAACCAAACTACTAAAATTGTATAAATTTGGATTTTGAGTAAGTAGCCATAACTTTTGAGTTTAGTTTTAAAGTAATTTTACTATAAATAAAAATTAAGGAGTAAAAACAATGAAAAAGAACATCTATTTTTATGAAACAAACACTCCAATTGGAAAAATTGGGATTGCTACAACAGAAGATGACTCTCACATTACAGATTTGACTTGGGAATCTGATTTTGAAAATTTAAAAAAAGAAAATGATTTTCAAATTTGTGAAACTGAACTGATTAAACAAGCGAAAAAACAACTTTTTGAATATTTTGAAAAAAAACGAAAAAATTTTGATTTGCCACTTTTGAAAGAAGGAACACCATTTCAAATTTCTGTTTGGAATGCTCTTGAAAAAATTCCTTATGGCGAAACTCGTTCTTATAAAGATATCGCAATCGCAATTGACAATCCAAAAGCTGTTCGTGCAGTTGGAATGGCAAATAATCGAAATAAAATTGCAATTTTTATTCCGTGTCATCGTGTGATTGGTGCAAATGGGAAGTTAGTTGGATACGGTGGCGGACTTCATATTAAACGATTTTTACTGGAATTGGAAGGGATTAAAATAAAATAGTTTAATGAAATATTTTAATTGCTTTTTATTATCTTTTATGTTAAAATTTTATTAACTAAAACAACAAGAAAGGGTGTGAAATCAATGATAACCGTTTCTATAAATGCTAATCCTGACATAGAAAATAAAATAAATAACTATGTTAAGGAAAACAATATCAATTTAAACCAAGTAATGTTAGATTTAATTCTTGAAAAAATCGAAGATGAAGAGGACTACAAATTGGCTGTTGAGGCTTATGAAGAATATAAGGCAAACAAGGAAAAAGCAATTTCATTTGACGATTTAGTAAAAAAAATGGGCTTGGAAGATGAAATATAAAGTCATTATCAGAGAAAAAGCAGAAAAACAACTGAATAAACTACATAACTTGATGAAGTTAAAAGTTATACTATAATTCAAATAAAATAGCAAAGTAAGATACTTTAGGAGACAAAGTAAAAAATATAGGAGCAGCCATCAAATAACATAATAAAATATTTTTGCTTTTTGAGTGTGTATAAATTTTTATGTAAATAGAACAACAAAGTATTGAATTTACTAGATTTATTTACTACTTTATACAAAATTATAAACACACTCTAGTTTCTATGATCAAAAAATTAATCATCAATTTTTTGTTAATAATCTAATCTTGTATATATTGTTCTATTATCATAATTAATATCAATATTATATCCATCCAGGTTTATATTTTTTAAATAATTTATAGCGTCATTAAGTTCCTTTTTATTATGAAACTCTCCATTAGTAACATACGAAAATTT
Source organism: uncultured Leptotrichia sp. (assembly GCA_963524305.1). Taxonomy (GTDB): domain Bacteria; phylum Fusobacteriota; class Fusobacteriia; order Fusobacteriales; family Leptotrichiaceae; genus JABCPH02. The sequence continues at coordinate 16,015 of CAURGH010000023.1, read as the reverse complement.
TATATTTCTATATCTTAAACCATCTATTCTACATAATGGATATATCATTCTTATATAAAAACGCTTACTACCTGCAATTGTCGGTTTATAACTTGTTAATTTACCATTTTCACAATAACCTGTAACATTTTCAAATGTTTTAGTCCCCACTTCCCCAGCTCTTGCATAAGCTACCATAGAAGTAAAAAAAGTCATTAATAGTAAAAATTTTTTCATTTTTAATTCCTCCTTAAAATTTTAATTTAATAATTATTTGTAACTAACTAGTATAAAAACTAAATCTATTATATTAGACCACCTCAAGATTTGATTTAAATTATATTTTAATTAAAAAAAACTTATTTCAATAACCAAAATTATAATAGTAACAATTTCCTTTTAAGATGCAAAAAACTACACCTTCTAAATTACAAATAATTTTTTAGGTGCAGTCCATATTTTTTATAAAATCTCAATTAACAAACTTTGAAACCCTTCAAAAGCAACTTTCTCTCCATCTTTTTCAAACCCATCAAAATTATTAATCAAAATCTCTCCAACTCTAATTTCTTTCTCTCCAAGGACTTTCGCAATTTCACTTAATTTAATTTCCTGTCTTTTTTCAGAAAAATTGCTGATACAAAGAACTTTTTGACTTTCATATTTTCTCACATAAGCAATAATTTTTTTATTCTCCAATGGAACAGGAATGAAATCACCAAAAGTCAAGCAATCTGAATATTTTCCATTTTGCCGTAAATTAATCATTTTTTTGTAATGATTAAAAATTGAGTTTTCATTACTTAATTGTTTTTTTACATTTGTTATAGCTTGACTTCCTGTCAATTTTATCCATGATTTTATATTTTCATCTTTTGAAAAACCAGCATTTTTACCTTCATCCCATTGCATAGGCGTTCTTGAATTGTCACGGCTTCGCTTATTTACAAAATACAATGCTTCTTCAGATGAAAATCCTTCTCCTAAAGCCCGTTGATATTGGTCTTTGCTAGCAATATCATCAAATTCTGAAATATCTTTTCTTACAAAATTATCCATTCCAATTTCCTGCCCTTGATAAATGAAAGGTGTTCCACGTAGGAAGAAAAATACATTTCCAAGTAGTTTAGCATTTGTTTCATTTGCCTTTTCTCCAAAAAATTTATTCAGACTTCTTGGCAAATCATGATTTTCTAAAAATGGTGCTCCCCATCCGTATTTCTGCTGAGTCAGCTGACTTTCAAAAATAGCATCCCTAAGCTCTATTGTTGGAATATCCCTCAATGAATAGTAAAATCCACCCTTTGTCATATCCAAATCTGCATAGCTGAAGTCAAAAATCATTGAAAAAAATCCGTCTGCCCCAATAAAATCATTATATCTTTCATATTCAAGCATTGGAGTTTCTGCAACAGTCATACAGTTATATTTTTTAAATGTTTTCTTTGCCAACTCACTTAAAAATTCTTCAATTCCAGGCTGATTTAATGTATACTTTACATTATGAGCAAGACCGTCTGCCCCATCAACTGGTAAATTTAAATAATCTTCATCTTTTTTTATTGAATTTATTGCATCTACCCTAAATCCAGCAATTCCTTTTTCCAGCCAGTAATTTACCATTTTATAAAGTTCTTCCCTAACTTCAGGATTTTCCCAGTTTAAGTCAGGCTGTTTTTTTGTAAATAAATGCAGATAATACATTTCATTTCCATCTTCATCAGCTTCCCCTTCAACTTTTTCCCAGGCTGAACCTCCAAAATGCGATCTCCAGTTTGTTGGTGGCAACCCATTTTCTCCTCTTTTGAAAATATAGTAATTTCTATACTTACTTTCAGGATTTTTCAATGCTTCTAAAAACCACTCGTGCTCATCAGAAGTGTGATTAATTACCAAATCTAAAATTACTTTTATCCCTCTTTTTTCGGCCTCTGCAATCAATTTTTCTAAATCTTCCCTTGTCCCAAATTCAGGATTCACATCATAATAATCTGAAATGTCGTATCCATTGTCATCCATTGGTGACTTAAAAATTGGACAAACCCAAATAAGTGTTATTCCTAAATCCTTCAAATAATCTAATTTCTCTGTAATTCCATTCAAATCTCCAATTCCATCATTATTACTATCATAAAAACTTCTTGGATAAATTTGATATCCAACTTCTTTTTTCCACCATTTCTTATCTAACTTTTTTGTATCCATTTTTTCTCCTTCATATTCAATAAAGTCATTTTTACCACTTCCCAACTGTCCCATTTGTTTGTTAGTCTTGCAGAACTAACATTAGAAATTATATCATTAAAAAAGACTCCATTCAATAAAGAATAGAGCCTTTCCTTCTGCAAATTTTTTATTTCCAAACGAAACAGTTGGTTTTCTTTTTTTAAGATTATTATATTATAAATTAAATAATATTTCAAGCACTAAAAATTTATTTTTATTTTAAATTATTCAAATGTAATCTATTTTAATACTGGCCAGAAGTCTTTATTTGCTTCAATTAAATCATCTAAAATAGCTTTCGCAACTTTTGCACTTGGCACAGTTCTTGACAATGTAATTGCCTGCCATAATTTTTGGTATGAACCTTCGATCCATGCTTCTACTGTCAATTTTTCAACAGAAACTTGTTGTTCCATTAAACCTTTTTGGAATTGAGGAATTTTACCTTGAACAATTTTTTCAGGCCCATTTGAACCTACTAAACAAGGTACTTCAACCATTGCAGTTGGATCAAAGTTTGATAATGCTCCATCGTTTTCTACGATTAACAGCATTCTTTCTTTTGTATCATAAGCAATTGCTCTTGCCAAGTCAACTATGTATGAAGCATGATCGTCTACATGAAGTTTACTATCTTTTGCAGTTCCTTTTTCAGCGATTGCTCTACATTCACCAAACACGAATTTTTCTCTTCCTTCCATTACTTCATTCGCTCTTGTATGATTAGGATCTGAGTGTTCTACTACATAATCTGGGAAAAAATAGTATTTTAAGTAAGTGTTAGGCATTGTTGTAGGATCAATTGCAAATACATCTTTTGCTTTTGTAAATGTATCATTCCAGCTTGCTTCAGTATTTTCTCCTTCAATTTCTACATTATACCCTATTTTTGCAACTTTTTCTTTTAATTCAGGCATTAAGTCTTTTCCATGTTTATCTCTAATGTCTGTCCACCAACCAAAGTGATTCAATCCAAAGTATCTAATAACCATATCTTTTCTTGATTTCAATCCAAGCATTTCAGCCATTCTTATTTCAATTCCAATTGGCATATCGCAAATATTCAATATTTTAGAGTTTGGACGTAATCTTCTAGTTGCTTCTGCTACAATTGCCGCAGGATTTGAGTAGTTCAACATCCAAGCATTTGGTGAATATTTTTCCATAAAGTCGACTAATTCGATAACTCCACCAATTGAACGCATTCCATAAGCAATTCCTCCTGGTCCGCAAGTTTCTTGTCCTAATACTCCATGTTTTAAAGGTATTTTTTCATCTTTTTCACGCATTGCATATTTTCCAACTCTTATATGTGCCATAACAAAATCAACATCTGTAAACGCTGTTTCGGGATCAGTTGTATAAACAAAGTTAATATCAGGTGCTTTTTCTTTTATTATAATGTCACACGCTTTTGCAATAACTTCTTGTCTTTCAGCGTCATTATCATAAAATTTAATCTGTCTAATCGGAAATTTATCCAAGTTTTCTAACAACATCAAAACAATCCCTGGAGTAAATGTACTTCCTCCACCAGCTACTACGATTGAAAATTTTTTCATAAATAATCATCTCCTATAATTTATTAGTTATATATTTTTTGCTTTCTTATTTCATTAATTATTATAACATTATTTTTTTAAAAGTCAATAGATTTATATAAATCTTTTTTATTTTTTTTTATTTATATATATACCTTTTGATATGAGTTGATATTTTATGTAATTTATTGTATAATAAAATTATATTTGATTTAGTAAAATTTATCTATTTTACTCAATTTATTTATCTTTATTAAATTTAATTATTTAATATTTAAAAATTTGAGTGAAATAATAATTCTATGAAAGGTTTATATAAACGAATGAAAAAATATGAAAAAGTTTATCAAGATATAAAAGAAAAAATAAAAAATGGAGAGCTTAAACCTGGTGATTTTTTAAAAAAAGAAGATGATTTGGCAGAAGAGTATAATTTTTCAAAACTTACCGTGAGAAAAGCTCTTTCAATGTTAGAAACAGAGGGGCACATTCAAAAAGTAAAAGGAAAAAAGTCAATTATTTTGGAGAAAAAAAATTTAGAAAATATTTCTTTGACTTCTATTCAAACTACACAAGAACTTAATAAAATTCAAAATATTCATCTTGAAAAAGAATTAATAAGCCTTTATATTGTACAAGGGGTAAAGGAACTCATGGATAAATTCCAAGTTTCTGAAAATGCTGATTTTTACAAAGTTGTTAGAACCACTTCATTAAATGGTGAAGTACTGAATTATTCTACTTCCTTTTTTGATAGAAGAATTGTTCCATTTCTAAATGAGGAAATCGCAAAAAATTCTATTTACGAATATTTAGAAAAAGACTTAAAATTAAAAATTGCCTACTCTCGTAGAGAAATAAAATTTAGAAAAATTACTTCTGAAGAACAAAAATATTTTAAATTGAAAGATATAAATATGGTTGTTGTCATTGAAACTCATGCCTATTTATCAAACGGAACTCTTTTTCAGTATGAAACAATAATCCATCATCCTGAGAAATTTACTTTTACCGCTATTGCAAAAAGGTAATTTTTTATTCAAAAAAAGAGGTTATATCATTTTTGAAGCAACCTCTTTTTCTTTTATTCTTTTCTATTATTTTAAAAATTTTTCAAATGCTTTAACAAATCCAATTGTATAAATATCAAAAAATAAATTTACATTTTTTTCAGGAATATCACCTAATGCCATCATCACATTTTTTGCAAAATGTACAGGACTATCCCCTTTCGCAGTTACCAAGTTTCCATCAATCACTGACTCCATCTCCACAAAATTTTTAGAATTCGTATAATTAGAATTATCTTTTATTTCATCAAAGCTATTTACTGTATGTTTTCGATCATTCAATAATCCATTTGTCGCAAGAAAATATGCAGCATCACAAATAGCACCTACAACTTTATTAGGATTATTTTTAAATTTTTTCACAAGCTCAACAATCTTAGTATTTGTTTCTTCAATTTGACTTCTCCAAGTTCTCCCACCAATTAAAACTAATCCATCTACATCATTTTCATCAATCTCTTTCAATGTCAAATCAGGTAACACTTTTAAATTTCCCATTGACTTTTTTAAATTTTTATCAATTGAAGCAAAATTAGTTATATAATTTTTTGTTATATTCTTATCATTCAATGCTGAAGATAAAAAAGCTGCTTCCCAATCTGCAAATTCATCTAAAATCACAAAAACTATATTTTTCATTTTATCACCCTTTCTTATTAAATTTTAATAAGTATTATAAATAAAATTATTATAAAAGTCAAGAAATCTTTATTTCTGTGTCTAGTTATTATGCACTTTTCTTCCCTTAATCCTAATTTCACTCGGTGTCTCTATCCTAATATCTTTCTCTTTTCCAATCAAATTTATATCACTTCCATAAATTGACATTTCTCCTATTGATTCAAGACCAATATAATCATCTGATACAATGACAGTATTTTTCTCGCTTTTACTCACAATATTTTCTGCGGTTTTCGTACTAGTTTTAGAATTTCGAGTATAACCGTTCGCAATATTTACTGTTACTGAATCTTTTTCCACTTTAAAATTAAAATCGCTACCATTTATATGAAAATTCCTTTTCTCATAATTACTGAATCTTCCATTTCCTTCATTATTTATCGACCATGAAACTTTGGCAAATTGCTCGTCTTCATTAGAAAAATATACTTCAACCATGTCATTAACTTCAGGTGTACAGAAAAATCCAGTATTTGTTTGTGAATAAAAAGTCTGATAGCTTAATGGATATCGCTCAATTCCATAATCTTTATATGCCTTGCTCTTTTTATTTCCCAATTTACTAGCCACTATTTTATTCAATCCTTCATAAAACAAAACATTCATTTTTGCAATTCCATTTTCTGAGAAAACCTTCTCAACCCGGGCCTCTATTCTACTTCCTTTAATTTCAGAATTAAAAATTATCGGGGATTTGTACTCATTAATATTTGTAGCTAAAAATTCACTTTTCAAAATATAATTTTTTAAAAATATATTAGATTTTATAACTGTAAAACTGTTTTGGGAATTTTCTTTTTTTACATTTTTAGAAATATTATCCCCATTTTCCTTCTCATCATCATTCAATTCATAGCTCAAACTGATTTCATCACCAATACTAATAACATTATTCGAGTAAATTTTATAATATAAATTCATATAATCTCGCACTGCTGAATAATTACTGAAAAACCGATTTTCTTTTTTAGAATTTCCCACTTCAATCCGTCCAAATGTAATAATTTCTTGCTCTGTCACAAACAAACAGGCCCCTAAATGTGATGCAATCCTAACCAAAAATTCCCAATCAGTTTCATCATATTGAACTATTATTTTTCCAATCTGTGTGTTCGCAATTTCAGAAAATTTTATTTCTAAATTTTTCTCTTTATATTCTTTATTAATTTCTCCAATAATATTTGCATATGTCCAGTTTTTATCCTGAAAAACTCTATATCTCTTCTCCAATTTTCTATCAAAAAATATACTTTCTGAAAACGCTTTTATCAAAATTTTACAACCTTCACTTCCATAATCTAAAATTTCAAAATAATCGATTACTCCTTTAAAAATCTTTTTTGTAAGCTGACTGTTTTCCAACTCAATCTGAAGTTTCACATCTTCCTTTTTTATAATTTCTTCTAATTTTTTCTTTTCTGCATCCTCCGTTTCAAACTCCACCTTCAATTTCTTATGATCGTTAATCTCTTCATTCAAAACAAATTTTTTAATAATAATATCCTCTATTTTCTTCCCATCAATAATTATCTTAATATTTTTACCCTCATACATATTTTCCATATTTTTCAACACCCCACTTTTATCTTCAAAAAAATCTCTTAATCCTCAACCTTTTATTTTACAACTATTTACTGAATCTCCATCTTATCCTTTTGATGAAACTTCTGTTTCAAAAACAATTTAAATGTACCAATTCCCTTTTCAATACTAAATTCCTGTGAAAAATCATACACAAACATATTCAAAAACTTATAATCTATGCTTTTGTTCGCCCCTAAATCCACAAACATTTCAATATTTCTATAATCACTCTTACTTAAATACGATTCTGCCCATTTTACTAGTTCTATAACATTCTTTTTATTTTTCTCATACAAATTATTATCACTCACATGATTTGAATTTTCCAAATTCTTCTCTTCCAAATTAGAAATTATCTTCCCTGTAATTTCCATTTCCACACTGCTTCTATTATTCGCAAAATCATTATTTTCAACTAATCCAATTCGGTATTTCACTTCCAAAATCTCATCTTCCGAAATTTCTATTTTTTCTTGATTTTCTCCATTTAAAATATTTATCCTATATTTCATTTTTCCCCCTCTTTACTAAAAAATTAAAAAATCCCAATTTCTCCTATTTTACTCGTTTCCTTAACATCTATCACGCCAAAATGCTCTTTCCAATAACATTTTACATCAAAATCAACAGGTACAAACAAATATTTCAAAATATTTATTTTACTTTTATTAATTGACGTGCCTTCCTTATTTATATAAACAATTATTTCTAAATTTCTATTTCGGTTTTGATAAATTATTGAATCTTTAAAAAAGATTTTTATTCCAACTTCAAAAATTTTACTCCATTTTCTATGATAAAAAATAAAATTATACAATAACAAAGAAATACTATTTTTGTCTTCTTCCGATAATTTCCGAAACTCTCTAGAAATTTCTCTTCCGTAAACTCCTTCTCGTATCTCCTCTGAAATTTTTTCCAAATAAATATCAATAATCGTCGTTCCAGAAATAAAATCCAATTTTTGCAAAAATTTTATTGTTGCATCAAATATTTTTGAATAAATTTCTACATATATTTCCTTAATCTCATGATTATTCTCTAAATTAAATGAACTTTTCCTATTCTCTTTTTCTAGTTCTTTTGCAAATTTTCCAAAACTAATAAATTTACCAAAATTATAATTAAAATCAGAAAATAAATCGTTGAATCGTAAATAAGGATTTACTTCCATTTCAGTTTTCCTCTGCAAATTACTTTTATTCAAACATTCACTATTTATTTCCAAATACGGCGAAACTGCTTCACTCATTTTAAAAATCGTCTTTTCACTCGAAAAAGCCCAAATGTATTGGAACCCTTTTTTATTAATATTCGCCATACAAAACCCCTTTACAATCATATTCTGGTATTTTCAACTGAATTTCTGACAAAACGAAATTTATCTTATCAATCGAGTAATCAGTTTTTTCATTAATTTTCACAAAAAAATTTATCCTCTCTTTTTTCTTTCTCTTTTTATTTAAAACTTCAGATAGCCCCGCATTATAATTGATAATTTCCATATAATTACTCTCTTTTTTATTAAAACTAATATCAATCAACGAAATTTCATCTCTCAAAAATTTATAATCTAAAAATTTCTTTTTAAAAAAACTCATACTTCTAAAATTATTTATACTGTCTTCTTGAATTTTTTCAATAAAACTTTTTTCATAATAATTTGTAAAATGAAAATATTCTTTATCATATTTTTCTGAATCAAGATTTTTATTAATTTCAAGCACTTTATCACAAGTTTCTATATTTTTTATCGCATAAATATTCCAAATCGTTCCATTATTCTTTTTAGAAATTATGTGCAATTTATTAGCATTTTCCTTTTCGATATATCCACATAAAACATCATTTCCCTCAGAATTTTTAACCAGCATTATTTCGTTTTCTGACATCTCCAAAACATATTCAAATGAAATATCCATCTTCACAGGTCTTACAAAAATCGTACTCATAATCTGCTTTTTCTCAATATTCCAAAGTAATTCATAACCTCTTAAAATATCATTCTCATTTCTTCCAAATTCGTAATTTATCTCATATTTTTGATTCTGTATTCCTTCTAAAATTTCTTTTGTCATTTCAAAATCATAGTCAACTAATTTTACTTTATACATCCGCATAAAATGTGCCATATTCAGCGTTTTCCATTGCCTACCATTCAATTCAAATACTTCCCAAAGCCTTTTTACTTCTTCAAAATATCGTTTATCCTTCTCAAAACTTACCTTAACTTCAAAACTTTCATTTTCAATGTCAATCCAAGCTAAAAATTCCTCTTCTTCAATTTCCGATATTTTATCCAAAGAAAAATCCAAATATACATTTTCCAAAAAAATATCCTTTCCCATCTCTCTATAATCATTTCTAGATATTACAGGGAAAAATGCTTCATTAAACTTGTAACTTTCTTCCTTTTTCACCAAAATCGTTTCTACAAAAATATCCTTCTTCTTATTTTCAATTCCATTCAATAAATTTTTCTTAACTTCAAAAAATCGCTTATTTACCTCATTTTCCATTTCAAAAAATAATTCTCTAATCGTCTTCCCCAAGACTTCCTTCTCAATTCCCTCAATTTTTTCTCTCAAATTTCCACCCTCTTTTATTAAATTTTAATTAATTTTATCATACAAAAAAATTTTTTTCAACTAAAAATTAAAATTTATTTAATTTTTTAAAAATAGAAATTATTAAAATAAAAAATCGAGAGTACCACTCATAATTTGTGTAAATACGTAAATTTAATATATAATTTTTTACACAAAAAATTTTCACTCTCGAAAATCAATTAATTAAATCAGTCTATCAAATATATTTTCAAAGCTACTTCATCGTCAAATGGAATTGGAATAGCAACTATCTTTTTCCCAGCATCTATAAGCCTTGCAATTACTTCATTATGCTCAGATGGCAGATATCCAACCTTTTCTTTGTTCTCATTATAAATTGCAACTGCATTTAATGCAACGGCATTAAATTCACGATACAAATCCAATTTCACAGAATCTTTTATTTTCAATGAAAAATTTCTAATATACTTTGTTCCTGCTAAATAAGTGTCCAATAAAAATATTTGTTTCGATTGATTTATGTATTTATCTAACAAAATTTTAGCATATTCAAACATTATTTCTTTCCCTAATTTTATTTGCTCTTCAATTCCATTCTTTTTATGAATTAGCAACATTCCATTTCCTAAATCAAAAGTATTTATCGCATAATTTCTCTGCGTTTTCAACAATTCAAAATAATCCATCATTTCTTCAAATATCATCACTTCTTTTTGAGTAATTTGAAAAGACCCTTTTTTCAATTCAACCGATGTTGTCTCAATATACGAATAATAAAATCTTCCATCAGGAAAAATTTCCAAATCGTAATTTCCACCATAATAAAGTCCTTCAAACTCAAGTTTTATCCCATTAAACGTATTAGATAGCATATTACATACCTCACCTTACTTTTTAAATTTATTTCAACTATCTTTCATTATCTCACAATTATTTCTTTTCTTCCAATATTTTTACATTTGCATCCAATTGATAAATAATATCTTTTCTTTCAACAATTATCTTCACTTTTTCCTTTAATTTTTCATTATTCTTTATTTTTTTAAATAATTTTTTCGCTGGATTTATCGCAATCGCATGTTCAACTGCTTTAAACATCGTCAAATCTCCAGTTGTATCTCCATATGCAAACGATTTTTTCAAATCAATATTGTATTTTTTACAAAAGTTATTAATTGCTTTATTTTTACTCTTTTCATCCCACATTGGCTCAACTTCGCCTGTAAAGACGCCATTTTCATTCACTTTATAAATTGACGCTCTATAATCATCCGCTCCATATTTTTCAGCTAATTTTGCAACTAAAAAATCCGGACTTCCAGAAATGATAATAACTTTATGACCCTGTTCCTTGTGATATTTAAGTCTATCTCGTGTATATCTATAAACTTTATCTCCCTTCAATTCCATAACTCTTTTTGCCACAAAATCCATTTCATCTTTATTAAAATTCTTCAACGCTTCCATATAAGTTCTAACCAACTCATCTAAATAATCATCATAATCTCCAGTTCGATTTTCCCATTTCAAAAATTTCTCTTTCACTTTTGATTCCCAGCTCATCATATTGATATATTCATATTTCAAAAGCATCTTAAAATGCTCAATCAACAATGAATCCCTATAAATAGTTCCATCAATATCAAAAAAAGCCGCTGTATTTTTACTCATAAATTCCCCTTTCATAAATTAATAAAAATTATCACTATAATTATAATACATTAATTTTATAAAAACAACTCAATAATAGAAAAAAGTTACTAGATAGACTTTCATCTTTCTAATAACTTCATTCTTTTTATTCTAATTTTATAATTTTTAGAGATTATTATCTTCTATTTTTCAACTCTTGAACTTCTTGCATCAATTGTTTAATCAATTCAGAATTTTCTCTATTTTTACTTGCTTCTTCTTCAAGTTGTTTTTTCAATTGTCTACTGTAGCTATCTTTTTGTTGTTCTAATAATGTTACCATAGATTTTAATCTATCTAATTCGTTAGGCTCTACATCTCTCTTACCGAATTGATATCCCATTCCTAAACCTACTGTTACATCATTTTTGTTATTTAAACTTGCACTTGCTTTATAAATGAATCTTCCACCATCTGAAATTCCACTAAATCCTAAAGCCATTGCTCTACCATTTTTATAAGCTCCTCCTGCTACTGCTACATTAAATCTATTAGCTGCTGCATCGTTTATTTGTGGTAAGTTAGCCATTGCTGCTACTCCTGCGATTCCTGCTGTCAAGTTATCGTTTACTCCTGCTAATTCTGCTCTTGTTGCTTTATCTGCTATTCCTGTTGCTATAGCATTGTAAACTTGTCCTCCTGTTACAACATCTCTACTTGTTGGTGTTATGTCACCTTCAGCAACATTTGTAAGTTTCTTACCTCCACCATCAATTCCATTTGATGTTATACTTGGTCCACCGTTAATTGTTACTCCATCGTTATTTACAACTGTGTTACCCATTGCAACACTTCCATTTGGTCCTAAATTTACATTTTCTGCTAATTTAACTTCTAATGTATCTGTACCAGATGCTACTACTCCAATATTTCCTGTAGTTAATGGTCCAGTTGCTCTTCCAACAACATTTAAGTTTTGTCCTAAATTACGTGTCAATGTAGTTCCATTATCATCAGTGTAAGTTAGAGGATTATTTTGAAGATAATTATGTACTGTAGATCCTGTTACTGTATTATTATCTCCTGCTGCAATATTTCCAGTTCCAATACTATTTAACGTATCTTTCGTAGATTGTGATAAATCAACTTTGTAATCTGTAATATTGTTAGCATCTTTAGTTCCTGGTGTTACTGAAACAAAGCTACTTCCTCCTGAAACCGTTGTTCCATCTGCATCAATTTTATAAATTGTTTGTTTGTTTGCTCCTTGTGTAGAAGTAACCGTTGTATTTGTTCCAGCCACTACTTCAGTTTTTGCTGCACCAATTGCTGTATTTAAGTTATTAACCGCTGTATCTAATTGGCTTACATTTACTGCATCTGTTGGAGCTACTCCTGCCGCTACATTTGTAATTTTGTTTCCACCATTATTTAATCCAGCATTTGTCAAGCTTACTGTTGTTCCACCAGATGTAATTGTAATTCCGTTAGAACCAACATTTGTGATATCTCCAGTTGCACTTGTATAAGTGTTTCCTGCTGCTGTTGCTATATTCGAGTTTCCTGCTGCATCTGTCAATTTATTGCTTGTAGCAGTTGAAACATTAGAATTTCCTGCTGCATCAGTAATTGTTGTTCCAGTTGGATTCAATACAGTTGTATTTCCTGCTGGATCTGTTGCTGTCACACTATTTACACTTAAATCATCTTTAGTTGCAATTGAAATTGTCTTACCATTTTGTGTTACTGCAATATTCTTACCTGCATCAATTGTTACTGTTTCTCCAGCTTTAACTGCTTCAACTGTTGTTCCAGATACTGTTCCATTTGAAGCTGATGTCGTTACATTAAACCCTTGATTCAAGTAACCAATTGCATCATGTACAGTATTCTTACCTGTATTACCAATATTTGATGTTGTCAATGTTCCATCAGGATTTACTACTGAATTTCCACCAATTATATTTGAAACACTTGTAGCATTTTTATATAATTGACTTCCATTAATCGCATCTTTACTTGTCGGTGAAATTAATCCATCTGCTATATTTGTCAATTTACTTGGGTTCGTAGTAGTTCCATCTGCATTCAATAAGCTATGGTTAATATCAGTAGGATTTATAGCCACTGCTCCTGGTAATGGATTTCCATTTGCATCCACATCTGAAGCTTTATAATAGTTTCCATCATTTGCTTTTACAACTTTATCTCCTGCTGCATTTGTATAAACTACTGGACCATTATTTACAGCATTATTAACTGTATTTTTCAATTGAGTTACATTTACTGCATCTGTTCCATTTACACCAGGCGCTACATTTGTAATAGTATTTCCACCATTATCTAATCCATTTTTTGTCAATGATACTGGATTTCCTGCTGCTCCATTATTAATTGTAATTCCATTTGGTCCTACTTTTGTAGTATCTCCTGAAGCTGATGTGTAAGTTGTTCCTGATGGCATTGTAACTGTTGTATTTCCTGCTCCATCACTTACTGTCAATCCTGTTTTATCAAATTTATTATTTCCAGCTGTTACACTATTAATATTAATATCATCTAATAATGAGTATGTAATTTTACCATTAGTCGCTTGTTCAACTTTTAAGTTCTTACCTGCTGCCATGTCTATTACATCTCCTGGATTTATCACTTCATCTCCGCTTGTTGTTCCTAATGTTCCTCCATTTGCACTTGATTTCAATGTAAATCCTGAATTATTAATCGCATTTGCTACATCTCCTGCTGTTACTACTTTTCCTGCATTTGGTCCTGTTGGTGATGTTATCTTACCATCTGTTCCTGGTGTCAATGTTGTAGTATCAAGTCCTAACGTATATGTCGTTGTCTTTGTTCCATCTGCATCTGTTGCTGTTGTTGGTGTCAATGTTAATCCTGTTCCTGTTGTTGCTACTTCTGTTTTATCTGCATTTACTTTGTAGATTGTTTGACCATTTGCTCCTGTACTACTTGTTACATTTGTATTTGTTCCACCTGCTACTTCTGTTTTCGATGATCCTGTTGCTTTTGTCAATTGGTCTAAGTTTACTGCATCTGTTCCATTTTTCCCTGCTCCAACATTTGTTATTGTATTTCCACCGTTATCTAATCCTGTTGGTCCTAATGTTACTGGATTTCCTGCTCCATTATTGATTGTAATTCCACCATTATTTAATGTAGTATCTCCTGCTTTTATGCTTCCTGCTGGTCCTAAATCTACATTATCTGACAATGAGTATGTAATCTTTCCATTTGCTGCTTGTTCAACTTTTAAGTTCTTACCTGCTGCCATGTCTATTACATCTCCTGGATTTATCACTTCATCTCCGCTTGTTGTTCCTAATGTTCCTCCATTTGCACTTGATTTCAATGTAAATCCTGAATTATTAATCGCATTTGCTACATCTCCTGCTGTTACTACTTTTCCTGCATTTGGTCCTGTTGGTGATGTTATCTTACCATCTGTTCCTGGTGTCAATGTTGTAGTATCAAGTCCTAACGTATATGTCGTTGTCTTTGTTCCATCTGCATCTGTTGCTGTTGTTGGTGTCAATGTTAATCCTGTTCCTGTTGTTGCTACTTCTGTTTTATCTGCATTTACTTTGTAGATTGTTTGACCATTTGCTCCTGTACTACTTGTTACATTTGTATTTGTTCCACCTGCTACTTCTGTTTTCGATGATCCTGTTGCTTTTGTCAATTGGTCTAAGTTTACTGCATCTGTTCCATTTTTCCCTGCTCCAACATTTGTTATTGTATTTCCACCGTTATCTAATCCTGTTGGTCCTAATGTTACTGGATTTCCTGCTCCATTATTGATTGTAATTCCACCATTATTTAATGTAGTATCTCCTGCTTTTATGCTTCCTGCTGGTCCTAAATCTACATTATCTGACAATGAGTATGTAATCTTTCCATTTGCTGCTTGTTCAACTTTTAAGTTCTTACCTGCTGCCATGTCTATTACATCTCCTGGATTTATCACTTCATCTCCGCTTGTTGTTCCTAATGTTCCTCCATTTGCACTTGATTTCAATGTAAATCCTGAATTATTAATCGCATTTGCTACATCTCCTGCTGTTACTACTTTTCCTGCATTTGGTCCTGTTGGTGATGTTATCTTACCATCTGTTCCTGGTGTCAATGTTGTAGTATCAAGTCCTAACGTATATGTCGTTGTCTTTGTTCCATCTGCATCTGTTGCTGTTGTTGGTGTCAATGTTAAGCCTGTTCCTGTTGTCGCTACTTCTGATTTATCTGCATTTACTTTGTAAATATTTTGTCCATCTGAACCCGTTGTAGTATGCACATTTGTATTAGTTCCTGCTATTACTTCTGATTTTGCTGCTTTTACTTGTCCATAGTTTGCTGCATCTGTATTGTTTACTCCAGGTGCTACATTTGTTATTGTGTTTCCACCATTGTTTAATCCTGATGGCCCTAATGTTACTGGACTTCCTGCTGCTCCATTATTAATTGTAATTCCACCATTGTTTAATGTAGTATCTCCTGCTTTTATGCTTCCTGCTGGTCCTAAATCTACATTATCCTTAATATCATATACAACTTTTCCATTAGTATCTACTGAAGCTACTGTATTTTTACCATCGTTAAAGTCTAAACCATTTGCCAATGTTGTTGTTTGATTGTTTGCTCCATTAGCTTTATATGTTAAGTTTGTTCCTGCTGCAATTGAACTTGTATCTACTTTTAGGTCATAATTTGTATGTCC
>CAURGH010000022.1:0-29953 GCA_963524305.1 uncultured Leptotrichia sp. | reverse complement strand
TTACGTGTGGTTTACTTCTCTCGAATTTAGCTTTTGCCATTTCTTATTTCCTCCAAATATTTTAAATTTATATTTTATTTTCTATTTTGAAGAACTTTCTATCCTGCTGATAATCTAACGAATAGAAAGTCATTCACATTTTTATTTATTATTTCCCTTGTCTTTCTTTAATAACTTGATCTGCAATATTTTTAGGTACTTCTACATATTTTTCAAATTCCATTGAATAAGATGCTCTACCTTGTGTTTTAGATCTTAAGTCAGTTGCATAACCAAACATTTGAGATAATGGTACTTCTGCGTTAATAATTTTTGCATTATTTCTGTCAGTCATTCCTGATACTTGTCCTCTTCTTGAGTTCAAGTCACCAATAACATCTCCCATGTATTCTTCAGGAGTAGTAACTTCTACTTTAAAGATTGGTTCCAATAATACTGCATTTGCTGCTCTCAAGGCTTTTTTAATTGCCATTGATCCAGCTATTTTAAATGCCATTTCTGATGAATCCACTTCATGGTAAGATCCGTCGTATAATGTTACTTTTACATCTTGAACTGGATATCCTGCAACAACTCCAGCTTCTAATGCTTCTTGGATTCCTTTATCTACTGCAGGAATATATTCTCTCGGAATAGCTCCTCCTGTAATTTGGTTAATAAATTCATAACCCTTATCTGGATTAGACTCAACTTTAATTTTAACATGTCCGTATTGACCTCTACCTCCAGATTGTTTAGCATATTTTTCTTCAACATCAGCACTTCCGTTGATTGTTTCTCTATATGCAACTTGTGGTTTACCTACATTTGCTTCAACTTTGAATTCACGTTTCATTCTATCTACGATAATTTCCAAGTGTAATTCTCCCATTCCAGCGATCAATGTTTGACCAGTTTCTTGGTTAGTTGTAACTTTAAATGTTGGATCTTCTTCAGCTAATTTAGCCAATGCTGTACCCATTTTTTCTTGGTCAGCTTTTGTTTTTGGTTCAACAGCTATTTGAATAACTGTATCAGGGAATTCCATTTTTTCCAAGATAATTGGATCATTTTCAGCACACAATGTATCTCCTGTTGTAGTATCTTTCAATCCTACTGCTGCAGCAATATCCCCAGAGTAAACTATTTCTAATTCTTCTCTTTTGTTTGCATGCATTTGAAGTAATCTTCCCATTCTTTCTTTTTTACCTTTAGTTGAGTTTAATACATAAGATCCTTTTTCTAATATTCCCGAATAAACTCTAAAGAATGATAATCTTCCTACAAATGGATCTGTAATGATTTTGAACGCTAATGCTGAGAATGGAGCATCATCTCCCATTTCTCTTTCAATAGGTTCTTCTGTTTTAGGATCAGTTCCTTTAATTTTTCCACCGTTAATGTCTAATGGTGATGGCATGTAAGCAACTACTGCATCAAGTAATGGTTGAATACCTTTATTTTTAAATGCTGTTCCACACAATACAGGTACAACAGTTCCTTCAATTGTAGCAACTCTTAATGCTTTTTTGATTTCTTCTTCAGAAATTTCTTCTCCACCAAAATATTTTTCCATCAATTCATCATCAGTTTCAACTACAGATTCAATCATATGTTCTCTAGCTATTTGAGCTGCATCAGCTAATTCTGCTCTCACATCAACTATTTCATAGTCAGCTCCCATAGTTTCATCTTTAAATAAATATTCTTTCATTGTTACTAAATCAATAATTCCTTCAAAATTATCTTCAGCACCAATTGGTAATTGAATAGGTACACCGTTTCCACCTAATTTTTCTTTAATATCGTTAACGCACATATCGAAATCTGCTCCAACTCTATCCATTTTATTAAAGAAAGCCATTCTTGGAACGTTGTATTTATCAGCTTGTCTCCAAACTGTTTCAGATTGTGGTTGAACACCATCAACTGCTGAGAATACTGCAACAGCTCCATCTAATACTCTTAAAGATCTTTCAACTTCAACTGTAAAGTCAACGTGACCTGGTGTATCTATGATGTTAATTCTGTGTTTATTCCAAAATGCAGTTGTTGCTGCTGATGTAATTGTGATTCCTCTTTCTTGTTCTTGTTCCATGTAATCCATTGTAGCGGCTCCTTCGTGAACCTCTCCAATTTTATGGTTAACTCCTGTATAGAATAAAATTCTTTCAGTAGTAGTCGTTTTTCCGGCATCAATATGAGCCATGATACCAATATTTCTAGTATCTTTTAAAGCAACTTTTCTTGCCATTCTGATGTTTCCTCCTTCTAAATATTAAGCAATTAAATAATTCAGATAATTAAATAAACTACTCTTTAACGAATTACCATTTATAATGTGCGAACGCTCTATTTGCTTCGGCCATTTTATATGTATCTTCTTTTTTCTTAATTGATCCACCTTCGTTGTTAGCAGCTGCTACTAACTCTTTTTTCAATTTGTTTACCATTCCGTGTTCTTTTCTTTCTCTTGTGTATCTAACTAACCATCTAATAGCTAAAGTTTGTTGTCTTTCTTTTCTAACTTCAACTGGTACTTGGTAAGTAGCTCCTCCAATTCTTCTTGATCTAACTTCTAATTGAGGTCTAACATTTTCCATTGCTCTTCTGAACACTTCAATTCCCTCTTCTTGAGTTTCTTCTTTAATTTCGTTTAATGCTGTATAGAAAATATTTTCAGCTAATGATTTTTTTCCATCTTTCATTAATCCATTTATGAATTTAGTTACTACTTTATCGTTATATTGAGAATCAGGTAAAACATCTCTCTTTTCCGCTTTTCTTCTTCTTGACACTTATTTGTCCTCCTTACTTCTTAGTTTTAATTAATTAGCGCCTGCCGCTGGTTTTTTTGTTCCGTATCTTGATCTAGCTTGTCTTCTGTTTACTACTCCTGCAGTATCTAAAGCACCTCTGATTATTTTATATCTAACCCCTGGTAAATCTTTTGTTCTTCCTCCTCTTAAAAGAACGATACTGTGTTCTTGTAAGTTATGTCCGATTCCTGGAATATAAGCAGTAACTTCAATTCCATTTACTAATTTAACCCTTGCTACTTTTCTTAAGGCTGAGTTTGGTTTTTTAGGTGTAGTTGTATATACTCTTACACAAACCCCTCTTTTTTGTGGATTACCTTTTAACGCAGGTGATTTTTTCTTTTTCTCTGTTGTTTTTCTACCAAATCTTACTAATTGATTAATAGTAGGCATATTTTCCTCCTCCCAACTTTCTTCAAATTTTATATATAATTTCTCGTCATTTTTATAAACTAAAACTTTTTTAAAAGCTCATCCCTTCAATCTACACCCTAATTTCTAGGGCATAATGTATACCCATTTATAAGTATAGCGATTTACTCTAAATTTACTAAAAAACATGTTTTTTTACACATTTCCCGAAGATTTAGTTTATGAGTTATAACTTATTTATTTTATACTATTTAAGGCATTATGTCAAGGTCTTTATTGAGTTTTTATTAAAATTATCGAAATTTTATTATATAAATTATATATCTTTTATATGAATAGAATTTATAAAATATATCATTTTTTTATAGTAATATATAATGGAGAAGTGAGCAACTTAGCTCACTTTCCAAAATTTTAGTTCCTAATAATTCCAACGTTTCAATATTACACCTTGCTTAGCTTTTAAACTAATGTTAATTTTTCCATTCATGCTAACTTTTACAAATTTTTCTGAAATTAAATCTAGGAATCTTTCTCCTGAGTAATCAGTTAAAAACTCGATATCTTTATAATCATTGAACGAATTATTTATAACTGTTATTATTGAACGGTCTTCATTTTTACGTTCATAAGCTATAATGTCCCTTTGATCATCTGCTAATAATTCTTTAAATTTACCGTATACAAGCACTCTGTTTTTTTTACGAATTTTTATTAACTTTTTATACCAGAACAATAAATCCTCATCCACTTTTTGTACATATTTTTCATTTTTATTTACATATGACGGATTTTTTTCATCATCATACATAAATTCTTTCCAAAGCATCGGCTTTCTGCAATAAGGGTCTGTAGCTCCCCACATTCCTACTTCATCACCGTAATACAACATTGGAGCTCCTATATATGTCATTTGGAAAATAGATATCAGTTTTAAGACATCTTTTGGCTTAATATCGCTGTTTACCCAGTCAATTGATGTATTTGGGTGATAACTGGAAGCTAAATCAGGTCTTATTGAATTATAACCTTTTTCTAGCTGTTTACCTTCTTCTAAATTTCTTCCTAAAATATCATTGACAATTCGTGAATATAATCTGTCCGTATCATGTGATCCATTCAAATTTTGAGAAGCTTGCAAAGACTGATACGGGTACCATGAACGCTTTTCTCTTAATTCATTAAAGAAATCAGAAGATTTTAACTTGTATCTTTCTCCTCCTTCTTTACTATGATTTATAAAATATCCTATAACTGTCTTTAACCATTCATAGTTCATAACTGTATCAAATTTATTACCATCATTGATGTCATTAGAGGCATTACCCCATAACTCTGCTGTTATATAGGCTTCTCCCTTGCATTCCTTAACAACTTGTCTCCATTCATTCCAGAAATTTTGATTTTCCAAGCAGTTAGGAACATCTAATCTCCATCCATCTATTCCGTCATCTTCCATCCAGTTTTTACTTTCTTTTCCATCAGGACCATACATCCATTTTCTTGTAATATTAAAGATATACTCCTTATATTGTTGATTAAAGCTATCAAATTCAGGTAATGAGTTAAATCCACCCCAAGCATTATAAACTAATCTTCTTTTGTTTGCCATAATTACGTCAAACGCTTCTTCATCTGACAAGTCATCTGTCACAGGAATGTGATTTGTAAAATCTTTAAATTTATACCAATCCTTATATTCGGATTTTTCACCATCAGCTAAAACCATATTAAATGTCCAGTGTCTATCGCTACTATGATTGAAAACCCCATCAAAAATTACTCTTATTCCATTTTTGTGCAATTCCTTTATCAAATCAACCATGATCAAATCAGATTCTGTCCATACCCAAGTTTCTGGATTTTCGGTTTCTCCATAACCATTCTTACCTTTATTTTCACCTTTTACTCTTACTTCCAGTAACTCAAGCTCACTATTATTAATAGCATTTTTTCCTAAAACATCAATATATGTTTTATTATTGTACTTGTTTGACTTATTGACCTTCACATCATATTTTTCACCACTTGTTCTAATTGTTCCAAAATCTGGTGAAATATGTCTGAAATCATTTGCACCATATTTATGATTTTGATATGAGAAAAACACAGGATTCAACCATATTGCGTTTATTCCTAATTCTTTTAAATAAGGAATTTTTTCTTTGATTCCTTGAATATCTCCTCCGTACATTCTCGCATATTTCAAGCTGTAATCAACTTTTTTCTCTCCAAATTTTTCCCAATCAGTTCTATCAGAGAAATCAGAGGTCCATCTATTTCTATCAAATTTTCCATAAACATCATTTAATTTTTCCCATTTATATTTTTCTATGAATTTATTTTCATGTAATTCATTTATACTAAATTCTTCTGGACCGAATTCATTGAAGATGGCATCATTATAGTGATTTCCATTATAAAATCTATCTGGGAAAAGATTATACCAAATGGCTTCTTTTGACCAATCTGGAACATCAAAAATTTGAATATCTTCTCTAGTTGTCTTAATAACCATTCTTTCTGGTTTTTCTTCATGTAATTCTCCATTAAAGTAAACTTTCTTTCCACCATCTTCCAAAATGAAATAATACCTAATTTTATCTACTTTTCTACCACAGTCCACTATTCTTTGGAAATAGTCAAAACTATTTGTTTTATCGCTAAATCTTTCTAGCTCGTAAATCATTTCATAATTATCTTCCTCTGATAAAACTATACTTATATAGGCTCTTTCCACATCTTCAATTTGTGTTCTTAACTTAAATTCATATTCTCTGTCTGATATTTTATTAAAATATTTCAAACTCTTATAATCATGTACGATTGCCTTTAAATCAGTTTCGTTTTCATTTGCATCATAAACAAATTTTCCATCACCCATATATCCTTTTGGAAATAATTCTCCTTTTTCTCCAAGAATTAATTTCAAATTTTTTCCTTCAGGATACCATTGTCCATCAATTACATATTTATACTCGTAAATACCATTTCCAGGAACCATTGTTATTTCATAAATTGTATCTGATAGCTTTTTCACAGGTTCACTTGTCGGTATCCATCCAGTTTCTTCACTCGCAACTTCAACTTTCCCAACATTTTCCAAGCCATATTTTTTAATATCCAATTTCGTTCTGAAAAATTTTGTTTTTGATAAAATGAATTTTTCTCTTTCTGGATAATATTCTACTAAAATATCAATTCCTGCTTGGAATCCTGTTATTGCTTTTGGTCTTCCCGTTAATTCTACCCTTGCTTCAAAAATAGTAGCAAAAGGCGATGTATGGTTATAGGTAACCGATTTTACAATTTCATCTCGATAGCTTATTTCAAAATAATAACTTCCTGACTCAGCATCACTCCATTTATAAAAATATCTTACTCCATCAAATGAACTGAAATTTTCTTCTTTATAAAATTTATTATTTCTGTAAATAATTATTTTGTAATCTGATAAATTCATTTTTCTCCCTTATCTTTCCATGTAATTTAATTGATTGTAAGTCTTTTTAATTTTTTACAATCACCTATTTCGCCGTTTTCTCTTGCATAAATTTATATTTAAAACGATCCAAATACTATTTTATTCCAAAAAACACTTTATATGCTCGGTATGTTTCGTATAAATCTGCCTTTGAAGAAATTTCAAATAGCGAATGCATTGAAATAAGTGCTGGTCCTGCATCTACAGTTCTTATTCCGTAGTATGCCAAAAATTTTGCGACAGTTCCACCACCACCTTCATCTGTTTTATGGAATCCCCCAACTTGATAAGCAACTTTATTTTTTTCAAATGCTTGTCTTATTTCTTGCATAATTTCAGCATCAGCATCACTTGCACCTACTTTTCCTCTCGAACCTGTATATTTTGCAAAAGCTAATCCATAAGACAATCTTGCTACATTTTCTGGATCATGAACTGATGAAAATACAGGATTTATAGCTGCTGTTACATCTGATGATAACGCTTTTGAATTCCATAAAGTTTCTCTTAACATTTGATCATTGTAATTCTTTTCTGTTAATGACAAAATTTTTCCAACAACATATTCTGGAAATGTAGTTTTTAAACTTGTCGATCCTTCACTACCGATTTCTTCTTTATCAGTCAAATAAACCATTACTGTTCTTTCAGGATTTTCTATTTCATATAATGCTTTTAATGATGTATATGCACAAATTCTATCATCTTGACCGTATCCTCCTATCATTGTTTGGTCAAGACCTACATCTCTTAATTTCCCTGCTGGCACAACTTCTAATTCAGCCGCAAAAAAATCATCTTCCTCGATACCATATTCTTCTTTTAATTTATCTAAAACCCACTGCTTAACTTTTTTTTCAATATTTTCATCTTTTACTGGTGTATTTCCAAATAATAATTTTAATTCCTCACCTTTAATTACTTCTCGTGCCTTCCTGTCATCTTGCACCTTATAAGATAAATGTGGCAAAATATCTGGAATACAAAAAACTGGATCTTCTTCTTTTTCTCCAATTGCCAAAACTACTTTCGTATTATCTTTTAAATAAACTACACCATGTAAAGCTAAAGGCGTTGACGCCCATTGATATTTTTTTATTCCACCGTAATAATGTGTATTTAATAACGCAAATTCTTCTGTTTCTTGAATTGGATGTGGCTTTAAATCTAATCTTGGTGAATCCAAATGAGAAACGACCATATTAATTCCATTTTTAATATCTTCTTTACCGATGATAACTGCCACAAGATTTTTATCTCGATTATTAAAATAAATTTTGTCACCTGTTTTTAAATCGCTTTTTTCATTTATATTAACAAAATTATTTTTCTTTAATTCTTCTTCTGTCACTACAACAAATTCTCTCTCAGTCTTTGCCGAATCTAAATATTTTTTATATCCCTCAGCAAAATCGAAAATTTCTTCTTTTTTCTTTGCAGAATAATTTTTCCATAAATTTTCTTTTGTCATAAATTTCCCCTTTCCTATTTTATTTTTATAAAAAATCTTTTGCATTATATTTGTTTACATTTTTCCTTCTATCACTATTTTACAACTTTTTTGCAAAAAAGTGAACTATTATTATTTTTTTGCATAAATTTATCTAATTTTAAAAAAAATCTTGAAAAATATTCAAGATTTTTTTATTTTCTATTTTTACTTTTTTTCACTATTTTATAGAATTTAATTTTTCTTCTAACTTTTTACCTTCTTCTTCATACCCAGGTTTTCCTAATAAGGCGAACATATTTTTCTTGTACGCTTCAACTCCTGGTTGGTCAAATGGATTTACACCTAAAACATATCCACTTACTCCACATACTTTTTCAAAGAAATAGAATGCATATCCTAAATGATAAGGAGTTGCTTCAGGAATATTTACTGTTAAATTAGGTACTCCACCGTCAACATGTGCTAAAATAACTCCATCTCTTGCTTTTTTGTTTACATAATCTAAAGTTCTTCCTGCAACAAAATTCAATCCATCTAAATTTTCTTCATCTTTTTCAATTTCAAATTCAACTTCTGGTTTGTCTATTGAAACAACTGTTTCGATAAACATTCTTTGACCTTCTTGAATATATTGACCTAAAGAATGTAAATCTGCAGAAAAATCAGCTGATGAAGGATATAACCCTTTGAAATCTTTCCCTTCTGATTCTCCAAATAATTGTTTCCACCATTCAGAAAAATAATGTAATCTTGGTTCATAATTAACCATGATTTCTACATTTTTACCTTTTCTCAATAAAATGTTTCTAATTGCCGCATATTGCAATGCTTTATTTTCTTCTAATTTTTTGCTAGAAAAATCTTTCACTGCATCAGCCGCTCCTTGCATTAATTCATCAATATTAATTCCAGCTGCAGCGATTGGTAATAATCCAACTGATGTTAAAACTGAAAATCTTCCTCCAACATTGTTAGGTACAACAAATGTTTCATATTTTTCTGCATCAGCTAAAGTTTTTAACGCCCCTCTTGATTTATCAGTAGTTGCATAAATTCTTTTACTAGCTTCTTCTTTTCCATATTTTTCTTCTAATATTTTTTTGAATGCTCTGAAAGCGATTGCTGGCTCAGTTGTTGTTCCTGATTTAGAAATAACATTTACTGAAAAATCTCTATCTCCAACTACATCAATTAAGTGTTGTAAATAAACACCACTCATATTTGTTCCAGCAAAATAAATTTCTGGAGTTTTTCTTTTATCTTTTGGTAAATTATTATAAAAGCTATGTGATAAAAATTCAATTGCAGCTTTTGCTCCTAAATAAGAACCACCAATTCCAATAACGATTAATACTTCCGAATCATTTTTAATTTTTTCTGCCGCTTTTTTTACTCTATCAAATTCTTCTTTATCATAATCTAATGGCAATGTTGTCCATCCTAAGAAGTCATTTCCAGCTCCTTTCCCTGATACTAACACTTCATTTGCCAATTCTACATATGGTTTTATTTGTTCTACTTCGTGTTCACCGAAGAAATTTTTTGAAAATTTGTAACTAAAATCTAATTTCATTTTAAAAAATCCTTTCCTTTCTTTTCTTTCTATAAATTAAGAAATCTCTTTTCTCTATTATACATCACAAAAGATTAAATTTAACCCTTTTAAAAATTACATTTGATTTATATAAACCAAAACTTATTTCTTCAGTATTTTATCACTAAATACATTCAAAGTAAAGCCAAAAATAATATTTTATACTTTTTTTAATTTATTAAGGCCTATTAAAACCAAGTAAAATAAGGTTTTCAACAATTGTTGCTTTAAAATTACTTTATCCAAAATTAATTCTTACAAAAATTATCGTGTAAAACTTTTTTGATACTTTTTCATATCTCTCTCTTGGTCTTTTTGTTTCAATGATTCTCTTTTATCATGCAATTTCTTACCTTTAGCAAGTCCTATTTCCATTTTTACTAATCTCTGTTTTGTGTAAACTGAAAGTGGCACAATTGTGTAACCCTGCTCTTTAATTTTAGCTCCCCATTTTTCAATTTCTCTTCTATTTAGCAACAATTTTCGCACTCTCGATTCAGAAACATTATTAATATTCCCAAATTCATATGGTGTAATATGCATATTCATTGCAAAAATTTCGTTTTTTATTATCCTAATAAAACTCTCTTTTATGCTCACTTTCCCAGCCTTTACAGATTTCACTTCTGTCCCAACGAGTTCAATTCCTGCTTCAAGTTTGTCTTCGATAAAATAATCATGAAAAGCCTTTTTGTTTCTAGCTAATACTGGCATTTTTTCCTCCTTTTCAGTCATTTTTAATTCAATTATTTATAAATTATTCTTCGTCTCCATCATCTTCAATTTTCAAAATTTCTTCCTCATAAGGAATTACTTCTATTTCCATTTTTTCATACGAAGCACCTGTAACCACTACTTTTATTGTATTTCCCATTGTATAAGTTTCGTTTGTATTTGTGTTAATTATTTTGAAGTTTTCTTCATCGTATACAAAATGATCTCTCGTAACATTTACATTATACACGACTTCAATGTGATTTTCCAATTCCATAAACACTTTATTTTTATTCATTCCACTAAGTCTTGCGATGTATGTTTTACCGATTTTATCTTGCATATATTCGATTAATTTGATTTTTACACTGTCTTCTTCTAATTTGTCAGCGACTCTTTCTGTTCGTGAAATTGCTGAAGCGACAACATCAAATTCTCCAAAGTATTTACTTTTATCTTTATCGTTAATAAATTTTTCAAGCGATCTTCCTAACATTCTGTGAACAACCAAATCTGAATACCTTCTTATTGGTGACGTAAAATGTAAATAGTATTTCGATGCCAATCCAAAATGTCCCAAATTTTTATTTGCATATCTCGCTCTTTGCATTGCTCTTAAAATTAATTTATGAATCAAATATCCTTCTGGCAATCCCGTAGTTCTATCAATAATCGTTTGAAATTTCCCTGGATGAATTTCATCAAGATTTTTTATTGAAAAACCAAATTTTACAAGTGTTTCATTTAATGCTTTTAATTTCTCTTTGTCTGGATCTTCATGAATCCTATATATCGCTGGAATTTCTTCCCAAAACAATTTTTCCGCCACAACTTCATTCGCCGCAACCATGAAATCTTCAATCAGTCTTTCTGCCTCACCACGAGAACGCAAAACAATATCCTTAACCAATTTATTTTGATCAAGAACAACTTTTATCTCTGGTAATTCAAAATCAATACTTCCACGACGTTTTTTCGTACCTCTAATTATGTGCGACAATTTCAACATTTCCTGCAACATTGGCACAATCTTTTCGTATTTTTCAAAAACTTTTTTATTTTCTTCTAATTTTTCGATTTCTTTTTCACTCAAATCAGTTTTTTCTCGGTTATCAATATAATCATAAATCTGATTTACACCATCATAAGTCATTCTAAATTTTGATTTTATAACTGATTTATAAAAATCATTTTTCAAAACTTTCCCTTTTTCATCAAAATCAATTTCCACAGAAAAAGTCATTTTATCCTCATCTGGATTCAACGAACATAAATTATTAGATAATTTTCTCGGCAACATTGGAATAACTCTATCCACCAGATAAATAGAGTTCCCTCTCTTCAAGGCTTCATTATCTAACTCTGTCCCCTCTTTAACATAATACGAAACATCCGCAATGCTTACAATCAACTTGTATCCATCCTCTGTTTTTTCAACATAAACCGCATCATCTAAATCTTTCGCATCAGCTCCGTCAATCGTAATAATATCAAGATCTCTCAAATCCCTTCTATTTAGAATTTCAGATGATAAATCTTCATCCAAGCTATCCAATTCCTTCAAAACTTCTCCAGGAAATTTCTCTTGAATCCCTTCACTTATTAATAACGAAGAAATCAATGCTTCCGTATCTTGAGGATCCCCTAAAATGCTAACCACTTCTCCTTCAGGTTTTCTCGTATCATCTCCCCAAAAATACACTTTTACCGCAACCAAATCTCCCGTTTTCGCTCCTTTTATCTTTTTCTTAGAAATATAAATATCTTTTCTTGAATTTTTTACTCGAACAAACCCAAAACTCATATTATGCTCAAAAATCCCAACGACAACCTCACGATTTCTTTTTACAACTTGAAGAACTTCTCCTTCTCTTTTTCTGTCGCCTTGAACATTTTCTTTCAAAATTCTAACGATAACAGTATCTCCATCCATCGCTGTATTTAAAAAAGGTCCAGGAATAAATACGCTTTTCTCGCCTTGAACATCTAAAAATCCAAAACTCCCATTTGCAATAGAAATCTCACCTTTTAGTAATCCTGCTTTTTCTGGCAGCGTATATTTCCCATTTCTCTTTAAATAAATTTCTCCATTTTCTTCCCAAGCATTTACAATCTGCTTATACAATTTACGTTTTTTTGGACTCCAATCCATTAATTGCAAAATTTCCTGAAACATAAATTCATACTCTTGCAACACTTGCTTCAAATATTTTAACTCTTTTTCTATTTTCATTTTTTCACCTATTTTTTCTATTGATTTGCAATTATCGCATTTCTAAATAATATTATATTTGGATGAATTATCGAATCTTTCCCCAATAAATATTTCAATTTTTCATTAATTTCAAATTTTATTGCTGCATCCAGATCCGTTTTCGCTAATTCACGTGCTTCGTCCACGCCTTCCCATGTTCTTGCTGCTTCAATCGCATCTGCTAAATACACAATCTTAGCCAAAGTCGACATTTTTGGACTTCCAATTGTATGGTATTTCACTCCCTCCAAAATTTCCTCATCATCAATTCCAAATAACTCAAAATTATTTTTTACAAATTCAGCTCCCGCAAAACCGTGTAAAATTGCAGTTGTTTTAGATAATTCATCTGATACTTCTGGATATTTTCCTTTAATCAAATCTATCATTTCTGATAAATCAAAAAATTTAGCCACATCATGTAAATATGCTGAAGCCTCCACTTTTTCCACATTTACATTATGAATTTTTGCCAATTCCACAGCACATTCTGCCACTCTTACTACATGATTATATCTTTTTTCATCAAGATATTTTCTTACATTTGCTTTTATTTTTTCAATATTTATATTACTCATTTTTATCTCCTTTTTAATAATTTTATTTCTAATTTTTTCTTTTTTGTTACGATAAAAAGAAAAAGCAACTATTGAATAATTGCTTCTCCATCTATTTGAATTATAACTTTTTGAATATTACCAAAATTTTTCATAATCGTATTTGATACTGATTGAGCAAATCCGTTAAATAACGTTTGATTTGATCTCAATCCTGTAAATTCTGAATTTAATTTAATTATTGAAGTATTTTCTCCATCGATTCTCAAAGTATAAGCACTCATAAATTTCATGTTTTTAGTTAAAAAATTTGTATTGTTGATAACTTCATTGATATAATCTCCTTCAACCAAATTTTTCTGTTTTGGAATATAAGTCTCCTTCTCCTCAATCGTTTTATTTGATGGATTAAAAACAAATATATCTATTTTTTGTTGAGCATTATTAGACGATGCTTTTACTAAATTTTTATCTACTTCAACATTTATCATTTCAGAATTTTCTTTATCATAATAATTAATTGCTATCGACATTCCAGAAAGTAAAATTAGAATTATTATAGAAAAATTTTTCCTAAAAAAACCTTTTTTCTTTGGCATTTGTACATTTTTTGCTTTTTTCCCTTTTTCCATAAATTTCTCCTTCTTAAAACTTTCTATCTAAAATGTCTTCTAATCGCATCAGCAATTGCACTTGCTACATTTTCTTGACCTTCTGGAGTAAGATATTTTGATAAATCAGAATAATTTGAAATAAATCCTATCTCTGCAAGAATTGCTGGTGAGTTACTTCCTCTTAACACAGCAAAGTTAGCTCCCTTAACTCCTCTTCTTCTTAATCCTGTCGTATTTATAATTCCATCCAATACTGATTCAGCAATTGCAGCACTTTTTTCTTGATTTACTTTATAGAATATATCTTTTAAAACATAATCAGAAAAAGGTGAACTTCCATAACTTTCATCTACTCTATTTTCAAATTTAGCTACTTCTGAAGCGTAATCGCTTGATCCTGTTTTACTATAATAATAAACTTCTGCTCCATTAGCTGAACTACCTCCTGAATTTAAGTGAATACTTATAAAAAAGTCTGCATTTACTCTATTTCCAATTGCTGGTCTTTCATCCAATGTTACAAAATAATCTGAATCTCTTGTTGTAATTACATTATAATCTGCACTTAGATTTCTAGCTAATCTTTTTGCAACTTCTAAGGCAATATCTTTTTCTCTGTATCCATTTGCTACTGCACCAGAATCATGTCCACCATGTCCAGGATCGACTATAATTGTATATTTTTTGTTTCCAGTTCTAGTTGGTGCTGGAGTATATACATTTGTATTTGGATTGTTTGTATAATTTTTGTTAACATTGTTATAAGTATCACTGTTGTAATTATTATTAGTGTAAGTATTGTTATTACTATTGCTGTAAGTGTTTCTATTAGCATTAGTGTTGTAATTATTGTTTGTATATGTGTCATTACTACTGTTACTATAAGTATTTCTATTAGTATTATAGTTATTATTATTTTGATAATTATTGTTGTTGTAAGATTGTGTCGAATAATTATTATTTGTTGTTCCTCTATTCGCATTATTTCCTACAACTACTGTATTTGTTGTTGCTCCTGCATTTGGGTTACTGAATGTTATTTCAATTTCTTTCCCTTTACTCAAAATCTTATACTCCGTTTGAGATTTTAAATAAAATAAAATTGATGATTTTCCTCCATTTTGTAAAGTATCAATTTTATTAACAAATTGATCATATACGTTAGCTGACCCTTGACCAACTCCTCTTCCCAAATCTACATCATCATAATCTAATCTTAAAATCTTCTCTGAACCATTAATTAAAATACTTGCATTTGGCAATTTATTTGTATTTTCTCTAAATGTTCCTGTATAAACACCATTTCCGTACGTTACTTTTTCCAATGTTTCCGCAAACATAAAAGTACTCATCATAAGTAACATTACCGCTATAATTTTTTTCATTTCTCCTCCTTTTTATTCTTTCCCAACATTTCCCTTTTTAATATTTCTTAATTTTTAATGTGATACAATTTCATTCTTAGATTACATTTCAACTAATCTAAGAATAAAACTTACCACATCACTACTTTTTTATTTTACAACTGATGAAATAGATGATTTTGAAATAGTCATTCTTGCATTTTTGTCTATTTTAACTTCTACTGTTTCAGTCAAAATATTAACAACTGTAGCATGAATTCCTCCAGTTGTAATAATCTTATCTCCCACTTTTAATCCATCCATCATTTCATCAAAAGCTTTCTTTTTCTTTTTATTCGACAAATATGAAGGCAAAATCAATAGTGCCATTATAAAGATTATATAAACAATTAAAAATACTGTTTGATTCATAAAATTCTCCTCACTTTTATTATAAATTTACATTGTATTATACCATAATTGAAATCTTTTTTCAATTTTATACAGATAAAAAATTCTGTTTTATTGATGTGAAAAAAACATTTGTCACCTTAATTTCTAGGCTTTCAAAAGAGTGTTATAAAAAATTATTAAAAAATATTTAAAAATAATATAATTAGTAATTAAATCTATTTGAATTTAAAAATTTGTTTTTTTGATTTTTCCCTTGAATTTTTTTATCAGATAAATTGTATTTGCATTTAATGTTGCAATTTAGGAAATAAAAAAAGACCACTTAAATTAAGATTTTCTCTCAATTTTAAAGAAGTCTGTTTGATGTCTTTTATTATTTCATTTATTTTTTTGACTATTTTTTTATCCTGTTTCTGCCATTCTTCATATTGCCCCCATGCAATATCTGTCCATGTTAAATTCATTATTCCACCTCAATTATATCATGTATTTGTACATTCCCCGCTTCTGCTTCCGCTTTACTTTTTAACAGTTCATTATAATATTTCTTATTTGACATAATATAAAGATTTTCCATCAAATTGTTATATTCCTCTTCACTCATCAGTACCACATTTTTATCGTTTTTTCTTGTTATAATGACTGTTTCATAATCATCAGTTGCCTTATCACAATATTTTTTTAAATTATTTCTCACATTTGAATAATTTGTAGCTATCATACTAATCACCTCTACTTATTGTACAATATTTTTAACAAAAAATCTACATGTTTTATATCATTTTTTATTTCTAAAGTCAGTTTACATTACAATAAATTCTTTTATTCTAAATCCACCATAATATTCTGTTCTGCACTAAATAAAAAAATTTGAAAACCTTTACCAAATGTAGTAAAATACTCATAAGATATGATTTTTTACCATACTAATATGATGGCTTAAAACTGGGATTTTTTCTCAGTTTTCTTATTACAAAAAATATTTTTCTCTTTTTTTAGAGATAATTCTATCATATTTAAAAATTTTGGAAAGGAAGGAAAAATGGGAAAAACGAAAGCAATAAATGAACGAAAAACTAAATTTGGTACAGAACCTGTTGAAAAATTATTGATTTCACTTGCAGTTCCTGCTATCATTGCTAACTTGGTTAATGCTCTTTACAATGTTGTGGATCAGATTTTTATTGGACAAAAAATCGGGTTTCTTGGGAATGCGGCTACGAATGTGGCTTTTCCGATTACGACGATTTGTCTTGCGATTGGACTTATGACTGGAGTTGGAGCTGCGACTAATTTTAATTTGGAATTGGGAAGAAAGCGTCCAAAAAGGGCAAAAAGCGTGGCTGGAACTGCGGCTACAATGCTACTTTTAAGTGGTATTATTCTGTGTATATTAATTAATATTTTTTTAAGACCAATGTTGACGGCCTTTGGAGCTACTGATCAAATTTTTGATTATGCGATTGAATATACTCAAATTACATCTCTTGGGATACCATTTTTACTATTTTCAATAGGAGCAAATCCTATGGTTAGAGCTGATGGAAATTCTTTTTATTCAATGCTTGCGATCGTTATTGGAGCTATTACAAATACGATTCTTGATCCGCTATTTATGTTTGGATTTGATATGGGAATGGACGGTGCTGCTTGGGCGACTGTAATTGGGCAATTTATCTCGGCAGTTATGTTAGGATTATATTTTTTTAGATTTAAAAGTGTAAAATTTGAATTGAAGGATTTTAAGATAAAAATACGAGAAATTTGGATTTTGTTTATGTTGGGAACATCACCTTTGATTTTCCAATGTTCTGCACTAATTGTTCAAATTGTAACAAATAATTTATTGAAAATTTATGGTGCGAAATCTATTTATGGAAGTGAAATTCCTATTGCCGTTGCTGGAATTGTTATGAAAATAAATGTCATATTTATAGCGATTTTATTGGGATTGACACAAGGAGCACAGCCTATTGCTGGATTTAATTATGGAGCAAAAAAATATGCAAGGGTTCGGGAAATTTTAAAATTATCTCTAAAAGTGGCTTTTATTATTTCTTTAGTGGCATTTGCAATCACTGAACTTTTCCCTGTTCAAATAATTTCTGTCTTCGGTAACGGAAGCAAACTCTACTTTCAATACGGAACAAAATATATGCGAGTATTTTTATTCTTCGTATTCCTAAACGGTATTCAAGGTGCTATTACAATGTTTTTAACATCAATTGGAAGGGCCTCAAAAGGAGCCTTTTTGTCACTTGTAAGACAAATTATATCACTTTTACCACTACTAATAATTTTACCACATTTTATGGGTATTGATGGAATTATGTTCGCATTCCCAATAGCAGATTTCATAGCTTTTGTTGTATCTGTGATTGTTTTGAAAGGGGAAATGAAGAGTATTCCGAAAGTGAATCAAGATGTATAAAAAATTTAGAGAATTGTAAGATTTAGAATTTTTAAAAATGAATTTCATTAAATTAAAAGCTGTCTCATGAGGGTTATTTTATGAAACAGCTTTTTTTGTAATATTTTTGCAACGAAAAGCTTTTCGTTTCATTTTACGTTTCATTTTGCAACGAAAAATTAATTTCTGTACTATTTTTTTAATTGATATTTTACTGAACGTCCTTTTCCCACTTGCTCAGCAATACTTTTTTCTATCAGACCGTTTATCGATCTTATAACCTTTGATTTATTGTATTTACTTAATTCTTCGATTTCTTTTCTACTTAATTTTTCATATTTTTTAAGAATTTCAAAAACTTTTACTTCTCCGTTTACTAAATTTTTTGGAATGGTTTCAATTACTGGTAAAGTCATTCTTATACTATTTTCATATATCTCAAAAGCTGGTTTCACAAAACTTTCCCTGTATTCATATTTTATTCTTTTTATTCCTGTTCCAAATTTTTCAATTATTCCTAATCTATAAAAAATATTTGCTATTATAGGGTTTCTCAAAACTGAAACATATCCTCTCATATATTCGTCTTCCGACATTCCTAAAGGTAAACTTCCTGGTGATATAATTTCTATTTTATCATCTGACATTACGATTTTTATATTTGCATTTATATCCCACAATCTATGAACTATCGCATTTGTAATAGCTTCCCTGAAAGCTTCTTTTGAAACTTTTTCTTTTTTTAGACGTTCAGCTCCCACTATTTCCTCATATTCATAATATTTCTCAAATATGCTAATAGCTTCAAAATATTGTTCAAGTATGGATTTTCTTTCAATATTTTCCCTAAATAATATTTTATTTATATTTTCACCTAAAACTACTATATCAATTCCAGAAAATTTTCTATTATTATTGTCTGCAAAAAGTTCAGCAGCTATATTAAATTTTTTATTTTCATATAAATTCAATGTTTTTAGTATATCTAAATTCAATTCTTTTATTCCTACTACTTCTTTCATTTTCTTTTCTAAAAACTTAAATTCTAATTTCTCATTTTCTATTTCAATTGCTTCATAATCTAGATTACTTCCCTGTAATATCAGCCTGTTCAATTCTACTATGTCTACTTCAACTGTTGATGTATCATTTCTTTTATAGGCTTTACCATTGTAATAATATGGTGGAAAATCCCCTTTTTTCACATTTAAAACAATACAACTTTTTCCTTCTATTTTTTCAATATCCAATGTATATTCCGGCTTAGGTTTTATACTGTCGTTAATGGTATTTTCTATATTAAGTTTATTTTCTGTCACTTTTTCCAGCCCTATAATGTCTCCATTATCGTTTATCCCAAAAATTATTTTGCCATCTTTATAATTAGAATAAGCAGAAACTGTTTTCAAATAACTTTTACTTATTTTTTCCTTAAATTCTATTTCTTTGCTTTCTTTTCTCATATAAACCCTCCATTTTTATAATCTACTTAAAACAATATTTTTACAAATTAATTATACTTCATTTTTATCACTTTTGCAACGAAAAGATTTTCGTTCCATTTTTCGTTTCATTTTGCAACGAAAAAAATACGCCAAATTTATGACGTATTTTAATATTTATTCTTTTTCTTTTCTATACTGCAATACTGTTTTCACTATCCATCCTTTAAATGCACGATAAAATGAAGAAGTTTCAGTATATCCTACCAAATAGGCTATTTCCTCTATTGAAAGTTCTTTTGATTCTAAATAATTAAGGGTCATTATTTTTTGAACATTTTTAACTACCTGGTTAAATTTTATATTTTCTACATCCAGATTTCTTTGAACTGTTCGAGCACTTATCCCAAATTCTTCCACAACATTTTCAAGGCTAGACTGTCCACTTGGAATAAGCTGACAAAGTTTTTTCTGAACCCTGTCAGTAAAAGTTTCAAGAGTTTCACTTTCTTTTTCTGCCAGTTTCTGTTTTAATTGTGGCTCCAGATACTCCACCATTATGTTGTTTGCTGTCAAAAATGGCTTTTTCAAATCTTTCATGCTGAAAATGACTTCATTTTGTTTTGCTTTATTTATCATAGCGTTTATCTCTTTTGTTAATAATTCACCATATTCAAAAGGACTTGTAACACTTACTGGAGATATTCTCTTACCAATTCCTTTATTCAATAAATTTATCAACATAAGCTGTTCATTCAAGACTGCAAAACGTGGTAATTCCTTTTCTCTTTGTTCAAAAAAATACTGTACTTGAACTATTTCTTCAAATTCTTTAATTTCCAGAAATACAGGCCCTATCAGTTTTTTATATTTTGCCAGCCTTTTTATACCTTCAAGTCCATTTTTAGAGGAAAGTGCCGCAAAAAACGAAGGAATAAACATATTCAAATTATCTACATTACTAATTACTAAAATCTTTTCATCTGTAATAACTTCATCAATTTCCTTTAAAAACAAATAATATTCCTCAGTAGAAAACTGAATTTCCTCTTTCCATAAAATATTAGGAATTCCTGCTTTTTCAAGTATATTTTCCATTGACATCCCAATGCTCTTTAAAAAATCCTGAAACTGCTTTGGTATAGTTATTTTCTTCTTTTTCCTATTTTTTATTATATCGAATTTTTCTTTTCATAAAATGGCTTTTTATCTTTAACAACATCTTTTCCAAAACTATCTTTATATGAAAACATATCAATATATTTTCCATTCAAGTATGGAGTTATTTTTCTTCCTATAAATTCTATACTTTCTTTTTCATTTCCCATACTGTCAATAACTAATAGATAACTCTCCTGTCTCTCTTTATACATGAGCATTAACCATGTTCTTTTAATATTTTTATCTAATTTACAAGCACTTTTTAATGCTTCAAGCATGTCTTCAGGATATTCTTTCGCTTCTCCAATCATTACAGGTGTGTCCTTTTCTACTTTTGTTTCAACGACCTTAAGTCTTTCTTCCTTTTCCTTTTTCAAAATTTTAAGTTGTTCTCTTGTAAAGGTAAATGATGTAGTAAATGGATTAATAACAAAACCTTCTATATCTGGATTTAGCAATACCATTTCTGCATAATCATCAAAAGACAAAATAAGTGTCTGTATTTTATCAATGCCGATATTCCACTTATTCAATTCTTCCCAGTCAGTAAATGCTGGATAAAATTGTTTTCCATCAGACGAAGAAATCATATAGAAAGATACATTTGAATCTTCTTTAACAGTTCCTTTTCCAGTTTCATCAGTTTCAATAGGTTTATCAAAAAATACATAACTTAAAAAATAAGCTCTCATTATAATTTCATCTAAAATTTTATTTTGTAATTCTAAATCACTTTTCTGATTTTTTCCTATTCTACTAAACAATTCTTTTAACACAGGATTTTCCAATGGCTTATTTACATCAATCATAATTTTTCAACTCCTTCGTTTCAATATTTTATATTATACCCATTATAGCTTAAATCTCTTCCATCGTCAAATCCACAACATTCCCCTTCACAACTTCAACTAGTTTTTCTGTTTCCACTTCCATCTGCAGTCCTCGTCTGCCAGCCGAAACCATTATTTTATCAAATTTTTCAACTTCCTTGTCAAAAAAAGTTTTAAACATTTTTTTCATTCCTACAGGAGAACACCCTCCACGAATATATCCTGTTTCTTTTTCTAATTATGAAAGTGGCAATAAATCAATATTTTTCTCTTTGCAGGCCTTTGCTACTTTTTTCAAATCCAAATGTGCTTCTCCATGAATTACACACACATACAAATTTTTACTTTTCCCTTTCAAAACAATTGTCTTAAAAACTCTATCCGCTAGTTCAGGCAACTTCTCAGCAACACCAAGTCCTCCACTTTTATCCTCACTCCACTCATAAGTGTGAATTAATATATGGAATCTTTTGTTTATCAAGCTGTCTTAATGCATTTGTTTTTGCAATTTTTTCTTTCATATATTTCAATTTTATCTTTTCTTGTTAATTTGCTCATAAAAACTGCACCTCCAATCTTGTGTCCAAGATTTTGGGTGCAGTACAGAATGACAATTTTTATTTACTTTTTCTATTTTCCTCTTCTCCTTTTTGCCGCCTTATATTGTGCGGGAAGTACAATTCCAAGTAAAGTAATATAAACACTTATCATCATTGCAGGCGGATAAAAGGTGCACGATATTATTAATCCCATAATTTTTATAATTATATCAATACTTAACCATCTCATCCTTATTTTTAATGATTCCTGTGATTTCTCATCGTTTCTATTTGCTTTTCCTATCAAATGCCCAGAAATTGTATTACAAAATGTAACAGCCAGAACTATTATCCCATAAAATCCTTGTGCTACACTACTGTTGTAATATGAAGTGACAAAAGAAGTCACATAAGGAAAAAACGAAGAAAAAAACAGTAAAACTACGTTTGCCCAGACAACTGCCGGTGTAATGTATTTTATTTTATGCCATTCATTATGCAGATTTACCCACATTGTTCCAAGCCAGAAAAATGAAAGCGTATATGCAAAAAAATTTACTCTTAAATTCCAAAGGGCTTTTAAAGTTGCTGTTTCAGGCTTTTTCAGCTCTAATATGAGAATTGTCATAATAATTGCAAGTACGGCATCCATAAAAGCTGCCAATCTTTCTTTATTCATAGTTAAACTCCATTCCATGATTTTATAATAGTACAATTGTATCATAAATCAGTAGGAATTTCAATTTTCAGTTTTTCATATATAATCTCCTTCATTTTCTTATTTTTATTTCCTTATCTTTATATATAGTTATAATACTAAAATTTAAGATAAAAGTACAATACCGTCTACAAAATGTGCTATAATTAAAATGCATACTAGAAATAAAAATTATATGAGGTGATTTATATGATAGAATTGGAACAACTAAAACAGCTTATTGCGTTTGCAACATATGGAACATTATCAAAGGCAGCTGAAGAATTGTATATTTCACAGCCTGCCCTTTCCCGTTCGATACAAAAGCTGGAAAAAACTTTGGGGGTTGAACTTTTTGACAGGAAAAAAAATAAGATGGAATTAAATGAAAATGGAAAAACTGTTATCCAGTACGCAGAAAAAATATTGAATCTTGTAGATGAAATGGAAAAAAAAGTTAATAAAAATAATCAGGTTCTAAATAATTTTTCAATCGGTTCATGTGCTCCGGCTCCATTGTGGGATATGATTTCATTATTTGGAAGATTTTATCCTGAAAAATATATTCTTCATAAAATAGAAAATAATCTTCAGTTATTTGAAAAACTTAAAAATGACAGTTATCAGATGATTATTCTTTCTGAGCCTACTGATAATTCTGAATTTTTCTGCATAAAATACAAAACTGAACAATTATTTTTATCAGTTCCTCTAAGTCATCCGCTGGCTAAAAAGAAAGAAATACATTTTTCAGATATTACAGATGACAGGATGCTCTTATTCAATCCAATAGGAATATGGAAGGATGTAGTTTTAGAAAAAATGCCTAATATGAACTTCCTTATCCAAAGTGACAGGATTATTTATCAGGAATTAGCTGAAATGCAAAATCTACTGCATTTCCGTTCAAATTTCACACTTGAACGTGAAGATAATTTTAAAAATAATATTTCAATTCCGATTATTGATAAAGAAGCAAAAATGACATTTTACTGTATTTGTAAGAAAAATATAAAAAATGAAATAAAAAAAATATTTGATAGTTTTAGTAAAGATTCTTAAAAAAGAGGTTGTCTCAAAAAGAAAATTTAAAAACAATGTAAATGAATTATTTAAAATTTTACAATTTTGAGACAGCTCCATTTTATTATTTTCTTCCATTAAGCCATTTTACTATTTCCACATCATCATGGTTTAAAAATAAACTTTCTTTTTTATCAAGTTCAGATATTTTCTCCATATCCTCACTGTTCAATTCAAAGTCAAATACATTAAAATTTTCTTCAATTCTTTCTTTTCTGACTGATTTTGGTATTACAACTACATCTCTCTGAATTAGCCATCTTAAAATTACCTGAGCCACAGATTTGTTATATTTTTTACCAATTCCAGACAAAATTTCATTTGTAAATATTCCATTTTTTCCTTCTGCAAAAGGTCCCCATGATTCTATTTGAACTCCATATTCCTTCATTATTTCATTTGCTTTAACCTGCTGATTGAAAGGATGTGTTTCCACCTGATTTACAGCAGGAACTATTTCATTATTCAAAATAAAATCAACAAGTCTGTCAGGATAAAAATTACTTACACCAATTGCCTTTATTTTCCCTTCCTTGTATAATTCCGTCATTGCTCTCCAAGCTCCATAAATATCATTAAATGGCTGATGTATCAGATATAAATCAATATATTCCAAATCCAATTTTTTTAAAGATGTTTCAAATGCTAATTTTGCCTTTTCATAATTTACATCATTTACCCATAATTTTGTTGTAACAAAAATTTCTTCCCTCGGTATACCGCTTCTTTTTATAGCTCTTCCCACTGCCTCTTCATTTCCGTATGCTGCAGCCGTATCAATTAATCTATATCCTGCCTTTAACGCATTGTAAACCGCTTCCTCGCATTCTTTCATATCATCAATTTGAAATACTCCGAATCCTAATATTGGCATTTTTACTCCATTGTTTAAAGTTACGTATTTCATAATATTTCCTCCTAATTTTATATATAATTTTTTAATTACAGTTGTACTTTTAATTTTCTTGAACTTATTTTATCAATTTTTTCCTCTGAAGTCTAATATCAATTTTGCAAATTCACTATAACTAAAACACATACTATAAAATTATCCATCATAAATTGCAATATTAAATACAACATCCTTTTAACCTTGACAACAAAAATTTTTGAGCTACAATTATATTAGAGAAAAATAAAGAATTAAAAATTTTTTTATAATAAAAGGAAGTGACTTGTTATGGCTAACCGTATCGTTTTAAATGAAGTATCTTATCATGGATTTGGAGCAATTGAATATATTCCAAGTGAAGTGGAAAAAAATAAATTCAAAAAGGCTTTTATTTGTACAGATCCTGGATTAATTAAGGCTGGAGCAGCTAAAAAAATTACTGATGTGCTTGATAAAGCTAATTTGGAATATTTAATATTTTCTGATGTTCAACAAAATCCTACGATTGAAAATGTAAAAGCTGGAGTTGAAAAATTTAAAGAAAGTGGTGCAGATTATATTATTGCAATTGGTGGAGGTTCTGCTATGGATTGTGCCAAAGCTGTAGCAATTATTATAAATAATCCTGAATTTTCTGATGTACGAAGTCTTGAAGGAGTTGCAGATACAAAAAATAAATGCGTTCCAATTATCGCAGTTGCAACTACAGCTGGAACAGCTGCCGAAGTTACAATAAATTATGTTATAACTGATGTTGAAAAAAATAGAAAATTTGTCTGTGTTGACCCGCACGATATGCCAATAGTTGCAATAGTTGACCCAGGAATGATGATGACAATGCCAAAAGAATTGACAGCTGCAACTGGACTTGATGCACTAACTCACGCAATCGAAGGATTTACAACAAAAGCTGCTTGGGAAATGACAGACATGTTCCATTTAAAAGCGATCGAATTAATAGCAAAATATTTGAGAAAAGCTGTGGAAAATGACGAAGAAGCTAAAGAAAAAATGGCTCTTGCCTCATATTTAGCAGGAATGGGATTCTCAAATGTGGGACTTGGAATCGTACACTCAATGGCTCATCCTCTAGGAGCATTTTACGGAACTCCGCACGGTGTTGCAAACGCTATAATTTTACCAACTGTAATGGAATATAATGCTGAATATACAGGAGAAAAATTTAGAGAAATAGCAAAAGCTTTTGGAATAAACCATACTAAAAGAATGGCTCCCGAAGAATATAGAAAAGCAGCAATAGATGCTGTAAGACAATTGGCACACGATGTAAATATTCCTGAAAATTTAAAGGGGATAATGGACATAAAAGATTTGGATTTTATTGCCGAATCAGCTTTAAATGATGTCTGTACTGGTGGAAATCCACGTGATACAAACTTGGAAGAAATAAAAGAACTTTATAAAAAATTATTGTAATTTATCAAAAAACTCCATTCGTTTTAGAGTGGAGTTTTTTATTTGAAAGTTTGAGATTATGTATTTTGATTCAATAATGGTACATTTCTATAATTTAAATCATAAATATCTGATATAATCAATAAATTTGTTATCTTATATTCCTATAAAAATTTCTACTATTTTCTGTATTTTCTCTAATACAGATTGTTTTTTAACCTCTCTTGCCCCTTTTCTTCGTGAAGTTGGCGGAAGAATACTGTCTAATTCAGAACCAGCATAATCAACAAAACCTTTATTTATAGATTTTTCAATGAATCTTCTAGAATCTTCCTTTAAATTCTCATTTTTAACTAATTCATCAATTTTTTCCTTCTTTTCTTCTTTTGCATATTTATAAAAAGCATCAAGAATTTCTCCATTATTTTTCAATTTTTTTAAATCTGTTTTATTAATAAAATTTATAACTAAATTTTCTTTCGCTCTAGTTCCTAAACTTGTACGTATAACTCTTCTTATTTCAGATTTTAATGTTTCAATATCATCGTGTTCTTTTGTCTTTTCTAAAATTAACTCTAAAATATAATCTAAATTAATTTCATCTGTTTTAAGTAAATCAATTTGAAATTCAATATCAGAAAAATCAATTCCTTCTTCGTTACTATCATCTTTTCCAGCATTTCTTATTTCTTCACAAATATCCACATAAACACTCTTCATATCCTGCATTTGTCTATCAGATATAATTTTCTCAAAATTTTCAAATTCATCGAAATTCTTAAGTATATTTTCTGTTTTAAGCAATTCTCCAAATAATTCTGCAAATTCCTTTTTATCTTGATTTTTTTCAATTTCAACAGGCTTTGGAAATTTTTCAACTATTTCATTACATAAATCTACATATCCTTTTACTGATTTTCCTGTTTCCTCATCTTTAAATCCCTTTATATAGTCGTTATAACTTTTTTCAAGAATTATATTTACACTATTCTCATCTCCAAAAGTTTTAATAGCATTTTTTGTAGCCTTTTCCAAATCCCTAAAACACACAATATTTCCAAAAGTTTTAACTTTATTCAAAATACGGTTTGTTCTTGAAAACGCTTGAATTAATCCGTGGTATCTCAAATTCTTATCAACAAACAAAGTATTTAATGTTGGTGCATCAAATCC
Organism: uncultured Leptotrichia sp.; assembly: GCA_963524305.1. GTDB lineage: Bacteria > Fusobacteriota > Fusobacteriia > Fusobacteriales > Leptotrichiaceae > JABCPH02. Next base: position 2,713 of record CAURGH010000022.1, on the reverse strand, counting down.
TGTCAAAAACATTCCCACAACAATTAAAATATCAATTTTTTTATCCTTAACCTTTTTAGACAAATCTTTATAATAATTCTGAAATTCACTTCCATTTGTTGAAAAATTTGTTTTAAAATAATCGTTGTAATCAGATATCACTTTATCCAAAAATTCTTTCGCTGTCGATTCCATTGCACTTGGCTCAAAATTTTCATCAGGAATATCTCCTATCGCATTCCGCTCTTCATTCGCAGCAAAACTATAAATTATCGCTACTTTCAGTCTTTTTTCTTCAGGCAAATTTTTTTGCTGTTTTTGAAATTCTTCATAATAAAGTTTTGCCGCTTCTACACTTTGAACAGCAAACATAGCATTAAACCCGTTTAGCCGTTTCTGTTTTATATTATAGTATTCATTTCTATGAGTTTTTGTATTATATACTTTTAAAATATATTCTACTATTTTAGAAATTCTCTCAGGATGTAACAACATTCTTTTTTCAAGTTCCTTGAGCTTTTTATCATTTGTTTCTGTTTCAGCCGCTTTAAATTTTGCCCTAATATCATTATAATCCACTTTAAATTTTAAAACTTTTTTATCACGAATAGCATCTGTTATAACATAACTATGTAATTGAGCTCCAAAAATTCCAGCTGTTGTATCACTTCCAAGAGAATTTTCAGGAAAAATTGGTGTTCCTGTAAATCCAAACTGATAATAATTTTTAAAAGATTTCCTAATATTTTTTTGTGCATCTCCAAATTGTGAACGATGACATTCATCATAAATTATGACACAATGTTTATCGTAAATTTCATGGCTTGGATTTTTTTTGACAAATTCATTTAATTTTTGGATTGTTGTAACAACTATTTTATTATCTTGTTTTTCAATACTTCGTTTAAGTTCTTTTGTATCTTTACTACCATTTACACTATCAGGCTGAAATTTTTGATATTCCTTCATTGTCTGATAATCCAAGTCTTTTCTATCAACCACAAAAAACACTTTATCAATATATTCAAGTTCTGTAGCAAGTTTTGCCGTTTTAAAAGAAGTCAAAGTTTTTCCTGAACCTGTAGTATGCCAAATAAATCCTCCAGCTTCAATTTTCCCAGATTTCTTATTTTGGTAACTAGATTCTATCTTCCACAAAATTCGTTCAGTTGCTGCTATTTGATAAGGTCGCATTATTAGCAAAATATCATTTGAATCAAAAACACAATATTTTGTCAAAACTTCTAAAATAGTTCGCTTTTCAAAAAATGTTGCTGTAAAATCTTTAAGATCTCTAATAACTTTATTTTTCGCATCTGCCCACTCACATGTAAATTCATAATGATTTTTATTCTGTGCCGTAGTATTTGCAAAATAACGAGTATAAGTTCCATTTGAAATTACAAAAATCTGAACAAATTTATAAAGTGAATTTTCAGCATTGAAGCTTTCCTTGCCGTATCTATCAATCTGACTAAATGCCTCATGAAGACTTACTCCACGTTTTTTCAATTCTATATGAACAAGCGGCAATCCATTAACCAATACTGTTACATCATAACGATTTTTATGCTTACCTTTTTGCTTAATTTGATTACAAACTTGTAAAATGTTATTATGTATATTTTTTTTATCAATAATTTTTATATTTTTCAAATGCCCGTCATCAAAAATAAAATCATAGATATGATTTTCCTGAATCTTTCTAGTTTTTTCAATCATTCCGTCATTTGGACAATCAAGATATTCCACTAAAAATCTTTCCCATTCTTTATCTGTAAAAGCAACTTTATTTAATCTTTCAATTTGAATCTTCAAATTTTTATAAAGTTCCTCTGATGTCTTCCCATAAAATCTTTCATACCCTTGACTTTCTAAATCCCTTATCATCCCATCTTCAAGTTCTTTTTCACTTTGATATGTATCTTGAACTTGAAGTATTTCTTCATAATTAGCTAAAATAATTCCATTCGTCATCTCAGCAATTGTTGATCTTTCATAAATCGTACTTTTTTCCGACATTTAAACTCACTTCCTTTATCTTCCCCCTTTTTAAATATCTATTTTTCAAAATTCAATAATTTTTCCCTATAATATTCATACTGTTTTTGTCTTAGTTCTATTTCTTTTGGTAAACCCTGTGATAAATCATTAACTAAAGTGTCAAATTTATCTAAAATTAATACGATATACTCTTGTACTGGCAGTGGAGGTAGTAGAATTTTAAAATCAGAATATTGCTTTGCATTTATATTAGGTTGAGAACCATTACTCTTTGTATTCTCTACAAATTTAAAATATTCTGTCGTATTTATGCAATGATAAATATATTTTGCTAATGCCAATTTCTGATTAACAATTAATCTAATTAAATATCCTGCATATATTGATTTTTCTTCAGTTTGATGAATATAATTCTTACCTACTGTTGCTCCACTTCTAGCAAATAATATATCTCCATAATTTAAAAAATATTTTTCTTCAACTTCACTTGGAGAAAATTTTTCTTCTTTTAAATTCCCATTAATATCAATATCTGTTATTCTTACATATCTTACTTCTCCATCATACTCAATAGCTGAAGCTCCTGAACCATATGTCAAATTACCAACTGCTATTTCTCCCAATGTTTTCCATTCAACTTCATAACTTACATTAACTCCAGCAACTTCCGCTGCTTCATCAATTAATCTTAAATATTGTTTAGTAATTTTCGTTCGTTCGTTCGTTCGTT
>CAURGH010000021.1:0-31055 GCA_963524305.1 uncultured Leptotrichia sp. | reverse complement strand
TGCTTCCACAGGATTTTAAGTCCTGTGCGTCTACCGATTTCGCCACCAAGGCATAATTATTGCTTACTTTCTTTCTATTTTTCACAACTACTGGATTAGTATAACATAGCCTTTTATTTTTGTCAACACTTTTTTTATTTTTTTTATTCATTTTTTTCTAAACCCCTTTAACTCATTATTTTTTTAGAACTAAAGGGGCTTAAATTTATGTTTTCTCTATTCACTTTCAACATATTTTTTTATTATTTCTTTTGCTCTTTTAGTTATTTCTTCATAAGAACCTTCTGGTTTGATTGTATCGAGGACTGCTACTTTTATTTTTTTAGGTTTAGGAAATTTCATATATCTTGAATACGCTTCAAATCCTCCTTTTATTCCTAAACATTGCACATCTACTCCTAATTCTTTAGAAATAATTGCGAATACTTTTTTAAATTCAGCAACTTTTCCATCTTTTGTTCTTGCACCTTCTGGGAAAATTAACACATTTTTTCCACTTTTTAAATATCCTACAATTTCCTCTACACTTTTTCTAATATTTTTATTTATATCAATCAAAATTACATTTCCATTACTTACTAATAATTTTAGAGGGAATTTTTTGAAATACCAGTCTATTGCTAAAAATATTGTGTTATAAAGGATTGATTTTGGTAGCAGACTTCCTAAAATTAATGGATCAATGAAACTTTGATGGTTTGAAACATAAATTTTTGGTTTAGGATCTAATTTTTCTCTTCCATTTCTTTGGATTCTAAAATATATTTTTATTATTACATCCAAAAATACCTTTAAAAATTTTGTGATCCAACGATTTTTGTCATCTTTTATTGGTTTAGCTTCTTCTATTATTTGTTTCCAATTTATTTCATTATTTTCAATTTTTACTGCTTTTTCATTGATATACTCTGATAAAAGTTTTAAATTAGGCATTTCAGCGAATTTCTCCTCATCCAACTGCAATCCAAAATTATTTTCAATATAGGCAAAAAACTCAACTATATCTAGTGAATCCATACCAATCTCTAATTCTAAATTTTCTTCTGGTTGAGGTTCGATTCCTTTTGCTTTTTTCACATACTCTTTTAAAATTTTGTATACTTCGTTGTCTGGTTCTACTACTTTCGCTTTTTTTACAACATTTTGTTCGTATAAATTTGGAAGCATAAATCTTCGTAATTTACCAACTCTTGTTTTTGGTAATTCTTCTTCAAAAACTTTATAATCTAACACCTTTTCATAATTGTGAGCAGATAAATTATAATCTTCAACTATATTTTTTATATAAGTTTTTACATTATTGATATTTCTTTTTCTACATTCTAATAAATCAGGAATTATTATCGCTGCTAATTTATTTTGATGATTGAAAATTCCTGCTTCTTTTATTAATTTATCACTTTTAGCTATTAATCTATTTTCAAGAGTTTCAGGATCAATATTTTTCCCATTTGACAGGACAATCATGCTGTTTCTTCTACCAATTATAGTGATGTAACCTTCTTCATCTATTTTTGCTAAATCTCCTGTTTTGAACCAACCATCTTCAGTCATTACTTCTGCTGTTTTTTCTGGCTTATTGTAATATCCTTTCATAACGATAGGACCTTTTACCCAAAGTTCTTCATTCTCAATTTTTACATCAACATTGTATAATTTTTTCCCAATTGTTCCAATTTTTCTTTCTTTTTTTGAATTTACAGCAATAACTGGCGAAGTTTCTGTTAATCCGTATCCTTCCAATGAGTAGATTCCTAAAGTTTCATAAAATCTAGCAATTTCTGGATCTAATTTGGCTCCACCTGCAACGATGAAATCTAAATGTCCTCCAAATTTTTTATGAACTTTTGAAAATACTTTTCTTTTTAAAGGTATAGATTTACTTTTACTCATTATTTTGAAAATTGCTCTTGTTATAAATTTTGCATCTATTTGTTGTTTTATTCCATCGTAAAATAGTTTGAATACTCTTGGAACTCCTATTAATGCGGTTACTCTATTTTTTTCCAACGCTTCAAAAATCTCTTTACTTGCAATTTTTCTTACAAAAACTATTGACGTTTGATATCTTAACATTAAAAGAACTGTTGCTGTTAATGGTAAAACGTGATGAAACGGCAATAATGCTAAAATCTGATCTCTGTAATCAAAAATTCCTTTTTCATAAATTCCTTCCATTTCAGTCATTAAATTATTGTAAGTTAACATAACTCCTTTTGGCGATCCTGTTGTTCCTGAGGTATAAAGCATTGCCGCTGTTTGGCTTCCTTCTGGATTTCTTAATTCAAATTCAGAATTCGCAATTTTTTTCATTTTTTCAGTATCAATTTTAAAATTATCTACATTCAAAACTTTTATATTATCTTTAAAGTTGTAATTTGAGATTGCTTCTAAAATATTTTTTTCTGTTTCGTTTGAACACATAATTATATCTGGATTTGAATCTTCCAATACATACAAAATTTCTTTTGGAGAACTTTGTGCATCAATTGCAATAGCAGCTGAATTTTTGTCCCAAATTGTAAAGAAACTGTAAATCCATTCTGGTCTGTTTTCCATTATAATTAATCCAAATTTATTTTCTTCTAAATTTATAAAATTATCTGAGTAATATTTAATGTTGTTTACTAAATCGATATAGTTAATATGATTATTTTCAAAATCAACTAATGCTAATCTCTCGGTTTTTTCTAAAAACATAATTTTCCTCCTAATGTTTTTTCAAATTTTATTTTAAAATATTTCCTAGTTTTTTTTCTAATTCCTAGTGCTTTTTGTCATAATTTTTTGTAAAATTCGACTATTTGCTTTCAATGTAGTATAACATAATTTTAATAATTTTTATATCTATTTCTTATTTTCATTTTTTTATACAAAAAAAGAGAACCTATAAAATTAAATTTTATAAATCCTCTTCATTCCTAATATCTATTACAAAACACCTTCATTTTAAAAAATAAAAAACCTTTTGATAACTTTTTCAAAAATTTTATAAATTATTTTCAATTCTATAATAAATTTATTCCATTTTCTTCACAAGTTTTTACGATATCGTCTGACCAAATTGAAGCTTGAACTTCTCCAATATGAGCCTTTTGTAATAAGAACATACAAATTCTTGATTGTCCAATTCCTCCACCAATTGTTAATGGTAATTCTTCATTTAACAATAATTTATGGAAATCTAAATTTTCTCTTTCTTCTAATCCTAATTCTTTTAATTGTTTTCTTAATGAATCTTTATCTACTCTGATTCCCATTGAAGACAATTCCAATGATCTGTCTAACACTGGGTTCCACATAATTAAATCTCCATTTAATTCCCAATCATCATAATCTGGTGCTCTTCCGTCATGTCTTTGTCCTGAAGCTAAAACTTTTCCTATTTGCATAATGAAAATAGCTCCTTTTTCTTTTGCGTAAGCATTTTCTCTTTCTTCTGGAGTTAATTCAGGATATAAATCTTCTAATTCTTGAGATGTTACAAATGTTACTTCTTCTGGTAAGAATTTTTCTGCTTTTTCATATTTTTCAGCTAACATATTTTGAGTTTTTTTGAATACGCTAAAAATTTTTCTTACAGTTTCTTTTAATGTTTCAATATTTCTAGTTTCTTTTGTTAAAACTTTTTCCCAATCCCATTGGTCAACGTAAATTGAATGTGTATTATCTAAATCTTCATCTCTTCTTATCGCATTCATATCAGCATAAATACCTTTTCCAGCTTCTACTCCATATCTTTTCAAAGCCAATCTTTTCCATTTTGCTAATGAATGAACGATTTCGATTGTTTCTCCTGGAATTTCTTTCATTTCAAAAGCAACTGGTCTTTCCACACCATTTAAGTTATCGTTTAATCCTGTAGATTTTTTTACGAATAATGGTGCTGAAATTCTTGTTAAACTTAATGTGTTTGCTAATTCTCTTTCAAAAAAATCTTTTGTCAATTTTATTGCAATTTCTGTTTCCATAATATCCCATTTTGGATCATAATTTTTTGGTACAATTGTTTTTGCCATTTTCTTCTCCTCATTTTACAAATTTTCATATTTCAATAACCGTATAATAACACACATAAAAAGATCTGTCAAATTTTTGAATTTTTATTTTTCAACTAGATATTTTACTTACTTTTTAGTATAATATTTATAGAATTTAATATTTATGAAGGAGAACTTATGAAAAAAGTACTGTTTGTTTGTCTGGGAAATATTTGTCGATCACCAATGGCCGAGGCTGTTTTTAGAAAAATGGTTGAAGATGAAAATTTATCAGATAAAATTTTTATTGATTCAGCTGCGACAAGTTCTTGGGAGCATGGAAATCCTGTTCATCAGGGAACAAGAAAACGTTTGGCAAAAGAAGGAATTAGTGTGGACGGAATGTTTTCACGTATTTTAAATGATAATGATTTGACTTTTGACTATATTATTGGAATGGATGAAAGCAATATTTCTAATATTAAGAAGTTTTTAAATAATCGATTTAATGGCGAAGTGAAAATGCTTCTTGAATATGCTGGAGAAAAACGTGAAATTGCAGACCCTTATTATACTGGAGATTTTGAAGCTACATATAATGATGTTTACAAAGGTTGTAAAGCATTGTTAGAAACTATAAAAAAAGAGATTTAATAAAAATTTTTGAATATTTATGATATAATATAAAAAAGATATATTATTAATTTTATAAAAATTAGGAGGAAATAAAATGGCATCAACTAAAACTCATATTGGAAAATTTAATTTTGAAAACTGTTTTATGAATGCGGCTGGAGTTTACTGCTTTGATAGAGAGGAATTAGAGAAAATTTTAAATTCTGAAGCTGGAACTTTTGTTACGAAAACTGCTACACTAAGTCCTAGAGATGGAAATCCTACACCTCGTTACCAAGATGTACCTTTAGGAAGCATTAATTCAATGGGATTACCAAATTTAGGATTTGATTATTATTTGGAATATTTGTTGGAATTGCAAAAAACCCATCCAGATCGTACATTCTTCTTTTCACTAGTTGGAATGTCGCCTGAAGATACTCATACTTTATTGAAAAGAGTGCAAGAAAGCGAATTTAACGGACTTGTTGAATTAAATTTATCTTGTCCAAATGTCCCTGGAAAACCACAAATTGCCTACGATTTGGAAACTACAGAAAAATTATTGACAGAAATTTTTTCTTATTTCAAAAAACCTTTAGGTATAAAATTGCCACCTTACTTTGATATGGTTCATTTTGATCAAGCAGCAGCTGTATTTAACAAATTTCCGTTAACTTTTATTAATTGCGTTAATAGTATTGGAAATGGACTTATTTTAGATGATGAAACTGTTCTTATTAAGCCTAAAAATGGATTTGGAGGAATTGGAGGAGAATATGTTAAACCTACTGCTCTTGCGAATGTCCATGCATTTTATAAAAGATTGAATCCTTCTATTCAAATAATCGGAACTGGTGGAGTTCTTACTGGAAGAGATGCCTTTGAACACATTTTATGTGGTGCTAGTATGGTTCAAATAGGAACTACTTTGCATAAGGAAGGTCCTGAAGCATTTAAGAGAATTACTGAAGAATTAAAAGCCATTATGGATAAAAAAGGGTATAAAACTATTGAAGACTTTAGAGGAAAACTTAAATATTTGTAAGAATTTGAATTTTTTGTAAATTTTATAAAAAAATGAAACTGTACCAAATATTATATTTAATAATCAGTTTCATAGTTTGAATATAATTAAAAATTGGAATAAAGAATAAAGGGTGATTAGTCTGAAAAAGAATATTTTTATTTTAATATTAGTTATTAGCAGTTTTATTTTCTCTAAAGATTTAGGCTACATTATTAAAGATAATACCGTAGTTTATAGAGAAGAAATTGAAGGTACTAAAAAAGAATACGAATTACCATTCATTAATAAAGAAAATTTTGAAATAATTGATGATATTTATGCTAAAAATAATATAAGTGCTTTTTATAAAGGAAAGAGGATAGACTTTTCTGATCCAAAGACATTTGCAGTGTTATCACAAAATATAGCTAAAGATAAATATAGAATTTTTTATAATGGTGAGATTTTAAGTAATAATTTGAATACAAAGGATATAGAAGTAGTCAATAAATATTATATAAAAGATAAATACTATTATTATGGAATTAATGAATATAAAAGTAAAGATTATTCAGTTTATGGAAAAAATTTTACTAATAAAAATTTAGCAAAAATAACAAATAGAATAAAGATAACTCCAGATATGAAAATACAGGATGAATATTTAATTTCAAAAGAAAATATCTATTATTTAGGTAAAAAAATAGACAATATTGATTTGAATACTTTTCAAAATTTAAAGTATGGAATATCAAAAGATAAAAATAATATTTACTTTAATGGAATTAATATAAAATTTTTAAATGGAATTGAACTAAAAGATAAAAATTTAAAAAATATTGGCGAAAACTATTTTAGAAATAAAAATAATATTTATATTGTTACTGATTCTGATATAGATAATGAATTTTGGATTTATAAACTTAATTTAAGTTCTGATTTATTAGATTTCAAGGTAATTTCAAAAGATTATTTTATAAATAATGGAATAGGTTACTATAAAACTGATCAAATTGGGAAAATTGATGAGGAAACTTTTAAAATAATCAGAGATAAGTATTCAAAAGATAAAAATAATATCTATTTTGAAAATAAAATTATAAAAAATGTTGATAAAAATACATTTGAGATTTTAGGCTATGATTATTCAAGAGACAGAAATAATGTTTACTATCGTGATAAAATTTATTTAAATTTTATTCCTAAAGAAATTCAAGTAATTGATAAAATATTTTTAGTTACAGATGATAAAGTATATTTTAAATCTGACAAGAAGTCAGAAATAAAAAAAGATTTTTTCAAAGTAATAGATGATAATTTTATTGCAATAAATGATGAAATCTATTATTTTATATTTGATGGTGGACTTCACAGTTTTAGAGTAGAAAACTCAAAAAAATTTAGGAATATAGGTTTTAATTTTTATTCTGATGATAGTAATATTTATTATTATGATAAAAAAATTAAAAAAATAGATAAAAATTCAATTAAAATAATTAATAAAAATTATATTAGTGATAAGAATAATATTTTTTATAAAGATAAAATATTAGAAAATATTGATAGGAGTACATTCGAAATTATGGATGAAGTTAATTCAAGGGATATAAATGGAAATTACATTGATAGATGTTATAATATCTTCACTGAATATTGCAATGAAGAATATATCCCTGAAATTATACATAAAATGAAAAAATAACTGGAAACATCAGAAAGGTGGAAGTTATATCGAAGAAAAAAGGGCTGTCTCAAAATTTTAATCATTTTAAGACAGTCCCTTTTATTTAACTTTTTTAGTAATTCTCTTATTACAATCTAAAAATCAATTTTATTGTTTATAAGTGTTACATCTATTCAACCAACCTTGTAACCACTTTTTCTCATTTCTAGCAGGATCTGAATTTTTAACTCGTCTTTCTAACACAAATTTTGCTGAATTACTGAATTCTACTAAAGCTGATTTTCCAGTTTCAGTACCTTTCATATTTTCCAAGACTTGTAATAATCCCCATCCTTCACCTTTGTAATTTTCAGTTGCTGTTGTTCCTTCTCCTTTAAAATTCACATAATCAATTAACGGATAAAGTCCATTTGGTGAATTGGCAACTCTATAAAATTGTTCTTTTACATTTTCTTTATCTTTCGCAACAGCTAACATTTTGTTAAGTGACGCTTCCAATCTCTCGAAAATAAACTCAATTTGAACATCTTTTGTATTATAAAGAAAATTAATTAATTCTTGAATATCCGCATTTTTCTGTGCTTTTAAAGCATCAAATTCTTTTTTATTTTTCCAAGGTGCATACTGATTATTTTCCAAAATTTTGGGTAATCTTACATTTTTTGATTTATAGAATTCCACTAATGGTGGAAAACTTTCTTCAAATGCACCTTTTTCCCCTTTTTTATACCAAATAAAGTGCCCAATTCCTAATGATGGAAAATTCTCTCCAGAATTCCATGAAACTAAATTATTTTTCACTCCACCAGCTTCATTTTTAAAAATTTTCTCAGCAACAACACTTAATTCCTCTTTTGAAATAGATAAATTTGCTTTATTCTCTTGATTTATTGTTGGCTGTACTGATATTTCTGTATTTTTTTTATTTTCTTTTACAGTTCCATTGTTAATTGTTTCTTGCGAAACTGTTTTTGGTTTTCTTTTAAAAATTCCTGCTTCCAACGAATTACTTGAACAAGCAAACACTACAATACTCGCCAATCCAAAAGTTAAAATTTTATTTCCTTTTCTTTTCATATTTTTCAAAATTTCATAAAAATTAATTTATAAAATCTAACTCCTTTCTTTTTTCTACTTTTTATGAAAAAACTATTCATTACCTGATTCATCACTTATCTCACAATAATTATTATAAACATTATTTTTATCTCTAGCTAACGGCTCTCCTGTATCTTGATCAGTAACTATATCAAACGTTTGACTATCTGCTCGTTTCAAGACTTTATTTGTACAATACACATTGTTTTTATCTTTTGCATAGTACTCGTTTAATGCTACAAAAGTATTTCTATTTGCCTTGTCAACTTTCAATAATTCTTCTGTATTTGAAAAATCATAATAATAAATATTATTTTTATCTTTTCCATAGTATTCATTATACATCGCAAATGACGGTGCATCCACATTATTGAAAATTTTTATCTTGTGTTTTTCATCATTATTTCCTTCATATTGTAAAGAAAATAAATATACATTGTCATCATCTTTTATAAAATTCCCTTGTGGTGTACTTTTTACAATTTTGAATCCTTCTGGATGTACAGATTCAATTTTTTCACCATAATAATACACATTATTTGCATCTTTTGAATATCCTTCAGTCAAAACAGTAAATGTTCCTGTATCTGCCAATGGAATTTTCATAAATTTGTCTTTTCTAGACAAATCGTAATAATACACATTGCTTTTATCTTTAAAATACCAGTCATCTAGTACTTCAAATGAATCAGGATCTATCGTAGGAATTGCTTCCAATTTTTGCCAAGTCGTATCAATTGGATCATTTATTGTAAATAAGTATACACTATTTTTATCTCGCAAGAAATACATTGAATAGTTTTCTAATAAAATATTAAATTTTTTTGAACTAATTCCTTTCAATTTAGCATTTTTAAAGTAAACATCTTTTTTATCCTTTGAAAAATAGTTATCAAATATTTTAAATGATTTTGCATCTGCACCTTTCATTTTAGAAATTTTTGTCGATGCATCATAATAATAAACATCTCCCTTGTCCCTTGTATACATGTAATAATCCGGATCAATAATACTGAAATTTTTAGGATCCGCACCTTTTATCTCTTCAATCGTTCTATCTGGATTCAAAACATTTACGACATAAACTCTTTTTTTATCCTTCACATATGGACTTCTAAAATCTGGATCATCGTTCCCTTTTACTGTTTCAAACGTTGCTGCATCCACTTTATTCAATTTTAAACCAATATAATAAATTTTATTATTGCTTTTTAATATATACGAATTTTTTACCTCAAAATTTTGAGGATTATATCTATCTATCATATTCAAATTATAAAAAATGTTATTGTTATCTCTTGCATAAATTGTATCTGGTATCAACTCAAATGTTTGCGGATTCGCTTTGCTCACCACTTTATTTTTTTGATAAACATTATTTTTATCTTTTGAATACTCATAATCAAGTACCTCAAATGTTTTAGAGTCTGCGCTTGGAATTTTTACTCCATTATAATAAACGCCATTTTTATCTTTACTATAAAAAGGATAATCACTAATTGTTTCAAACGTTAACAAATCCGCACCTTTTATAGCTTTATTCCCATAATAAATATTTTTACCATCTGTAGCATAAGAGTCACTTAATGCATTAAATGCCTTAGGATTTGCACCTTGTATAGGTTCCGACAAATAGTAAACATTATTTATATCTTTTGAATAACCATTATTCAAAATTTTAAATGTCGCTGGATTAGAGTTTTCCAACACCATTCCTTCATAGTAAATTTTTTTATTATCTTTTGAATAACCATTTTTTAATACTTCAAACGATGCTAAATTTACTCCTTGTAATTCTCTTATTTCCAAATCTGTAAAAGCATATATTTTTTCATTGCTTTGAACATAAACAACTCCTGCATCCTCATCATTATAAATCTTAAGATCTGCTACATTCAAATCAGGAAAAACATCATCTTTATAATACACATTATTTTTATCCTTTGACAATTGATTTGCCAAAACTTCAAATGTAGGTAAATCAACTCTTTTCATTTCTAAATTCATAAAAAATATTTTATTATTATCTGTTACATAATTATTTCCTAAAACTTTAAACTTATTCACATCTAAATTTTTTACTACAAGATTATTATTATAATAAACTTTTCCATCTTTCATCTTATATTCAGAAAAACCTATATTTCCAAATAAAACCATCATTCCTATTAATTTAAATATCTTTTTTTGCATCCTGCCGTACTCCTCTAGTTCCACACTCCAAGCCTTTTAACTTCTTTTATTCATTTCATTCAAGGCTTTATTCTAACTATACTCTATTATATCACATTATTTATTTTTTATCGACATTGAGGGGATAAAATAATTGAAAGTTGTATTTTTACTTTAAGAATTTTTTGTTAATAATTTATTATTAATAAAATGAAAAACTGCACCTGTATTTCTTAAAATGTGCAGCTTTCACTTTAATTAATCTATCTTTTTTTTATAAACCATTTTCTTGATGGTTCTCTTTTTACATAAACCACTTTTTTCTTAGAATTTTTTCTTTTTATTTGATTTACTCTTCTTGTAATTCTTCTAGAATCTTCTCTCTTCACATAAACTTTTCTTGATGGTTCTCTTTTTACATAAACTACTTTAGAAAATCCCAAAATTGAAAATCCTAAAATTCCTAATAACACTACCAATTTTTTCATAAACTTTTCCTCCCAATATTACTATCTAAACATTATACAAATTTTTAATATAATGTTTCTTAATAATTATACCACATTTTTTTGAGTGAAACAATAGTAATTCAACTGATTCATTTTTTATGAACCATAAATCCTGTCGCTTGTTGTGTAGCCATTATTGTTACATCTGAAATTTGAACGTGCTTTGGCTGATTTGCAACGTATAACGCAATGTCTGCGATATCTTCTGGCTTTAATGCTTCAATTCCCAAATAAATTCCTTTCGCTCTCTTTCTGTCCCCATGAAATCTGACTTCACTAAAATCTGTCTCAACAATTCCTGGCTGTAATGTACTGACCTTAATATTTTTATCAATTGTATCAATTCTAATTCCATCGCTTAAAAATCTTACTGCTGCTTTTGTTGCACAATAAACCGCTGCACCTGCATAAGCGTAAATTCCAGCAGTTGAACCCATATTAATTATATGTCCCGTATTATTTTCTACCATATTTGGTATAATCTCACGGCTCACATACAAAAGACCTTTCACATTAGTGTCTATCATTATTTCCATATCCGTAATACTATAATCTTGAAATTTATCAAGTCCCAAAGCTAATCCTGCATTATTCACTAAAATATCAATTCTTGAAACTTTTTCCAATATTTTTTTCACAGTCTTTGCAACTTTTTCATATTTCATTACATCCAACTCAAAAATATGCACATTTACTCCATATTTTCTCTCAATATCAGCTTTAATTTCCTGTAATTTCTCAATTCTTCTTGCACACAAAATCAAATCATCACCATTTTTCCCAAATGCATATGCAATCGCCTTTCCAATTCCACTTGACGCTCCAGTTATAAATACATTTCTTGACATTTTGTTTCCTCCTTTTAAATTTTTCTTTTTTATCTTATAACAAACTTTCACAACTTTAAATACTATCTTTTTAATTATTTATAAATATTAATTATTTTATTTTACAAAAATTACTAAAATAAAATAAAATTATCTATTACAAGTATAACACAAAAATTATTTTTATGGTAAAATGTTTATTATCAAAAATTTGAAAGGAGAATTTTTTACATGGAAAGTTGGTTATTTTTAGCCTTAATTTTATTCGTTGGATTTATTACAAAAAATCAATCAATTGTAGTTGCTACAATATTCGTTATGATTCTAAAATTTTTACCTCATACCGACAAATTAATGGCACAATTTCGTACGAAAGGGATAAATTGGGGAGTTTTAGTTATTACAATCGCTATTTTAATTCCTATCGCTACAAATGAAATTGGCTTCAAGCACTTGATAAATGCCTTCCATTCACCAATTGGATGGGTCGCAATCGTTAGTGGAATCACAGTTTCTTTGCTTTCGGCAAGAGGTGTCAACTTACTTCACGGACAACCTGAAATTACAGTTGCTTTGGTTATTGGAACTATAATGGGAGTTGTTTTCTTTAAAGGAGTCGCTGCAGGGCCTGTTATTGCTAGTGGTATTACTTATTGTATTTTGCAGATAATAAAAATGTTCCATTCATAATGAGTGGAACATTTCTTTTTTCTAATATTTGAAATTATTTGTTAAATCGGTCTTCTAAATTCCAGTGGGAATCTTATTGTAAAAATCAGTTCCTTCTAAAGGTCGATTTCCATCATATAAAAATTTTACATTTTTCATTCTTTTAGTTTCATCTTCGCTCAATCTTCTTAAAATTGGCTGCATTTCATCGTGTCCATCAATTTTTATTAAAACATTATCAGCTTCAACGACAGAATAAGTTTGCTTCATTTTTGGATTATACAATTTTGTCCCTTTTTTCTCCAATTTTATCGGCTTAAACATCACAACATCAGAATTCCCCCAAGTTACATCTGTCGAATCGAAAGTATTGTATGTTTCACCTTTTTCCTTCATTGCATCAATTTTCTTTTGCCACGATTCCATATCCAGTTCTCCCCACTGAATGTAATAATCATTTTTTTCCTTGTATATTTTAACTAAACTATTTCCACTTACATAACTTCCTACGATTTTCTCATTCATTTTTTTCCCATCATATTTTTTTTGATTTTCAGCCGCTTTTTTTGCAGCTTCCTCAATTACTTTATCAGCACCTTTCGATGTCTTTTTTCCATTATCTTTTTTTGATTTTCCACAAGAAATAACCAAAATCAAAATTATTCCCAAAGCTATAATTTTTTTGTAATTTTTTTTCATTTTTCTACCTTTCCACAATTAATTTTTAATCTTCCATTTTCGCCAATCCCAATTTTGTCTCTGAAATCAATACCGCAAACAATATTAATACTGCACCAAAAATCACTTTTAAAGTCAACACTTCATGCAACAAAAAAAATGCGAATAATGGTGCAAACAACGATTCTGTCGACATCAAAATCGAAGCTCTTGTCGATGTTGTAGCCTTTTGACAAAAAGTTTGCAGTAATGTTGGAATTGCTGTTGAAAATAGTACTAGATACACTACTGATACTAATGTCATACCGCTTAATGGAGTAAACGCACTCACACCAGTCGTAACAAATTGAGTTATCAAAAACAATATTCCAGCAACTAGCATTTGAATAAATATCAATTTCATCGGCTCTATTTTCCTAGAAAAATACCCAGTCGTAGCAATTTGTCCTGCAAAAAAGAACGCACTTATTATTGTCAAAATATCCCCTCTATTTATATCCGTCAAATTCATGTTTGCATCAAAGCTAATAACTCCAACTCCTGCTAGACAAACAATTGAAGCAACAAACGAAAATATATCAGGTTTCTTTTTATGCAATATCCAAAAAATATACGGAACAATTACAACATTTATTGCTGTAAAAAACGCATTTTTACTAGCTGTTGTCATTGTCAATCCATAAGTCTGTGTCAAATATCCCATAAATTGAAAAAATCCTATCACAATCCCAGCTTTTATATCTCTTTTTACAATTTTACTAACTTTCTTTCTAAAAATCAAATACAAAGCCACAAATCCCATCAAAAATCTTATCGAAGACAAATAAAACGGATCTATCCCTTCATTCAATCCAATTTTCACAAAAACAAACCCCAATCCCCACAATATTCCAACTAAAAGTAAACCAAAGTCTGCTAAATATCTTTTCATAAAGATTTTTCCTTTCTATTATTAAATTTTTGTAGCAAAAACAGAATTTAAGAGTGGCAATCGAACTATCAAAAACATCTAAAATTATTAATTAAAGAATTTATGATAAATATCCAATTTCAAAAACTCATTCCCGATATCTCCGTTATTATTCTTCAAATATTCTATCACAAAATCTCTCACAATCTTTATTTCACGTACATTTTTCACAATATCTGTAAACAGCATATCCGAAATCCCACTCTGCCTAGTTCCCAAAATCTCTCCTGAATTCCTTAATTTTAAATCCTCTTCAGCTATTTTAAATCCATCCGTTGTGCTTTCCATTGCCTCCAAACGCTTTATCGAAATCTTATTTGTAGTTTCCGATTCCAAAAAACAATATGATTGATGACTTCCACGACCAACTCTTCCTCGCAACTGATGAAGCGACGAAAGACCAAATCTTTGTGCATCACGAATTACCATAATTGAAGCATTTGGAACATTCACCCCAACTTCAATTACCGTAGTCGAAACTAAAATATCAATTTCTCCCTTTTTGAAAAGCCTCATCACCTCTTCTTTTTCCTGATATTTCTGCCTTCCATGAATCAACCCAATTTTCCAATTTGAAAAAATCGCACTATATTCCTCAAAAGTTTCCTGCGCTGATTTTATATTCCCCAACGTTTCACTTTCCTCAATCAAAGGCGAAACAACATACGCCTGTCGCCCTTTCCTCAATTTTTTCTCAATAAATTCGTACATTTTACGTTTTTCTTCCTCTGATTTTATCCATTTCGTAACAATCGGACTTCTCCCTTTCGGCAATTCATCAATAATCGAAACATCCAAATCCCCATAAATCGTCAACGCTAAAGAACGTGGAATTGGTGTAGCACTCATTACAATCAAATTTTCCAAATTTCCCTTTTCTCTTAATAATTTTCTCTGAGTCACTCCAAAACGATGCTGCTCATCAATTACAATCAATCCCAAATTCTTAAAAATCACATTATCCTCTATCAGCGAATGAGTCCCAATCACAATATCAACCACGCCATTCTCTATTTCAAGCAATAATTTTTCCTTTTTCTTCCCTTTCAAGCTCCCAGTCAACAACCCAACTCTGACATCTAAATTATTAAATTGATCCACAATTCCCAAATAATGCTGCGTTGCCAAAATTTCTGTTGGTGCCATTATCACACCTTGATATCCATTTTCAACAATATATAAAAGAATAATGAACGAAACTATTGTTTTCCCTGATCCAACATCTCCTTGAATTAGTCTATTCACAATTTTCCCATTTTTCAATTCTTTATAAATCTCAGTAATTACCCGCTTCTGAGCCCTTGTCAATTCATAATTCAAACTATCAATAAATTCTCGAACTAGCCCTTTTTTATCTTCCAACTTATAAACATTACTATTCGCCTGATCAATCTTAAACCTATTCTGCAAAATCCCAGCTTCCAAAAGCAAAATTTCTTCCAGCATAAATCGCCTTTTCGCCCTTTCCATAACCTCTTCATTCTTCGGAAAATGAATATCCATAATAGCCCTAGTCCTACTCGGCAAATTCTCTTGCTCCATTAATTCTTTCGGAATATTTTCCTCCAACAAATATGCATACTCAAACAATGCCTTTTCCACAATTTTCCTAATAGTCGGCTGTTTCAATGAAGCTGTCGATGGATAAATCGGCAACATTGCCTCGGCTATTTGCTCATCCCTTTTAAATTCAGGATTTATCATCTGAAATTTCATTGTCTTTCTAACTTTCCCATAAACCGAAACTTCATCCCCCACATGAACATAATTTTTCACAAATTTATTATTAAACCAAACAAGCTCAATCATTCCAGTTTCATCTGCTAAAATTGCCTTAAACATCGGTCTTCTAGCAGCAAACTGACTAGAAATATTTACAATCGTACCAGTTAAAATAACAAACTCATCTGCCAAAATTTTATCTATTTTCTTACTATTTCCTCTATTTTCATATGCTCTTGGAAAAAAATACAACAAATCATACAAAGTATGAACTCCTAATTTATTAAATTTTCCAAGTTGTACTTTTCCCAATCCCTGTATTTTCACATCTTTCAGATCACTATACAACAAATTATAATTTACCATTTTCCAAAAAACTCCCGTTCTTATTCTACTCATATAGTGTAACATATTCCAACCATTTTTCAAAAGAAAAAGTTGCAAAATCAATCATTTGCAACTTCTAATTCTTTAAATTTTATTTCATTTTCATTCCACGTTCTTTCAACTCATGCGAATATTTTTTCGCCGTTTCATAATCAGTCATAATTATTAACTGAGCTCCACTTTTAACAATCGTTTCTCCATTTGGTATAAACTCTTTTCCACCCGAACGAATCCCAACTATCAAAACCTTTTTCGGCAATTTTAAATCCTTCACTTTTTTATTATCAAATTCTGAATCAATTCCAACATGAATCAAAATTGTAACAATTCTCGATTCCAACGGCACTTTTTCATTCGCATCCTTTTTCCCTGAAATCAATCTTTCAAGTAAAATCTCATAAATTGGCTCCATCGAAAGCAACTCTGTCAAAATATATGTCCCCGTTGAAACAATTATCAGCATAAACAAATACGAAAAATTCCCAGTCATTTCCATTATTAAAATCACTCCTGTAATTGGAGCTTTTACAGATGCCGTCAAATATCCAGCCATTCCCAATAGCATAAAATGAACTACAAACTCTTGCGGAATCCCAAAATATGTTACTAAAATCGTACCATATATTTTCCCAACTAACGCACCAATTACAAGCATCGGCAAAAAAATTCCTCCAGGAAATCCCGTACCATAACAAATCATCGTATACAAAAATTTTGCAACCAATACAATCGCCAATATTTTTATCGGCAATTTCGCATCAAACATTTTTTCAATTAACTCGTGTCCACCACCTGTTATATCCTTGAAAAAAATCGAAATCAAAAACGCCAGCACCATAAACAACGAAATTTTCACATATTTATTAAGTTTTATCCCTTTATACTTATCCTGAAAATATATCAAATATGTATTAAAACATTTTCCACCAAGTGCTAAAATCAAGCAAAATATAGCCGTTATTACAAAAACCTTTATTTGAGAAGTTTCTGTCGGCAAATGAAAATTATACTTAAATGTAACTCCCGATCCAATTATTTTCCGCAACATCATTCCCGAACCACCGCTAGCTACAAGCACACAAATCAACATCAGTGGTGAAAAAAATTTATGCAATTCCTCCAAAGCAAATATCGCTCCAGCCAATGGTGCATTAAAAGCCGCTGCCAATCCAGCACTGGCCCCAGCCGTCACCAAATATTTATTCTCAACTTCCTTTCTTTTCAAAAGCCTGTCAATCCCTTCACCAATCAAAGCTCCCAAATGAATCGAAGGCCCTTCTCTTCCCATCGACATCCCAGCTCCAATCGCTAAAACTCCACCCCAAAACTTACAAAATAACTCTGGAAACCACCTAAATTTCAACTTTCTTTGTAAAAACGCACTAACTTGTGGAATCCCACTCCCCCCGATTAAAGGATTCTTACTTAACATAAATTGCACAATAACCCCAATCAAAATAAAAACCAACAACCCAATCAAAAATTTCCCAAAATTCATATTCTCATTAAAATTATTCCTAAAAATCGAAATTTTATCAAGCAATATCCGATACGTCGCAACAACAGCTCCTGTCACAATCCCCGTCACAAGCGAACACAAAATCAAAATAATTCTCTCCCGTTTCGTCTTTAACAGTCGTATCTCCTTCACTTCCTCTAAAATCGTTTCAGCCAAGACACTTCTCCTCCTTTAATAAATGAATATCAATCTATATTTTTATTATATCGTATGTGAAGTTAGATTTCAATTTTTTATTTAAATTTTAAAAGTAATATTATATTTAATACTTATCTTTTTATATTTCACAAAACTATTTAAGGCCATATAATTTATAGATTTCCTTATTTATAAAATAACTAAGCTATTTAAAATAAAACTCTTTTAAATATCCTGTTACATTTCTAAAACTATATTTTATACAAATTATCATTTCTCAATTTTAAAGATTAAACAAAGTTTTTTATAATCAAAAAAAAAAAAAGATAAAATATTAGTGATAAAAGGTAAGAAAGGAGGTACCAAAATGGCTGTAACAAAATGGCAATGTACTAGATGTGGAAAAATAGTTACATCTTCTTCTGTACCATTAGGACGTACAGGTGGAAATTGTCCAGATACAAGTTCTGGAAATCATATTTGGGTAAAAATGGGGTAATAAATGAGTAATTATTTAAAATATGGAAAAATTTTAAATACTTATCCTTATAAATACGGTATCAAAGATTGTTCTTTGGGAAAAATTATTTTTGAATCTTTAGATTTACAAGAAATCGTAATTAAAACTAAAATATTGATTACTCATAATCCATCATATTATAATTACAAAATAATTAGTGGAAATATTGTTAAATATTTCGATCAATAATCGATTATTATGAGGTGTAAACTATGGGTGCATTAGAATTTTTGATAATTGGTATATACGGTTTTTTAAAATTTTTTTTAATTTTATTAAAACTGTTACTCTCTACCCCTTTAGGATGGATTATTTTATTCATTCTAATCTTAATTTTAATTTTTAAAAATTAAATTTAGAAAGGAGCCTCTAAAATGGGATTATTGGATATTCTTCAAAAGGGAAAAAAATATTTGGATGAAAAACAAGAAAAAATAAATGAAAAAGCTGATAAGTATAGGGAACGTAATTATTCTACAAGAAGATTGATAGAACTGTATTTGAAAGGTTCTCAAAATATTAGCATCGTTGAATTTGGTAGTGCTAAAACTGTATTGTTAGAAAGAGGGTTTTCAGAACAAGAATTAGCTGAAATAAGACACTTCTCTATAGATAATGGGATAAGTAAGACACTGTCACAATACAGAGATTTAATAAACAACTATAGTTATTAAAATGACAAAAGGACTAGCTTAAAATAATTAAATTTTTAATCTAGCCCTTTTACTATTTTAAATCAAACTATTTTTTAAAAAAATACATAGTTCTCATAGAATTTAATATCGCTATTAAAGCTACTCCAACATCACCGAATACAGCTTCCCACATTGTAGCAAATCCTAATGCTCCCATAATCAAAATAATTCCTTTTACTGCTAATGCAAATATGATATTTTGCCAAACTATTATTTTCGTTTTTTTCGCAATTTCTATTGCTGTTACAATTTTTGAAGGTTCATCATTCATTATTACAATGTCAGCTGCTTCTATTGCCGCATCAGAGCCAACTCCTCCCATTGCAACTCCAACATCTGCTCTAGCCAAAACTGGTGCATCATTTATTCCATCTCCTACAAACAACACTTTCCCAGTATTTTTCCCATTTTCAATCATTACTTCTTCCAATTTTTCCACTTTTTGTGTCGGTAATAATTCAGAAAAAACTTTTGTTATTCCCAATTTTTTCGCAACACTTTCACCAATTTTCTTATTATCTCCAGTCAACATTACGATATTTTTAATTCCTTGCTTTTTCATTCCCAAAATAGCACTTTCAGAATCTTCTTTTATCTCATCAGCAATCACGATATTTCCTGCATATTTTCCATCTATTGCCACATAAACCACTGTTCCTAATTTTTCTTCATTTTCAATAGTAATTTTTTCCAAATACATCAATTTCGCATTCCCAGCCAAAATATCTTTTCCATCAACTCTCACTTTTAATCCATAACCAGACAATTCCTCAAATTTTTCAATTTTTGATTTATCAATCGAATTACCCATTTCTTCGTATTCTTTCACAATCGACTGTGCAATCGGATGATTTGAAAAACTTTCCGCATAAGCTGTATATTTCAAAAGTTCGTTTTCTCCTGTAGTTTCTGTATTTTGATTATTTTTCATATTAATTTCAGTAACCTTAAAAATACCTTTTGTCAATGTTCCTGTTTTATCCATTACAACCGTATCAATTTTTGTTAATGCTTCTAAATAATTAGCACCTTTCACTAAAATTCCATGTTTTGAAGCTCCTCCAATTCCACCAAAAAATCCTAACGGAACAGAAATAACTAACGCACATGGACATGAAACTACCAAGAAGGTCAATGCTCTATAAATCCAATTAGAAAACGGCTGTTGCAATAAAACAGGCGGAACTATTGCCAAAATCAATGCCACAATTACAACTGCTGGCGTGTAATATCTTGCAAATTTCGTTATAAAATCCTCTGTTTTTGATTTTTTTCCGCTTGCATTTTGAACTAAATCCAAAATCTTTGAAACTGTAGATTCAGAAAAACTTTTCGTAACTTTTACAGTTATTAACCCAGTTTTATTAATAAATCCACTCAATATACTTTCACCAACCATCACTTCTTTTGGTAACGATTCACCAGTCAATGCCGATGTATCAAAAGTCGAATTTCCTTCTACAATTTCTCCATCCAACGGTACTTTTTCCCCTGGCTTAACCACTATCAACTCACCAATATCCACAGTTTCAGGCGAAACTCTCTTTATTTCATCACCAATTTTCAAATTCGCATAATCAGGTCTAATATCCATCAAGGCAGTAATTGATTTTCTCGAATTTCCCACAGCCACATCTTGAAACAATTCTCCAACCATATAAAACAACATTACTGCAACAGCTTCAGGATATTCTTTTATTGCAAAAGCACCAACTGTCGCAACCGTCATCAAAAAGTTTTCATCAAAAACTTCCCCTCTTTTTATATTCCGTATCGCAGTCAACACAACTTCGCCACCAATAATTAAGTAACTAACCAAATACAAAACAATTTTCATAAAATTCGGTAATGGCGCCAATATTGCACCTGCAAAAATAATTCCACCAATCACAAATTTTGTAACATTTTTCTTAATATTTTCCTCTTCTGAGTGGCTGCGACTACGACCATGAGAATGTGCATCCCCTTCATTTTCAATCACTTCACAAGCTCCTGAACAGCAACAGTACTCTTCATGTATATGAGAATCATTCATTCTAGAACTCTTTCTTTCAGAAACAACAACACCTTCCTCAACTTTATCCACAACCTCTTGAATTTTTACTATCAGAGAATTTTTATTTTCCTCTTCTGTAGTAATAAATAATTTTTCTCCTAAGAAGTCTACAGTCGCTCCCATTATTTCCGGCATCTCGCCAATCTTTCGTTCCACTTTCGCAGCACAATTTGGACAATCCAATCCAACTATTGATAAAATCGTTTCTTTAGCCATAATTTCATCACTCCAACTCTAATTTTACTTTTATTTTCTCTCAATAAATCACAAAATTTTTACTATCTTTTCTCTCCAATATGCGTCAATCCTTGCTCAATTATATGAATCACATGCTCATCATCCAACGAATAATAAACGACCTTCCCTTCTTTTCTATATTTCACAAGCCTCCCCTGTTTCAAAACCCTCAACTGATGCGAAATTGCCGACTGAGTCATCCCCAAGGTAATCGCTATATCACATACACACATTTCCGACTGATACAACGCACTCAATATTTTTATCCGAGTTGTATCCCCCAAAATTTTAAAAAAGTCACCCAAATCATACAAAATCTCTTCTTGTGGCAATTTTTCCTTTACCATTTCAACAGTATCTTGATGAATCGCTTCTATTTCACATATCGGTATTTTTTTCATTCTCTCTCCTTCCAAAAATTTAATTTCATAAAATTACCTCACAGCCTAAAACATATTCTAATAAGATAAATTATTTTTCATTTTATAAAATTAATAACAATATTATTTTATTATTTTATTTTTGATTCTTAATTTCAAATATATGAATGATTGTTCATATACTTGATTATATATTATTTTCCACCTATTGTCAATCATATTTTCAATAAAATTTTCTTAAAATTATTTTTTATTTCTACAAATATTTTAATGCAATTTTCTCACTGAATAAACTCAATAAAATCACATAAATTTTATTTGATATCTAACGTTATTTATGATAAAATTGAGATTGTAAAAAGAAAGGAGATTATGAATTATGTTAAATTTAATTATTAAACATTTATCTGCGTCAATCATGTTTTTGACTACTCTATTTTCAACTTCAGTTGTCACAACACCAGCACATGCAGATACCGTATCAGCATCAAAACACGTTTGTATTGATCCTGGACACCAATTGAGAGGAAATAGCCAATTAGAGCCTGTTGCGCCTGGTTCTTCTACTAGAAAACCAAAAGTTTCGTCTGGAGCTCAAGGAGTTGCAACTAGAAAAAATGAATATCAATTAACTTTAGAAGTTGGATTAAAATTAAGAGATGCTTTACAAGCAAAAGGTTACAAGATAACAATGATTAGAGATAAAAATGAGGTAAATATCAGTAACAAGGAAAGAGCCGAAAAAGCCAATGATTCAGGTTGTGATTCTTATGTTAGAATCCATGCTGATGGTATAAATAATTCTTCTATAAGTGGTGTTTCTGTATTAACTGCATCGGCTAAAAATAGATATCTTTCACCTGCGGTTCAAAAAGCAAGTGAAAAATTATCAAAAGACATTTTAGCAGAATATTTAAAAACTACTGGTGCCCAAAATAGAGGAATTTCTTATAGAGACGACTTAACTGGTACAAACTGGTCAAAAATACCAACAACTTTAATTGAATTAGGATTTATGTCAAATCCAGCTGAAGACAGAAAAATGTCAACAAAAGAATACCAAGATAAAATGGTTTCTGGAATTGTTAATGGTTTAGAAAAATATTATAGAGAAAAATAATTTTAAAGAATTTAGGGTGGTAATTTTACCATCCTTTTTTATTTTACATATTTTTCTCAACATCTGATTTTCAAACAAAAAAAGAAGTCTTTTGCAAGACATAACTTACAAAATAACTTCTCTTAATACTATCTTTCTTCTTACCTTTTTTCTTATTTGCTCCTTTAAAGTGAAACCTCTATGTACTAACTTCCCCTTTTTCTATACATAATGACCTTTTTCTTCATAAACTATCTAAATCTCTTTAGACTTGACCTTTTTACTTATATAACTATTACAAACAACCTTTTTTCTTCTACAGCAATTATACACTTAAAAACTTTTTAACGATATCGACTTAATTTTAGTGAACTTTTTTCTTCATGATTCGGATTCGACCAAAAACCCTATCCTTTTTAACTTTGTAACTTCATTTTTTGCACACAAGCTCCTACCCTCGCATACATGACCTTTACTCCTTTTTCTGCATATAAGCTCCTACCCTCATATGCACGACCTTTTCTTCATAAAACTCTTAATTTTCTAATCTCTATCTACGTCCCAATCTGTAATTCTTCCAGTATATGCATCGATTTCAAACTCATAAGTGTAACCTCTATAATGAATTTCTCCTTCATAAGAATCTTCATCAAAATCAAAATCTTTAATATTTCTCAATGTTGCACCTGGAACTTTTGCTAATGCTATTTGTTTAGCTCTTGCTGGGGTTATTTTTGATCTTTTATAAGAACTTTTTTTATGGCTGAAATTTGATTTTTTATAATCTTTACTTCCAGCAAAACTCAAAGAACCTAATACTAAACAACCTAACAATGCTACTTTTAAGAATTTATTTTTTATAATCCTCCTTTGCATTTTTGTATTTGTAATTGCTGTTCCTTTGTTACATTATAATAGTATCATATAAAGATTAAAGAAAAATGAGAACTTTTAATTTTTTTTCATTTTTTTAAATAAAAAAAATAGACACTCTCTAATTCTGAGATTGCCTATTTTTCTAGATTTTCACGACTAATTTCATGATTATCTTTTATTTTTTGATTAATAAATTTATTTAAAAAATTATAATTCGATGTCTTCTTTTCTTAATGTTGGGAACAAAATTACGTCTCTGATTGATGCTGAATTAGTTTGTAACATAACTAATCTATCAATTCCAATTCCTAATCCTCCTGCAGGTGGCATTCCGTATTCTAAGGCTCTAATGTAATCTAAATCCATTCCTTGTGCTTCATCGTCTCCTGCTTCTTTCAATTTAACTTGTTCTTCGAATCTTTCTTTTTGATCTCTTGGATCGTTTAATTCTGAATATGCGTTTGCAAATTCTCTTCCTGAAATGAATAATTCAAATCTGTCAACCCATTCAGTTTCACCTTTTTGATTTTTTGAAAGTGGAGAAATTTCTTTTGGATATTCTGTTATGAATGTTGGATTAATTAATGTTTCTTCCACTTTTTCTTCAAAAAATAAATTTAAAATTCCAAATTTTGTATAAGTTTTATCTTTTTCTAAAGGAATTCCAAATTCTTTCGCTTTTTCAATAGCTTCTTCATCACTTGAAATTGAATCAAAATCAAATCCAGTTGCTTCTTTTACAGCTTCTTTCATTGTTACTCTTCTCCAAGGTTTAGCTAAATTAATAGTTTTATCTTCATATTCAATTTCATATTTTCCATGTAACTCGAAAGTCAAGCTAGAAATTAAGTCTTCTGTCAAGTCCATCATATCATTAAAATCAGCATACGCTTGGTACAATTCCATCATTGTAAATTCAGGATTATGTTTTACAGAAATTCCTTCATTTCTAAAACTTCTATTAATTTCAAATACTTTTTCAAATCCACCAACTAATAATCTTTTTAAGTATAATTCAGGTGCGATTCTTAAGAATAATTCCATATCTAATGCATTGTGGTGCGTAACAAATGGTCTTGCAGTTGCTCCACCTGCGATTGGGTGCATCATTGGAGTTTCAACTTCCGTAAATCCTTTTTTTTCTAAATAGCTTCTAAAAAATCTAATAACTTGGAATCTTTTTTTCATAGTTTCCATAACTTCTCTATTCATTACCAAGTCAACGTATCTTTGTCTGTATCTAGTTTCAATATTTGTTAATCCATGGAATTTTTCTGGTAGTGGTCTTACATTTTTTGATAAAACTTCAAAAGATTTTGCTCTTAAAGTTAATTCTCCAGTTTTTGTTCTAAATAATGTTCCTTCAATACCAATGAAATCTCCCATTCCTAATTTTTTATAAATTTCATATTCGTCTTCTCCAACTTCATCTTTTTTTACATAATATTGAATTTGTCCAGTTGGATCTTGAATTTTTCCAAATCCATTTTTACCCATTCTTCTGAATGCAACAATTCTTCCTGCTGTTTTGAATACTTTTTCGCAAGTTTCGTCATACTTATTAATTTCTGAAATATCGTCTACCTTATCATAATGTCTTCCATAAGGCTCGATTCCCATTTCTTTCAATTCTTCTACTTTTTTCAATTTTTCTTTTATTATACCATTATCATTTGGCGTTTGATTATTTTGATTACTCATCACTTTTCCTTTCTTATAATTATTTCATTTAAACAAACAAATTTATTTCCAATTTTATTGTATTAATTAATTCATTTCTATCCATTATATCATATTCTAACATAATTTTTCCATTTTCTTTAAATATTTTTTTTGTTATTATCTCATATTTCCCTTTAAATTCTTTTGTTATATATGAAAATGACGTTTTTTTATCCAATTTAAAAACTTGTTTTGAGTTTATTTTTCCAACTCGATAAATCTCTAGAAAATCAGAATGTTCTATAATTCTACATTTTCCAAATTCATCGTTGTAATGATACTCATTTTTTCCGTCTAAATGATTTGTTTGTGCTATGTCAAATATTTTATCATATTTTTGCTCAAATTTATCAATACTTGATATTTTTATTTTCATTAAAAATTTTTCTCCTTTTTACTCTAAAAACTCATTCAAAAAGTCATCCAAATCTTCTTCATCTTCGTCACTAGAAAAATCAGCAATATCGTCATCATCCAAATCATTAAATGGTTCTGCACTCAAGTCTTCAAGATTTGTTTCATCTTTTACCTTATCATATTCTCCGAAATCCTCGTTCCAGTACATATAATCCTTATCAGTACCATAATAATCTTCGTCCCATATTTCTAATATGTGATCTTCTTCATCTTCATCCAATGTTACTAATTCTTCTTCACTCACATCATAATAAAAAACTCTTTTTACTCCTGATTCATTTTCGCAAATCAAATACTCCTTATCCCCAACTGTAATATTTGCTAAACATGTAAAATATTCCATTTCATCATCAATTACTTTTTCAAATTCTTCACCTACTGAATACATGCTTCTCCCTCCATTATTTATGATATTTTATATTATTATTAATCGAAATCCATCTATAAATTTGTTCTGCTAAAATTAATCTCATTAACTGATGTGGAAATGTAAATAATGAAAAATTTAATCTAAAATCAACTATTCTTCGCAATTCATCTCCGACTCCATTAGAACCACCTATTATAAAATTAATTTCACTTTTTTGAATTGTTATTTTTTCTAATAATTCTGCCATTCCTTCAGAACTTTTTTGTTTTCCCTTTAAGTCCAACAAAATATTATATGATTGACTTTTTTTATTAATGATATTTATTATTCTTTCTGTTTCTTTTGAGATTGCACTCTCAATCCCTTTATTATCATCTTCTTCGCTTAATTCAACGATATTAAAATTTGCATATCTAGAAAGTCTTTTAGAAAACTCATTAATTCCATCTCTTATGTATTTATCTTTCACTTTTCCAATACATACTATATTAATCTTTACCATATTTTTCCCTTATTGTCAATTATTTTCTTGAGAGTTTTTTGACCGCTCCCAAATTCGGCTTTTACTCTTTATTTTTTTCGACCAAACATTTTATCTAAATCGTTTCTCGTTAATTTTACAATAATTGGTCGACCGTGCGGACAAGTGTATTTTCCAATTTCATGAAGTCTTCTGACCATATTTTGCATCTCATATAAATCTAATTTCTGTCCTGCTTTTACCGCTCCTTTGCACGACATTGAAATAATTATATTTTCACGTAAATCCTTTATTTCTGCCTCATTTTTTATATCTTCTAAAAGTTTTAAAAACACATTTTGAATTGAATCTCTAAAATCAAAAGCTGGAATAGCTCGAAAAATAATCTCTTGTTCTGAAAATTCATCAATTTCAAATCCAAAATCATTAAAAATTTCAATATTTTCAAAAATTATTTCCTTTTCACTTTCAGTAACTTCCATTTTTTGTGGCAATAAAAGCCGTTGTGATTCAATCTTTTTGTTATAAAATTTATCTTTCAACTCTTCATAAAGTATTCGTTCATGAATAATGTGTTGATCATAAATTTCAAGCTCATTATCCCTCTTTACCAAAATATACGTATCAAAAATCTGTCCTAGCACATCATATTCTATCTGCTCTCCTACATGCTTTTCAAATGTTCCTATTTTATACCCTGTTTTATCAGAAACACTTTTTTTATCCTCATTAAACAATACAATATCTGTTTTTTTCTCAATATTTCTATTATCCAAATTTTCAAAAATTTTATTTTCTGAATTAAAATTTTCTGAATCATTTTCAATAACCGATTTTTTCGTAAAATTTCTATTATTCTCAGAATTGTCCACTTTATTTTTTTGGTTATTCAATTGATTCATAATATTTTCAAGAATATCGCTATTATTAGCATTTTCATATACTTTACGATTTCCTTCTTCTTCATTTTTTATCAAATTTTCTGAATTACTTGTAGAAAAATTACTTTGATCTATTCTCTGGAAATTATTTTCATTTCTATTTTCACCATACGAATTTCTTTCTTCACTAGAATTTTCTTCCACCGAATTCTCATTATTATCAACTTTACCATCATATGTTTCAAAACTAATAATTTTTTTACCCATTTTATCATCAAACAAATCATCCGTTATAATATTTTCCCTATTCTTATTAAATTTTTCCGACAAATCAATATTCGGCTGCCAATTTTCCCTGTCATTATAATAAAAAAATTCATCAATTTCATCTTTTATTTGTCGATAAACAATTTTATCATTAGAAAATTTCACAATTTTTTTTGATGGATGAACATTAACATCTATTTCATTTGGATTTATATCAAAAAATATTATTGCAAAAGGATATTTTCCTTTCATTAATTTTGTATAATAACCATCTAAAATTGCTCTTTCAATAGTTGCAGATTTCACATATCTTTTATTCACATAAGTAAAAATATAGTCTTTACTACTTCGTAAAATTTCCACATTTCCCAAATATCCGTACTTAAATTTTGTTAAATTTCGTAAAACTGATTTTCCAAATAATTCAAGAATTGCATTTTCTATTCCTTTTCCACTTGTCTTTACACTCGATTTACCATCTAATTCAAGTGAAATAGCAACATCATTATTTGCAAGTGCCTCTCTTAAAACAATGTCCCTTATTTTAGCATACTCTGTCGACTGTTTTCTCAAAAATTTTTTTCTAGCTGGTGTATTATAAAACAAATCTCTTATTTCAATTTCTGTCCCAACATTTTTTGAAATCTCTTCAAATCCTCTAACTACGCCACCATAACTACGAATTTTGTAACCAATTGGACTACTTGCTGTTTTCGTTGTTATTGTTAATTTTGAAACTGCTGCTATTGAGGCAAGTGCTTCTCCTCTAAATCCGTATGTTTTCAAGTTAAAAACATCGTCTTTTGTTACGATTTTTGAAGTTGCATGTCTTTCTATCGAAAGCAATGTGTCGTCTTTATCCATTCCAACACCATTATCACTCACTTTTACATCAAGTCCACCCTTAAAAACTTCTATTTTTATCATAGTTGCATTCGCATCCAACGAATTTTCAATCATTTCTTTTATCATAGAAGCCGGATTTTCAACAACTTCCCCTGCTGCAATTATATTAGAAACACTCTCATCTAAAATTTTTATTTTTCCCATTTTCTCTCTCTAATTTCCCTTTTTATTTTTTTCTTAATATCATTTTACATTATTCTAGTGTGTATTTCAATAGCTAGAAAAAATTCTATGATTTTTTTCACAAAAAATAGTATAATATAAAAAAGTTTTTAAACATTGAGGTGAAAAATGAAATTAAAAAATTATATTTTTGATGAGAAAGCAACAAAAATTTTAGAAAAATTAAATTCAAATGGGAATAAAGGTTATTTTGTTGGAGGCTGTTTGCGAGATATTCTTTTAGATAAAACTCCAAAAGATATAGACATTGCAACAAATATGGAATATGATGATATAAAAAAAATATTTTCTAACTATCCGACAAAAGAAGTTGGAAAGGCTTTTGGAATTTTGATAATTCATTATAAAGATGAAAATTTTGAGATTGCAAAATTTAGAACAGATATTGGAAGCGATGGAAGAAGACCTAATTCTGTTGAGTTTGTGAATGATATTGAGGACGATTTATTGCGAAGGGATTTTACGTTTAATGCAATGGCATTTAATGAAAAGGATGGACTTATTGACATTTTTAACGGACAAGAAGATATTAAAAATAAGATTATTCGATTTGTTGGAAAACCGAAAAAACGGTTGCAAGAAGATGGACTTCGACTGATGAGAGCTTTTAGATTTATGAGTCAGTTGGGATTTGATTTTGAAAAAAATACAGAAATTGCTATAAAAGAAAATATTCATGTGTTAGAAAAAATTTCTCAAGAACGAATTACAAATGAATTAAATAAACTAATTGTTGGAAAATATGCTGTTAAAAGTTTTGAAAAAATGAAAGAATTAAAGGTTCTCGATTATGTCTTGCCTGAATTAAAAGTAATTTATAATTTTGATCAAAATAATCCGTATCATAAATTTACGCTTTGGGAACATAGCATGAATGTGCTTAATGGTGTGAGTCCTGAATTAACAACACGTTGGAGTGCACTTCTTCACGATATTGGAAAACCTGAAGCAAAAACTGTTGATGAAAAAACTGGATATTTTCATTTTTACAAACATGAAATTATTGGAGCTTCCATTGCAAAACGAATTATGTCTAGACTCGGTCAATCAAACAATATAAGAGATGACGTCTACACAATTGTAAAAAATCATATGAAATTGCATAACAGCCAAAGCGAAAAGGCAATAAAAACATTGATTAGTAGCTATGGAGAATTAAATACGAAAAGACTAATTGATTTAGCAATTTCTGATGATAGTGGAAAAGGTCACGAAAATAATCGAAATGATAATTTGTGGAAAACTTTTTATTATATTGTGGAAAACATGAAAGTTCCTACAATTAATTCTTTAAATATCAATGGTTACGACTTAATGGAACTAGGAATTTATAATAAGGAAATTCAAAAAGTGAAAAAATATTTGTTAAATGAACTTTTAGAAGGGAATATCGAAAATTCTAAAGAAGAATTGATTGAAAAAGTTAAAGAATATATTCTTAAAAATTAATTTTTTAGAGAGTGTCCAAAATTTTATGTGAACCCAAAATATAATATACATTGCAAGAGGATATGAGAGTGTAAATTTTTTGTGTAAATAAACTAGAGAATCCTTATATTAATAGTTTAGTATATCATACATTTACACAAATTCAGAACACTCTCTAAATCTTTATTATCTATACATCTTATACAAATTATACAAAATTTTTAAAAAAGTAGGAGTACAAAAACTCCTACTTAAATTTATTATTTCTATTATTTTTCTAGTTTTACAAATGTATATGTTAACGCAAAACTTACTCCAGCACCTACGATTATAGAAACTAAGTACAATGGTAATTGAGCGTTTAAGAATAATAAGATTCCAGGTATTACTGTTACTGCCATTCCTGATGCTTTCAATCCGAAAACTGATGCCAAGAATCCTCCTGCAGCTCCTCCTGCTAATCCCATTAAGAACGGTTTACCTTTACCTTTAATCAAGTTTACCCCCTGAACCTCTCACGACTGAAGTCGCGAGGTTCTTAAGTACTATTTAGTTTCTTT
>CAURGH010000020.1:0-31862 GCA_963524305.1 uncultured Leptotrichia sp. | reverse complement strand
CCATCCTGTACCATATATTATATTTTGAGTTTACACAAAATTCTGGACACTCTCCATTAGGAAGAAAAATTTAAAATTTTATGTTTTATTTTCTCCCATTTTGTATTTTATTATATGGGCTGTTTCATAAAGTAAATAAAATTACTAAATCATAAGTTAGTAATTTTATTTTTGACTTATTAGACACCTTCATTCTGAAATACAGCATGTTTACGTAACATCTAGATAATACTTTAATTTAAATTTCTTTATAAAATCGCAGTTATCTTTTTTACTATCTTTTATAACTTTATATTATCAAAAATTTCTAATAATAAATATTATTAAACATGCTGTAATAATAGATAAAACAATATTTAAAATTAAAAATCTATTATTTTTTTTATTTTTCAAATAATCGTGTGTATAAATTGTATAAAAAGTTATTGAAAATATAAAAATAGCTAGGACAACACTTAAATCAAATAATGCAATATTTAATAGAGAAGTTTCTTTGTTTAATGATGCTATTCCACCTACAACTAATGAAATCAAACCTATTGAAACTCCTGTTACTGCTAAATAGAAATCTTTTAATTTCTCTGTATTTTTTCTGTTTTCTTGTAGAACTCTATAATTTTCTTTACTTTTATTTTCTAATTCTTCTATTTTAGAAGAAAGTATCTTTACATTTAAAGAATTATTTTTAATTTTTTCAGAAGCTTCATCAAAATTATGATAATTATTTAATAAAGTTTTTAAAATATTATAATGATAAAAAGTATTAAAAACTATACTATTTATACAGTTATACTTTTCTTGAGTATTTTTTATTTTATCATTATTTACTAAATTTTTATCTGTAAAAATTTCAAATTCTTTAAATTTTTTTAAATCTCTATAATCTAAACTAGAGTTAACAGAATAATACTGTATTGCTATATCATTTATTATATCACTATCATATATCATATTTTTTATTTCATCTGATACTTCAAGATTATGTTTTTTCAAAAAATTAATTGTTTTTTCTACACTTTGATAATTTTGATTCCAGCTTATTTGATTATATTTACCTATTTCATAATCTAAAATACTAAAGTAATCAATGTTTTTGCTATTTATACTTGGAGCAGAGACACTATAATAATTATTAATCGGGTAATTAATATTGTTATTATAAATTAACCCATATTTTCTTTGATAATGAAGATTAAATATCAAAAATATGATATATAAGTTAATATAGTATTCAAATAAATAATTTTTTGAATAAGGATATGAAATATATATTGTTCCTTGTGTTCTAAACTTTATTTGTTCTTTAAAATCTTCTAAAGTATTTTTATTCTCTAAATCAGTAGATTGAAATAAACCAAAAAAAATTTCAATATTTTTATTATTATGATATTTTTCACTAAAATAACTATTCATATTACCTCCATATTGTTTCATTCTATCGAAACAATTCTATTATTTTTATTATCCCATATCCATTTACCTATTCTTAAATAACGCATTACTGAATTTGACACTAAATTTGGTATTAGATTAATTGGACAAACAGAATCCGAGAAATAATTACCCCTAATATCTAATTTTTTTTCAATAGCATTCAAGAAAAAATTATACATAATATCTAATTTTTTCATTTTTCCATATTTTTTTATTAATATTTTTTTTTATTTGTTAGAAAATCATGTTTTATTATAGAGAAATTTTTTGAGGCATTGCTATAAATCAAATATTGATTATACTGTTCAATTTGATAAAATTGATCGAACCAAAAATTTTGTAAATAAACATTTCCATTATCTAAATCTATATAACGAAACGTTCTTATATCATTTTCTCTAATTCCAGAAAATATAACGTACATATAATTTTTATAAATTCCAATTTTTCTTACTTCTACAGCATTATTCACATAAAATAATTTTGTTTTTTCTAAAGTTTCCTTTGAAATTTTTGTACAAAAATTACTTATTAAACTAAATTTAACTAATACTAAATCACCCTTTTCGTCATACAGGAAATACAAATTTGAATTATAAATTAGATATTTTTCATAACTACTAACATCATCATTAGCAAGATTTTTTACTTTTATTGTTTCTTTTGTTTCAAAATCATGTATTCTTAAATTAGAATTTCCATAAATAAATTTTGTTTTGTCAACTGAAATATTTCTTATTTCATATTCTTCTTTCTGTTTCTCAAAATCTTTATATGTTTCTTTTTCAATGCTATAAATAAATCCTTCTTTATCATCTTCTAAGTTACAAAATAACAATTCATGATTATAAACTAAATAAATAATGTCATTATAAGAGCAAATTTGTTTTTTAGAAAATATCTGTTCTTCTAATTTTAAATTTTTAAAAATAATTTTTCTTTCTAATGATTTCTTATTTATTGAAAATAATTTTTCATTTTGAAAACAAATTATATAGCTATTGCTTTCGATATAATCAGTTAATTTTTCATAAAAATATATTTCAGTACATTCTCTATTTATTTCTACATTTTCTTTCTCGGATTTATCAATATACCATATTTTTTCTTCTTCAAAGTTTTTATCGTTTTCTTCAAAATTATAACTATATTTTGAAAATTGCTGATACAAAATTTCTTTACCAAAGATAGAAACTTTAGGAATTTCTATTTTTTATAATTATAGCACAAATCATTCAAAAAAGTCTTATAAAATGAATTTTTTAAGAATTATAATAAAAAAAGAATTATTACTGTTTAACATTAACAATAACTCTATTGATAATGTTTCTTATCAATTATAAACCTTTGCAAGTATAAGTTTGAATAACTTGTTTTCTTTGAAGCTCTCCCCAAAATGACTTATATAAGAAAAATTTGTTTATTAAACCATTTTCTTCTGTTATTTCATAATTTTTAAAGATACAATTTCTTATATCAGATGTCATTATATCTTTTTCCTTTTCTATGTTATAATAATTAATCAAATAACTTCTTAATTTTATATCATCAAAAATACAGTTTCTTATTGTACTTATTTCCTTACCATTTAATAAGATGTAATTTTCAGGAATTCCTATATTCATTTCTTCCTTTACATCTATAAATTCACAAAATTCTATTATTCCACCATTATATTCAATAACATTATCATAACAAGATATGAATTTAGTATTTGATAAAAAACACTCATTATGAGTCATTTTTAAAACATTTGTACAATTTTCAAATTTACAATTGTCAATTATTATTTTTTCTTTCGTTACAAAATTGTCGAAGAGAATATTTTTACAATTTTCAAATTTACAATCTTCTACTTCAACATTATCCATTCTTATTATAGGTAAACTAAACCGACCATCGTTTTTATTAATATCTTTAAAATCACAATTAATTATTTTTGCATTGTTGACTGCCAAATAAATTCTTGAAAATTCTTTATTTACTCTATTATCTCTAAATTTATTATTACTAATTAAATTTCTTTCTGATTCTTTATTATTACATATAAAAATATTATTATACGTAAATGTTGGTATTCCACTGCCTTTTATTTTTCTATCCTGAACTATAACATTATTTGTAAACTCACAATTTCCATATATAAATAAAAAATCATCTGAACAATTTATAATATTACAATTATCAATAATAGTTTTATTTTGTAGTGAATAATATTCTCCAACTTCTAAAAAATGCGAACAATCTAAAAATTTAGAATTTCTAATTTCAACTTTAGTATTTTCTGGAGCTTTTATAAACATATCTCCGTTTATTTTTCTACAAATAATCGTACAATTCTCTATAAATAAATTCGCATTTTTTGATAATAAAATTTCATTTACTTCATTAGTCTCATTATAATATATTATACATTTTTTAAATTTTAATGTTCCATTACAATTTATATATGAATTTATGTAGACATTTTTATGAGAGATTTCTTTTATTTCATCTATTTTTATTTGTATTATATTATTTATATATAAATTTTCATACGCTATATTTTCATCTTTTGCTTCAAAATCTTCATAAGTATATTCTTTATTTTCTTCAAAATTATAACTATATTTTGAAAATTGCTGATACAATATTTCTTTACCAAAAATAACAACTTTAAGTTCAATTTCATTTTCTATATTTTTATTATCTACAACTCCATTTACAAATAATGATAAATACTCATCATATTTATTTCCATAGTTATTGTTATCATTTTCTAAATACAGGTATTCCTTTATAATTTTGTACATTATTTTTTCTACTTTTTTACTATCAATATTATCTATTGTACTTTTAAAATCATTTTCTTTTAACGAATCCTCAGAATTAATTTCAAAATAAAGTATTAAATTTCTTAAAAATTCTTTTTGATTATTATTACTTTCATATCTTTTTGAAATATCTACTAAAATTTGTAATAATATTATTTTCTCTTCTTTTTCTAAATCATCTGGACTTAACGTTCTAATTATACCAAATAATTTTTCTATTTCAAAAGTTTCCTGATTTTTTATAACTTCTTCAACAGATTCTTTTAGCTCTCTTGTATCTCCACTGATATTTTCAAGTTTTTCATGCATTTTACTTAATGCATCTGTATCTCTTCTAACAATTTCTTCTGAAAGTCTTATTCCATTTTTTATACCTTCATTAAAACTCTTTTTATTACCAAACATTATCTTAATCCTCCTCTAAAAAACTATAATCTTCTCCTAAAAATTTATCATATAATCTATTTTCCAAATATTCTCTTCTTATTTTTTCTTGTACCGAAGAACTTTTTACAATTTGATGAACTGCAACTATGTAACCTCCTAAATCGATTCTTTTCATACCTTCTTTTATTAATTCAGGATTTCCAGTTTCTTTCCCTATTACTATACTAGAACCAACATACACTATATTTAATGATTCTGCTATTATATTAGAAATTTTTAATATTTTTTGTGTTCTTACATTATATAAATCATAATTTCCATCTTTCAATTCATCATACATCATTAAATGTAATGTTTTTATGATCATATTTATAAAAATCCCAATTATCACTTGTAAAGAAAATACTGCTAAATTTTTTCCTAAAACTTTAGTAATTTTTTCCAATTCTTTTGAATTCCATCCTTTTTCTAATAATCTTTGTTGCATTTCAGCATTTAATAGAGGTATTGGTAATCCCATTTTAGTATTTACATCTGAAGCCAAATGCATTGTTTGTCTAATTATCGCTGCAGGTATTCTATATTTGTCATCTATACCAGCTTCTATTGCTGTATAAAATGTTTTTATAAAACTTACGTTCTCATTAATAACTGGATAATTTACCTTATTAGTTGGCAATAGTGGTTTATTAAAAGTTATAGTAGATGTCATTATATTTATTGTTCCAAAAAAATATCCTAGTATTGGATCATGTCCCAAAGTTGCAGAATGATGATTTTTTCCATAAAGATATTTTCCTGCTTTTTTTACTCCTAATATTTCGATATTCTTTGCCCCCTCACCTTTCATAGCATCATAAGGAACTGCCCTAATAAAATATTCTTTCCAAGATATAAATTTATTCTTTTTGGCAATTTCTTCTTGCTTTTCTTTTAAAAAATTCTCTCTTTCTTTTTTTTCTTTATATCCTCCTTCAGCAGCTGTTTCACGAATTGAAACATCTGGTTTTAAATTTTTTAAAGAGTCTATATCATATTTTAAAAGCCACCATCTTAATGTTTGTAAAGCAACTGCAGTCCATAAAAATATTTGATCTTTTTTATTCAGAATTCCTGTTTTTTTATTAAATTCCTTATCGATATCTTCTATAATTTTATCCAAATTTTCAAAATTATCAAGCATTTTGTTATTTATTTCAATAAATTCTTTCATATTTTTATTGACTTCTTCTAATTTGCTAATTCTATTTTCAAACTGTTTATTTACTTTTTCTTTTAATTTCTTATATTTTCTCATTTTTGCTCCTAGTCAATAATAAAAAATAATATTATTTTGAGATAACATTATGTATATTAAATTTACCTACTTATTTTACCATATTTTCAAAAAAATACAATTTCTTTTCTAAGTTAGTTTTGACCATTTTGATTAAGTTTTTTAAAATCAAAAATAATAAATATTGATTTTATTATAATTTTTATAATTTATAAAATAATCAAATTTTAAAAATGCCATAGATTTTAAATTTTCAAATATATTCTAATATTTTTACAATTTATATTTTTAATAAGGTATCTTTTAAATAGTTTCTTTAAAATATTATCACAAGCATCAGAATCGA
Source organism: uncultured Leptotrichia sp. (assembly GCA_963524305.1). Classification (GTDB taxonomy): domain Bacteria; phylum Fusobacteriota; class Fusobacteriia; order Fusobacteriales; family Leptotrichiaceae; genus JABCPH02. Next base: position 25,606 of record CAURGH010000020.1, on the reverse strand, counting down.
TAATATACAATAAATTAACAATAAAATTATACTTGATATTTCAGTTAAAACTATACAAAAAAATTCTCTCATCAAAAAAATATCCGACTATGTATGATTAATCTAGTCGGTATCTTGTACGGTTACTTAGTTGCTATTATAGTCGGTTGTTTTTTTCCATATTGCTCACAGATATTAATTTATTAATTCTAAAAATTAAATACATAGCCACAAAAATAACAACTGTAACATTTATCAAAAATAAATTAACAACACTAATTTTTCTTAATAATAAACTAGAAACAAATAACGTTCCGAATGAAAAAATCCTTGAAAAAAATGATTTCATTGAAGTGATTGCGCTTATTTTTTCTTTTGATAGGATTTTATTAAAGTGAAATTCAAAATAATAGTTAATTAAAAAAAAATTGTACATAATATTAGGTATATTCCTGTAAATATCAGATTATTTTTTAATATTATTACAGTTATTGCCATAAAAAATATTGAAATTAATAACAAGTACAATTTTTTCGTATTTATAAGCAGAATATTTGTATTGTATGCAATAATTACAATTATTTGAAACATTACATACATTACAAAAAATTCTTCTCTCCAATTCCTTTATCTAAAAAAAGTTTTTGCCATAACTGAAAATGGCTTTGAATAAAAATTTGTATAATTCCAAAAAATAGGAAAGGTGATATTGTTAAACAGTCGCTCGTTGTTTTAGATTAAATTTTTATAGAAAGATAAAAAATTGACTTATTTATTTTTTTAGTTTACAATGTAAACAAAAAAGGAGAGTGATAATAATGTCTGTAATTTCAATTAGATTTAATGATGAAGAGGAAAAAGTAATAAAAAAATTTATTGAAAGTAAAGGCTTTTCGGTATCTCAATATATTAAAGATCTGATATTTGAGAAAATAGAAGATGAATATGATTTGGAAATATGTAAAGAATATTTAAAAGCAAAGGAAGAAGGGAAGTTAGTAACAATTCCATTTGAGGAGGTAGCTAAAGAATGGGATTTAGAGTAGAAATTTCGGAAGAGTTGAATAAGAAAATAAAAAAATTAGATAAATCTACTAAACGAACACTATATTCATATATAAAAAAGAATCTTGTAAATGTGGAAAATCCAAGAAAAAAAGGAAAAGCATTGACAGGAAATTTAAAAGGGCTTTGGCGGTATAGAATAATGGATTATAGGCTTATTGTGGATATTTAGGATGATATTTTGGTAATAGTGGCTATTGATTTTGGACATAGAAGTAAGATTTACTTAGATTGAAAAATCCAAATACTATTGAATATGTGATTTGTAAAGATATTAAAGATATTGATAAAACAAAAATTTCAGAAGAAATATTAAAATAAAATTAAAAATATCTAGAAAAAATCAAAAAAATAAGTTATAATAAACTCAGATAACAAAAAATTATTTGAGTTTTTTTGTTAAAAAGCATAAATTTATAGATTTAAAAAGGGGAAATCTATTTTAAATTATGAAATTGAGGGGTTGATTTTGAGTGAAAAAGAGAGGGAATGGCGGGTTTACGCTCGTTGAGGTTTTGTTATACATGTCGATTGTTATGATTTTATTTTCGATTGTTTCGATTAGTTTGCAGAAACAGAAGGAAAAACAGGAGTTTACAATTCAAAAGAGAAATATAAGTCAGTTTGTTAGAAAGATTCAGCAGTATTCACAACATAATAAAAAAGAATATATTTTAGATTTTCAGATTTCTAAAAAAACAGTTTTTTTTAGAGAGAATACAAAAGATATTATAGATAAAATGGTTATTTCTGATCAAATTTCATATATGACAAATAATACGAAGAAAAATGATGATTTTGTTAGAAGTACGACTAATGAAGGGAATTTTGAGAGGGGATTTTCGATTTATTTGTTGAATAAAAAAGGTGACAAAATATTTTATAGGATTTCTACGAATACGATAAATGCTGCGAAATTTCCGATTATTAGTATTTACAAGGCGAAAGAGCCGATTAATGTAAAGGATGATTATTTGAAATCGGTTTTGTGGGAAAAGGAGTTGTAAATGCTGGAAAAAATAATTGGGAAAAGTGGAGTTGAGGAATTTAGAAAATTTTGGAATAAAAAATTGTCGATGGAAGATTTTAAGAAAATTATGAGTTTTGGAATATTGTTGGTATTGGGAGTGATTTTGTTTAACTGCTATTTGAAGTATGTTACTTTTGATGGGGAGCTGAAAGGCGAGAAGATTTTGTATGTGAAAATTGATGGTTCTACTGGGGCAGTTCAAAAAGTGAATAATAAATATTTGGTTAAACAAGCGAGTATTAAAAATACTAAAAATTTGAGTTATGGGTATTATTTAATGCGATTTGATGTGAAAAAAGTTGTTACGAAAAAGGGATTTATGACGATTGAAGGAAAAATTAAGGGATACAAGGAATCAAAATTGAATAATTTTAGAAGGTATATTTTAAATATTTTTGATGATTTGTTTATGACGGAAGAGAATCTTTATGCGTTTTCACGAGCAGCAGTTTTAGGGGAAAAATCGGAAGTTTCTAAAGATATGAAGGATAAATTTAAGTATACGGGATTGGCACATTTGATTGTAATTTCAGGGACGCATATTAGTTTGGTCGTAATTGGAATTGTGAAAATTTTGGATACTGTAAATTTAGCATACAAGTGGAAGTATATTTTTTCGTTGATTGCGTTGACCCTTTATTGTACTTTGGTTGGAATGTCTCCAGGAATTTTGAGGGCGTATATTATGGGGGCGATGATGATTTTAGCTAGAATTTTGTTTCAGCAAGAAGATAGTAAAAAATCACTTATGATTTCTCTAATTGTGATTTTGGTTCTAAATCCGTATGCGATAACAGATATTTCGATGCAATTGTCATACGCAGCTGTGGTTGCGATTATTTTTGTGTATCCACATATAGAAAGGATTTTAAATATCAAATTTTTAGAAAAAATAAAAAATGGAATTTTGAAGGACAGTCTAAAATTAACGATTTTAAGCCTTTGTATTCAAATCGTGAGTATGCCATTATTTTTGTATTATTTTGAAAAATTACCATTATTTTCATTTTTGTTGAATATTATTGGAGTTCCGATTGGAACTGTTTTAATCGAAGCATTGTTTTCAATAACCTTATTAAATATTTTAAAATTAAAATTATTAAATTTTATTTTTGTGCCAGTAGCACAAATGATTTACAATGCTTTTGAAGGATTTATTTTTATGGGAAGCAAAATTCCTATGTTGCAGTTGAATGTGGCTGGAAAAATAGATTTATGGATGGTTTTTGTGTATTATATTTTGTTGGTTGTTGGAATGATTTTTGTGAGAAATGTTGGTATTGAAATTGAGGATGAAATTAAGAAAGTGAAGGAAAAGATTAAGAAAAAGAAATATTAAAAAATATTGAGAGATTGGATTTTTCAGTCTCTTTTTTTGTTGGAGTGATAAAATATAAGCTGAAAAAAAGGAAATTTATTTTTTTATAATAAGGATTTGAAGAAAATTTTAATTTCGTTACTTGTAATAACCAAAAAATATGGTAAAATAATAGAGATAAAAGTATTTTTTAATAATTGGAGGTTTATTTCATGGAAGATAATGATAAAAATTTTGAGATGGAAATAGCGAATAAAAGGGGAAAAGAGGCACTAATGAAAGAGGCAGAACGGGTAGAGGATACAGAAAATAGAGTTAAATACACAAATAGTTCTAATCAAGAAGATCAGGTCTTAAATCATGATAATCAATATAACCAGAACAATGAATATGGGAATATGAATGGATATCAAGAAGTAAATGAAATGGAATTTATGAGTTCTGTAAATTGGATTATAAATATTCATAAAATTTTCGGGATATTAGGAATAATTCAAGGAGTATTGATGTCATTAAGTATAGTCGGATTGGTAACAGGAATTCCAATGATTATAGCTAGTATGAAATTGATGGATACAAGTAAAATTTTATTCAATTATAAAATTACTGGAGAAGAGTCGAATTTAAAAATGTTTTTTGCTGAATATAAAAAATACTGGGTAATTTTGTTAGTATCGATGTTGATTTCAATTGTATTAATGATAATTGGATTTGTGGCATTTGCAGGAACAATAGCAGCACTTCTTGGTACTTTCTCAGGTGGACATACAGGATATGAATATTAATATAAAATTAGAAAATTTATAGATACAATGGATACAAAAATAGTTGAAAATAAAAAAGGGAGATAAATATGGATAATAATTTTTCAGATAACAGAAATAGTTTTTTAGATATGACATTTTTAAATTCGATTAATTGGATATCGGTTATACATAAAATAATAGGAATTATTTTGATGATACAAGGTGGAATGATTTCGCTTACAATAATAGGAGCAATAATAGGAGTTCCAATAATATTTGCAGGGAAAAATTTATTTACATCAGGTGGGAATTTATCAGATTATAAATTTAGCAAAAGTATGAATGAGATTAAGAAATTTTTTATTAATTACAAAAAATATTGGAAAGTAATATTTATGATATATATTGCAGGAATAGTTTCAATGTTTTTATTTATTGTTGTTTTAATATTTTCAGCAATCAATGCTTCAAAAGCATTACCAAAAAGTAATCCAAATGATGGAATAGCATCGATTTCAACAACTAATGACAATAATACAAATACTACGAATACTACAACAGATCAGCCAAGTAATGATCAATCAGCACCTGAATTAGATGAATTACATAAATTAATGGAAGAAGTTGTTACAAATGGTAATACAGATGCATTGAATAAATATTCAAAAGATCAGTTGAGATTATTGAGAAATACATTGTACGCAGAAAAAGGTTACATTTTCACAGGAGATTTGAAAAATTATTTTGAATCAAAACCTTGGTATCATGGAACTGTAGTTGATCAAGATACAATTCAATTAACAGATTACGAAAAAGCCTTTATTAATGCAATAAGAGAAAAAGAAGGATTGCCAAATATTAACAATGATGGTTCTGTATCACAAACACAAACATCAAATGGTAGTGGAGAAGAATTGGAAGAATTGCATGAAGTAATGGATGAAGTAGTAAATGGAAATGAATCAGTATTAGAAAATTATTCTAAAGAAAAACTTCGATTATTAAGAAATACATTATATGCAGAAAAAGGTTACATTTTTACAGGAGATTTGAAAGGATATTTCAAATCAAAACCTTGGTATCATGGACATATTTCAAATCAAGATTCAATACCTTTATCGAGTGAAGAAAAAGTGTTTGTAGATGCGATAAAAAGATATGAAAATCAATAGAAAATTTGCAAGAAACTGTTGTTGGATTTGATTGACTTTATGGAAAAATAAGTTATAATTGTAATAATAAATAAAGATTTAATTTTATAGGAGATGATTTTTTATGAGAAAAATTATTAATTCACCATCAAAATATGTTCAAGGAAAAGATGAAATTGCAAATTTAGCAACTTATTATAAATTACGTGGTAATAAAGGAGCGTACCTTCTTGTAGATAAATTTATTTTTGATAATTTTAAAGATAAAATTGTAGAAAGTTTTGAAAAGGAAGGTATCAATTACCATATTGAAGTTTTTGGAGGAGAATGTTCCAAAAATGAAATTAATCGAAATATTGATATTCTAAAAGAAAAAAATTGTGATGCAATATTTGGAATAGGTGGAGGAAAAACTCTTGATACAGCAAAAGCAGTATCTTATTATGAAAATATTCCTGTATTTATTGTTCCGACAATTGCGTCAACTGATGCACCTTGTAGTGCTTTGTCAGTAGTTTATACTCCAAATGGAGAATTTGAAGAATATTTATTCTTAAAGGCAAATCCTGATATTGTAATAATGGATACAAATGTAATTGTAAACGCACCTGCTAGACTTCTTGTAGCTGGAATTGGGGATGCACTTGCTACTTATTACGAAGCCAAAGCCTGTGTTGATGCAAATGCTTCTTCAATTGCTGGAGCTGGTATTACAAAAGCAGCTATTGCCATTGCAGAATTATGTAAAGACACATTATTTGAAGATGGATTAAAAGCCAAAGTTTCAGTAGAAAATAAAGTGGTTACAAAAGCTTTAGAAAATATAATTGAAGCAAATACTTATTTAAGTGGAATTGGATTTGAAAGTGGAGGACTTGCTGCAGCTCATGCTATTCACAATGGTCTTACTATTTTAGAAGAAGGACACCATATGTATCATGGAGAAAAAGTAGCATTTGGAACAATAGCGCAATTAGTTCTAGAAAATAGATGTTTGTGTGAAATTAAAAAAGTTGTAGACTTTTGTAAGAGTGTAGGACTTCCAACAACATTAGCTGAATTAGGAATGGGAAGTGTTTCAAAAGGAAGATTATATGAAGTAGCAAAAGCAAGTACAGCTGAAGGAGAAACAATTCATAATATGCCATTTAAAGTTACTGCTGATGATGTTTTTGCAGCAATATTAGTAGCAGATGAACTTGGTAAGAATTAGTTTTATGAGGAGGTAACTAAAATGAAAGAGAGAGTTCAATATGAATGTAGTTATTGTAAAATGAAATGGGGAACGCAAGGTGAGCCACCGAAAGGAAATAGTTGTCCTAAATCACCAAATAAAAAACATGATTGGAAAATAATAAAGAAAAATTATTAGTAAATGTGATAATGAATAAATAGGAGAAACGTTTTTATGAAAAAATTATTAATTCTAATTGTAAGTTTAATGATTACAGTTAGTGGATTTGCTAGTTATACAAGTGATATGGTAAAGAAAATGGAGGATAGAGAGAAGCGTTTAGAAACTATGTTCGAGGGAAGTAATGCTGATTTAAAAAATGCCACGAGTATTATGATTGACAGCTGGGATGACGAATTAAATAAAGTTTATAAATTATTGATGGCAAAATTACCAGAACCTGAAAAAGTTAAACTTAGAAATGAAGAACGAGAATGGATTAAGAAAAAAGAAAAAGCTGCAAAAAGTACTGCGACACAAGCTGCTTGTGACGATGATGTTTGTGGAACAATCTACGGAGTGGTTTATGGTGGTGTTTTGTTAGAGTATACTCAGAATAGGGCAATTGAATTGGCAAAGAGATATGACAAATTAAAAAAATAAAAAAAGACTAGACTATTTCTAGTCTTTTTTAGTATAATATAAAATATGTAAATGGAAAGATTTTATTGGAAATAAATTAAATTTTTAAAAATTATTTTTGAAGATATCTATTTAAGTTTATTTTTTTTAAAAAGAATAAATTAATTTAAAATATTTTTAATAAAAAAATTAAAATAAAAAATAGTGAAAGGATAGAAAAAATAATGAGATTATCGAAAGCATTTTTAAAAACATATAAGGAAGCACCAAAAGAGGCAGAAGTGATAAGTCATAAATTGATGTTGAGAGCTTCTATGATTAGACAGCTAACAAGAGGAGTTTATAGCTATTTGCCATTGGGATATAAAGTTTTGAAAAAAATTGAGAATATTGTTAGAGAGGAAATGGATAGAGCTGGGTCACAGGAAATTTTAATGCCAGTGTTGCAACCGGCTTCATTGTGGGAAGAGTCTGGTAGATGGTTTGCTTATGGTTCGGAACTTATGAGAATGAAGGATAGAAATGAGAGAGAATTTGCATTGGGACCTACGCATGAAGAAGTTGTTACGGATATTGTTAGAAATACAATTACTTCGTATAAAGAATTGCCGTTTAACTTGTATCAAATTCAGACAAAATTTAGAGATGAAATGCGTCCAAGATTTGGTCTTATGAGAGGAAGAGAGTTCTTGATGAAAGATGCTTATAGTTTCCATTTGACAAAAGAATCGTTGGATGAGGAATTTTTGAATATGAAAAATGCATATTCTAGAGTTTTGGAAAGAATGGAATTAAAATTTAGAGCGGTTGATGCGGATTCTGGTTCGATTGGAGGAGATGCTTCAAATGAATTTATGGTACTTGCTGAAAACGGAGAGGACGATATTCTATACAGTGACTCATCAGATTATGCTGCAAATGTTGAAAAAGCTGTGAGTATTATTGAACTGAAGGAAAGTTCAGAGGAAAAATTGCCAAAAGAATTGGTTGAAACGCCTAATACTAAGACAATTAAGGATTTATCAGAATTTTTGAATATTCCAGAGGAAAAAACTGTTAAAGCAGTTATGTTGAAGGAAGTGTTGGAAGATAAAGTAAATTATGTACTGGCACTTATTCGTGGAGATTTAGATGTAAATGAAATTAAATTGAAAAATGCAGTGAATGCTTCGATGGAATTGGAAATGATGACTGAAGAAGAATGTGAAAAATTTGGGATTGTTCCTGGATTTGCAGGATCTTATGAGAAAAAAGAAGGTCTTACAGTTGTTATTGATGAAACTGTAAAATATGTGAGAAATTTTGCATTGGGAGCAAATAAAAAAGATTATCATTTTATTAATGTTAATTTGGAAGATTTGCATTATGATATGGTTGCTGATATTAGAACGGCTAGAGCGGGAGATATTTCGCCAGACGGAAAAGGTGTGCTAAAAATTGCTCGTGGAATGGAAGTTGGACACATTTTCAAATTGGGAGATAAATATTCAAAAGCATTAGATGCGAAAGTTTTAGATGAAAATGGTAAACAGCAGATAATTTTAATGGGATGTTATGGAATTGGTGTTTCAAGACTGATGTCAGCTGTAATTGAGCAAAAACACGATGATTTTGGAATTATTTGGCCAAAATCAATTGCACCATATATTGCAGATGTGATTATTGCTAATGTAAAAGATAAAACTCAAGTAAATGTTGCTGAAAGAATTTATGAGGCGTTGAAAAATGAAAATATTGATGTTGTTTTAGACGACAGAAATGAGAGAGCAGGATTTAAGTTTAAAGATGCTGACTTAATTGGATTTCCGCTTAAAATTGTAGCTGGGAAAGGTGCGGTTAATGGAATTGTGGAAGTTAAAGATAGAGCAACTGGAGAAAGCGTTGAAGTTAAGGTTGAGGAAGTTGTTAATTTTGTGAAAGAGTTTTTGGTGAAATAATTTATAAAAAAGGAGAAAAGAATGTTAAAAAAAATATTATTTTTATTGTTAGCAAATGTACTGTTTGTAATGAATTTGTCTGCTGCTCAAGAAATAATAATTCCAAAAGCGTTGAAACCTGGGGATACGATAGGACTTATTGCTCCAGCGAATTATAAAGGGGATACAGCTCAAGCGGAAGTGGATTATTTGTTATCGAGAGGATTTAAAGTGGTTTATGGAAAATCGTTTGATTCTACTTGGTATGGATTCGGTGGAACTGATTATGTTCGGGCAAAAGATATAAATGATATGTTTGCAAATCCGAATATTGATGCAATTTTTGCGATAAGAGGCGGATATGGAGTTATAAGAATTATTGATAAATTGGATTATGATGTGATTAAGAAAAATCCAAAAATTATATCAGGATTTAGTGATATAACGACGTTATTGTTAGCGATAAATGAAAAAACTGGACTTGTGACATTTCATGGGCCTATGTCTGACAATATAAAAGATATTCCAGAAACAACAGAAAATTCATTTAATAAATCGTTTACAAGTACAGGTTCATACAATTTGTTGGATTTCGATAAATCTTATTCGATTATGAAGCCAGGACGAGGTTCAGGTAGAATTACAGGTGGAAATCTTTCATTGGTAGTTGCGACACTTGGAACTGATCATGAAATTGATACTGATGGAAAAGTTTTATTTTTAGAAGAAGTAAATGAAGACAGTTACCGTGTAGACAGAATGTTACAACAATTAAGATTAGCTGGGAAATTTAAAAATTTAAAAGGAATAATAATTGGAGATTTTAGGAATCCTAAAAAATCAGATCCGACTGATATGAGTATTGATGAAGTATTTTATGATAATTTTGGTAAATTGAATGTTCCAATTATAAAAGGATTGAAATCAGGACACGTGAGACCATTTATTACGATACCAATTGGTGCAAATGTTTCTATTGATACGTATAAAAATGAAGCGATTGTTCAACAGTCAGTAAAATAAATAAAGTAAGGTACGAGGTAGAGGTAGAATCTATCTCGTTTTTATTAATGAAAAAAAGAGATAATCTCAAATTTCTCGAGAAAATCTCTTTTTAAATTTAGAATATTAATTATTTAATAATTCCTACTAAATCTCTAAGAACAAATGGAATAAATAAATGTCCATCAGCAAAATCTGTTGCTTCACCTTGATTATAAATTAAAACTAAAGCTTCGTCTTCCATGTAGAAATTATGTTTTTTAGAAACACCTTCAAATTTACCTTTTGCAGTAACTGGTGTAAGTCCAAATTCAGTAAATCTTTGATTTATAACTCTGTTTAATTCACTTTCATAATTAGGTACGAATAAATCACTTAATTGTAAAGGTTTACCATTTTTCAAATTGAATGAAATACCATCATAAATAATTTTTGAAGTACCATCTTTTGAATCTTTTTCTAAAATTTTAAACAAAGCACTTGCAAAATAAGCGTTGTTTGCTGTTAATTCATAGCTTATTCTGTATGATTTTGTTTTATTGCTTTTGTACTCTTTCAAAAAGTTTTCCACAGATTTATTCATGTTACTAGTAATGTCAGGATTTGATGCCATAAAATATGGATAATTTCCTGTTGTAGTTGTTTTTTCTATAACACGAACACCATCAGCAGAATTTGGTATAAAGTTTTGGAATGTGAAAGTAGTATCTGCTGTTGTTTTTTTTGCCGAGAATGAAAGATTGAATACCATTAACGACATTAACAATAATAATAATTTTTTCATTGTATTAATCACCTCAAATAAAATTTTTTAGTTACAATGTATTATATCCTAAATTTCTTAAATAATCAAATTAAATTTTTTATCTTTGTTTTTTAAAATATGATAATTTATTATATGAATGAATTTTCAGATAAAAAATATATGTTATATATTAAGTTATAAAAATAATGAATTTTACATATTTTTTGAAAAATGTTAATATTTGTACATGAAAGAAGTTTGTTAGGGTAAAATATAAATAAAAAGGATGGAGAGAAAATGAGAAATAAAGTGAAAAGGTTAAAAAATAAGTTAATAAATAGCATGTGTTGTTGTATGTGTATGATGAGGTCTACAAGAAGTTAGAAATTTTATTTAATCTTCGAGTAGACGGTTTTTGATTAAAATAAAAGGCTATTCGGAGACATACAAAATCATAATATTTGATAATAAATCCGAATGTAAAAAGTTCGGATTTTTTGTTTAAAAATTTTTTGGAGGAGAGAAAAATGAAAGAAAGAGATTTTGTGAAAGAGGCAGAAATTAAGGAGCTAAAAGAAATTATTGAGCTGACGAAAGCGGCTTTGACTGATCCTGAGAAAGAAAAAGAGTGGAATGCGATAAGAACGTCGTTTGCACTTTATACTGAGGGGAGAGTGAAAGGTACATATATGATGCGTCCTCGTTATTATGAGAGTAAAATTACGCCAGATGAATTGGAATATTTATTGGGAGTTGTGGAAAAATATGGAGATGGAAGACTTCATATAACTACAAGACAAGATTTTCAGTTACATGGAATTGAAAGGGAAAACTTGCCTAATGTTTTAGAAGCGATTTCAAAAATGGGATTTTTTACGAAAGCAACTTGTGGAGATTCTACAAGGGCGGTAATTACGCCAGAAACAACTGGTTTTGAGGAAGAAGTTTTTGATGTGGGACCTCATAGCCGAATAACGACAGACTATATTTTGAATGGTAGAACTTTTATGCATCTGCCAAGAAAATACAAAATCGCTTTTTCTAACAAAGAAGAAAATTCATTGTATGTAAAAATAAATGATATTGGATTTCAAGCCGTAATTAAAGATGGAAAAAAAGGATTTAGAGTGTATGTCGGTGGAGGATTAGGACCAATATCGTCAAATGCAATAATTTTAAGGGAATTTATTGAGGAAGATGAATTTTTGTATTATATTCATGCTACGAGAAATGTTTTTAATGATCATGGGAACCGTAAAGTAAGAGCTAGAGCTAGATTGAGATATGTGTTATTAAAATTAGGTGAAGAAGAATTTTTAAAATTGTGTAATGAGTATGTGGAAAATTTTTATGCTGAAAAAGGAGATAGCTTAAAAAAATATACAAGACAATTGCTTGATGAAGCGGCTAAAGAGAAAGATTTATTTGCAGGAGAAGTTAAAGAGCTTGAAAAGTTTGAAGATTTAAATATTGTTGCTGGGAAAAATGGTAAATTTGGGTATTATTTGAGACCTAATCGTGGGAATATTTATAAAGAAGATGGGCTTAAATTGGCTGAATTTATAAGAAATTTAGGATATGAAGTAGATATAAAGATTACAAGTAATCAGAGATTGCTTGTGAGAGGACTTGAGAGAGAAGATTTATTCAAGTTGAAGGAATTAATGAGCGATTATTATGGCGGAAATGAGTTTTTTAACTCGTATTCGTGTATCGGAAGTACAACTTGTAATGTAGGAATTTTGGATACGCCACCTATATTGGATTATATTCTTCAATATTTTGAAAAGCCAGAAAAAAGAGAGCTTGCAAATTATTTGCCACAAATAAGAATTTCTGGCTGTCCAAATTCTTGTGCGACTCCGCAAATTGCTAAACTTGGATTTAGTGGAAGACGTAAAAAAGATGGAGAGTATTTTGCTATTTTTGCGAGAGGTAAATTTGATGATAAGGTAGTAAAATTAAATGAAATTATTGGAGAAATAAAAGCTACTAAAATACCATATTTTCTTGAAGATATTGCGAATATTATAAAAGCAGAAAATATTGAATTTGAGCAACTTGTGAATGAAGATCGATTTATTGAGTTGATTGAAAAATATAAGGAATTTGAGCTTGAAGCGATTGATTTTAATGATTTTCGTAATGCTGATGCAAAAAGGGCTTGGTAAAATAAAAAAGCAAGAGAATCTATAGGAGAGAATCTATGTATGTTGAATTAAAAAATATAAATAAAATGTATAACGACTATAAAGCGTCAAATGACATCAATTTAGGAATAAAAAAAGGGAAATTAGTGGCATTATTAGGACCTTCAGGAAGTGGGAAATCTACGATTTTACGAATGATTGCTGGATTAGAAACACCTGATTCTGGGGAAATTGTGATTGATGGGAAAGTCGTGAATGATGTTTCACCTAGTAAAAGAGGGATTGGTTTCGTTTTTCAAAATTATGCATTGTTTCGTTATATGACGGTTTTTGATAATATTGCTTTTGGGTTGAAAATTGCGAAGGAGAAAAAATCGGTCATTAAAGAGCGAGTGGAGAAATTGATGGAACTTGTGAATATTAAAGGGCTTGGAAAACGGTATCCAAATCAACTTTCGGGAGGACAGCGACAAAGAGTGGCTTTTGCAAGGGCGTTGGCTCCGAATCCTGAAATATTGTTGCTCGATGAACCTTTTGCGGCGATTGATGCGAAAGTTAGGCAGGATCTTAGGAACTGGTTACGGGAAACGATTGATAAAGTGGGAATTACAAGCATTTTTGTGACTCATGATCAGGAAGAAGCAATTGAAGTGGCAGATGAAATTATTGTTACAAATCGAGGAAGAATCGAACAAATTGGGACGCCGAAAGAAATTTATACCAATCCAAAGACTGCGTTTGTAGCAAAATTTATGGGAAATCCGACAGAGTTGGAAAATATTAATAAATTTAAAGGTTTTGAAAATTTAGAAAACGGACAAAAGGCAATTATTCGTCCAGAAAATGTAAGTGTTATAAAATTAAATGAGAGTTTTAGGTATTCGGCTTCGGTTGAAACTGGAATTGTGGAATATACGTTATTTCGTGGAAAAGAGGTTGAAATTGGTGTTAGAATAAACGGAGTTTTGATAAAAGGGAACCGTAAAATTGAGGAAGAATCAGTTTCTGTAAATGAGAAAGTGAATATTTATATTTATAGGGCATATGCTTTTGGTGAAGATGAAAAAGTGGAACTTGTGGAAAATGCGAATATTAAAAATCAAAATGATGTTATTATTTAGGTTTTGTAGATTGTGAGGTGTTTTATGGCAGAAAATAAGGAAGTTAAGAATAATGGCAATGAAAAAGAGAGCCAAAAAAGAGAAAAATTGAAAATTAAGGAGCTTGAAACTGATGTTTTGATTATCGGTGGAGGGACTGCTGGTTGTTATGCAGCGATTACAATTGGGAAAAATTCTGATTTGTCAGTGATTGTGGCTGAAAAGGCGAATATTAAAAGAAGCGGATGTCTTGCGGCTGGAATTAATGCGATAAATGCCTACAATGTAAAAGGGCGTGTGCCACAAGATTATGTGGATTATGCGACAAAAGATGCGAATGGAATTGTACGGAATGACTTGCTAATTACTGCTGCGAATAGATTTAATGAAATTACGGCTGAAGTGGAAAAACTGGGGCTTGTAATTTTAAAAGATGAAAATGGAGAATATGTCGCACGTGGAAATAGAAATATAAAAATAAATGGAGAAAATTTTAAGCCGATACTTGCTAATGCAGTAAAAAATACTAAAAATGTAAAAGTTTTAAATACGCTTAATATTACAGACTTGCTTGTAAAAGATGGGAAAGTTTATGGAGCTATTGGATTTTCTATAAAAAAAGAGGAAGTATTTGTAATTAGGGCAAAAAAAGTTATAATTTCGACTGGAGGGGCTGCTGGGCTTTATAAGCCTAATAATCCTGGATTTTCACGACATAAAATGTGGTATCCGCCATTTAATACTGGAGCAGGATATGCGATGGGAATTTTAGCAGGAGCTGAGATGACAACTTTTGAAATGAGATTTATTGCTTTGAGATGCAAGGATACAATTGCACCAGTTGGGACGATTGCTCAAGGAGTTAGAGCAAAACAGATAAATTCTAAAGGATTTGTGTATGAGGATAAATATGGGCTTACGACGAGTGAGCGTGTTTATGGAACTGTGCGAGAAAATCAACTTGGAAATGGGCCTTGTTATTTGAAAACAAGTGGAATTAGTGAAGATGAAAGCGATAGTTTGTTAAAAGCATATTTGAATATGGCACCAAGTCAGACATTGAAATGGATTGAAAGTGGAAAAAATCCAAATGAGCAAGATGTAGAAATTGAAGGGACAGAGCCTTACATTGTTGGAGGGCATACTGCAAGTGGCTTTTGGGTAAATACGAATAGAGAAACAACGATTAACGGACTTTATGCAGCAGGTGATGTAGCTGGAGGCTGTCCACAAAAATATGTTACAGGAGCATTGGCAGAGGGAGAAATTGCTGCACTTGACATAATTTCAAAATTGAATAATGAAAAAAATTGTGGAAAACTTGATGAAAATGTGGAAAACTTTTTGGATAATCAAAAAAAACAAATTATTGGACAATATGAAAAAATTAGAAATACGAAGACAAAAAGATTTTCGACTGAAGATATGGAAGAAGGAATGCAGAAAATTATGGATGAGTATGCAGGTGGAATATCGACAAATTATCAATTTAACGAGAAACAACTGAAACTGGCAAAACAAAAAATTGATCAGTTGATAGAGCTTTCTGATGAACTTTCGGCAGATAATATGCATGATTTGATGTTTGCTTATGAATTGAAGGAGCGATTGACAGTTTGTAAATCGTTGATTGGACATCTTTTCTTTAGAAAAGAAACTAGATGGCATTCATTTAATGAAAATTTAGATTATCCTGAAACCGATGAAAATTATTTTAAATATGTAAATTCGAGATTGGTTGATGGAGAATTGGAAATATTTACGAGGGAAATTGTGAAGGAGGACAAGTATGAGCATAGTAATTGATCCGTATAAATGTATTGGGTGTACGAAATGTACGCAAGTGTGTCCAGGGACTTTAATCGAGATGCAAAAAGTTGAAGATATGAAGGTCAAAAAGGCAGTAATGCAGTATCCAAAAGATTGCTGGGGATGTGTTTCCTGCGTGAAGGAATGTCCAGTTCAGGCGATTTCATTTTTCCTCGGAGCAGATATTGGTGGGAATGGAAGTACGATGACGACTAAAGAGGAAGGCGATATTCTAAAATGGATTATTGAAAAAAGAGATGGAACTGTAGAAGAAATTGATATAAATAGAAAAGATGCTAACAAATATTAGAAAATTTGAGAAGTTAAAAATTAATAAAACAAATGGAAAAAGAAAGGGTGATTTATAATATGAATGAATTATCTCATTTAGATGAATTGGAAGCGGAGGCGATATACATTATTCGGGAAGTTGCAGCTGAATGCGAAAATCCTGTTATGCTGTATTCGATAGGGAAGGATAGCTCTGTTATGTTACATTTGGCTATGAAGGCATTTTATCCTGAAAAACCGCCTTTTCCATTTCTGCACGTAAATACTGGTTGGAAATTTAAGGAAATGATTAATTTTCGTGATAAAAGGGCGAAAGAACTTGGAATTGAAATAATTGAATATATCAATCCTGAAGGAGTTGAAAAAAATATTAATCCGTTTGATCATGGATCTTCGTTTACAGATATTATGAAAACACAAGCGTTGAAACAGGCACTTAATAAATATGGATTTACTGCGGCATTTGGTGGAGGTCGTAGAGATGAGGAAAAAAGTCGTGCTAAAGAAAGAATTTTCTCATTTAGAAATGCAGCACAAGCATGGGATCCCAAAAATCAACGTCCAGAAATGTGGAAACTTTACAATACAGAGATTAGTAAAGGTGAAAGTATCAGAGTTTTCCCAATTTCTAATTGGACTGAAAAAGATATTTGGGAATATATTCAAAGGGAGAATATACCAATTGTGTCGCTTTACTCGGCAGCAGAACGTCCTGTTGTGGAAAGAGATGGAAATTTAATCATGGTTGATGATGAGAGAATGCGATTGGAAGAAGGTGAAGAGCCTGAAATTAAAATGGTTCGTTTTAGAACTCTAGGAGATTATCCGTTGTCTGGTGCTGTGGAATCAGATGCTGTAACTTTGGAGGAAATAATTGATGAAACATTGAGTTCAGTTGAATCTGAACGTACAAGTAGAGTTATTGATAGAGATAGTGGGGCAGCAAGCATGGAAAAAAGAAAAAGAGAGGGGTATTTTTAATGGTGAGATTATTAAAATTTATTACTTGTGGAAGTGTGGATGATGGAAAATCAACATTGATTGGAAATATTCTTTATAACTCAAAATTGCTTTATGCAGATCAAGAGGAAGCATTGATTTTAGATAGTAAAGTTGGATCACGTGGAGGAGCGATTGATTATTCGCTACTTTTGGATGGATTGATGGCTGAAAGAGAGCAAGGAATCACGATTGATGTGGCTTATCGTTATTTTACCACAAATAAACGTAGCTTTATTGTGGCTGATACGCCAGGTCATGAAGAATATACAAGAAATATGGCGGTTGGAGCTTCATTTGCCGAAGTTGCAATTTTGCTTTTGGACGTTACAAAAGGTGTACTTGTACAGACGAGAAGACATGCGAGAATTTGCTCAATGGTCGGAATACGTCATTTTGTTTTTGCAGTAAATAAAATGGATTTAGCAAATTATAGCGAAGAGAAATTTAATAAAATTGTCGATGAAGTGAAGGAATTGGCAAAAGAATTCGAATTGGAAAATATAAAAATAATTCCTGTAAGTGCGACTGAAGGAGATAATGTTACTAAAAAATCAGAAAATATGCCTTGGTATAAGGAAGAAAGCATTATCGAATATTTAGAAACAGTTGATGTGACAGAAGATACTAAAAATTCTGATTTTTATGTACCAATTCAAAGAGTTTGCCGTCCAAATCATGAATTTAGAGGATTCCAAGGGCAAATTGAAAGTGGTTTTGTAAAAGTTGGAGAAGAAATTGTTGTGTTGCCAAGTAATGAGACTGCGACTGTGAAAACAATTTTGAATGGGGATAGAAGTGTGGAAGAGGCATTTTCAGGACAAGCTGTTACGATTCAGTTGGATAAAGAAGTAGACGTGAGCCGTGGTTCTGTTATTACTAAAAACAAAAATCTTACAGTTTCAAAATCGGTTGAAACTGCATTATTGTGGATGGATGATGATAAGTTAATTGTAGGAAAAGAATATTTGGCAAAACTTGGAACAAAGAAACTTCCTGCAATATTGAAGGAAATTGTTTATAAAATTGACGTTAATACTGGAGAAAAAATTAAAACACAAAGTATTACAAAAAATGAAATTGCTCTTTGTAAAATTGAATTTTCAGATAAAGTTATTGTTGATTTGTTTAAGAAAAATAAGACTTTGGGAGAATTGATATTAATTGATAGACTTTCTCATCAGACGGCTGCTGCGGGAGTAGTGGAAAATATTGATACGACTGGAGAAAAACCATATTTTGAAAAAGACGATATAAAAATTGGTGGATATATTTTTGAAGAATTGTATTTTGATTTTGAAAATGCGAGAATGTCTAAAGAAGAAACGGGAGAAAAAACGTATCATGTAGGCGATATTGTGCCTCAAACAGGAGATAGCTTCGAGTATCCGCAATATTTTGACATTATTTCACTTGAAAGCGAAGCGGCAGTTTTAGTTAGAGATCGTAAGATTTTTGATATTGTGAAATTGGAAGATTACCACTTTACAGGGCTTCCAGTGTTAGATGAAGCAGGATTTGGATTGCAGATAAAAACTAGAGAAGATATGAAAAATTATCTTGCAGACCATAATCAAAATAAAAATAAAGTGGAAATTCATAAAAAATGGGCGAAATTTGAAACTTATAGAAGAATAGTAAGTGGAGATAGTTTTTACGTGATTTAAATTTAGATTATTAAATTAAAAAATATGAAAATAAAATAAATAAAAAGGGAAAGGAGAAGGGAAATATGCTAAAAAAATTGAAAATACCAGTGATATTTGTTGCAATTATAATTTTACTTTATTTTGTAGGGATTATGCGACAAAACAGTAAAATTGGAAAAAATAAGCAAAAGATGGAAATTGTGAATGTTTCCTATGATCCTACCCGTGAATTGTACGAGAGATATAATGGGCTGTTTAAGGCATATTACAAGGAAAAGTATGGAAAGGATGTGAATATTATCCAGTCACACGGAGGTTCGGGATCTCAGGCACGTTCTGTAATTGAAGGTCTTGATGCAGATGTTGTGACATTAGCTTTGGAAAATGATGTAGCACTTCTTGAGAAAGTAGATTTACTAGAAAAAGGCTGGGTGAATAAATTTCCAGGCAGCTCTTCTCCGTATACCTCGACAATCGTTTTTCTTGTAAGAAAAGGAAATCCACAAAATATCAAGGATTGGAACGATTTAGCAAAAAAAGGAGTAAAAGTAATAACACCTGATCCAAAAAGTAGTGGAGGAGCTTGCTGGAATTTTTTGGCAGCATGGTCTTATGGACTTGAAAAATATGGAAAAGATGAAAATAAAATAAAAAGTTTTGTAAAGAGTATTTATGATAATGTGGCTATAATGGATTCAGGAGCAAGAGCAGCGACTACAACTTTTGTGGAAAATAATCAGGGAGATGTGTTAATTGCGTGGGAAAATGAAGCGATTGCAACGGTTAAGGAATATCCTGATAAATATCAAATTATTTATCCGAGTGTGAGTATTTTAGCTCAGCCGACAGTCGCAGTAGTCGATAAAATCGCAAAAAATGATGGAACTTATCAAATAAGCACAGAATACTTGAAATATTTATATTCTGAAAAGGCACAAGAAATAATTGCTGAAAGTGGTTATAGACCTTATGACCAAAAAGTTTTAAAAAAATATGGAAATAAATTTGATTTAAATATGAAATTGACGAAAATAGATAATTTTGGTGGATGGAAAAAAGCATATGAAAAATTTTTCAATGAAGGTGCATTATTTGATAAAATTTATGAACATTAAAAATAAAAAAGGTTTTAAATGAAAGGAGTGAAAAATGAAAATATTAGCTTTAAAAAGAAAAGAAAAAACTGTAATTCCAGGTTTTGGACTGACATTTGGAATATCACTGGCAATGTTGTCAATTTTAATATTGATACCGCTAGCCTCAATATTAGTCTATTCCTTTCGATTGTCACCTTCTGAATTTTGGCAGCTTATAACAGAAAAGGCAGTTTTAAGTGCACTTTTTACAAGTATCGGTTGTTCATTCATTGCTGCCATTATAAATTGTATTTTCGGAGTAATTTTGGCATGGGTACTTATAAAATATGATTTTTTTGGAAAAAGATTTTTAGATGGGATGTTGGAATTACCTTTTGCATTGCCTACCGCAGTTGCAGGAATTACGCTTTCAAAAATGTATTCTGACACTGGAATTGTTGGAAGATATTTTGCAAAATTTGGAATAAAAATTTCATACACTCACATTGGAATAATAATAGCATTAATTTTCGTTGGAATTCCTTTTGTGGTAAGAGCGGTTCAGCCGATACTGGAAAAACTAGATAATCAGTACGAAGAAGCAGCGTATATATTAGGTGCAGATAGAAAAATAACTTTTTGGAAAGTAATTTTTCCAGAAATAAAACCTGCACTTTTAACAGGATTTGGACTTGCATTCTCGAGAGGAATTGGAGAATACGGAAGCGTAATTTATATTTCAGGAAACAGCCTAAAAGAGCACACACAAGTTATTTCCTACGTAATTATGCAAAAATTAAATTACGTTGACTATCCTTCAGCAACTGTTATAGCTTTAGTAATGCTAATATTTTCATTCATACTTTTATTTTTAATAAACTTAGTTCAAATGAACCAATTTAAGCGAACAAACAATATTTAGGGAAGGGGAAAGGAAATGGATAAAAAAAATAACACGATAAAATATGTATTAATAACAATAAGTGTCCTATTTGTTGGAATTATGCTAGTATTGCCACTAATAGCAATCATCATAAATTCACTTCAAAAAGGTTGGGCATTTTACATAAAAAGTCTAACTGACAAATATGTTCTTTCAGCCTTAAAAGTGACAATGATTGCAACAATTTCAGCACTGATTATAAATACTTTTTTTGGAATAACGGCAGCATGGCTTCTCACAAAATTTTCTTTTCGTGGGAAACATATTTTAGCCACGCTAATAGATATCCCTTTCTCAATTTCACCAGTAATTGCAGGTCTTGCTTTCATTATGACCTTTGGAAGAATGGGTTGGGCAGCATCGTATATTACGGCATTGAATAAATTTTTTGTATTAGATATAAAAATAGTGTTCGCAATTCCAGGAGTAATCTTAGCAACTGTTTTTGTAACATTTCCATTTATTTCAAGGGAAATAGTTCCAATCTTGAATGCACAAGGAAAAGATGAGGAAGAAGCAGCGGCACTAATGGGAGCAGATGGATTCACAATTTTTAGAAAAATAACGTTACCGCATATAAAATGGGGATTACTTTATGGAATAATTCTTTGTACAGCAAGAGCATTAGGAGAATTTGGTGCAGTAAATGCACTTTCAAAAGCAAGAGGAGGAACTTTCACATTACCATTAGAAATTGATGCTCTCTATTTATCAGGGTCATCAGAATCAATAACAGCAGCGTTTGCAGTGTCTTCGCTTTTAGTGCTTATTTCAATAATAATTTTGATTATTAAAAATATTATTGAACATAAATCTGCTAAAAAAGGGATTTAATGAAAAAATATTAAATAAAAGGAAAAAGAAAAGTCAAAAAATAATTGCAAATTTGAACTAGAAAATATATAATTGTATATGTAATTGTAATTTTATAACAAATTCAAATTTCTAAAAAATCAAACAAATGAAAAATAGAAATTTGAATAAATAGCCGTAGTCTTTAAGTTTGATTTTAGAACGGTGTTACTATTAAAGTAAAATAGTTATAAAATTTCTTAATTTTGGAGGGAAAAATGACAAAAAATATGAAAACAATGGATGGTAACCAAGCTGCAGCACACATAGCTTATGCATTCACGGAAGTTGCTGGAATTTATCCGATTACTCCGTCATCAACTATGTCAGAGCATGTAGACCAATGGGCATCATACGGGAAGGAAAACTTATTTGGAACACAAGTGAAAGTTGTAGAAATGCAGTCAGAAGCCGGAGCAGCAGGAATTGTACACGGTTCATTACAAACTGGAGCTTTGACTACAACATTTACTGCATCTCAAGGATTACTATTGAAAATACCTAATATGTACAAAATAGCAGGAGAATTATTACCAGGAGTAATGCATGTAGCAGCAAGAGCCATTTCAACACAGGCATTATCAATATTTGGAGATCATCAAGATATTTATTCAGCTAGAATGACAGGTTGGACAATGTTTGCAACAAGTTCGGTTCAAGAAGTGATGGACCTAGCAGGAATTGCACATTTGGCAGCAATTAAATCAAGAGTACCTGTTCTGCATTTTTTTGATGGTTTCAGAACATCACACGAAATAAATAAAGTGGAAGTTATGGATTATGATTTTCTTGAAAGTCTACTCGATAAAAAAGCAGTTAGAGAATTTAGAGAAAGAGCATTAAATCCAGAAAATCCAGTGACTAGAGGAACAGCACAAAATGATGATATTTATTTCCAGGCAAGAGAAGCTCAAAATAAATTTTATGAAGCTGTACCTGATATTATAAACGACTACATGAAAAAAATTAGCGAAAAAACAGGAAGACATTATGCACCATTTGTTTATTACGGAGCTGAAAATGCTGAAAGAGTTATTGTTGCAATGGGTTCTGTAAACGAAACTATTAAAGAAGTTGTAGATTATTTAAATAAAAAAGGAGAAAATGTAGGAGTGCTAAATGTTCACTTATACAGACCTTTCTCAAGCAAATACTTCTTTGATGTAATGCCAAAAAGCGTAAAAAAAATTGCTGTACTTGACAGAACAAAAGAGCCAGGAGCATTAGGAGAGCCATTATATATGGACGTAAAAGCACTTTATTATGGAAAAGAAAATGCACCTGAAATTGTAGGTGGAAGATATGGATTATCATCAAAAGACACAACACCTGAACAAATTGTAGCAGTATTTAAAAATATTGCACAAAAAGAGCCTAAAAATAATTTCACAATAGGAATTGTTGATGACGTTACATTTACATCACTTGCACTTGAAGAAGAAGTTTTCACAGGAAATGAAGATGTGAAAGAGTGCTTATTTTATGGACTTGGTTCAGATGGAACTGTTGGAGCTAATAAAAATTCGATAAAAATTATTGGAGATAAAACAGACTTGTATGCACAAGGTTATTTTGCGTACGATTCTAAAAAAGCAGGAGGAGTGACAAGATCACATTTGAGATTCAGTAAAGATCCAATTCACTCAACTTACTTAGTTACAAGACCAGGTTTTGTAGCTTGTTCAGCACCTGCATATCTTGGAAAATACGATATGATTTCTGGATTGAAAGAAGGAGGGACGTTCCTATTAAACACAATTTGGGATAAAGAAAGATTAATTCCAAGTATTCCAAACGAAATCAAAAGAGAATTAGCTAGAAAAAAAATTAAATTTTTTATTATAAATGCTACAAAATTAGCTAAAGAAATTGGGTTAGGAAACAGAACAAATACAATTATGCAATCAGCCTTTTTCTATCTTTCAGAAGTAATTCCGCATGAAGAAGCGAAAGAGTATATGAAAGAATATGCTCAAAAAAGTTATGGAAGAAAAGGAAAGGACATAGTTCAAAAAAACTGGGATGCCATTGACAGAGGAATTGATGGTTTAGAACAAGTAGAAGTATTGCCAGAATGGGCAGACCTTGAAGTAAACGAACAAATTATTGAAGCGGCGAAACCTGACTTTATAAAGAAAATCGTAGACCCAATTAATCATATGAAAGGTGATGAATTACCAGTTTCATCAATCATAGAAACAGGAATGGTAGACGGAACTTTCCAACCAGGAACTGCAAATTACGAAAAAAGAGGAGTAGCTTCAGAAGTTCCAGAATGGCAACCAGATATGTGTATACAATGTAATCAATGTGCTTACGTTTGTCCACATGCTGTAATACGACCATTTTTATTAGACGAAGAAGAAATGGCAAAATCACCAGAAGGAATGCCAACAGTAAAAGCATTAGGTGGAAAAGCATTTGAAGGATTACAATATAAAATTCAAGTATCACCTTTAGATTGTACAGGATGTAGTGCATGTGTCGATGTTTGTCCAGCTCCAAAAGGAAAAGCAATTGTCATGAAATCAATAGAATCACAAATTGATAATCATGAAATAGAATATACAGATTACTTATTCGATAATGTTTCGTACAAAGATAAATTGATGAATAAAGGAACAGTAAAAGGTTCACAATTTGCAAAACCATTATTTGAATTTTCTGGAGCATGTGCAGGTTGTGGAGAAACACCATACATTAAATTAGTAACACAATTATTCGGAGAAAGAATGATTATAGCAAATGCAACAGGATGTTCTTCAATTTACGGAGCTTCAACACCATCATCACCATACACAACGGCTGAAAGTGGTTGTGGACCTGCATGGGCATCTTCATTATTTGAAGACAATGCTGAATATGGATACGGAATGTTCCAAGCAATAAATACAATTCGTCACAGAATTTTAAAGAGAATGGAAGAAATAAAAGAAGACGTTTCACCTGAACTTATTGAATTATTTGATAAATTTTCAGAAAATTTTGATGATGGAGATAAAACTACAGAAATACGTGATGAGTTAGTAGCAGCATTAGAAAAAGAAAATTCTGAAAATGCGAATGAAAAAGTAAAAAACAATATTTCAGAAATATTAGAATTAAAACAATACTTAATCAAAAAATCTATCTGGATGTTTGGTGGAGATGGATGGGCCTATGACATAGGATTTGGTGGACTTGACCATGTTCTAGCCTCTGGAGATGATGTAAACATACTTGTACTTGATACAGAAGTTTACTCAAATACAGGAGGTCAATCATCAAAATCTTCAAGAACTGGAGCAGTTGCAAAATTCGCAGCCTCAGGAAAACCGGCCAAGAAAAAAGATTTAGCCGCAATATTGATGACCTACGGAAATATCTATGTTGCTAAAGTGTCAATGGGAGCAAATCAAAACCAAACACTAAAAGCAATAAAAGAAGCGGAAGCATATCCGGGACCATCAATAGTAATAGCTTATTCACCTTGTATTGAACATGGTATAAAAGCAGGTATGGGTAAATTCCAAACAGAAGAAAAATTAGCAACAGAAGTAGGATATTGGCCAATTTTTAGATTCGATCCAAGATTAGCCGAAAAAGGTAAAAATCCATTACAATTAGACTTCAAAAGACCAGCATGGGAAAAATACGAAGAATTCCTATTAGGAGAACGAAGATATGCAACATTAGCCGCAGAATTCCCTGAAAAAGCTAAAGAATTATTAGAAGCAAACTTAAAAAATGCCAAAGATAACTGGAATTATTACAAACGTATGGCAGCAATGGATTACTCAGTAGAAGAATAATAGAATCGAACAGAAGATATAATTTTTGAAAAGACTGTCTTAAAATGATTAAAATTTTGAGACAGTTTTTCATTTATAAGGAAATTAAATTCATATTTTTTATTTTTAAGAAACAAAAAGATTAAAAAAAATAAAAAAAGTAGTTGACAATCTTTTTTGTTTTTGATATAATACCTCT
>CAURGH010000019.1:0-34572 GCA_963524305.1 uncultured Leptotrichia sp. | reverse complement strand
TAGTTATTTTACCATATATTATTTAGAGGTTTACACAAAAATTTTTACACACCCCCACAATTTTTTATAAATATATTCAATAATTCTTTTACTAGATTATTTTCACATTTTTACTTATTAAATCTAAGACTTATTTAGCTTCTAAAATTATCAATTCTTTTGGACTCTTATTCAATACTTCACATCCATCTTTTGTCACAACAACATCATCTTCGATTCTAACTCCACCCCATCCATCAAAATAAAGTCCTGGCTCAACAGTTACAATCATATTTTCCTTCAATTCAATTTGTGACATTTTTGATAAATATGGTAATTCGTGAATTTCTATTCCAATTCCATGACCTAATCCGTGACCAAATGCTTCTCCTAATCCTTTTTCATTAAAAAAGTTTCTTACAACAGTATCCACTTCATCTGATCTCATTCCAGCTTTAACAGTATTTATTCCTAATAATTGACTTTCCAAAACAGTATTATAAATCTCTTTATGTCTAGATGTAATATTATTTCCGTAATAAATTGTTCTTGTCATATCTGAAACATAACCATTGTAGTATGCACCAAAATCCATCGTAATAAATTCATCTTTTTGAATTTTTTTGTCACTTGCTACACCGTGTGGCATCGCGCTTCTATACCCACTAGCCAAAATTGTATCAAATGATCTATCTTCAGCACCTAATTTTCTTTGAACATATTCCATATATCCAGCCAATTCTTTTTCAGAAACACCTTCTTTAATCACTTTCAAAACTTCAGAAAATGCAGTATCACTTATTTCAATCGCCTTTTTTATAGTTTCAATTTCTTCTTCTGTTTTAACCATTCTCTCAAAAATTAATTTTTCTCCAACAGGAACCAAATCAGCTTTAAAAATTCCTTTTATTGTTTGATATAAAGAAAAAGTCACGTCTTTATCTTCAAACCCAATTGTTTTCAATCCCAGTTTTTCAATATATTCTCCAACAGTTTGCAACGAACCTCTTGTTACTTCCACAAATTTAAATCCCATTGGTGTTACTTGTTTTTCCGCTTGAGTTCTGTATCTAAAGTCCGAGAAAAAATAGTTTCCTTTTTTCGTAGCCAAAGCCACTCCAGTAGTTCCTGTAAATCCAGCAAAATATCTCAAATTATACAAATTTGTCAAAAAAATTCCATCAACATTTAATTCACCTAATATTTTTTCTAATTTATCCGTTCTTTTTGTCATTTTTCTATCTCCAATCTTAATTTTGATTTATTTCATCTACTATTTTAGCTCTATTTTATATTAAAATCAAATTTTTTTTATTTTTTATCACTTTTTATAATATTTAATAACCATTTCCGCACATTTTATTCCATCAACCGCTGCAGACATTATCCCACCTGCATATCCAGCACCTTCTCCACATGGAATAATTCCTTCAATATTTGAAAAGAACTCATCATTTCTAGGAATTTTCACTGGCGATGAACTTCTGCTTTCCACACCTGACAAAACAGCATCATAATTTCCAAATCCTTTAATTTTCTTATCCATCGCTAATATTCCTTCCTTCAAAGCCAAATTTATAAACTCTGGAAATAATAAATTTAAATCTGCAAATCTATATCCTCTAAAATAACTAGGCTTAACCTTCCCTAATTTTGTAGAAACTCTATTTTGCAAATAATCTCCAAACAATTGAATTGGTGCCTTATAATCACTTCCTCCAAGTTCAAACGCCTTCTCTTCTAATCTTCGCTGAAACTCAACCCCAGCCATTACATCTTCTCCATCAAAATCCTCAGGAAACACATTTACCAAAACAGCCGAATTTGAATTTTCTAAATCCCTCTTAGAATAACTCATCCCGTTTACCACAAGTCTTCCAATTTCACTCGCTGCAGGAACAACCACTCCTCCAGGACACATACAAAATGTATAAACTCCTCTACCATTACTAGCCTTCGCATTTAACTTATATTCTGCAGTTGGCAATTTATCAGCAAATTTACCATATTGAGAATAATTTATCATTGACTGTTTATGCTCAATTCTTACACCAACAGAAAAAATCTTTCTTTCCATATGAATATTTTTCTCATTCAACATATAAAAAGTATCTCTCGCACTATGCCCAATTGCCAAAATCGCCACATCTGTTTCAATTTCATAACTCGGATTTTTTTCAATTTCTCCATTTTCCACTCTTTTCATAGCCTCTTCACTAACATCCTCAATCTTAACACTAGTTAATTTCTCGTTCTCATATTTCACAGAAACTAATTTTTGGCTAAATCTATATTCTCCTCCTAAACTTTCAATTTTCTCTCTAATCCTTCTCATAATCCCAATCAATTTATCTGTCCCAACATGCGGTTTCGACATATACGCAATCTTTTTCTCTGCTCCAGCCTTTATAAATTCCTCATAAACCTTCTGCATCCTAAAATTATTCGTATTTGTATTCAATTTCCCATCAGAAAAAGTTCCAGCACCACCTTCTCCAAACTGCACATTTGAATATTTTTTCAAATTCCCAGTCTTAAAAAAGTCATAAACATCTTTTTCTCTCTCATCAACACTTTTCCCTTGCTCAATAATTATTGGCTTCAATCCAGCTTCCGCCAAAATCAATCCAGCAAAAACCCCAGAAGGCCCAGTTCCAATCACAACAGGACGTTTTTCTGTCTTAATATTTTCTAAAACTTCTGTTTTATAAATTTTCTTTTCTATCTCTCTAACATTTTTAACACCTTCATATTTTTTCTCGTCAACCAATTCTACATCCACAGAATACACATAAATCACATTATTCTTATTTCTCGCATCAATCGCTTGTCCCGCAATTTCAAAATTCAAAATTTCATCCTTTGAAATCTTATACAATTTACAAACAATCGCTTTTAAATCATCAATATTATGTTTCACTGGCATTTTTATATTCGTTATTCTTAACATATTTTCCCTCTCATTTTATCTAATTAATTTATCATAAATTTTTTTATAAATCTTCTATATAGTAAAAATCATAGATTTATTTTCTTCATAAATCAAATAAAAAACGAGTTAATGCAACTCGTTCCCATATTTTTTGAACTTTTATTTAAACAAACTTATCACACCGTAAGATGCCGCTGTCATAATTGCTGCAGCTATAAATACTCCTAGTGTAATATAAATAAATGATCTTTTTCTCTCAAACTGAAGCAACGCCGCAATTAATGCACCTGTCCAAGCACCTGTCCCTGGAAACGGAATAGCCACGAATAACATAAGTCCAATAAATTCTCCAGTTGCAAGACCTTCACTACGTTTTTTTGCACGATTTTCAATTTTTTCAATAAATTTCACTAAAATATTATGTTTTTTCATAAATTCAAACGCTTTTACTGAAAACAAAAGAATAAAAGGAACAGGAAGTAAATTCCCTACAATCGACACAATCATATTCAAATACCATGGCAACCCAATCGCCACTCCAACAGGTATCGCTCCACGAAGCTCAACAATAGGCAACATTGATATTAAAAATATCCCAAACATCTTATTTAAAAGTGATGCTCCCAATAAACTCACTTTTATAAATTCATTAAAAGATTTCATATTTTCCCTTTCTCGTAATTTTTTTTATAATCATCCATTCTTTGATCCATAAACTAATTTCTCAAAGATTTCTATCAAATTATCTTTAACTTACAATTGTTCTTTGTAAAAATTAAAAACTTTTTCCTAAATCTCTTTAAAATATTTTCTTTATTATATCATACGAAAAAAAATACTTCAATTTTTTATTTTCTAAAAATGGAGCAGAATATTTATATTCAAATAAATTTCTACTCCGTCTTTTCTATTAATTTAAAATTATCTTATTAATATCCTCTTCTATTTCTTCTTGCATCAAAAATAATTTTGAGTAAACTTGCTCATAATTTTCCACAAATTCTACCTCTACTTTATCCAAGATATCTTTCTTCACAGAACTGATACTGTTTCTGTCACCTTCAGGAACAAAAAATTTTCTTATTCCAAATTTATATGCTTCTTCTATTTTTAAATTTACTGCTCCTACAGGTAAAATTTCTCCTAAAATATTCAATTCTCCAGTAAAAGCTATATCCTGTCTTATTTTCACTTTATTCAATGCAGAAAGTATTGATGTTGCAATAGCCATTCCAGCAGAAATAATATCTTTTTGAATAGAATTTTCACTTAAATGAACATGAATATCATTTTCTCTATAAAAATTAGGATTTTTCAAATTAAATCTTGCACTTTTTGTTCTTAAGTACGTTATCGCTACCATTATTTCTTCTTTCATAGTTTGTGAAATATTCCCAGTTACTATTATTTCTCCTCTTCCAGGCATAATAACAGTTTGAATAGGTATAACTCTTCCTCCAAAAGGAGATAAAGCAATTCCCATCACTTTTCCTATTCGTGACCCACCAGTTGCCACATTTATTGATATTTTAGGAATTTTCTTAGTACTAATAAACGAATCAATATTTTCTAAAGTTATTACAGGAGTTTTCTTTTTTTCTAAAGTATTCTTAGCAATTTTCCCATAAATTTTCATCAAAATTATATTTAATTTTCTAACACCAGACTCACTAGTATAATTTTCAATAATATATCTTAAAACATCATCATCAAAAGTTAATCCTGATCCTATTTTTTTATTTATACTTGGAACCATATATCTTTTTGCAATCTGAACTTTTTCCTCCAAAGTGTAACTATCCAAATAGATAATTTCCATTCTACTCTTTAAAGGCTCAGAAACTTTACTCATATCATTTGCTGTAGCTATAAACAACACATTTGACAAGTCATATTCTAATTCCAAATACTCATCCCTAAATCTCTTATTTTGATCTGGATCTAAAATTTCAAGTAAAACAGCTTCTATATCTCCTTCTGTCTTTTTCTCCATAATTTTATCAACTTCATCCAATAAAATTAAAGGATCATCACAACCAAATTTTGCCAACGTTTTCATAATTCTTCCAGGAGCTGATGAACTGTATCCTTTTGTAAGTCCTGTCAATTCAAACGTCGATGTAACACTACTCAAAGAAATCTTTTCAAATTTTCTTCCCAAAGCTTCAGCCATTGATTCAGCAATTGAAGTTTTTCCTGTTCCAGCAGGACCTGCTAAACATAATATAACTGGCATTTTTTGATTAGTGTTCTTCATAAAAAATCTTATTGCTAAATTTTCTAAAATAGTTTCTTTTATGCTTTCCATTCCAAAATGTCTTTCATTTAAAATCCTTCTTACTTCGCCGATATTAATTTTCTTTTCTTTAAGATGTCTTTTCCAATCTAGACGTTTAATGAATTCAAGGCATTTTTCTATTTTTTTGAAACCTGTTTCCTCAAAATTTTCTTCATTAGAACAATATTCAAAATATTCTTCCAATTTAGATTTATTGCTTTCACTTGTATCCAATTTTTTAATATCTTCAATTCTTAATTTTGATATATTTCCTTTCAATTCTTCGTTGTTTTTTAAATCTTCTTTAGCCATATTTCCCCCTATATTTTTAAATTATGAATTTATTTTCACAACATGATTTTTAGAAAACTTTATTAAAAATTTGTAATTATTTTTGAAATGTTTATCAAGAATATCTTTAAATCCCTGAATTTATGTGATCACTAATTTGTTTTGCATTGTTTTTAATATGTTTTGTTGTTCTATTATTATATCACATACATACCTCTTTGTAAACAATTTTTTATTCAAATTTTCTTCATTATCTTCAATAACTTTTTATACCAAACAAATGATTTTCCCCCAGTAATTATCAGTATTTTGTCAGTATCTTTTCCCCTTGAAAAAATACTGTTTATTAATCTTGTAAATATGCTATAATACTTGAAATAAAGGAGGAATTTATGAAAGAAATATTAAAAGGAAAATTTTTGATGCCTACTATTTCAATTTTAATTTAAAAAAATTGCTTCCAATATTTATTTTTTTTGCAGGAATTGGATACTTTTTAAATTCTTATAAAAATACTTTAGAAACATTGAATAATAAGTCTATCTTAATTCGAGGTGCTGAAATGGATTCAATTTCTGAATTGAAAAATAGCACTCTTGAGATATCGAATAAAGAGGGAAAATAAAATGGAAAGTTGATAAAAATTTGAAAATTATTACTCATGAAGATTCAAAAAACAAGAATATGAAAATTATGGATACTGTTATTGAAGATAATAACAAAGTGAATCTTTCATTCACTAACGATAAAGGCGAAGTTGTATGGATAAAAGGAAAAATCATTAGTTTCGATCCTGATACCATGAAAATAACATTAAAAGATAAACGTGTTATTCAAGGAGAAGTGTACGGAAAAATAATAAAACTTGATGATGGTGGAACCTTAATATTGAATAATAATTTTAAATTACGTGACACAAATAAAAAAATTAGTGATTTTGGTATGACTGGTCCAAAAACAAAAACAAAGACTATTATAAACAATTTGTTATTCATATTTTTAATAATTATTATTTTAATTGAACATGAATTTTACAAATTTTCACCTAATGAGAATAAAAAAATTGTTAACCGATTAATGTCGAATGAAAAAAATTTAAAAACAATAAGAAAATCAGTTTTTTCAATTTTGAAAACTGTTAAATCATTGACATTCCCAATAGTTCTTGTTCAAACATTATTTTTAAGAAATGTGATTTTTAATCTGTTTTTTGAAGGGAATCTGAAAAAAGGATATGACTTAACAAATGTTCTTTTATCCTATTTTTCAAATTCATATTTATTAATTTTTATCGTACTTTTACTTCCGATTCTTTCTGAAATGTACAAAATATTAAGATTAATGGCTAATTATATAAACGATTCTTCTATCGATGAATCTATTGATTTGAGCAAAAAAAGAAAATATTCTAGAATCAAAATCTATAACTGTAGAAGAAAATAATTTTTATTAAACATTCATTCCAACTAAATGCCCTGAAGACCAAGCCCACTGTAAATTAAAACCACCACATTCACCATAAACATCTAAAATTTCACCAGCAAAATATAGCCCCTTAACTTTTTTCGATTCTAAGGTTTCGGGGTTAATTTCTTTCAAAGGTATTCCACCTGCCGTAACTTGAGCTGCTTTAAAACCATTCGTGTCTAGCACATCTACTCTATACTTTTTCAAAACAGTACACATACTTCTTAATTCTTTTTCTGTCAACGTATTTATCATTTTTGACAATTTCTCAATTCCAGATGCTTTTGATAAAAACTGTCCTAACTTTTTATTAATCATTCCATTAAAATATTGTTCCATCGTCAAATCTCCCAAAATATTTTTACGTTTTCTCAAAATTTCCAACAATTCATTATACTCAAATTTTGGCATAAAATCGATTTCAAGCTCCACTTTTTTATGGATCGGATACACAAATGAAATATTAAAAATCACATTACCCGAAACTCCATATTCTGTAAATAACAGTTCCCCGTCATAAGTACAAATTTTGTTACCATCTCCATAAGCCGTTACTTTCGTATCCAGTTTAATTCCCCGAAGCCCCTTAACTTGATAATCCTTAGTTTTCAACTGAACAATCGTCGGAACCAGCTTTGTAATCGAATGTCCAAAACTTTTTGCCAATTCATATCCAGACCCATTCGATCCCAATTCTGTATAAGTCTGTCCACCAGTAGCTAAAATCACTCTACTTCCTTCCATAACTTTTTTATCTTCAGAATAGACCTTGAATTTAAAATCCTTTTTTTCAATTTTTCTCACATAAAAATCAGTCACCGTAGAAATTCCCAACTTTTCAGCGCAAAACCTCAATCCGTCAACAACAGATGCCGCCTGACCACTCAAAGGATAAACCCTCCCTCTAGTTTCCTCATTACAAATTAACCCAATTTCATTTTCAAAAAAATTAATAGTATCAGCTACTGTAAACTTTTCAAACACATTTTCAATCAAATCCACATTTTTCCCCATCGCAAAATAATTTGAAATACCAGCTTTAACATTAGTCATATTACAACGTCCATTTCCTGTAACCAAAACCTTTTTTAATACTCTTTCTTTTCTCTCCAAAATAATTACATCTTTCCCATTTTTCTTAGCAGTAATCGCCGCTATTAATCCTGATGCACCACCACCAATTATTATTACATCCGCTTTCATTGTACCTACTTTCTATTTTTTGTATTCTCAAATTTCATTAACATTTTTTCATTATATCACATTTCTAAACATTCCTAAACCTTTTAATTTTTTCTTTTTCTAAATATTCTTAATAATAAATCAAGAAAATTTAATTTAAAAGTTTTTTTCTTAAAATTTTAAAAATCCTTGTTTCTATTTTTAAAATAAAAAAGTGTGAATCTTAGTAATCTCAGTTTTTATTTTACCAAAATTAGACTCACACTTATAAAAAATACTATTTAAAAAACGAGCCATGTGCTCGTTTCTTGTATGAAAGAAGTCTAAATGTAGAGATGGGGCGTCTCTTTTAGACAAATATATATTACCACATTTCAGTTTTTATGTCAACACTTTTTATTGAAATTTTTTCATTTTTTTTCATTTTTATATTTTTTTTATATCTTTACTATTAATATAAATTTCACAAATCTATTATTTAATAATATTTATAATCTTATTTGTAATAATTACAATTTTAATATTCTATCATAATTTTGAAAAAAACTATATTTTTTTCCAAATATTATTTTGAATTCAAATTTTTTTGTCCTGTTTATCAAAATTTTCTAATAAAAATATACATTCCATAACGAAATTTTTTCAAATAACACCTGCTATATAAATTTTCTTTATTTTTTTAATAATCCTATATCGAATTTAAAAACTAATTTTTCATGAATTCTTTTTATTTATTTATGTTTAGAATAAATCATTTAACTCAATAAAATAGGCAAATATAAGAATTTTTATAAATTAAAATAAATTTTTCTTTATTATTTAAAAGTTTATATTTAATTTTTTTTATAATTATTTTGAAATCTTTTTATTTTTTTTTCATAAATTTGAAAAGTTTTTTTATTTATTTCATGGATTTTGAGATTTGTAAAACAACTTAAAAAAATAGCTTTAAACATTGATTTTTAAAGAGGTAATAAAAATTTCTATTTTAATTTTTATTCTTTTAGAACTGTTAGTTATTATATTTTTCTAATAATTTAGCTTTAAAACTAGATTTTCAAACTATTTTGATAAAAAAATCTAATCATAATTTTAGTAATATAGATAAAAAGGCTCTGAATTTTTCAGAACCTTTTTATAATAATTATTCAACAACAAATAACCATTCTTTAGATAATTCGTGATCTCCATTAATAACTTTTTCATATTCAGATTTTAACAATTCATAAAATTTGCCAGGTTTTGGTTCAGCATGGAAGTCCAATTGTCCAATTGGTCTTTGATCCAATGATTCAGCATAAGTAATTTTCATTGCTGTACCTGTTACTAACAATTCATCTGCTGTAAATACCATTGATCTGTCAATTTTTCCACGATTGATTTTGTATCCGTTATATTCTAATAATTCTAATGCTGATCTTACTGTAATTCCTTCAAGAGCTGCATTTCCTGTATCAGGAATTATCACTTGATCTCTGTAAATTAATACAATATTTGCAACAGAAACTTCTACTACATTTCCTGCATCATCAAACATTAATGCATCATCATAACCATTTCTTTGAGCATCACTTGTAGCTAAGAATGAATTGATGTAAGATCCCCCTGCTTTTGCTTTAGTTGGGATAGATGAATCGTTATATTTTCTGTAAGTTGAACTCATCAATCTTAATCCACCTTTTGTGCTTACATAATCTGCAAGTGGTAACATATAAATTGCTAAATCAAAATCAAGTCCTGCTTTTTTAGGTGATAATCTTGGTTCTTTACAGAAAATAAAAGGTCTCATATAAAAATCTTCTTTAATATCGTTCTTTTTAACTAATTCAGTTACAATATCTTTAAATTCATCCCATTCCATGAAAAATTCATAACCTAACATTTTTGAAGCTGTCATAAGTCTTATATAGTGGTCTTTTAATCTAAAAATTGCAACTTTACCATTTCTGTAGTATCCTCTAACTCCACCAAAACAAGTTGTTCCATATTGTAAACTGTGAGTTGCGATACTTACTGTCGCTTTCTCAAATTCTACTATTTCTTTATTGAAATATGCATATTTCATAAATTCAGTTTTACCTGCCATTAAATTTACCTCCAACATTTATATCACGTTTATTACTTTTACTATTTAATTCTATCACTTTAGAGTAAATTAGTAAAATTTATTATATAAATGGTAGTATTTATTTTTTTTATAAATATTACATTTCTTAATTTATTTTTTCGCTTTTATCTCTCCACCACCGATTAATTCATTATTTAAATAAAATACAATATGCTGACCTTCAGAATTTTCATGCGTTTTTTCATTAAATTTGAAGAAAACTGAATCATCTTTCAAAATCAATTTTCCCTTCAGTCCTTTCGATGAAAATCTTGGTCTTGCAATAATTTCCTTATCAAGCAACTCTTCTATTTCGTAATACAATTTATAGTTAATCACTTCAATCTCATCCATTAACAATTCTTCAAAATCTCCAACGACAATTTCATTAGTTTCTGGTCGAATTTCTGAAACGAAAAAAGGTTTTCCTAAATTAAGTCCCAAGCCACGTCGCTGACCTATAGTATAAAATTGATATCCTATGTGCTGACCTATTACATTTCCATCTTTATCTATGAAATTCCCCTTTTTAACCTCATCGCCAAGAACCTTTTGTAAATACGGAATGTACCCGTTTGGTGCGAAACAAATTCCTTGGCTATCTGGCTTATTGTGTGTATGAATCCCGTGTTGCCGAGCGATTTCTCTAACTTGTGGTTTCTCATATTCTGATAGTGGGAACAAAAATCTCTCAATAATATTTTTATCAAGTCTATAAAGCATGTATGACTGGTCTTTTCGATTTTCCTTATCCCACATTAAAAGTCCATTCATGCTTTTTTTTGAATAATGACCAGTTGAAATATATTTTATCCCCATTTTATCCGCAAACTCCACTAATTTTTTAATTTTCACTTTCTCATCACAAATCACGCAAGGTGAAGGCGTTTTACCTTCATTATACATTTTTACGAAATATTCCATTACTTCTTTTTTGAATTCATCTACAACATTTATCACATAATGTGGAATTCCCAAATTATAGCAAGTATATCTCGCATCATTTATATCATCTAGTGAACAACATGTTTTACCAGGATTTTCTGACAATTCATCTGGCAAATGTTTCAATGTAACTCCTATCACTTCATATCCTTGTTGCTGCAACAATAACGCTGCTACCGAACTATCTATTCCTCCACTCATTCCAACTACTACTTTTTTATTTTTCATTTTTACCTTTCCAAGAACATATAAAATTTTTAGTCTATTTTACCACATTTCTTGAGAAATTTCATTTTTTATTAATCGTTATTTTTTATTTTTTATTTTATAATTTTATAAATTTTTCAATTAATGTTTGACTTTCATATTACTATATGGTAATATGAATTTACGATATAGTAATATTTTTATATAAATATATTATCATATAGTAATAATTTTGTAAAGGAGGAAATCTATGAAATCAAATTCTGGATTTTATATAAGTAGAATAAAACAAGTAAATACTAGACTTTTGAATAAATTTTTGGCACAAAAAAATATAACGGCGTTTAATGGAGAACAAGGTCGAATTTTGCATGTGCTTTGGGAAAATGATAGGATTAGTAACAGAGAATTGTCAAAAAAATCTGGTCTTGCTATGAGTTCGCTTACAACGATGCTTGAGCGGATGGAAGAAAAAAATTTATTGATACGAAAATTTTGTCCGACTGATAAACGAAAAAGTTTAATTTTTTTGACGGATTATGCAAAATCCTTGAAAAGTGAATATGATGAAATTTCTGATAAAATGACCGAAATCTCTTTTGAAGGAATTTCAGATGAGGAGAGATTAGCTTTTGAGGCGACTTTAGAAAAAGTTTTGTATAATTTTGAGAGAGTTGAACAGGAATTTAATAAAAAATAATTTAAAATACTGAACAAAATTTGAAATTTATAAAAAATTATTTGGTGTCTGATTGGAGGTAAATAAATGATAGAATTTATCAATGTTGGAATGACTTATCCAAGTGGAAATGTTGGATTAAAAAATATAAACTTGACTATAAATGAGTCTGAAATTACGGTTTTTATTGGACCGTCTGGGAGCGGGAAAACTACGCTTTTGAAAATGATTAATCGGTTGGAGGATAATACGACTGGAGAAGTGAAAATTAATGGGAAAAATGTGAAGGATTACAATATTCACAAAATGCGTTGGGATATTGGATATGCTTTGCAGCAAGTGGCACTTTTTCCACATATGACGGTTGAAGAAAATATTGCGATTGTGCCTGAATTGAAAAAATGGAAGAAAGAAAAAATTGATGCGAGAATTAATGAGTTACTAAATATGGTTGGACTTGAGCCTGAAAAATATCGAAAAAGAAATCCTTCGGAATTATCTGGTGGAGAAGCACAAAGAGTTGGAATTGCAAGAGCTCTAGCCGCTGATCCAAAAATTATTTTGATGGATGAGCCATTTAGCGCATTAGATCCCATCACTCGTGCAAATTTACAAGAAGATGTAAAAAAACTTCAGAAACAAATTCACAAAACAATTGTTTTTGTAACTCACGATATTGAAGAAGCATTTTTATTGGGAGATAAAATTTGCATTATTCAAGATGGCGAATTAATTCAGTCTGGAACGAAACATGAAATAATATCAAATCCTAAAAATGATTTTGTGAAAAAATTTATAGCTTTTAAAAAGAAAGAAGGTGAACTTTATGAATAAATTAATTTTGACTTTTTTAGAAAAAAAAGATGAACTTTTTAGTGGAATTGTGGAACATATTCAAATTTCTTTTATCGCATTAATAATCGCTCTTATTATCGCCATCCCACTAGGAATTTATTTGAGCTACCACAAAAAATTAGCAAATATCGTTATTGCGATTAATGGCGTTATTCAAACTATACCGTCTTTAGCAATTTTAGCACTTTTAATCCCTATCGTTGGAATTGGGAGAAAACCTGCAATAATCGCTTTAATACTTTATGCACTGCTTCCAATTTTACATAACACTTACACTGGTATTACTGGCGTGGATCCAATGTACATGATAACTTCAAGAGCTTTAGGAATGAATAAATTTCAACAACTTACAAAAGTTCAGCTTCCACTGGCTATGCCTGTAATAATGACAGGAGTTAGAACGGCTGCAGTTTTGATTATTGGAACTGCCACATTGGCTTCACTTGTTGGAGCTGGAGGACTTGGAAAGCTGATTTTACTTGGTCTTGATAGAAATAATAACTATTTGATTTTGTTAGGAGCGATTCCTGCTGCTTTACTTGCAATTTTATTTGATTTCATCTTTAAGCAATTGGAAAAATTGAGTATCAAAAAAATATTAATTTTCCTAATTTTAATCATATTTGCATGTTTTTTGGGATCAATTAGCAGTTTTAATAATACAAAAAAAGATAAATTGATAATTTCTGGAAAACTTGGTTCAGAGCCAGAAATATTAATAAATATGTATAAAATTTTGATTGAAGAAAACAGTAAACTCGATGTTGAGTTAAAACCTGGACTTGGAAAAACTTCATTCGTATTCAATGCTTTGAAAAATGGAGATATTGATATTTATCCTGAATTTTCAGGAACTGCCGTTTTCACTTTTTTGAATGAAACTCCTGTAAATAACAATGCCGAAGATGTTTTTAATCAAGCGCAAAAAGGAATGGAAACTAAATTTAAAATGGTTATGTTAAAACCTATGAAATATAATAATACTTATGCAATCGCTATTAGCAAAAAATTTGCTGATGAAAATAATTTGAAGACGATTTCTGATTTGGCAAGAGTGAAAGATAAAATAAAAGCTGGTTTTACAAGAGAATTTAATGACCGTGAAGATGGATATCTCGGACTTAAAAAATTGTATCAGTTTGAAATTCCAAATATTAAAGAGTTCGAGCCAAAACTTCGTTATGTTGCCGTTCAAAGTGGCGATAT
The DNA here is from genome assembly GCA_963524305.1 of uncultured Leptotrichia sp. Taxonomy (GTDB): domain Bacteria; phylum Fusobacteriota; class Fusobacteriia; order Fusobacteriales; family Leptotrichiaceae; genus JABCPH02. The sequence goes on along the minus strand of CAURGH010000019.1, from coordinate 20,444 downwards.
TAACTTGGTTGATGCATATTCCACTGATCCTGAACTTGCTCAATATAATATGGTCATTTTAAAGGATGATAAGCATTTATTCCCACCGTATCAAGGTTCTCCAATAATGCGGGAAGAAACTTTGAAAAAATATCCTAAATTGAGAAATATTTTAGAAAAAATAAGTGGCAAAATTTCAGATGAAGAAATGTCAACAATGAATTACCGTGTTTCTGTGAAAGGTGAAAAAGCAGAAAACGTTGCTAGAGAATATTTGAAAAATGCTGGGATTATTAAAAAATAAATATAAAATGTGAAAATACAAAAAGTTGACATCCATTAATTAATTAAGTAAAATAATATTAATTCAATATATTTTTTATTTTGTGATTAATCTTATTATTTGGAGATTAGCTATAATAATTTTGTACATAAAATCATAATAAGTAATGACAATTTTTTAAAATATAAAAATTTAAAAGGAGGTCACTAGTGAAATCTTTAATAAAAATAATGCAATTTATATTAAACGAAATTATTGAACTTGTTCTTTCTATTTGGATATTTTTAATGGGAGTTGGATTTTATGTAATTCTGCCAATTTTAACTTTTTTTGCTCTACTTGCTCTTGTTATTGGAAAAAATTGGAACGGATTTATTGGAATCGTGCTTTTTACTTTTGTTGCTTGTTTAATTTTGGGGATTATTAAACTTTTTCAAGTAATTTTAAATTTTATTGTGGAGATTGTTTTGAATGAAAGAGGAGAAAATAAAAAAATTTATAAAAAATATGAGCAATGGTATGAAAATTCAATAAGCCAAGAAAACGAAAGAAGACGAAGAGCTCAAGAAGAATACCAACGACAGCAACAACAAGAATATCAACGAAAACAAAACGAAAAACAACGTTTTTGGGATGAACAATACAAAAAATGGCAAGATCAAGAATATTCAAAACAACAGCAGCAACACTCTCGACAGCAATATGAAAGACAAAACAACAATAATTCACGATTCAATTATCAAAATACAAATGATGGTGGAATTATTCAAAAATTTGAAAAATATCTCGATGTTCTGGAAATTGATAAAAATGGAGAAATTACTGAAAGGATTATACATAAAGCATTCTTAAAGAAAATGAAAGTTGTTCACCCTGATAAGAATCTTGATAAAGATACTACTGCTCAAGCTCAAGAACTAAAAGCAATGGAAGATTTCTTGAAGGCACAACTTGAATATTATTTAATGCAAAGGAGAAGAAGACAATGATTATAAAAAATTATAAATATATAAATTTAGCTTATACAGCTGGATTCCTAATTTTTTTAGCTTGTGTTTGTATACCAATTTTTTTAAAACTTGGAATATTTGTCACTGGAATTTGGTTTATATTTTCTTTTTTTATTACTTTTAGTTCAGATATTTGTGAAAAAACAATTCAAAAAGAACTGAATAAAAGAATGTCGAAAATTCCAGTTCCTAAAAATCAAATTTTTAAATGGAGAAGAAATAGGAATATCGGATATGCTTTTACAGATTTATCGAAAGGAACAATTTGGATTTGCAGTACACAAACAAAATTTGAATTACACATTTATTTTCTTTCAGAGTTTAAGATAATTGATGAATCTTTTGGAAAAATCCATTTTAGAAGAACTTCAAATACAATGCGTGAAAATGAACTTCGAGAGTTTATAATCTATCATTATTAATTTTTCTAAAAATATATAAATTTAATCTATAAAAAGAGAGTGTTCGTAATTTTTTAAAAAACTAACACTCTCTAATACTTAAATATTAATCAAACTTATACTAAATATATTACTAAAAAATTAAATCTCGCTTAATATTTTATAGAAACAATTCTTTTAACTTCACAGCTTCTCCATCTTCAGTATTCATCCCAACAAATTCAAAATCTTTTGGTAATAATCTTCGAAGTCTGTCAATAGAATTCCCCATTGCAAATCCTTTTCCGACCATTGTAAGCATTTCAAAGTCATTTTCTCCATCACCAAAAGCTACTGCATCTTTTAAATCTATTCCTTCTTTTTCTAATAGGAATTTTGCTGCAGCTCCTTTATTGGCTCCTTTTGCCATAATTTCCATACAATAATCATTAACAAATATTACATTTACAGCATCTGTCACTTTTAAAATAGCCTTTTCCAATTTTATTAACTGATCATGTTCTCCAATATAAAATATTTTCAATATATCCAAATTTTTTAATTCATCTTTAGGAACCTCTTTAAAAACAACTTTTACATCTCTCGGAATTCTATCATATACTTTTTGAGCTGTTCCTTTTGTAATAATCCAGTCATTTCCTGAAAATATGTTTAAATGTGAATCTTTTGCAATATTTTCATAATCTAAGCCCAATATTGCTTCTGCTGTTTCTTTCGATAATCCTTTTTCATAAATCATCTTTCCTTCTGCATCAAAAATTCTTGCACCATTTGCCGCTATAATCGGAATTTTTACTTCTAATTGTTCTGTTACATATCCAATTTGATCATAACTTCTACCTGAAGCAATATAAAAATTTATTCCTTTATCTATTATTTCTTTTATTACATCTTTAGTAAATTTCGTGACATGATGACCCCTACTTAACAAAGTTCCGTCTAAATCACTAATAACAGCTTTATACATGAGTTTCCCTTTCTTTTTTCTATATTTTCATTTTTTATAAATCAAACAATTCTCTTAATTTTTTTGCCATTCCATCTTCAGCATTACTTTCAATAACTTCCGTATCTGTCAATTTCTCAAGCAACAAATAAATTGAATTTCCCATTGCAAATCCAAGTCCAGTCTCTGTTATCAATTCATAATCATTCAATCCATCTCCAAAAGAAACTGCATCCTCTAAATTCAATCCATCTCTTTTTAACACAATTTCAGCTGCTTTTGCCTTGTTACAATCTACAGGAAAAACTTCCAAACTTCCCTCATTCGCAAATAAAAGACTTATATTTTCCTCTCCAACTACCCTTTTTATCTCATTCTCAAGTTTTAATAATTCATCGTGATCTTCTCCAAGAAAAAATATCTTTGTAAAATCATTTTTTTTAAATTCTTCAGAAGTAATTTGTTGTGGGTATCGAGTTCTATCTGGCTTTTTATTATAAAAATATTCTCTCAAATCTTCAGTAACAAACCAATTTGGTCCAGAATATCCAGTTATAATTATATCTTTTCCAAATGACTTGTAATCTATATCCAAAACTTTATCCAAATATTCTCTTTTAAGTTGATGTGAAAAAATCATATTCCCATTTTCATCATAAACAACAGATCCATGCGAAGTTATTAATGGAACTTTTACACCAAGTTCATCCATCGCCTCTTTTGCTCCCAAATAATTTCTTCCAGTTGCAATATAAAACTTTATTCCTTTTTTTAATAATGATTTTACTGTTTCTCTAGTAAAATCACTTACTTTATGTTTCGCATTTAAAAGTGTTCCATCTAAATCACTTACAACAGCTTTAAACATTTTATTATCTCCTTCTTTTATTGCTAATTATTACTTTAAATATGATTATACCATATTTTTATATTATAAAAAAGGGGAAATTCTATATAAAGAAAAAAGTTAAGGACCATCCACGAAATATTAAATTTATTAATTCATTTCATATTTTCCTATAATTTTTCCAAATATTCCGAAAGCGAAGTAGCTTTACGCCCCAAAACTTTCTCAATGTCAAAAGAAATACCAGATTGTTCACCTTGAGCAATCGCAGTATAAGTCGAAACCCAAGAATCATATTCCCACTGTTCAGCTTTCCAAATTTTACGGCTTTCATAAGCTTCTTCCACAGTTTCATTAATATACTTAATTTCTTTACCAAAATGTTCACTCGCAATTTTTACAATCTCATTCATTGTAAGTTCCTCAGGCCCTGTCATATTCAAAGTCTGATTTTCCCATTTCTCCGGATTTTCCAAAATTTTTGCAACAACTTCTGATACATCTGAACGAACTACAACAGAAACTTTACCATTCCCAGCAGGTCCTTTTATCTCTCCGTATTCTCTGCACATGTCCACAAAAAAATCTGCATAAAAATTATCTCTCAAAAATGTATATTTAAATCCATTTTCTTTAATATACTCTTCAGTCGCATAATGATCTCTTCCCAATGTAAACACAGAATTTTTTGAAGCATTATAAAACGAAAGATACACAATGTGCGAAACCTTTGCCATTTTAGCTGCATCAATAAAATCCTTATGCTGCTGAACACGATTAGGATTTTCCGAACCAGATACCATAAAAAGTACAGCAATTCCCTCTAGCGATTTCACAGTATCTTCAGATTTATCATAACTCGACTTAAAAACATTAGAAAATCCCATTTTTTCAGCCTTTTCTTTATTTCTAGCCAAGTTTCTAACTTCTATTCCATTTTTCTTACATAATTTTGAAACAATTCCACCTAAGTGTCCCGTCACTCCGGTTACTGCTATTTTAGCCATTTTAATCACTCCTCTTGTTTTCAAGTTCAAATGATTTTTAAATATATTTTTTCAGATTTTCTTTAAATTTTTCTCTGCTAATTTTATTTTCAACAAGTTCAATAACTGCATCTTCCATATCTCTGATATATTCTGTTATTTTTTTATCATATCCATTTTCTATCAAAAAATATGCTCCTACAGCGATAGAAGTTCTTTTATTTCCATCATTAAAAAAGTGATTTTTTGATATACTAAAAATTATGTACTCCAATTTATCCAAAAATTCAGGATAATACAAATCATTTTGCACGAAATCGCAAACTTTCTTTAGTCCTAACTTATCTTTATATCCTTTTAATCCACCTGATAATTTTAAAACTTTATTATGTATTTTCAAAATATTAAAAACTTCAAAATATTTAATCATTATTTATCACGCATTCTAATAAATACATCTTTATTTTCTTCCATTTTTTCAAATAAAATATCCATTGAACTTTTTGTTATTTTATTTTTTTCAACAAAATTAGACATTAATTGAAGTAAAACTTCACTTTCACTTTTTCCAGTTTTTTCTACTGCTTTTTTAAATTCATTAATTAATTCATTATTTTTTATTTCTGCCGTATATATCATTTTAATCACCTCTAATTTCTATTTTTTCCAAAAAATTCCCCCACCTTTTATAAAAAATCATTATTTACCCTTTCACAACAACATTAACCAACTTATTAGGCACAACAATCACTTTCACAACTTCTTTTCCATCAATAAATTTCTTAGCCTTTTCTGATTCCAACGCAAGTTTTTCAGCGTCATCTTTTGAAATTCCAATTTGAGCCGAAACCATGTCTCTAACTTTTCCGTTTACTTGAATTACTAAATTGAAAGTGTGGTCTTTTGTTAATTCTTCATCATATTTTGGCCATTCTTCTTCAAAAGTAAATGTTTCATTTCCTAAATAAGCCCACAATTCATCAGCTACATGCGGTGCAAATGGTGCGATTAACAAGATTGTTTTTTCCAATACTTCACGCCAGATTTTTTTGCTTTCTGAAGAAATATTGTCTTTGTCAATCACTTCTTGCTTGTAAGTTGTCATGTCGTTTAACAATTCCATAACAGCTGCAATTGCGGTATTGAAGTGGAAATCATCTTCGATGCTTTCTGTAACTTTTTTAACTGTTTGATGTAATTTCTTTTGAATTTCTTCATCTTTTTGATTTCTATTTTTTAATTCAACTCCATAATGATTTGCTGATTTCGCATTATGGTCAGAAAATTCTGCAGTTCCAGAAACTAATAAATACAATCTATTTATAAATCTGTATGCTCCTGCAAGTCCGTTCATGTTCCATTCCAATTCTTTTTCAGGTGGTGCAGCAAATAATGTAAATACTCTTGAAGAGTCGGCTCCATATTCTTTCACGATTTCTTCAGGATCAACTCCATTATTTTTCGATTTACTCATTTTTTCTACTTTTGTAACTAATTCTTCTCCTGTTTCAATCGAGAACGCTTTTCCATCTTTAAATTCAGCTTCTCTTGGGAACAAGTATCTTCTTTCATTTTGCGAATAGAATGAAGGCCCTAAAACCATTCCTTGCGTCAACAATTTTTTAAACGGCTCATTTGTATCAACATATCCTAAATCTCTAAGTGATTTATGGAAAAATCTCGCATAAAGCAAATGCATTACCGCATGTTCAATTCCACCAATATATTGATTTACAGGTGTCCAAGCATCTGCATCCGATTTTTCAAAAGGTTTTTCCGCATTGTGAGAATCCAAATATCTCAAATAGTACCAAGATGAGTCAACGAAAGTATCCATCGTATCAGTTTCTCTTCTACCTTTTTTCCCATTTGGCAAAATCACATTTTTAAACTCTTCCGAAGTTTCAAGCGGATTCCCTTTCCCATTAAATTCAATATCAGTAGGAAGTTTTACTGGCAAGTTTTCTTCTTCTTCCAAGTAAATATTACCATCTTCATCATAAATCACAGGAATTGGAGTTCCCCAATATCTTTGTCTACTAATCAACCAATCATGAAGTCTATAATTTACTGTTTTCTTCCCAAATCCAATTTTTTCCAATTTTTCAGTAATTTTCTCTTTTGCTTCATTACTATTTAATCCATTAAATTCTTCTGAATTTACCAGTATTCCTGGAACTGTTAAAGCATTTTCCAATTTTTCAACAGAAACTTCTTCTAAATTTCCATTTTTATCAACAGGATTTACAACAATTTTCAAATCCAAGTTATATTTCTTAGCAAATTGAAAATCTCTTTCATCATGTGCAGGTACTGCCATAACAGCTCCTGTTCCATAATCCATCAATACATAGTTTGCAACCCACAACTGCACTTTTTCTCCATTTACAGGATTAATCACATAAAGTCCAGAAAATACTCCTTCTTTTTCCTTATCTTCTGCTGTACGAGCGATTTTATCTTCATTTCTCATCGCTTCAACTTTTTCTCTAATACTAGGATTTTCCTTTAAAATAACTTGCTCAACTAAAGGATGTTCAGGTGCAACAGTTGCATAAGTAACTCCATAAAGCGTATCAGGTCTTGTCGTAAACACAGAAATTACAACTTCTCCCTTGTCATTCAATTTCAAATGCGTATGTCCATTATTTTCAAATTTGTAATCTAAAATAAAGTCAACTTCAGATCCAGTTGATTTTCCAATCCAGTTTTTTTGCATAGTCAATACTTGTTCAGGCCAATGTCCTCTAAGTTCTTCATGCCCTTGCAGCAATTCTTCAGCATAATCAGTTATTTTAAAGTACCATTGCGACAATTCCTTTTGAATAACATCAGTTTTACTATGTCTCCAGCATTTCCCATCTTCAACTTGTTCATTCGCCAAAACCGTATTACAATCAGGACACCAGTTTACAAAAGATTTTTTCTTATAAACCAATCCTTTTTTATACATTTCAATAAAGAATTTTTGATTCCATTTGTAATACTCTGGAGTATAAGTACTAAGTTCTCTATCCCAATCATAAGAAAGGCCCATAAGTTTCAGCTGTCTTCTCATATTGTCAATGTTCGCTTTAGTCCATTTTCCAGGATGAGCCCCATGATCAATCGCCGCATTTTCCGCAGGTAACCCAAAACTATCCCATCCAAACGGATGCAACACATTAAACCCTTTCATTTTCTTATATCTAGCAATCGCATCACCAATCGCATAATTTCTCAAATGCCCAACATGCAATTTCCCTGACGGATATGCAAACATCTCAAGCACATAATAATTCTCTTTTCCATCGGCTTTATTTTCAGACTTAAAAACATCTTTTTCAGTCCATTTGTCTTGCCATCTTTTCTCGATTTCGTTAGGATTATATTCCTTAATCATTGTTTTTTCTCCTCCACTTTTTCAGTATTTATAAATTTTATTTTTTTATCCATTTTATAAATCTGTAACTAAATTCTATTGTTTTAACAGTACATAATATAATTACGCTATCTCAAGCCATTTCATAATTTCTCCTTCTAATATAGTAATTGTTTGAAATTTAAATCGTATATATTTTTTACTTAATAATTGTACTATATTTTGGAATTTTTGACAATTATTTTTGTTTTATGATTTTTTCTTCGATATTTTATTTTCAAAAAATTTTTTTGATTAAATTTTTCTATTTTCTTAATACAAAAAATATTTCTTCTTCTAACTCGTATTCTGTTGCAATCATATTTGCATAATTTAAAATAGCGTTTGAATTTAAATTACTTTCTATATACAAATCCTCATCTATTTTTACTGGGGCTCTTAATTTTTCTTTATTTTGTGTCACAATATCTTTTTCTTTTCCTTTAAAACTTGGATTATATATTAATTCCCTTAATATTCTTGGTTCTAATTCATACAATTCTAAACATAACTTTTCAATTAATTCTTTCCATGATTTTATAGAATATTCTTTACCTGAAATTATTAGTTTGCTTGGCTTTTTACCTGTTATATTTATATTTGAACCTAGCAAATAATTTTTCCCATATTCCAAATTATCTATATTTTTATTATCATAACCTTGAGGTAACTTCCAGATTCTTTTTGCTTTTTCAAATAATTGTTCTGCTCTGTCTTTTATTTCTGTATCTTTCCATTTATCATAATTTGTAATTTCTCTACTCATCTTTATATTAGATTCTTCATAATACCTTTTTTTTAACTCAAAATTTTTATTTGACAATTCAGGATTATAGCCAGTTAAGGTTAAATTTCCTATTGTATTTATGTACTCAGAATGTATCTGTTCAAACTTACTCCCTAATTCTATTCGCCATTCAGAATTTAAAGTTTGAGGCATTATATGTTCTATAGTTATATTTTCCATATCAGTTTGTTCTTTATTTTCAAAAGTTTCTAATAATTTTAATGTATACTTACAAAATTCTGTACCTTTTTTATAAAAGTTACATTTTATAAATTCTGCTCTAAATTCTTCATCTCCAGGAAAAGATTTACTCATTAGACCTTTCTCAATTTGTTTATATATATCTTTACTTTTTAATAAAACTACTATTGAAGCAAATACTTTGTTTAATGAATTTGTAGTATATCCACAAACTGATCTTCTAAAAATATATGAAATTAATAAATTTAAAATGTCAAAAAGTTCATTTTCATTTATATTTTTATATGAATAAGTATCTTCAAATACTGATAATATTAATGGATAAACTGTTGTATTTCTTAAATATCTAAACTCTGATAACTTTTCGTTTATTTTATTATTTGGAGAATTTCCATTTAAAAACCAACTATAATACTCTGAATAGGTTTTTAATTCCTCTAAAATTCCTTCTTCATCCATATTTTCATTATTCTGTTTTATATACTTCTTAAAATCATCATAAACCTTATCTTTATTTGAAATCGAACCATTTTTCATAGTTAAATAATCTCTTACAAAATCTGATATTTTTTCATTAGTTATTCTTTTTTCTATTTCCAACCAAAAATTCTTATATAACATTTTTTGTTTTTCATATTCATGATTCATTAATAAATAATTTCTAATTAAATCTCCTTGAGTTAATGACAATCCTGTTGAATTTAAACTTTCAAATATCATTTGAGGATTTTCCGATTTTTTCCCTTTTTCTAATTGAATATACACTAATTCTATTTTTCCAAGAGCTTTATAAATTTCTTCTGCAGAGTAATTACTTTCCTGTATTAATTTTTCAAATAATCTATAATTTTTACAAACATTACTAGTTAAAGAAATATCATTTTCCTCTATCAATTTTTTATAGGGCATTCCATCACTTTCAACTGGTTTCAATCGTATTCTTAAATTTTCTTCTGGTGCTCTTTTATTAATTAAATACTCTTCCCAAATTTCTTCTTTATCATTTTCATCCGTTACTTTCTCGTGTAACACTTTTAATAATAACATTATTGATGTTATTCTCTGTTGCCCATCTATTAATACATATTCATTAAAATTCATTTCTGACTTAGATGAAACAAATACTACAGTTCCTAAAAAATGTTCAATTTCGTAATCAGATTTCACTATATTTTGTATATCTTCAAATAATTTTCGACATTGTTCTTCTTTCCAATCATAATTTCTTTGATAAACAGGTATATTAAATGTCTTTTTCCCATTTCCAATAAATTCTAATAATTTAATTTTTCTTGCTTCCATTAATTGAATTACCTTCTCTCTTTATTTCTCAAAAAATTCAATCTCCGATAATGACATCCCCATATTCTTCCCCTTGCTACACATTTCCCTAAGTTGAATTACCCCTTTACTATTCCCCATAAAATTACAAAAATAATAACAGTATTTATTCTCAAAGTTAATGTATTTATTACTTGAAAATTCCTTTTCCAATAATTTCGTTTCTTTATTTTTCTGGCTCTTTAATTTTTTATTATGTTCTGAAAAAAATAGAACTGGCATATTTACTATGTTTTTAGGAAATTTAAAATTTCTACTTTTTTCTTTATACTTCAAGTACAATATATCAAAAATAAAATTTAACATTTTAATAGAAGAAATATATTTTTTAAATATTTCTGTATCATCAGGTCTTTTCGATTTTAATTCGATATGGAAAAGATAATAATTTTGAGCATTTACTTCTTGTACTAAAATTACTGAATCTACAGATTTACATATTTCACCATTAAAATAGGGGAAAATATTAATTATGTTTTCACTTTTTTCCAAATTATTAATATCAAAAGTTATTTGAAGCACTCTATAACATTCTTTATCAAAATATACTTTTACTTCTTTTAATTTTGCATCATCTTTAGATTCTTTTATTTTTACATGATTATTTTCAGATACAGTAAAAAAATTTTTATGCAATGCAGTTTTACAATAATCAAAAAAATTATTATTCTCAAATATCATTTTTCCTCCGCATAAAACAATAAAGTTTGATAAAGATTATCTGTTTCTTCAAGCACAGTATTAAATGTTTCTATTTCAAATTCTCCATTTTTTTCTTTAATTTTTTCAACAGTTTTATTGTGTAAATGAAATACATTAATATCGCTAGTTTTTAATCCATATTCACTATTAATTCCATATTCTTTCATTTCTTCACTATTAATTTTATCCTTAACTTTTTCAAACAAGAGCATATTATCAATTTCTTCAGTTATAATTGGACTGTGAGTGCTTATTATAAATTTTATTCCTTGCTTTGACAAATAATTTATAAGTTTTATTATTTTTCTTTGATTTTCAGGATGTAAATTTAATTCTATCTCATCAATAAAAATTATATCTTTTTCCATTGCAAAATATTTTAAATACAAGTAAAATCCTGTTAATGTTTTTACTGTTGAAGAAACCATTCCTATATCTATTATTTTTTTCTCATTCATTCTAAACATTATGTTACCTTCTAAATCAATTATTATTTCTCCGCCCAATATTTCTTTTAATTCTGTATCTAATTTTTTATAAATATCTAGTTCTGTTAACCCTTTTGAACGATCAGAAATAGAATTTAAAAATTTCACATAATCATTCACAGGTTCAGAATATCTTGAAATTTTTCCTATATTTTCACTGTTTCCCAATTCTAATTCTCTTAAAACATCACTTCTTTCTTCCAATAATTGTTTATAAAATAAAACTGCACCACTTCTTTCAGCAGGAAAAGAGTGAAATTTATAAATTTTTTGAAAAAATTTTATATGTAAAAAATACCCAAATATAAATTGTTTTGCATCTTCTTCTTGAATCTTTGCTTTATATGTTGTATATCTTTTTCCTTTATTTTCATCATAATCCTCTATAATATATTCTATTTTATTTTGCATTTTCTTCAATTTAATAGTCTTTTTCATTTCCCTAAAACATATTATAGTATAGTCATCTAATTTTTTAAATTCTAAAATTTCATCACTTAAATCCACTTCTATTTCAAAGTCCTTAAAAGTATCTTTTGAAGTATGGAAAACTTGAGGAAGAGTATCTTTTATTTCCTTTTGATATTTATTTTCAAAATAATCTTTTATTGTTTCATAATCTGAATCAGATAATCTATCTTTAAACCTGATTCCAATTACTTCATTTATTTTTATATTTTGTCTTTCTCTCACTTTAAAATATGTATACAACAAATTACTCAAATAAGTCTTTCCGGTATTATTCTTCCCAATTATCAAATTAATTCCTTTTAAATCATTAAAATCTATTTCTCCACTTTCAATAGGACCTAAATTTTTAAATTTTATTATCATGATTCCTCCTTCCTTAGACTATCGCATTACTACTAATTTACTTCTTCAACTTCACAACTTTTTTCAATTTTATCCCAGTTTCTTTCATAATTTTTCATAAACCTATTCAATAAACAAACTTGTAGTTAAATTCAACCTACTAATACCCAAAACTTGGATTTTCAATAACCCATTTTCCGTTCTTTTTATTAGCTTCCAAAATTTCTTTTCTTCCTACATATTTCCCATTTTTTGTAATTCGTTCTAATTCTTGATCCATCATTTCTAATTGAATTTCGCCTATTGTTTTAAAATATTTTTTCATAGCTTTTTCATCATTTTGTGAAATTGATTTTTGATATTCTTCCATTGTTTTTCCTGTTTTTTTCTTAAAGGCTTCGTCCATTTTTTCAGCCATTTCTCCAGATCTTTCAATCATCTTATCCATGCTCATTTCATCTGTATTTACAGGAAATCCCAATTTAACTTTTACATATGCTTTTTCTCCATTAATATAATCTATTTTTTCTATATCAATCTTGTAATATTTATACATCGTATCCACCATTTTAGAAAAATAATCCTCTCCCAAAAAAGAACCCATCATTTCTTTCATCTGATTCGACCCATCTTTTTGACTTCCAGCAAAAACTCCATTCATCATTTTATTCATCATTCCAAACATTTCCTCTTTTGAATAAATTCTTCCAACTTCCTTTTCAATTTGAGAATTGTAATCTGAAAGGATACTTTGGTTAATTTTTACAGCTGGTTCTACTTCCACTTGATATTTTTCTTGTGCAAAACTTGACAAACTTAATAATATTGACAAACTTAAAATTACTTTTTTCATAAAAATTCACTTCTTTCTTTTTAAATTTATTTCCATTAAAACCTAGAAGAAATTAATCTTTTGGCACATCATAAACCTGACGACAAATCGGACATTCTAAATATTCTTTTCTACCACTTATTGGAAAAACTGGTATCCAAAACAAAGTAAACCAGTCACGATATTCCATAAAATTCCAGTCAGATGTGTTATTACATCTTGAGCAATGGCAGTTTTCCAATGATCCTAAATTTTTAAATTTTCTTTTTGTTCCAAATACTAAAATCATTTTGGATACTTCTCCTTTATTTTTTACATTTTTTGACAAGGGGTCAATACCCCTTGCTAATTTTTTAATTACTAATCTTCTTTTTCAACTTCCAGCAATTTCAATCTCAAATCATCTTCAAGAACTTGTTCTTCAATTCCCGTAGGTGCTCCAGTCATCAAGTCTTGCCCTTTATTAGTTTTAGGGAATGGAATTACTTCTTTTATTGAATCTTCCTTCAACATTGCCATAAGCCATCTGTCAATTCCGTAAGCAAGTCCTCCATGTGGTGGAACCCCATATTTCAACACTTCCAAGAAGAATCCAAATTTGTCTTCTAATTCTTCTTGATTAAATCCTAATTTTTCAAAAACTTTTGCCTGTAAATCTTCATCGTGAATTCTGATACTTCCTCCACCGATTTCATAACCATTTAAGACAATATCGTAAGAATCTGTCTTGATTTTTGCAAGCTCATTCGTATCAAGATATTTTCTATCTTCTTCTTTAATCGAAGTAAACGGATGGTGTTGTGCTTTATATCTATTTTCTTCTTCACTCCATTCAAACATAGGAAAATCAACTACCCATAAGAATTTAAACGCATTTTTGTCAATTAATTCCAACTCTTCTCCCAGTTTCAATCTCAATGCTCCCAATCCATCATGCACAACTTTATATTTATCAGCCAAAATTAACGCAACTTCATTATTTTTGATTCCCAATTTTTCAATAATTTGTGTCAATTTTTCTTCCGAGAAGAATTTCGCAATTGGAGAATTTATTTCTCCATTTTCATTCATTTTAATATACGCCAAACCTTTTGCTTTAAAGTATGTTTTCACATAATCTTCCAAATCTTTTATATATTTTCTCGAGAATTTTTCCGCATTTGGTGCAACAATCGCTTTCACATTTCCACCATCTTTCAACGCATTTTCAAAAACACCAAATCCACAATCAGCAGTTTCTTCTGACAAATCAATCAATTTCATATCAAATCTCAAATCTGGCTTATCTGAACCATAAAAATTCATCGCATCATCATAGCTCATTCTTGGAAATTTTTCAGTAATTTCAATTCCTGTAACATCTTTAAATACTGTCTTTGTCAATTCTTCAGCCATTGAAATCACATCTTCTTGCTCAACAAACGACATTTCCACATCTAATTGAGTAAATTCAGGCTGTCTGTCCGCTCTCAAATCTTCATCTCTAAAACATTTTGCTAACTGATAATATTTGTCAATTCCAGAAACCATAAGTATTTGCTTAAACAATTGTGGTGATTGTGGCAATGCATAAAAATCACCTTTGTTAGTTCTACTTGGCACGATAAAATCTCTCGCTCCTTCAGGTGTCGCTTTTGCCAAAATCGGAGTATCAACATCCAAAAATCCATTTTCATTCATAAATTTTCTAATTGAAAACAGCATATCGTTTCTTTTAATAATATTATTCAACATTTTAGGTCTTCTAATATCCAAATATCTATAAGTCAATCTCATATTTTCACTAAGATTCCCAGTTTCACTAATTTCAAACGGTAACTGTTTCGCACGACTTAAAACCTCAATTTTTTTAGCTTCAATTTCAATATCCCCAGTTGGAATATTTTTATTCTTACTACTTCTTTCAGCCACAACTCCTGTAACCTTCAAAACCCATTCATTCTTATACTTTTTAGCTTCCTCAAAAAGTTCACTCCCAGAAACTTCCTCATTCAACAAAACTTGAGTAACCCCGTATCTATCCCTCAAATCAATAAACACAAAGTGCCCCAAATCTCTAACTTTAGAAATCCATCCTGACAAAGTCACTTCTTCGCCAATATTTTCCATTCTTAATTCATTTAATTTATAATCTCTATACATTTTCTTTCCTTTCTTTATTTAATGATTTTATATTTTACAATTTTTTATAAATATTTTTCATACAAAAATCTCTACAACAATCGGAATAAACAAAGCCGGTAACATATTTGCAATTTTGATTTCTTTTTTAAACAGAAGATTTATTCCAATCGCCATGACCATTATTCCGCCAAGAAAATTTATGTCTGAAATCGTATTTTCAGTCAAATATGGTTTTAGATAATTGGCAAAAAGATAGAAAAATCCTTGATAAATAAATACTGAAATTGCCGAAAATGCCACGCCAATTCCGTAAAGCGATGTTATTACAATCGAAATTATTCCATCTAAAATCGCTTTTATATTCAAAGTTGTATTATCTCCAGTGAGTCCACTATTTATCGATCCAACAATTGACATTGCTCCTGTGCAAAATAAAATTGTAGCAGTTGAAAATCCTTTTGCAAAACCTTTTTCATTTTCACCATTTTTAAAATTCTTTTCTGAATTTTTTTTACCTGAACTAAATTTTTTCTCTAAAAATAGTCCAAAATTTTTTAATTTCAAATCAATATCAATAATTTGACCAATTATCGAACCAATTATCAAATAAATCAAAACAATGATATCACGCTTTGAATTTATCGTACTTTTCACACCGACAATTACTATAAACAGCCCAGCACATTCCATAATTATATTTTTCATATCTTCTTTAAACTTGTGACCGATAAAAAATCCAATTAAGCTTCCAAGAATAATTGCAGTGCAATTTACCAAATTTCCCAAAAAATCACCTCATTCAAAAATTTTTAAAATCTCAAAATTCCTATTTTAAAATTATTTCAAAATCTCCAAAACTTCCTCAAAACTGTATTTTTTCTGTTCCCCAGTGCTAAACTTCTTAACCATGATCACATTTTCATCTCGTTCTTCTTCCCCTAAAATCAACACATATTCAGCATTTTCACGGTTTGCCTTTTTCATTTGTGCTCCAAAACTTTTTGCATTATAGTCAAAGTTTACTTTAATGCCATTTTTTCTAAGTTCATTTACTGTTTTCACAAAATATTCTTTTGTATCATCAAAATAAATCACATAAATTTTTTCTTCATTTTCAGAAATTATAGAATCATCCATTAACATCGCAATTCTTTCCATTCCAGCGGCAAATCCAATTCCGGGAACTTTCGCATTTCCTAATATTTCAAGCAATCTGTCATATCGTCCACCCGCTAGAACCGTCGCCTGTGACCCCAATTTATTCGATTTAATTTCAAAAACCGTGTCCGAATAATAATCAAGTCCTCTAACCAATTTATCATTCACGACATAATTCACGCCCAACAATTCCAAATATTTTTTAGTATCTTCAAAATATTTTTTACTTTCTTCATCCAAATAATCATAAAGTTTTGGTGCATTTTTAAACTCTTCCTGATCACCTTTATCCTTAGAATCCAAAGCTCTCAAAGGATTTTTCTCATATCTTTTTTGCGAATCTTCACTCAATTTATCAAGTCTTTCAAACATAAATTTTTTCAAATCTTCAATATATTTTTTTCTCGACTCAACATTTCCTAAGCTATTAATCTCCACAACTAAACCAGTAATTCCAAGTTCTTCAAGAAAATCGCAACCCATTTTAATAATTTCCGCATCTAAATAAGCACTTCTCACACCAAACATTTCCACTCCTGTTTGATGAAATTCTCTCATTCTCCCTTTTTGTGGTGCTTCATATCTGTACATCGGACCGTTGTAAAACCATTTCACAATCGGAGAAGACTTATGAAATCCAGCTTCAAGATACGCTCTCACAACTCCCGCAGTTCCTTCTGGACGCATTGTAACATCTCTTTCTCCCTTATCCTTAAAATCATACATTTCTTTTGAAACAACATCAGTTTCATCTCCAACACCTCTTCTAAAAAGCTCCGTTTCTTCCAAAATCGGTGTAATTATTCGCTCAAATCCATATTTTCCAAAAACTTTTTTTGAAGCATCTACAATCGCATCGTATTTTTTCACATCATCAGAATATCTATCTTTCATTCCTTTTAACACGCTTATCATCTCAATTCCTTCCTTTCTACAATATTTATTTTATATAATTCCTACTTTAATTTTCCAACTTACAAATTTTCCAAAACAATTTCCAGCATTTCATCGTTTATTTCTTCAATCGTTCTCAATTTATCATTTTCAACGCAAGAAATCACTTTCCAATTATATTTTTCAGCCAGTTCTTTAGCTGTTTCATAAGATTTTTTCAAATATTTTTTATCTTTCTCGTGAATATCTTTTTCTTCATCACCAGTAATCTTATTTCTTCTCTCTTCCATTAATTTCTGGCTATATTCAAAAGGTATATCCAAAAAAAATACAACATCAGGCTTTGGAATTGCAATTTTATTCCATTCCAAGTCAATTAGCCAGTCTAAATATTTTTCCTTTTCTGTTATATCATCAATCTTCGGAACTTGATGAATCATATTTGAAATCGTATACCGATCACTCACCACAATTCCACCATTTTTGTAAAAATCTTCCCATTCTGTTTTAAAGGAAGCAAATCTATCCACAGAATAAAGCACAGAGGCTGCGTAAGCATTCACACTATCAGCAGTTTCACCAAACTCACCTGAAAGATACATCTTTACTGGTTCAGACGCCTTACTTTCATAATTTGGAAAAGAAATTTTTTTTACATTATTGTTTCCCATTTTTTCTGAAAGTCTTTTTGCTAAAAGTTCCGATTGCGTTTGTTTCCCACTTCCATCAGTTCCTTCTATTATTATTAATTTTCCTGTTCTCAAATTTACCATTTTTTCATTCCTAATTTCATATTTTTTATTTTTATCATTTCCGTTTTTTAAAACTAAAAAATGCTTTATTATTATAACATTTTGCAACGATAAAATCTATTATTTATCAAAATAAATACATAAAATTTTTGATAATTTTCACAAAATCCTTTATTATTTTCATTATTTATGATAATATATTTTTGTGTTATAATTCTATTATAAACTAAATTAAAATTTATTTTTATAACAATTAATAAATATCTACTAATACTTCATTTAGAAAGGATAAAAATCATGACAGTGCTTAATTTTTTTAAGAAAAAAGAAAAAAAAGTAGACGAAAAAGAAGAATTTGAATTATTTTTTTATGTTGTAAAAAGTAATGAAAATAATATTATGAAACAATTTGACGAATGTTTTCACAATCAAAGTGAAGGTTGTTATGATTCAGACGGAACTCCATTTTCTGAAAAAACGACAAAATTTATTATAAAATTTAGCGATGGTTCTACAATTAAAGGAACTTTGGATAATTCTGAGGAAGCACAAGACCAAAGTGTTGGAATGTATAACTATTTTTCTAAAGTTCATCTCGATAACGAAGAACTAAAAAGCAATATTTTAAAGCAAATTTCAATGTTTAACTGTATTATTAGCGTAAATTTTTCTTATCCTAAATCAAAAAAGGAATCGGAAGAAGTTCAAAATCGAATAAAAGATATTTACAAATGTATCGAAAATTGTGGAGGATTTATATTCATGGATTTAGATAACATCTTTCATCCAAATGGAAAACTTTTAATTTCAAAAGATGGACACACAGAGTTTACGCACTTTATTCCTATTGTTTACGGAGAATTAAAATAATTCTCCTTTTATTTTAATTTTCAAATATTTTGAGTTTCAAGTATAATTTTTTTTTATAATTAGATTATTTATCTTGTAAAAAATATATATTTATTGTATACTTGTAGTAATAATAGAAATAATTAGGAGGAAAAAATGGTAATCAAACCTAGATTAAAAGGTGGGTTAGCTTTAACTAATCACCCAATAGGAGCAAAAGAATTTGTAAAAAGACAAATTGATTATGTAAAATCACAAGATAAATATACTGGACCTAAAAAAGCTTTAATTATAGGATCGTCTTCAGGATACGGACTTTCAACAAGAATTTCATTAGCTTTTGGTGCAGGAACTGAAACTATCGGAGTTGCATTTGAAAAAGGTGTAGAAGGAAAAAGAACTGGTTCTGCTGGTTGGTGGAATACAATTGCTTTTACTGAAGCTGCAAAAAAAGAAGGAATTAAGGCTAAAAATTTTATCGGGGATGCCTTTTCTAACGAAATGAAAGAAGAAGTAATTAAATACATCAAAGAAGAATTTGGTGGTAAAATTGACTTAGTTATATATAGTTTGGCAAGTGCTGTAAGAACTGATCCTACTGATGGAATTACTTATAGATCTGCTTTAAAATCAACAAAAGAAGAAATTACTGGACCAACTATTAACTTTGAAAAGGAAACTATGGAAGACACTACTATGGGTGTCGCTACTCCTGAAGAAGTAAAAAGTACTGTAAAAGTAATGGGTGGAGAAGACTGGAAATTATGGATTGAAGCTCTTGCTGATGCTAATGTTTTATCTGAAGGATTCAAAACAGTTGCGTACTCATACTTAGGACCAAAAGTAACTTACGGAATTTACAAAGATGGTACAATTGGAGCAGCAAAAAGAGATTTAGAACATACTTCTGATGTTTTAAATGATTTCTTAAAAGAAAAAGTTAATGGTGAAGCATACGTTTCATTAAGTAAAGCCTTAATGACTAAAGCAAGTGCCGTTATCCCTATATTCCCATTATATGCTGCATTACTTTACAGAGTAATGAAAGAAAAAGGAATTCACGAAGGAACTATCCAACAAAAGCATAGATTATTAAAAGACATGGTTTATGGTGATAAACCTGAAATTGATGACCAAAGAAGATTAAGACCTGATAACTGGGAAATGAGAGAAGATGTTCAAGCTGAAGTCGAAGCATTATGGGATCAAGTTACTCCTGAAAACTTCAAAGAAATCAGCGATTACAAAGGTGCTAGAGAAGAATTTATGCAATTAAATGGATTTGATTTTGATAATGTAGATTATGATGCAGATATTGATATCGAAGAATTAGCTAAATTAAAACCTTAGTTGTTTTTAATTGCTTTTTATAATCAAAAGTAATTTTTTAAATTTTTAGAAATAGTTTTATAAAAAGAGGCTGTCTTAAAAACTAAGATGGTCTTTTTTGTGTATAACTTTTTATATGTAAATGGAATAAAAAAGTACTGAATTTACTAGTTTTATCTATTAATTTACACAAAATTCTGGATACCCTCAAATTATCAAATATGTCAGTAAATAGTTTAAAAAATATGAATTTAATTTCCTTATAAATGAGAGTGTACAGAATTTTGTGTAAACTCAAAATATAATATATGGTACAGGATGG
>CAURGH010000018.1:0-34944 GCA_963524305.1 uncultured Leptotrichia sp. | reverse complement strand
AGAGAAGGTGGAAGAACAGTAGCTTCAGGAGTAGTTGCAACTATTACTAAATAGTAGTTACTCTAGAAGACATTTAAAATTAGTTAAAAAATAAGAAGTTTATTGCCTTTTAAAAGATTAAAGGTAATAAACTTTACAAAAAAAGATAATTATGCTATAATATGCATAAGTTGTTTGAAAATATAATTTAAGATATTATTTAGGAGGAAGATTATGAAAAAATTATTAGGAATTTTAGCATTAGCTTTATCAGTTTCTGGAATTGCTTCTGCTGATCAAGATGTTGTAAAAAATGTTTGGGTAAATCAAGATGTTAGAGCAGGATTTATAGACAAAACTGGAGATAAAGCTAACAAAATAGGAAATGCAGGATTTAGAAAGAAAAATATTAAAAACGTAAAATCAGTAACTGAAGTTGGAACAACTTTAGGATTAAATGATGAATGGGGATTAGATGCTAATGTCTACTACAAACACGATGAAGGTGTTAAATTTGCTGATGGTAAGAAAACAGATTTTAGAGATGCAAAAGATTTAATAGATGCAAATTTATCTAAAAACGTTAAATGGGGTTCATTAGACACTAATACTAAATTAGGAGTTAGACACTGGACAAATAAAGCAGGAAAAAGACGTACAAATACAGAGGGAGAATCTAACGAAGTTTATTTTGGACCAACTTTTGGAATGAACTTGTTTAATCAAAATATTAAAACAACTTTAGAAGCAGTATATTTCACACAAAATGGAACTGCTGATCAAGATGGAAGATACTACAGAGCTGCAAATGATACTAATGCAAACCACGGTTGGGGAGCTAACTTATTATTAGGAACAGATGGTACAATTGCAGAAGGTGGATATGGTAAATTGAGTTATGATGTAGAATTAGATCATTACTTAAGAGATGCTAACGGTGCGCACAATAAATCTAATGTTAAATTAGACTATACAGTAGGATTAAACTATGATACACCTGTATGGCATGGATTATATGCATTTGTTAGACCTGAAAATAACTGGACTAAACATACAGCTAAATATGGATATGAAAATGAATTTTCTGTATGGACAGGAGTTGGGTACAAAGCTGATTTCGATACTTCAGTTGGAACAATTTCAATTAATCCAAGCTTAAGATATAGACCAGTTCATAAAGATACTGAAAGTGCAAGAAATGAAATTACTAATAAAACATTTAAAAAGACAACAGAAGTTAATGAAGTAAGAGCAGGAGTTAAAGTAGGATTAACTGTTAAATAATTAATTATTTAAACATTAATTGAATACGGGAACTTTAAGTTTATATTAATAAAAGTCGAGAATTTTTCTCGGCTTTTTGTTTTAGTTAAATATGCTATTACATCATTAATACTTTGATAATAAAAATAAAAAAAAATTTGACAAACTAGAAAAAAGATTATAGAATTGTAATAGATACAAAGTTAAAATATGATAAATAGGAATCAAAATTTTATGTAGTAAGGAGGGACAATGTATATAGAGAATGTAGGAGAATATTTGAAAGAAAATGGAATTAAGCCATCTATCCAAAGAATCAAGATATTTCAATATTTATTAGACCATCACACTCATCCCACAGTTGATGATATTTTTAGAAATCTTTCTGGTGAAATACCAACTTTATCAAAGACAACAGTGTATAATACTTTGAATATATTTGTTAGAAGTGATATCGTTCAAGAGATAATTATCGAAGAAAACGAAGTGAGATATGATGTAGTTACAGCTACACATGGACATTTTAAATGTAAAACTTGTGGAAATATAATTGATTTTGATGTTGATCTTTCAAAATTAGATTTGAAAAAATTAGGACATGTTGAAATTGAAGAAACGCATTTTTACTTAAAAGGAACATGCTCAGAATGCTTGAAAAAGAAGTTAAAACATTAAGAAATTAAAATGAATTTTTGGAGAGAAATTTATTTGTAAAGTTAGTTTATTAGTTATATTACATTCAAAGGTTGGAGTTAAATCCAGCCTTTTTTGATATTTTATTTTAGGATCCAAATGATGTTTTTTGATAAAAGATAGCAAGAAGTCTCCGACTTCTACATGTAGGAATAGTTCAGATAGTCATATAATAAATATTTAAAATATCAATGAAAAATGGATTTCAAAGGTTTGACAATTAATGAAAAAAATGATAGAATATATAACGATTATAAATCACACTTTGCATTTATTCAAAAATAGGGTGTTATCGAGTACAACTGAATTAGAGATAATCTGTTTTTGGAGATAAGTGGGAGATAAACCAAAAAAAATTTAGGAGGAAATTAGTAATGGCAGTAATTACAATGAAACAATTATTAGAAGTAGGAGCACATTTTGGACACCAAGCAAAAAGATGGAACCCAAAAATGAAACCTTATATTTTTACAGAAAGAAATGGAATTCATATCTTAGATTTGCACCAAACTTTAGGAGCAACTGAAAAAGCATACGAATTCGTAAGAGAAATCTCAGCTGAAGGTGGAAAAGTATTATTCGTAGGAACTAAAAAACAAGCTCAAGATGCAGTTAAAGAAGAAGCAGAAAGAGCTGGAGGATTTTATGTAAATCACAGATGGCTAGGTGGATTATTAACTAACTTAGAAACTATTAAAAAAAGAGTACAAAGATTAAAAGACTTAGAAGAAATGGATGCTGATGGAACTTTAGATACAGCTTACACTAAAAAAGAAGCTGGATTGTTAAGAAAAGAAATGGCTAAATTGTCTAAAAATATCGGTGGAATTAAAGAAATGAATGAATTACCAGCAGCTTTATTCGTAGTAGATATTAAAAAAGAATTCTTAGCATTAGAAGAAGCTAAAAAATTAGGAATACCTGTAATCGCATTAATCGATACAAATGTAGATCCTGAATTAGTAACTTACAGAATTCCTGCAAATGACGATGCAATTAGATCAGTAAAATTATTTGCACAAGTTATTGCAAATGCAGCTGTTGAAGGAAACGGTGGAGTAGAAGGAATTTCTGAAGAAGTTGCACCTGAAGAAGTAGCTACAGAAGAAGTTGTTGAAGAAGTAGTAACTGAAACTGAAGATGAAAATACAGAAGCATAATTAAATTACAGAATAAATAAAATAAAAGGATAGGGGAATAGAACCATTCCCCGATTCTTGTAAGTACAGAAAAATTTTAATAATTATAGGAGGGAAACAAAGTGGCAATTACAACAGCACTTATTAAAGAATTAAGAGAAAGAACAGGAGCAGGAATGCTTGACTGTAAAAAAGCTTTACAAGAAAACGGTGGAGATATCGAAAAAGCAATTGACTGGTTAAGAGAAAAAGGAATTGCTAAAGCAGCTAAAAAATCAGGAAGAGTAGCAGCTGAAGGATTAGTATTCGCAGCAGTTTCTGAAGATAGAAAAAAAGGTGCTATCTTGGAATTTAACTCTGAAACAGACTTCGTTGCTAAAAATGATGAATTCAAATCATTTGGAGAAAAATTAGTAGACTTAACTTTAAGCCATGATTTAACAAGTGAAGATGAATTAAAAGCAATTGAATTTGAAGGAAAAACTGTTGAAACTCATTTAACAGAATTAATTGCTAAAATTGGTGAAAACATGAATATTAGAAGATTAAAAGCTGTTTCTACTGATGGATTTATCGAAACTTATATTCACTTAGGTGGAAAAATTGGAGTATTATTAAATGTTGAAGGAGAAGCTACTCCTGAAAATATTGAAAAAGCAAAAGGAGTTGCAATGCATATTGCAGCAATGGATCCTAAATACTTAGATAAATCAGAAGTTACAGTTGAAGATTTAGAGAGAGAAAAAGAAATTGCAAGACATCAATTAACTGCTGAAGGAAAACCAGCTAATATTATTGAAAAAATATTAGAAGGAAAAATGAGAAAATTCTACGAAGAAAACTGTTTAGTACAACAAAAATATGTTAGAGATGACAGTGTTACTATTGGAGAATTTATTGCCCCTAGCACAATAAATTCATTCGACAGATTTAAAGTTGGAGAAGGAATCGAAAAAGAAGAAGTAGATTTTGCTGCAGAAGTAGCTGCACAAATTTCTGGAAACTAGAAAGTAGGGGGAATTTCCCCCTATTTTTGTATAATATACTCATGAATGGGAGAAATGAAATATGCTTAAATATAAAAGAATATTATTGAAATTAAGTGGGGAAGCACTTGCTGGAAATAAAGAATTTGGATTTTCAAATGATGTGCTTGAAAGTTTTGCAAGACAAATAAAACAAGTTCATGATCAAGGAGTAGAAGTAGCTATTGTAATTGGTGGTGGAAATATTTTCCGTGGAATAAGTGGAATGGAAAAAGGTTTTGATAGAGTGACTGGAGATACAATGGGAATGCTTGCAACTATTATGAATGGTCTTGCATTACAAAATTCTATCGAAAATTTAGGTGTACCAACAAGAGTGATGAGTGCACTTCAAATGCCACAAGTTGCAGAACCTTTTATTAGAAGAAAAGCTATAAGACATCTTGAAAAAGGACGAGTTGTTATTTTTGCAGGTGGTACAAGTAATCCATATTTCACAACTGATTCATCTGGAGCGTTAAGAGCGGTAGAAATACATGCTGATGTGTTGGCGAAGGGAACAAAGGTTGATGGAATTTATGATAAAGATCCTATGAAATTTGAAGATGCAGTAAGATATGAAACTGTTAGTTATGCAGAAGCTATTTCTAAAAATTTAAAAGTTATGGATACAGCAGCACTTTCATTGTGTAGAGAAAATGAAATGCCAATAGTTGTGTTTAATGCTTTGGAAGAAGGAAATATCTTGAAAATGGCTCAAGGTGAAAACATTGGGACAGTTGTAACTGATTAATTGATAGTGAGATCATTTAAAAAAATACTCACTTAAAAAAAGATAAAAAAATAACTTTGTGAGTTTGGTTCAGAAAAAATAAAATAAAAAATAGAAGGTGGTATAAATATGTTAAATACTATTTTAGCAGAAGCGGAAAGCAAAATGGAAAAGTCTGTTGAAAATACAAAAGAAAAATTTTCACATATAAGAGCGGGAAGAGCTAATGTATCAATGTTAGATGGTGTTTCGGTAGAAGCTTATGGAACTCCAACTCCATTAAATCAAGTTGGGACAGTTTCAGCACCAGAAGCTAGATTATTAGTGATTGATCCTTGGGATAAATCTTTAATTCCTGTTATTGAAAAAACAATTTTACAAGCAAACTTAGGATTTAATCCTTCAAATGATGGTAAAATCATTAGATTGGTAGTACCTGAATTAACTGAGGATAGAAGAAAAGAATATGTAAAAGTTGTAAAAAAAGAAGCTGAAGAAGGAAAAGTAGCTGTTAGAAATGTTAGAAAAGATGTAAATAACAAATTGAGAAAATTAGAAAAAGATAGTGAAATTACTGAAGATGAATTAAAAACAAGTGAAGAAAAAGTTCAAAAATCTACAGATAAATATATTGCGGCTATTGATACTGCATTGGCGGCTAAAGAAAAAGAATTGTTGACAGTTTAATTTCAATATTGAGTGGATATGATTCTAGAGAGTATAATATAAAATAAAAATTCGATAATCTAAAGATTGTTATATTTAAAATTTAGGCTATCGAATTTTTTTATATTAAGTTCAATTTGAAATAACAAATTAGTTTTTCAATGCTTGGATTGGAGGGGCAACTCTTCCACCTCTATTAATTAATACCGAACAATCAAGATTATTGATGTTTATGATGTCAGCTTCTCCTAAAAGTCCACCAAATACTACTCTATCCCCAGCTTTTTTACCAGGAACAGGAATTATACGAACGGCTGTTGTTTTACTGTTAACCATTCCAATTGCCATTTCATCTGCGATAATTCCAGAAATTACAGCTTCTGAAGTATCTCCTGGGATAGCAATCATATCTAATCCAACCGAACAAACACAAGTCATTGCTTCTAATTTTTCTAATGTTAGGTAACCTTTACTTGTTGCATCAATCATTCCTTGATCTTCACTAACAGGGATAAATGCTCCTGTTAATCCACCAACACGAGAAGCAGCCATTGCTCCACCTTTTTTAACAGCATCATTTAAGATAGCTAATGCAAGTGTAGTTCCGTAAGCTCCTACAGATTCTAATCCAAATTCTTCAAGAACGTTTCCAACACTATCTCCAATTGCAGGAGTAGGTGCTAGAGATAAATCCATAATTCCAAAGTCAACACCTAATTTGGCAGCAACCTCTTTACCAACTAATTCTCCCATTCTTGTGATTTTAAAACTAACTTTTTTTATTGCTTCTGTAATTTCATCAATTTTTGCATTTTTATCAATTTGAGATAAAACATGTCTTACAACTCCAGGTCCACTAACTCCTACATTTAACACTAAATCAGGGTTTTCAACACCATGGAATGCTCCAGCCATAAATGGATTGTCAGGAACAGCATTTGTAAATACTACAAATTTTGCTGCGGCAAGTCCATCTTGATCAGCTGATAATTCAGCTAATTCTCTTATAGTTTTTCCCATAATTTTAACTGCATCTAAATTAATTCCAGATTTTGTTGAACCAACATTAACTGATGAACAAACTCTGTCTGTTTCACTCAAGGCTTTAGGGATACTATTTATTAAGTTAATATCTCCTTTTGTCATACCTTTTTCAACAAGAGCAGTGAATCCACCAATAAAGTCGATTCCAATTTCTTTTGCAGCTTTGTCTAATGCTTTTGCGAAAATTGTATAATCATCTGTATCAGTTGCATTTCCTACAATAGAAATAGGTGTTACTGATACTCTTTTGTTTACAATTGGTACGTTATATTTGCTAGAAACTTCTTCTGCATACTCTACCAAGTGTTTACCATTTTTTACAATTTTGTTATAAATATTTTCGGCTGTTTTTTCAGCACTATGTTCGATACAATCCAATAAGCTAATTCCTAATGTAACAGTTCTTACATCTAGATGTTGCATATCAATCATGTTTATCGTTTCAAGTATCTCATCAGGTAATAAATTCATTGTATTCTCCTCACTCTTTATTAAAATTATATTCTATGCATAGTTTTAAAGATTTCTTCATGTTGTAAAAATACTCTTACACCAATTTTTTCTTCAAATACTTTAAATTCGTCTTGAAGGGCTTTGATATCTTTATGATCTCCAGCTTCAACAAGCATAATCATAGCAAAAATATCATCCTCAAAAACTTTTTGTGTAATATCAATGATATTCATTTTTAATTCACTTAATTTACTTGATACATTTGCTACAATCCCTGTTTTATCACTACCAATAACAGTAACTACAATTCTATTATTCACTTTATATCCTCCTAAATTATTTTTTCATTGCTTTAATTAAAGCAAAAAATTATATATGATTTTATTATCGCACAAAAAAAAGAAATTAGCAAATAATTTTAGGTTATATGACAATAAATATGGTAAATGTTTAAAAAAATATGAAAAATATTGAATAATTGTTGCAATTAAGGTAAAAAAGATATAAAATATGAGGGAAGTAAAATTTTTTTGAGGAGGGAAAAGTGGTAGTTGGTTTAACTGGTGGAATTGGGAGTGGAAAAAGTACAGTAAGCAGGATTTTGCAAAAGAAAGGTTATCCTTTGATTGATTTGGATAAAATATCACATGAAGTTATTGAGTATCCAGAGGTTATTGAAAAATTGGTAAAGGCTTTTGGTAGAGGCATTTTGGATGTGGATGGAAAGATTTCACGACGGAAATTGGGAGAAGTTGTTTTTGGAAATAAAGAAAAATTGAGAGAAATAAATTCTATTATGCATCCTGTAATTTTAGGTGAAATGAGAAGGCAAGTACACTTATTGGAAAAAATAAATAAAATTGTATTTGTAGAAATACAGCTTTTGTTTGAGGTGAAATGGGAAAATGAATTTGACATTATCTTGCTGGTTTATGCTGACAGGGAAACACAGATAAAAAGAGTAATGGAGCGAGATGGCAGAACATTTGAAGAAGTTGAAAAAATTATAAATTCTCAAATAAATCTGGAAGAGAAAAAGAAGAAAAGTGATTATGTTATAGATAATACAAAAAAAATTGAAGAAGTAGAATTAGAAATTGAAAAAATTTTAGAAGAATTGGAAGTTTAGACGAAGATTTCGTGAAAGGTGGAAAAATGAAAAATTTTTTTAAATTGGTGATATTAGTAATTGGGATATTGCTAATTGGGTGGTTGTGTTTACCATATAATTTGTTGATAATTGGAAGTGATGCAAGACCTTGGGAAGAAATGAAAGGAACTAGAGCGGATGGATTGATACTTATAAAGGTCGTACCGTTATTGGCTAAAGTTGATATGATTTCTATACCAAGAGATACTTATGCAGAAATTCCTTGTGAGGATAATTGGAAAAGGGATAAAATAACACATTCGTTTGCATTTGGGAGTGTGAGAGATGGGAAAGATGGAGGACGAAAATGTACCATTGAAGCTGTTGAAAATTTATTGGAAACAAAGATAAATTATAGTGTAGTGTTTAGATTTGATGATGTAATAAATTTGACGACTTTGATAGGTGGAGTTGATATCGTTGCAAACCATACATTTACACAAGATGAGCAGCATTTTGATCAAGGTAAGAAATATAGAATTAGTGGAGAAAGAGCGTTAGCGTATACAAGACATAGAAAATCAGATGGTGCATTTGAAAGAGATGGAAGACAAAGACAAGTAATGCAAGAAATTATAAAAAAATTAGTAAAACCAAGTGGTTGGAAATATATTCCAAAAGTTTATAAATACGTAAATAAAAGAATGGAAATATCTGCTAATCCTGTAAAAGCGTTGGCTGTGTTACCTGCAATATTGTTGAAAAAAGATGGGATAACTCAGGAAGAAATTACAGGAGATGGAAAAATGATGAATGGAATTTATTATTTTATTCCAAATGAAGAATCATTGGAAAAGGCAAAAGAAAATTTTTCAATGGATTTTGATTTAGGAATTTAATAATATTTAAAAAATTAGAATAAAAATTATGAAAAAGGAGAAAAAAATTGAGAATAAAAAAAGCTGATTTTGTGAAATCTGCGGTAAAAGAAGTAGATTATCCAGAATTTAATGGGATAGAATTTTCATTTATAGGACGATCAAATGTAGGAAAATCATCATTGATAAAT
Organism: uncultured Leptotrichia sp.; assembly: GCA_963524305.1. Lineage (GTDB taxonomy): Bacteria > Fusobacteriota > Fusobacteriia > Fusobacteriales > Leptotrichiaceae > JABCPH02. The sequence goes on along the minus strand of CAURGH010000018.1, from coordinate 25,790 downwards.
TCATTAACAGGAAGAAGAAGTTTGGCTAGAACAAGTAAAACGCCAGGAAGAACACAATTAATAAATTATTTTTTGATAGATAACGAAATTTATTTTATTGATCTTCCAGGATATGGGTTTGCAAAGGTGCCTGATGCAGTGAAAAAAGATTGGGGAAAAACAATAGAAACTTATTTAACTTCAAAAAGAAAAAAAATAGTATTTTTATTACTGGATTTGAGAAGAATTCCTTCTGGAGAAGATATGGAAATGTTGAGATGGTTGGAACATTATGAGGTAGAGTACTATATTGTTTTTACAAAATCAGACAAATTATCAAATAATGAGAAATTTAAACAGTTAAAGGAAATTAAGAAAAAATTACAGTTTGATAACGAAGATGTATTTTTCTATTCGTCATTGAAAAATACTGGAAGAGAAGAATTGACAGATTTTATTTATAAGAGAAAAGAGGAATACGACAAAACTGGAGAATAATTTTATAATTCAAGAGTTAGATTTGTGCATATGAAGGAGGAAAAAATTGTGAAAATTTTAAAAAAAATAAAATTTTTTAATATATTGCTCACAATTTTTTTTGTATTTTCAATTTTTTTAAATGCTGAAAGTATAAAAAATTATGATGTAACAGTGACGATAAATAAAGATGCTACATTGACAGTAAAAGAAAAAATAGATTATGAATTTGATGGTATGAGGCATGGAATCTATCATGATATTTCGTTAGCTTCAAAAGAAAAAATTGATAATTTATATAAACCTTATGTGGAAATGTTATCGATAACAAGAAATGGTATGAAAGAAAAATATAGATCTCAAAATTTTTTTGATGGAGTGAGATATGCGATAGGAGATGGTTTTGAAGAAATAACGGGCTCGAATAAGTATGAAATTGAGTATAAGATTTATAATATGGTTCTTAGGAGAAGAGATGATTATCAAATATATTTTAATGTGATAGGCAAATTTTGGCAAATGCCGATAGAAAAGGCAAATGTTACAATAAAAATGTATGATGGGGAAGTTATCAGGGAAGAGGAGATTGAAAAATTTGATGTTTATTCAGGAGAGTTTGGCGATTCATCTAGTGCTTATGAAGTAGTAAAGAATCTAGGTAAAATCACTATAAATTCGACAAATCAATTTGATATAAGTAATGGAATAACATTTTGGTTAAATTTGAGAACAGATAAAATTGCACCTACTGATTTTGATACATTAAAAATGTTGTTAGTAACTAATCCAGTTTTAGTAATAGGACCTGCATTAGTAATCCTTTTGATAATTTATGCGTTTTTTTCTTGGGCATTTTTTGGGAAAGATCCAGTAAAAAGAGCAATTGTACCAGAGTTTAATCCGCCAGAAGATATGTCTTCTATGTTTATTGCTTATATTAATGGGACAAGAGATCCTAAAGAGATTATAAACATTGGAGTATTGTCATTGATTTCTAAAGAATTTATAAAAGCGGTTGATAAAGAAGGTGATGGAAAAAATATCGAATATTTGATTTCAAGAGGGAAAGATAGAGAAGAGTTGTTTAAAGAAGAAAAGATGTTGCTGGAAACTTTTTTTATTGAGAAGAATGATACATTTCAGGAAAGCGAGAAATTATATATTGTATCGAATAAAATTTTGAATTATTTTAGTGAAATTCATGAAAAAGTTGTTTATCAAAAGAATCTTGGATTTTTGATGCCATTTATTTTTGGGGTTACTTTAATCGTGCTGATGGCAGTTATTGGAAATGGATTTTTGCAAGATATAGGATTTGATGAGAATATATTTTTTGCATTTATCGTGTTGACATTTGGAATTGTGATAGTTGAAATTTTAATATCGTCAGTGAAAATCGGTTCTAAAATAGTATTTGCAATATTGGCAGTTGCTGGAATAGCTATTATGATAAAAAGTGTAGTTTACTCTTCTATAATTTTGATGGTTTTATTGATTATTTTTCTAATTTATTCAAAATTGATTGGGAAATATACAAATGATATTATCAAGAAAAAAGAGTATATTAAAGGCATGAAATTGTTTTTGAAAACAGCTGAAGATGGTCAAATTAAGAAATTTAATGATATTGATGAGATGGCAGATTATTTTAAAAGAATACTTCCATTTGCAGCAGCTTTAGGAATACTTGATGATGCAATAAAGTTAATGCAAAAATCAATAAGTTTATACGGATATGAAGCTGACTACAGTTACATTGTCCAAAAATCGCATATGTCTTCATATGATAATCTTTCTTTGAGAGCAAAATTATATAATAGATATAATCGAGGTCAGGAAAAAATATTTCAAAGAAATCGTTCTAAATTTTAGGACGATTTTTCTTATTTTATCAATGTTTTTTGTTTGAAAAAAAAGGCAAAATATGATAAAATATACAAATATTGAGTTACGGAAATAAATAAATAATTAATAAAAAAATGGGAGTTGAAATTAAATATGTTTCAAAAATTAGATGATGTTGTATTAAAGCATGAAGAGTTAACGAAAATGCTGATGGATCCTGAAGTGATATCAGATCCTAAAAAGCTTATGGAATACAACAAGGCTTTGAATAGCATAGATGAGATAGTAAAAAAATATACATATTATAAATCACAAAAAGAAGAAATGGAAAGTCTTAAAGAAGATTTAAAATTAGAAAAAGATCACGAAATGAAAGAAATGATGCTTGAAGAAATTCATTCGATAGAAGAAGAAATTCCAACATTGGAAGAAGAATTAAAAATTCTTTTATTACCTAAAGATCCTAATGATGATAAAAACGTTATTATGGAAATTAGAGCTGGAGCAGGTGGAGATGAAGCAGCTTTATTTGCAGCAGATATTTTTAGAATGTTTATTCGATATGCAGAAAGAAATAGATGGAAAACTGAAATCATTGAAAAAAATGAAATTGGAGTAGGTGGATTAAAAGAGGTAACATTCTTGATTAAAGGGCATGGAGCTTATTCTAGATTGAAATTTGAGAGTGGAGTTCATAGAGTGCAAAGGGTTCCTGCTACAGAATCTTCTGGAAGAGTACATACTTCAACAATTACAGTTGCAGTATTGCCAGAAATTGATGATGTTAGTGAAGTTGAAATTAATCCAAGTGACTTGAAAATTGATACTTATAGATCAAGTGGTGCAGGTGGACAACACGTAAATACTACAGATTCAGCAGTTAGAATTACACATTTACCTACAGGATTGGTAGTTACTTCACAAGATGGAAGATCGCAAATAAAAAATAAAGAAGCAGCAATGAAGGTATTGGCTTCAAAATTATATGAAATGGAATATGAAAAACAAAGAAAAGAAGTTGAAAGTGAAAGAAGATCGCAAGTAGGAAGTGGAGATAGATCTGAAAAAATAAGAACCTATAATTTCCCTCAAGGAAGAGTTACGGATCATAGAATTAAATTGACATTACACAGATTAGAAACAGTGCTAGATGGAGATTTAGATGAAATGATTGATGCGTTAATCGCTTATGATCAAGCAGAAATGTTAAAAGCTGTTGGTGATAATGAATAATTTGCTAGAAATATTAAATAAATCGGTTGATTATTTAGAAAAGCGAAAAATTAAAGAAGCAAGATTAAAAGTGGAGAGTATTCTTGCAGAAGTTTTATCAATGCAGAGAATTATGCTTTATGCAAACTTTGAGAGAGAATTATCACAAAAAGAAATAGCAAAAATAAAAGAAAAATTACATGATATATTAAAAAAAGACGAATATAAATATGATACAATAACAGTTGAAAAAGAAGAAAATTTGAAAATGTTATTGGATAAAAGTGTCAGTTTTTTAGAAAAAAATGAGATTCCTGAAGCAAGATTAAAAGCAGAGATTATTTTTTCAAATGTTTTGGGAATTGAAAGAATGATGCTTTTTACTAAGTATAAAGATGAAATAGATGAAGAGAAAAAAAATAAAATAAGGGAATATATTCATAAAATTGGAAAAGAGAAATTCCCAATTCAGTATTTATTAAATGAGCAAGAATTTTATGGTAGAAGTTTTTATGTTGATAAAGGTGTTTTAATACCTAGACTGGATACGGAAGTTCTTGTGGAAAAGGCATTGAATATACTTAATAAGGGATCAATTGAAGAGCCAAAAGTTTTGGATATTGGAGTTGGAAGCGGTGTGATTGGTATTACGATTGCATTAGAAGTGCCAACTTCTAAAATAATGGGAGTTGATATTTCTGAAAAGGCGTTGGAAATATCTTCTAAAAATAAGAAAATATTGAAGGCTGGGAATATTAAGTTTATAAAATCAGATTTATTTGAGAATATTGAATACAAAAAATTTAATATGATTGTATCAAATCCACCATATATTTCGTCTGATGAAACAGATGTAATGTCTGAAGATGCTTTGTTGCATGAGCCGAGTGAGGCTTTATTTGCTGGAAGTGAAGGGTTGTATTTTTATAATTCAATTTCAAAAAAAGCAATGGAATATTTGGATGATAATGGATATTTGTTATTTGAAATAGGGTACAAGCAAGGAGAAATTGTTGCTAAAATAATGGAAACATACGGTTTCAAGAATGTAGAAATAGCAAAAGATTTAGCAGGAAATGACAGAGTAGTTGTAGGACAAAAATTAAGCAGCTAATAAAATTTATTTTATTAATAAAAATATCAAAATTTTGTAATTTTGACTTTAAATTTCAATTTTATATTGTATTTTTAGTTGAGATTGTATGAAATATCTGATATTTAAAAAGTATATTATCTAAAACTTGTAATTTTAGCAGTTTTAGAGTATAATATATTCGGAAAAATTTTGAATCGAATTAAAAGAAAATGGATTCAAAAATTATAAAAATTACAAATTAAAGAAAAATAGGGAGATGAGAAAATGAGTAGGAGTGAGAAAATTTTAAAGAAGACTGCGATTTTAATGTTCAGTTTAGCTTTAGGATATTCAAGTTTTGCTGCAACAACAGCTGACACTACTAAAAATACGGAATTAGAAAAATTAATAAGAAATCAATATAAAGATGGAAATACAGATTTAAATGTAAATAAAAAATCTGCAAATACAAATACAAGTTACAGAGATTCTGGAGATGTAAACAGAATGCCAGAATATACAGCAAATAAAAGAATTCAAGGAACACCAGATTTAAATTTAACTAGAGAGCAATTATTGTCTGTTGCAGATAAAATATTCAAAAATGAAACAGGAGGTTCAGTAAACGAATTAGTCGCTTGGAATGATGGAGAAAACTTTCCTTCACTAGGAATTGGACATTTTACTTGGTTTAAAGCAAGTGGAGGTAGAAGTGGATTTGGAGATAGTTTGCCAGAAATGATAGCTTATTATAGAAAACAAGGTATAAAATTACCTAAAATTTTAGAAGAAAATAGATTCTCGCCATGGCAAAGTAAAGCAGAATTAATGGCTAAAAAAGCAAGAGGAGATCAAGATATTCAAGAATTAATTTCTTTCTTTGATAGAACAAGAGATATCCAAGTAATGTTTATTTATGAAAGATTGAAATCGTCACTTGATAAAATGTTAAATGCCTCTTCAAATAGAGAAAACTTAAAAAATCAATTTAACAGAATGGTTGAAACACCAAATGGATTATATGCTTTAATTGATTATGTAAACTTTAAAGGTGAAGGATTATCAGGAGTTTCTTCATATAATAATGTTGCTTGGGGATTAAGACAAGTATTGGAAAATATGAATGGAACTGCGATTGGTCAAAGTGCGTTAGTAGAATTTAGTAATTCGGCAAAAGCTGTATTGACTAGAAGAGTAAATAATGCACCAAGAAATGAAAGAAGATGGCTACAAGGTTGGTATAATAGAGTAGATACATATAAAACATTTGAAATTGGAAGTGCTGGTTCTACTGAAATCGGAAGCGCTGGATCTACTTACAGTAGCAATTTCTAGTAATTTTATATAAAAAGGAAAAATAAAATGAATATTTTAGAATTTGATTTTGATTTACCAAAGGAATTGATCGCTCAGCATGCAGTGAATCCACGAGATCATTCAAAATTGTTAGTTTTGAATAAAGAAGAAAAAACTATGGAACATAAAAAGTTCTATAATATTATTGATTATCTAAAAGAAGGTGATGTATTAGTATTAAATAGAACGAAAGTAATACCAGCAAGACTTTTTGGAAAGAAAGAAAATGGAGTAGTACTAGAATGTTTTTTATTAAAAAGAATAGACTTGAATACTTGGGAAGTGTTATTAAAACCAGCTAGAAAGCTAAAAGTTGGCCAAAAGATAATATTTTCTGAGGAATTGGAAGCAGAATTACTGGAAGTAAAAGAAGATGGAAACAGAGTACTGAAATTTAATTTTGAAGGAAGTTTTGAGGAAATACTTGATAGATTAGGTGAAATGCCATTGCCACCATATATTTCAGAAAAATTGGAAGATAAAAGTAGATATCAGACGGTTTATGCTAAGGAAGGTGAATCAGTTGCTGCTCCGACAGCAGGATTGCATTTTACTGAAGGATTGTTAGAAAAAATTAAAGAAAAAGGAATAATTATTGCAGAGGTATTTTTAGATGTTGGATTGGGAACATTTAGGCCAGTTCAAGTTGAAAATATTTTAGATCATAAGATGCATGTAGAAAAATACAGCGTTCCAAAAGAAACTGTTGAAATAATAAAGAATGCAAAGAAAAATAATCATAGAGTAATAGCTGTTGGAACGACATCTGTTAGAACTTTGGAATCTTCTGTTGATGAAAATGGTAATTTAATTGCCTCAGAAGGTTATACAGGTATTTTTATTTATGGAGATTATAAATTTAAAGTAGTAGATGCGATAATTACAAATTTTCATTTACCAAAATCAACATTGATAATGTTAGTTTCGGCATTTGGAGGAAAAGAATTTATAGATGCAGCATATAAAAAGGCTATAGAAGAAAAATATAGATTTTATAGCTTTGGAGATTCTATGCTAATATATTAATTTTTTTCACATTATGTTTGAAATTGTTTAAATAAAATAAGAATAACAGAAAATTCCCACTTGTTAATTGAAATGAGTGGGAATTTTAGCAAATATTAGAATAATTTAAAGAGAGGAGTTTTAGAAAATAAAAGTATTTTCTATATTTAATATGAAAAAAAATTTTTTGAAATTATTTGTGATAATGATATTTTTGATTGTTAGTTCCTTTATTTTTGCAGAAAAAAGTCAATTTTTAGCTGTTGGAAATGTTAAAATTGTTAGGGAAGAGCCATTGGTAATAAAGAGAGAGGATATAAACATTACGATTGAGAAGGATAAAACTATAAAAGTTGAGAATTTGTATACGTTTAAAAATATTGGAAATTACAATGTGAAATCTACATTTATGTTTTGGTTGGACCAAAATCTTGAAAATCCTACGAAAGATTACAGTAATGCAAATAAAAATAATCGAGGGAAATATCTAAAAAATTTAAAATTTTATTCAGATTATGACAAATCACAAAATTTAAGAGCAGTAATAAATTTTGATGAAAATATTTACGAAAATCAGAAAACTGACAATGTTCAAAGGGAATGGTTTGCAGTATCGAAAGTATTGGAATCGCAAAAGGAAGGTAAATTGAATGTTTATTATGATTTAATAAATACAGATTTTTCTAGAACTAAAAAATTTATTTACAGTTTCAATCTAGTAAACAATTTTTATAATAAAAATAAAGCAGAAATTTTGTATGTAAATATTTACAATAAATCAAATTATCCAATTGAAAATATCGAATTTAAAGGTTATAATTTTAAAAATATTACTAAGAAAAATGATAGAGCAATGCATTATGAATTATTAATTGGGGATGTTAATTTGGAAGACAATTTGGTGATTAGATTTAAATAGTTTTTTTGAAAATAGATAAAGGGATTAGGAAAGGAAATTAGAATGAGAGTAACTGCAGGAACATTGAAAAATAGGAAAATAAAGTCAAGAGAAGGGAGAGAGACTCGTCCTACATTGGAGAGAATTAAGGAAGCGATTTTTAGTATTATAGGAGATAAGGTTGTGGATGCTAAATTTTTGGATTTGTATTCAGGGACTGGGAATATTGCTATTGAAGCACTAAGTCGTGGTGTAAAGAGAGCTGTCATGATTGAGCAGGATAAAGAGGCATTACGGATAATTATTGATAATATTGATACTTTGGGATTGACAAATGTGAGTAGGGCCTATAAAAATGATGTTTCAAGAGCAATTGAAATTTTAGGAAGAAAAAATGAAAAATTTGATATTATTTTTTTGGATCCACCGTATAAAGAAAATATATCTATATCAACTATTGAAAAAGTATCTGAAAATAATGTTTTAGCTGAAGAGGGGATAATTATTTCGGAACATAGTATCTATGAAAAAATGCCTGAAAAAATAGGAAATTTTGTGAAATATGATGAAAGAAATTATAATAAAAAAATAGTAACTTTTTATTGTTATGAGTAATTTTTTTTAAATAAATAAATTAAAATTTAACTGTTTATTAAACGTAGAAAAGAAGGGAAGTAATGTAAATGGCAGCAAAAAAACAAACTTATGAAGAAAATATCGAACAAATTGATGAGATTTTGGGAAAATTGGAAAATGGAGAATTATCGCTCGAAGATTCGATAAATGAGTATGAGAAAGCGATAAAATTAATTAAGGAATCAGAAAAATTGTTGGAAATTGGGGAAGGGAAAGTTTTGAAAGTTTTGGAGAAAAATGGAAAACTTGAAACTGAAAATTTAGATTAAAAAAGTTTTTGATAAATTGAAGATTTTATTGAAAAAATTTAAAATTGAGTTTTAAAAATTATTTTAGAAAATGGTGTGAGTACTTATGTTAAAAAAATATTTGAGTGAGAAGAAAGAAATTGTAGAAGGAAATTTACAAAAAAAATTACAAAAGTATAAATATCCTGATGAATTGGCAGAAGGTATGGAGTACGCTGTAATGAATGGTGGGAAGCGTATTCGTCCAATTTTGATGTATATGATTTGTGATTTGTTTGGGAAAGAATATGAAGCGGTGGAAGATGTGGCGGTGGCATTGGAATTTATTCATTGCTATTCGCTTGTACATGACGATTTACCTGCAATGGATGATGATATGTATCGACGTGGGAAATTGACGACGCATGTAAAATATGGTGAAGCACCAGCAATTTTGGTTGGAGATGTACTTTTGACGGAAGCGTTTAATGTGATTTCAAATTCTGAGAAAATTAGTGATAAAAGTAAAGTGGAAATTATCTTGAAATTGTCTGAATATGCAGGATTTTATGGAATGGTTGGTGGACAATTTGTGGACATTAAATCGGAAAATCAAATCATTGAAAAGAGTGAAAAAGGCATAGATGAAGCGAGAAGGACATTGAGATATATTCATCAGCATAAAACAGGAAAATTGCTCACAGCAGCGATAGAATTGCCTTTAATTGCATTGGAAATTGAAGGTGAGAAAAAGAAAAAATTAATTGAGTATTCGGAATTGATTGGGATTGCATTTCAAATAAAAGATGATATTTTGGATATTGAAGGAGATTTTTTGGAAACTGGGAAAGAATCAAACGATGAGGAAAATCACAAAATGACTTATCCGAGTTTGTATGGTCTTGAGAAAAGTAAAGAAATGTTGTCGGAATATTTGAAAAAGGCTAATGAAATTATTGAAAAATATTTTGATGGAAATGAATTATTTGTTGAATTGACAGATTATTTTGGAAATCGGAAAAAATAAAAAGGGAGAAATGATGTTTGTAGAAAAGGAAAATTATTATTTTATTGAAGAGTTTGAAAAACTTGGGATAAAAGCAGTTTATACAAAGAAAAATGCAGGGAATATGTCGGATTACTGTCCACTTGAAAATCAGGTTCAAGGTATTCAAAAAGAGAATAGAAATAAATTATTGGAAGAATTAAATCTAGAGGGAAAGCAAGAAGTTATGGCATTTCAGACACATTCAGCGAATGTTTTTGTTATTGATGAAAATTGTGAGAAATATTATTATGAGAAAGAATGTGATATTGATGGATTTTTGACAAAAAGGAAAGATATTGCAATCTTTACTTTTTACGCAGACTGCCTTCCAATTTTTGTGTATGATAAAAAAAATGAAGTTATCGGAGTATGGCATTCAGGTTGGCCTGGAACATTTAAGGGAATGATGAAAAGTGGTCTTGAAAAAATGAAAGAAGTTTTTGGAACTGATCCAAAGGATGTTTTAATGGGATTAGGAATTGGAATGCAGCAAAAATATTATGAGATTGGTATAGATTTTTATGAAAATTTTGTGAATAAATTTGGGAAAGAAAGTGAATTGATACAAAAATCGTTTAAATGGAATGAAAGTACTAGGAAATATCATTTTGATAATACAAAATTTAATGAGATTATGGCTTTATCGCTTGGTATAAAACCAGAAAATTTAATAGTTTCTTATGAAGATACTTTTGGAGAAATTAATGATTTAGGGAATAGAAGTGATAAATTTCATTCGCATAGACGAGAAGGGGAAAATGCCGGGAGAGCAACTGCGATGATAAGTTTTTCTGTAAAAAATATATAATTTAAGAAAAAAGGAGGATAATTTATCCTCCCAAATATGCCTTTTTAATTTCAGGATTAACTAATAATCCTTTTCCTGTTCCTTCTAGAATAATTTTACCAGTTTCTAAAACATAACCTCTATCAGCGATAGAAAGTGCCATATTAGCATTTTGTTCAACAAGTAGAATTGTAACTCCTTCTTCTTTATTGATGTGCTCAACAATTTTAAAAATTTCTTGAACAAGTAAAGGAGCTAATCCCATTGATGGTTCATCAAGAAGTAGCAATTTTGGCTTAGACATCAATGCTCTTGCCATTGCTAACATTTGTTGTTCTCCTCCACTCATTGTTCCAGCAAGTTGTTTTTTTCTTTCAGCCAATCTAGGAAAAAGTTTAAACATTTTGTCCATATCAGCTTTTATTTTATCTTTATCATTTCTAGTGAAAGCTCCCATTTCCAAATTTTCCACAACAGTAAGTTGAGTAAAAATTCTTCTTCCTTCAGGAACGTGTGCCATTCCTTTTTTTATAAGTTTGTGAGCTTCAATATTAGTTATATTTTCACCATTTAGAGAAATTTCTCCAGCTTTAATAGGAACTAACCCAGAAATTGCGTGCAATGTAGAAGTTTTACCAGCACCATTAGCTCCGATAAGAGAAACAATTTCTCCCTTTTTTATATTGAATGATATATTTTTTATAGCGTGAATTCCACCATAATAAACATTCAAATCACTTACATTTAAAATATCCACAAAAATCCTCCTATTTTTACTCACCCAAATAAGCAGTAATAACTTCTTTATTATTTTGAATTTCTTCAGGTAATCCCGAAGCAATAATTTTTCCAAAATTTAAAACATACAATCTTTCACAAATACCCATTACTAAATCCATATCGTGTTCGATTAATAAAATTGAAATTTTAAATTTGTCTCTAATGAAACGGATAGTATTCATTAATTCTTTTGTTTCGTTAGGATTCATTCCCGCAGCTGGTTCATCAAGCAATAATAATTTTGGAGAAGTTGCAAGTGCTCTCGCAATTTCCAATTTTCTTTGCTGACCATATGATAAGTTTCCAGCTATAATATTTGCCATTTCCGCCATATCAAAGATATCTAATAAGTCTAATGCAGTGTCAGTCGCTATTCTTTCTTCTCTCCAGTATTTAGGAAGTCTTAAAATAGCGGACAATGTAGAATAACTCATACTATTGTTTAAAGCCAATTTTACATTATCTAAAACTGATAAATTTTTAAATAATCTAATATTTTGGAAAGTTCTAGATACTCCAAGTTCAACTATTTGTGGAGTAGTTTTTTTGTTAGTGCTTGTTCCATTTATTGAAATATCTCCATCAGTAGGCTTGTAAACACCTGTTAAAAGGTTAAAAATTGTTGTTTTTCCAGCTCCATTAGGTCCAATTAATCCAATCAATTCGCCTTCTTTAATTTCAATATTTACATCATCAACGGCTCTAAGTCCACCAAATGATATTCCTAAATTCGTCGTTTTTAATAATGACATAATTAATACTCCTATTTTTTATTTTTGTTTTTATTCAAAGTTTTATTTTTTATATTCTTAATTTTTCTTACAAATCTTGGTATTGTTAATTCCTTTGTTCCAAAAATTCCTGATGGTCTAAAAATCATTAACACAATTAAGATAATTGCATAAACTAAATATCTAAATTGAGAAACTTCTCTTAAATATTCGTTTAATATAGTTAATGCGGTTGCAGAAATAACTGCTCCAGTTATACTTCCTAGTCCACCAAATACAACCATAACTAATATTTCAATAGAGAACATAAATCCAAATTTATCAGGTGTTAAAATTCCAATGTTATGTGCAAATAATGAACCACCAATTCCAGCAAAGAAAGCTGATATAGTAAATCCATATAATTTTGCTTTTTTAATATTAATACCGATATTTTCAGCAGCAATTTCATCTTCTCTTATTGAAATAATTTCTCTACCTTTTCTTGAAGTCATAATCATTGTCATAATAATAACTGAAACAACAACGAAAATGAATGAAATTTGGAAATTAGTTATTGTCGGAATATCTTTTAATCCAGCAGCTCCACCTAAGAAATCTAAATTTTGAATAACATATTTTATAATTTCTCCAAAAGCCAATGTAATAATTGCCAAATAATCTCCTCTTAATCTTAAGGTACTTGCTCCTAATAAAAATCCGAAAACTGCTGCAACGATTCCACCGATTATTGAAGAAATAAACAATTGAACGAAAGCAGGTAAATTAGCGGCAACCATTGATTTAGAAATAAGTGCAGCAGTATATCCACCAATAGCAATAAATCCAGCATGACCTAAACTAAGTTGTCCCATTAATCCAACTGCGATATTCAAGCTCACTGCAAATAATATATAAATTAAAATATTAATATAAATACCAGCAGTATAACTAAACATATCTTTACTATCAAAACTAAAATTTAAAATAATGAATAAAACTATGATAAATATGGTAGTCAAACTATAATTTCGTTTATTAAATTTATTGAAATAGTTCAAATCTCCCCATACACTTGTAGTTTTTTGTGTATTTTTTTGCATTTTTCCTCCTATTAAACTTTTTCTTTTTGATTTTTACCAAATAATCCGTTTGGTCTAAATATAAGTATTAAAACTAATACTCCAAAAACAATAGGATTTGCCCAAGTAGAAGAAATATAACCTTTTGTATAAGATTCAATAATTCCTAAAACGTAACCTCCAACCATTGCTCCAGGAATACTTCCTATTCCACCAAATACGGCTGCAATAAATGCTTTTAATCCAGGCAGCATACCCATGTAAGGTTCTATTCTTGGATACATTATCGCATATAAAACTCCACCTAAAGCCCCTAATCCAGAACCAATAGCAAAAGTAATTGCGATAGTCAAGTTAACGTTAATTCCCATTAATTTAGCAGCTCCAGTATCTTGAGAAACAGCTCTTGTAGCTTTTCCTAGTTTTGTTTTTTTGATAAATAAATTTAAAACATACATACAGATTAAAGTAATTGCAATAACGAAAATAGTAAGTATACTAATGTTAATAGCTCCTAATTTAATATTGCTATCAGCTGACAAGAATGAAGGAATAGCATTTGTATTAATTACTCTTGGATTAGCTCCAAATACAATTAAAGCAACACTTTCTAACAAGAAACTCATTCCTATCGCAGTAATCAATGCAGAAATTTTTGGTGCATTTCTCAAAGGTCTGTATGCAAAAAAATCAATAAGTACACCTAATATAGCACAAAAAACAATAGATATTACAAGTGCTGGAATAAATGGTATTCCAAATGAAAGACAAACTAAAACGATGTAAGATCCAATCATCAATATATCACCATGTGCAAAATTTATAAGTCCAACAATCCCGTAAACCATAGTATAACCCAATGCAATTAATGCATAAATACTACCGGCTTGAAGACCATTGATAGTCTGTTCTATAAAGTTTTTAAACATTTTTACTCCTCAAATTTTATTTTTTTATATGAATAAAAACTGAAAGAAGATAGTAAAATAGCCTATCTTCTTTTCATAAAAATTACTCATATTCTAATTATTTTAAGATTTTCTAATTAAATTGAATTGTATCATTTAATAGAATTTAAAATTATAATTTTTCTTTTAATGTAAGCTTTCCACCTTTAACTTCTATGAAAGTAACTTTTTTATTAGGGTTTCTATCAGCATCAAATTGGAAAGTACCAGTAACTAGAGGTAAACCTTTAGTAGCTGCCATAGCAGTTCTGATAGATTCTCCTGATAAATCTTTAGAATTTTTAATTGCATTTTCGACAACAGTAACTGTGTCATATCCTAATGCTGAAAATACTAAAGGATTAGAATTAAACTTAGTTTTGTAAGAATTTATAAATTTCACTACAGTTGGATCAGTGTCATCTGGAGCAAACTGACTTGAGAAAATAGTTCCTTCAGCAACTTTTCCAAAGTTAGTTTGGATTCCGTCCCAACCATCTCCACCGAAGTAAGGAACTTTAAATCCTAATTCATTAGCTTGAGTGATGATTAAACCATTTGTATTATAGTAATCAGGAATGAAAAGAGCTTCAGGATTTTGTCCTTTAATTTTAGTTAAGATTGATTTGAAGTCTTTATCATCTTTAGTATATTTTTCTTCAACAATAGTTATTCCATCTTGAGTTGCTTCTTTTTTGAAAGCTTCAGCCAATCCTAATGAATAATCACTTGAAGTATTAGTTAAAACAGCAATTTTTTTGATACCTTTTGCTTTAGCATATTTTGCAACAGCAGTTCCTTGGAAAGGATCAGTAAATGTAGTTCTAAATACATAATCTTTACCTTTTGTGATATCTAAAGCTGTTCCAGATGCAGTAATCATAGGAACTTTAGCTTTTTGAGCTAATTCTGAAACTGCGATTGAAGCAGAAGAAATAACTTCTCCTATAACTAAGTTTACTTTATCTTGTGAAACCATTTTTTTGAAAATGTTAACAGCTTCTTGTGATTCACCTTTACTATCTGCTACAACAAGTTCAATTTTTTTACCATTGATTCCACCAGCTGCATTTAATTCGTCAACTTTTAATTGAACTCCATTTTTTACAGCTACACCATATTGAGCCACATCACCAGTAAGTGGTGCGATAACTCCAATTTTAATTACATTGCTATCTGCCGCTTTTTTACCACCACAGCTAACAACAAACAATAACAATAATGACATTACGAATAGTAATTTTTTCATTGTTTTTCTCCTTTCAAAATATAAAATTTAATTAACGATTTATAAAACATCTTAATTCAATATTTAATTATAACATAAATAGATTGATAATTAAAATATTTATTATTAATAGAAATATTTATAAGATATATTTTTATCAATTAAAGAGTATGTAAAAATTTTTGTGCAAATTCAAAATCAGGGTTGGCTCATTTTGAGCCAACCCCTTCTATGTTGAAGATATAATTAAGAATCAATCATTTAAGATTGTTAAATTATTGTCCTAAATTAAAGTTGTAACCTACACCAAGAGTAACTCTTTTATAGTTAGCTTTTATATTATCGTTTCCAGCTTTGTATTTTCCTTGGTTTTCTTTATACATAACGTCAACATTTACATTATTAACATTTACTCCAGCTCCAGCTCCGTAGTATAAACCATCTTTAGCTTTATCACTGTTAGCAGAATATCCTAAATCTCCTTTAATGTATGGTTTAACAACTGTTGGAGTGTCAAATGTATATTTTGCAGTTCCGTAAACAGGTACTGAGTTGTAAAGTTCACCTTTTGAATTTTTTAAATCATTATGTTGTTGATAAGCTACTCCAGCTCCAACTTCTAAACCAGGAGTAACTTCGTATCTGTATTCAGCTCCTGCTTCAAAAGCATTTCTTTTAGCATCGATATCTTCATCAATATTTTTGATATAAGTGTTGTTTTTAGCATCTTTTATATTATATTTTCCACCTAAATCATATCCACCTTTTACTTCAATTTTGTGAGCACTAGCGAAAGAAGCTAATCCTGCAACTAAAAATAATCCTAATAACATTTTTTTCATGTTAATCACCTTTCCTTTATAAACTTTCCTTTTATTTTTTTACCAAAGATTTATTAACATCCTTGATGTACTTGTAGTATACATCAACTGACTTATAAGTCAATTGATAAAAATATATTTTTTGTATGGATTTCAATGTATTTTTCCTTTGTCAAAATGAAAAAAGTGCATGTAAATGCCTAAAACATTGGAATAAATTAATTTTTCAAAAAATAAAAAAATGCAAAAAAATAAATAAAAAAATATAGAAATTTTATTAAAATTATTATATAATTGGTATCAGAATAAAAATTAATAGGAGTTGATACGAATGTTAGGAACAGTAGAGAATAAAGCAGGATTATTGTTTAAAGGTAATAATTTTAAAGTAGTAAAAAAAGTGATAAATTCAGGAGAGCACATACCTTCTCATAATCATGAAAATGAAGAAATTATTTTTTCTGTTTTAAAAGGAAAAATGGAAATGTTTTTAAATGGAGAAGAAAAACATATTTTGGTTCCAGGAGATATTTTGCATTTTGATGGGAAAAATTTTATTAGTGGAAATGCTTTGGAAGATTCTGAAATCAATATAACTTTGATTTTAAAATAGGATAAGTAGAAAATGAGTTTATTTGTTTTAAAAATAATTGGTATTTTTTCAATGTTCTTGGATCACTATTATTTTATTATTGGTGGTTCAAGAATTCTTAATATTATTGGAAGAATTGCGTTTCCAATATTTGCTTTTGCATTAAATGAAGGTTACAGACATACAAAAAATTTAAAATCATATTTAATGAGAATAGGGACATTTGCTTTAGTGATACAACTGCCTTTATTTTTTTCAAATACAAAATATCCAATGAACATATTTTTTACATTATTTACAGGTTTATTAATTATCACAATTATGAACACAAAAAAAATTAATAATTTTCCAAAAATATTAATAATTGCTTTATTGTTTTGCATAACAAAAAAATTTGAATTTGACTATTCGATATACGGAATATTATTGATAATGATTTTTAATATTTTCTATAATCGAAAAATATTAATTTTCATCAGTTTTCTATTTTTAAATTTAATAACTATATATTTTCCAGAAATATTTGATTTGAGTAAAACACAGTTTTATTCGATATTTTCGTTAATATTTATTTTTTTGTATAATGGGGAAAAAGGGAAAAGTATGAAGTATTTTTTCTATTTATTTTATCCTTTGCATTTTTTTGTGATTGAGTTGATTAATGAGGTCTTAATTAAGTAAAAAAATAATGGGATTTTATAAATTTTATTATTTATTTTATGAGAAAAATATGTTAAAATAAAAGGACATTTTAGAGAAAGTTTTTTAAAAAACTTAGAAAAGGGAGTACGTAAAAAAGCAGGAGTTTAAAATGACAAAAAAAGAACGATTTAAAAAAATATTTCCAATATTAGAAAATAAGTTTGGCAAACCTAAATGTGCATTGGATTTTGAAACACCGTATCAGTTGATGGTAGCGGTGATTTTATCGGCACAATGTACGGATGTGAGAGTAAATATCGTGACAAAAGAGTTTTTTAAAGTTATGAAAGAGCCAAAAGATATTCGAGAAATGGATTTAGAAACTATTGAAAAATATATAAAATCAACCGGATTTTATAAGAATAAGGCTAAAAATATTAAATTGAATGCCGAAATGCTTTTGAAAAAATATGATGATAAAATTCCAAATAAAATGGAGCAGTTAGTGGAATTGCCTGGAGTTGGACGGAAAACGGCTAATGTTGTTTTGGGAGAATTGTGGAATATACGAGAAGGAATCGTTGTTGACACTCATGTTAAGAGATTATCGAATTTAATTGGATTTGTGAAAAATGATAATCCAGAAATAATCGAAAAGGAATTAATGAAATTTATTCCAAAAAAAAATTGGTTTGAGTATTCACATTATTTGATATTGCAGGGGCGTGACAAGTGTATTGCAAGAAGACCAAAGTGTGAAGAGTGTGAAATTAAGGATTTTTGTAAGTATTATGAACAATTACATAAGGTAGAAAAATAAAGTTATATATAAAAAATGAAGAAAGGAAGAAAATGGTCGGTAAGTTAAAAAAAGTAATTATAGCAACAAGCTTGTTTGCAGTTTTATTAAATGCAGAGGGAACTTCTGAGGAAGGAGGAGTTTCAACATCAGCAACATCTGATAAAGTGACAGTTCGAGAGGAAAAAAGTTCACCAAAATTTGAAGTGAAAAAGGAAGAAATTCATTCTAAGAAAAGAGAATCTGGAAGTAGCAAAATTCATGAAAAACAGAAAAAATCAACAAATAAATCTCACAAATCTGCTGTGAAAAATGAAAAAATAGAGAACAATGAGGTAGAAAATAATGAGATGATTATATCAAAAGTTTCTTCAAAACCAGTAAACGAAACAGCAAATAAGATTTTAAACGAGAAAAAGGATAAGGAATTAAATAAAAAAAGAGCACAAATAGATAATAAAAAACCTGTTGTTAAAGCAGTAGATAAAGAAAATGAAGGAGAATCTCAATATACTGGGAGTTTGATTCAGTTTGTAGCGACAACTGATGGAGAGGTGTTGAAAAAAGAAGAAGAAACTAAAAAACATCCGATTGCATCTTTGACAAAAGTTATGAATATTTTGGTTGTGTTGGATCAAGTGGATAAAGGAAATGCAAAATTAAGTGATAAAGTTTGTTTTACAGCTGATACGGTTAATACTGGTGGAAGCTGGTTAAATGCTAAACCTGGAGATTGTTATGCGTTAAAAGATTTATTGAGAGCGGAAATTATTTATTCAGCAAATAATGCAGCATACTTGGCGGCTAGTCATATTGGGAAAGGGAATTTGGATAATTTTGTGAAATTGATGAATAAAAAGGCACAAGAATTAGGGATGAAAAATACTGAATTTCATACACCAGCTGGACTGCCAACTTCTATTACAAAAAAAGGAATGGATGTGTCTACGGCATACGATGTTTATTTATTAGCGAAAGCAGCAGTTAAAGATAAAAGAATTAGCGAATGGGCAAGTGAAGAAGAGTTGGTTTTAATGAATCCTAGAGGAGAACAAGTAGTTTATAATAATAGAAATCATTTGTTGGATAAGTATGGAATCTATGGCTTGAAAACAGGATTTCATGCTCAAGCTGGATATAATATGATGGTAGCTAGTAAAATGGGGAATTTAGATATAATCTCAGTTTCTCTTGGAAGTAAGAGTGATTTGGATAGAACAAAAGATCAAGAAGCAGAATTTATTGATATCAAGAAAAAGACAAAAATGATTTACAAAGAAGGTCAAGAAATGAGTAAATTCAAAGTAAAAAATGTTAAGAAAAAACAAATTAAAGGGATTTTATCTGAAAATGTGTATCAATTAAGTAATACGACTGATTACAAATTTAGAGTAAAAGATCTAGAAACAGTTGCTGGAAAAGATGGAATTAAAAAAGGTGATGTTATCGGGAAATTAGAAGTTTTATCTAAAGGAAGAGTTGTTGAAAATGTTGATATTTTAGCAGAAGAAGATTCTAAATCGCTTACTTTGTTTGAAAAAGTATTGAGAACAGTGACTTTTGGTTTAATTTAATATTTTGAAATATTTAAGAAATTTTCATAAAAAATACGTCAGATTTCAAATGTCTTTTGACATAGATAACTGGCGTTTTTTATTTTAATATTATAATATTTTAAATGTAATACTTTTATTCTGTCATTTTAATATGATAGTTCATAAAAAGTTTGAAATAAATTTTTGCATAAGGTATAATAAATACTGAAAAAAGCATAATTGAGAGTAATAAAAATTTAATTTAAAAAATACGAAAATATCGGTAATTAAAAGAACTTTAAAATAAAAAAGGAGAATAAGATGAAAATACTAGGAGTAATACCAGCAAGATATGCTTCAACAAGATTTGAGGGGAAGCCATTAAAAGATATTTGTGGACATTCTATGATCGAGTGGGTTTACAAAAGAGCTAAAAATGCGGATATTGATGAATTGGTTGTGGCGACTGATGATGAGAGAATTTTCAAGACTGTGAAAAATTTTGGTGGTAATGTAGTTATGACGTCAAACGATCATGAAAATGGGACTTCAAGAATAATTGAAGTTATTAATAAAGATGAGTTTAAAAATTATGATTTTGTAATAAATATTCAAGGGGATGAACCTTTGATTGATATTGAATCAATTAATATTTTGGCGAATAATTATCGAAATGAGAAATCGGAAATTATTACATTGAAACAGGAAATTCGTGAGGAAAGAGAAATTTTAAATCCAAATATTGTGAAAGTGATAACAGATTTTAGTGAGAATGCAATATATTTTAGTCGTTTGCCGATTCCCTATGAACGTAATAAAAATAAGGATTTTAAACATTTTAGACATATTGGGATTTATGGATATACAACGAAATTTTTGAATGAATTGAAGAATTTGAAGGAAGGGATGCTTGAAAAAATTGAGTCGCTTGAGCAGTTGAGATTTATGGAAAATGGTCACAAAATAAAAGTTCTTGAAACAAAATCAAGTGTGATTGGTGTTGATACAGAGGAAGATTTAAAAGAGGTAATTGAATTTATTGAAAAAAATGGAGTGAAATTAGATTAGGAGCATTAGAAGGAGGATTTTTATGGAAAATGGAGTAATGATACAGTATTTTGAGTGGAATTTGCCAAATGATGGAAAACATTGGCAAAGATTGAAGGAAGATGCTAAACATTTGAGTGAAATTGGTGTTACTGGAGTTTGGATTCCACCTGCATATAAAGGGACTTCACAATTTGATGTTGGTTATGGAGCTTATGATTTGTGGGATTTGGGAGAATTTGATCAAAAGGGAACTGTTAGAACTAAATATGGAACGAAACAGGAATTAATTGAAGCGATTGAAGAGTTGCATAAATATGAAATTGACGTTTACTTGGATGCTGTTTTGAATCATAAAGGTGGAGCAGATGAAACTGAAACATTTTTAGCAATAGAAGTTGATCCTGAAAATCGAAACGTGGAAATATCAGAACCGTTTAATATTGATGGATGGACTAAATTTACTTTTCCTGGAAGAAACGATAAGTATTCTGCGTTTAAATGGAATTTTACCCTTTTTGATGGTGTTGATTATGATAATCGAACTGGGAAAAATGGAATTTATAAAATTGTTGGAGAGAATAAGGATTGGGATCAGGGAGTCGATTCTGAATTGGGAAATTATGATTATTTGATGAATGCTGATATTGATTTTTCACATCCTGAAGTGCGAGAGGAAATGATTCGTTGGGGGAAATGGGTTATTAATGAATTGAAAATTGACGGATTTAGAATGGATGCTGTAAAACATATAAATGACGGATTTATGGCAGAATTTTTAACAAGAATAAGAGAGGCTTACGGAGAAAATTTCTATTCTGTTGGAGAATATTGGAGAAATGATTTGGAAAAATTGAAGGAATATTTGAATAATGTTGGTTATAAAACTGATTTATTTGATGTTGGACTTCATTTTAATATGTTTGAAGCATCAAAAAATAGAAGAGATTATGATTTGAGAAGAATTTTTGATAATACGATAGTTACTGCAAGTCCGATAGAGGCTGTAACATTTGTGGATAATCACGATTCACAAAGAGGTAGTGCTTTAGAATCACAAATTGAAGATTGGTTTATTCCTCATGCATATGCTTTAATTTTATTAGCAAAAGATGGATATCCATGCCTATTTTATGGAAATTATTACGGTGTAGGTGGTGAAAAAAGTCCGCATCAATGGATAATTGATAAACTTTTAGAAGTGAGAAAAAATAATGCTTATGGAGATCAAATAAATTATTTCGATAATCCAAATGTAGTTGCAATCCAAAGAACTGGTAAAGATGAGTGGACAGGTTGTGTTGCAGTACTTTCAAATGCCGATTATGATAGTGAAATTCAAGTGGAAGTTGGAAGTGAAAAAGCTGGACAAATTTGGCAAGAGGTTACAGGAAATGGATTTGAGGACATTACGATTGATGAAGAAGGAAAAGGGAATTTTAGCGTAAAAGCCGAAAAAATTTCTGTTTGGATACCAAAAAATTAAATAGAATTAAAAAATATTTGAGCAGGAGAAAGAAAAATGAAAAATAATAAAAAGAGAGAAGAAATATTAGAGAACGTTCAAAGAGTAGTTGTAAAAGTGGGAACATCAACACTTACAACTGAAAATGGACGTCTAAATATTGATAAAATAAAAAAGATTGTGATGGAATTGAGTAATCTGCAGAATAAAGGGTATGACGTGATACTTGTAACTTCTGGAGCGGTCGGTGCTGGAATGGGACTTCTTAATATAAGTGAAAAACCTAAAACATTAGCAGAAAAACAGATGTTATCAGCTGTTGGTCAGGTTTCACTTATGCAGATTTATCAGACGCTTTTTAAAGAACATAATAAAATAATTGGACAACTTTTGTTAACAAAAGAGGAATTTTCAAATAGAAAAAGATATTTGAATATGAGAAATGTCTGTAACGCTTTTTTGAAAAGAAAGATTATTCCAATTATAAATGAAAACGACGCAATTGTATCAAATGCTTTAAAAATCAAGGTTGGCGATAACGATACAATGTCAGCGCTTGTTTCAGGATTGATTGATGCTGATTTGTTGATTATTTTGTCGGATATTGATGGGCTTTATAACAAAAATCCTAGAAAATATGAGGATGCTAATCTAATTAATATGGTTGGAGATATTAACGAAGATATCAAAAATATGGCAGGAGCAGAAGGTTCAAAATTTGGAACTGGTGGAATGATTACTAAAATTATTGCTGCAGAAATGGTAACGAAAATAGGAACAAGTTTAGTTATTGCAAGTGGAGATGATCCTAGAAATATAACTAGAATAGTTGAAAAAGAAAATATTGGAACACTTTTTGTAAAGAAAAATAAAAAAATTAGCTTGAAAAAATATTGGCTTGCTTATGGTCCTAATAAAGAAGGTGTAGTGACAATTGATAATGGTGCAAAAACAGCCTTGAAAAATGGTAAGAGCCTATTATCTGTCGGAATAAAGTCAGTTGAAGGAAATTTTGATAAAGGATCAGTTATTGAAATCGAAAATTTAGAAGGAAAAGTTATCGCAACAGGAATTTCAAATTATTCGGCAGAGGAAATTAATCTTATAAAGGGTGTTAAAAGTGAAAATATTGAAGAAATTTTAGGTTATAAATATGATGATGCAGTGATTCATATTGACAATGTTGTAGTAAAAAAATAAAATATTCGTATACAAATTTAATAATGAGAAATGAGGGGAAATATGAGTTATATAGAAGAACTTGGAAAAAAAGCAAAAATTGCATCAAAGAAGCTTTTGACATTAGATACAAAAACGAAAAATAGAGCTCTATTGGCGATTGCAGATGAATTGATAAATAAAAAAGATGAGATTAAGGCAGCGAATAAAATTGATTTGGAAAATGGAAAGGCATCTGGATTGAGCTTTGCGTTGTTGGATAGATTGGAATTGACAGATAGTAGAATTGAAGGAATGGCACAAAGTTTAAGAGAAATTGCAGCTTTTGTTGATCCAATTGGAGAAATTTTGACAGGCTGGAATCATAAAAATGGAATGTCAATTGCAAAAAAACGGGTTCCACTTGGCGTAATTGGAATGATATACGAATCAAGACCAAACGTAACAATTGATTCAGCTGGACTTTCAATAAAATCATCAAATGCAGTAATTTTAAGAGGTTCATCAAATGCAATAAATTCAAATATTTATTTAAATAAACTTTTTAATAAAGTTGGAGAAGAAGCTGGACTACCTAAAAATTCAGTTCAATTAATTGAAAAAACAGATAGAGAATTAGTAAAAGAAATGATAACTTTAGATAAATTTATTGATGTTTTAATTCCAAGAGGTGGAAAAGGGCTGAAAAAATTTATAATTGAAAATGCAACTATTCCTGTAATTGAAACAGGAGCAGGAGTTTGTCATATTTTCGTTGATGAAAGTGCAGATATTGAAATGGCGCTTCCAATAATAGAAAATGCGAAAACACAAAGACCAAGTACTTGTAATTCGATTGAAACAGTTTTAGTTCATAGAAAAATAGCTGAAAAAATATTACCAGAATTGACAGAAATGTTATTGAAAGATAAAGTTGAGTTGAGATATAGTGAAGAGGCTTTTGAAATAGTGAAAAATACTGACTTTGATCATAAGGGGAATTTAAAATTAGCTGCAGAAGAAGATTTTGGAGCGGAATATTTGGATATGATAATGTCGTTGAAATTAGTAGATAACGTTGAAGAAGCTATCGAATACGTAAATGAACACGGAACTCATCATTCAGATTCAATCATTACCAAAAATATTGATAATGCAGAAAAATTTTTAAACGAAGTAGATTCGGCAGCAGTTTATTTAAACGCTTCAACAAGATTTTCTGATGGAGGAGAATTTGGATTTGGTGGAGAAATTGGAATTTCTACACAAAAATTACATGCTCGTGGGCCTATGGGCGTGAGAGAATTAACGACAACTAAGTATGTAATTCGTGGGAATGGACAAATTAGAGAATAATTTTTAAATCTGAAACTATAGTAAAACTACTTT
The DNA here is from genome assembly GCA_963524305.1 of uncultured Leptotrichia sp. Taxonomy (GTDB): domain Bacteria; phylum Fusobacteriota; class Fusobacteriia; order Fusobacteriales; family Leptotrichiaceae; genus JABCPH02. Next base: position 1,050 of record CAURGH010000018.1, on the reverse strand, counting down.
AAAACTAAACTTAAAAGTTATGGCTACTTACTTAAAATTTAAATTTATACAATTTTAGTAGTTTGATTTTAAATAGGTTTGAGTATATTTATTAGAATTTTAAAAAAATGTACTTTTGTAAAAAAACTAAGAAGGAGAAAAAATGAAAATCGGATTTATAGGTACAGGAAATATGGGAAGTTCGATAATCAAAGGTGTTTCTATTTCAAAATTTGTAGAAAGTGAAAATATAAATATTTTTGATTTAGATAAAGAAAAAGTAAGAATATTAGTTGAAAAATATGGAGTTAATGCTTTAAGTAGCGAGAAAGAATTAGCTGAAAATAGCGATATTATCATTTTGGCAGTGAAACCTCATATAATTCCAAATGTTTTAGAAAAATTGAAAGGAAATGTAAAAAAAAATACAATTATTTTGACAATTGCAGCAGGAATAAGTATTTCTGTATTGGAAAATGCTTTAGGAACAGATAAAAAAATTGTTAGAACAATGCCAAATACTCCAGCACAAGTTTTAGAAGGAATGACAGCAGTTTGTTTCAATAAAAATATTTTAGAAAATGAGAAAAAAACAATTTTTGAATTATTAAATAGTTTTGGAAAAAGTGTTGAGATCGAAGAGCGATTGATGCATGTTTATACTGGAATTAGTGGCTCGTTACCAGCTTATGTCTATATGTTCATGGAAGCACTTGCTGATGGAGGTGTTTTAGAAGGAATGCCTCGTGATAAAGCTTACAAAATCATATCACAAGCTGTATTAGGTTCAGCAAAAATGCTTCTTGAAACAGAAAAACATCCTGGACAGTTAAAAGATGAAGTGTGTTCTCCTGGTGGAACAACAATCGAAGCAGTAAGAGCTTTGGAAAATGGAAATTTTCGTGGAAATTTGATTGAAGCAGTTGTTGCTTGTACAGAAAAATCAAAAAGAATGGCTGGAGAATAAAAAAGTAATTATTGAAAAAAATAAAAAAAGTAGTTGACAATCTTTTTTATTTTTGATATAATACCTCTTGTCGATACGAAAATGTATCTTGTACAATTAACAAA
>CAURGH010000017.1:0-36954 GCA_963524305.1 uncultured Leptotrichia sp. | reverse complement strand
AGACACCGAACTTGACATATTCATATTTTGGAAAGGAAACGGAAGAGGAAAGAACGTATTACAGGGTAGAAGGAACTGAAGTGTATTCAGTATCAACGCCAATAAAATTAAAAATTAGAAACAGAGTATCAGGCGAAGAAGTGGAAAATGACTATTATGTAATAGAAAGCAAAATATACAATGAGGGAAACACCTTAAAATGCGAATACAAGCTAGGAAAACAGACAGACTATTTTGTAGATCCGATACCGCACGAAAAGATAAGAGGAGCAGTGATAGAAGCGAGAACAGTACATATTGCAAGAACAGATGAGAGCAAGAGTGAGCATGGAAGGGCTGAGGGGAGTTCGGATAATCTTGAGGGAAGAACTATGGGAATAAAGCCTGTAAATATATATGTTGTTGAGGAGCAAGAAAAAAATAATAATAGAAGTCAGGAAGTTAAGGCAAGCGACATTGCGGTTATGACAGTTGATTTGACAGAAGGGCTAAGAAAACTTGGAGGAGCAGTACAAAGTGAAGCAGATAAATATGCTGGAAAGAGTTATTTTCCATATGTAACTCCATACAGTCAGACAAATACAGGATTTACGCCTGCACCAGAGCCAAATGACAGAGTAGCACTTTATTTTCCAAGTGAAAACGAAACACATGCCTTGATAATGGGAGCGGTAAATAATAATGGTAATGGAAGATTCACTAATCCAGATAAAAGGAACTTTACATTAGGTCTAAGTCAGGCGGCTAAAGGAGGAACTCCTGCGAATGAAGGAAAACCTATGTATAATTTTACTTTGGATAGTGAGAAGTTTATTGTTAATGTAGGAAATTTAATTAGTTTGACTTCAAATGGTACGGCACAGATGACAGCGAAAAGTAATATAGATTTAACTTCAACTGATGCTATAGCAACATTGAGAGGTAAAAGTTATGTAAAAGCAATAGCGATTGAAAATGCAGAACTTATGGCAAAAAATGTCAATGTTGGACTTGGAGAAGGTGGAAAAGCGAATCAAACTAAGATAAAAGGTACAAAATTAGTAGAAATTGATTCAGAACAAGATTTAAGTGCAACTGGAAAGGTAACAGCTTCGGTAACGGCAACAGAGGGAGATGCGACATTTAGTGGAAAAAGAACAGGAATAGGAATAGGGAAAGTGGATTCTACTCAAACAGTTGTTGTAGGAACAGAGGTAGATGTAAACTAATTGAAAGGGATCCAATGAATTATGGATGAAAAAACAAAAAAAATTTTAGAAGATGCATATATAGCGGATGGTGCATATTGTGGATGTAAACAAGGTGAATTTGTTCAACCAGTAAAAGCAACTCATTCCACAAATGTAAAGCTGCAAGGTTTAAAAATTATGACTTGTGCAGATAGTAAAGTAATGAAGAATGTTTTAGATTTTGGAATGTGTCAATTATTTGGTCAATGTAGGTTAATAGAAATTGCAGGTCAAAATATAAAATGGGAAAAATTTAAATCAGATGTTAAAATAAAAGGAAGCAAGGCGTTAAATGGAGCTAGCTATTTTCGATGTCCTTTTGCAGCAGAAGAGAAGATAAATTTTTATGATCACCAACAGAATAAATTAGATGAAGATGGTAAAATAAGAGCAAAAACAACAGGAGAAAAACTTGAGGAAGCAGGAGATTATTTAGGAAAAAGTATAAAACAGGTATTTTTAGGAGAATTTACAGCTGACGAGGATAGGACTTTTCTAGGTTCAATGGCAGAAATAGCATTAGGATTTACAGGTTTTGATGTAATAATGGATATAAGAGATATGGCTGCCTGTGCAATGAAAGGTGATTGGCTAGGATTTGGGTTATCTGCAATAGGAGTGATACCAATAATAGGTGGGGGAATAAAAGCATTTAATACAGCTAGAAAAGGTGGAAATGCCGTAGCAGAAATAGCTGAGAATACAGGAAAATGGGCAAAAAGTTTAAAGCCGGCAGAAGCAGCCAAAGATATGGTAAAAAATGCAGGACAAGCAGCAGAGACAATTGCTGATGTATCGACAGCAGCATTTAAAGGAGGAGTTAAGGGAGTGATAAAAAGTGCTAAATATATAAAAGCATTTAGTGAAGCTCCGAGCCTTAGAAGATTGGCTGATGACATATTAGCAGCAGGAAAAAAGATAGTTGTGGCTGGAAAAGATGCTGTTCCAAAAATAAAGGCAAAAATATGTGAAGTCAAAACCTCATTAGGATTTAATGGATGTTTTTCTGAAGAAACGCTTATAAGAACTCCAAATGGATATGTAAAAATAGAAAATATTAAGAAAGGAGAGTTGATATACTCGTATAATTTGTTAACAGGAGAAATAGAATTAAAGCCAGTATTAGAAGTATTAAAAACCTATAATCAAGGAAATACATTAAAATTAAAATTTACAGAAAATATAGAAATAGAAACAACATTTAATCATGAATTTATGACATCAGACGGAGAATGGATAACAGCAGAAGAACTGGAACTGGAAACAAAAGTATGCACAATAACTGGTGAAATAATAAGTTTGGAAGCAAAAGAAATAGTTAGAAATGTTAATCCGAAAATAATGTATGATTTGGAAATTAAAGGGAATCATAATTATTTTGTATCTGAAAGAGACTTACTAGTTCATAATGAAAGTTGCTTTGGAGGATTAGATCCAGAATTACTGGAAAAAGCTAAACGAATAAGAAAAGAAAGAGATGCACTAGAAAATGCAGAAGATATAATTAAACATAAAGAATTTGTTCATGAGTTTGATACAGTCTACACTAATAAAAAATTTTTAGATAATGTACAAAAAGATGGAAAAAGAGTATACAGAGAGGGGAAAAAAACCGTTACGTTTGTAGATGAAACAGCAGTAAAAATAAACGGGAAAGATGTTTCAATAAAAGATGCAAGAATTTTAGAAAGAAATGGAGAAAAAATAGTATATGAAAGATTTGTCAAAACTTATAATGTTGACATTAATAGAGGGATTAAAGGTGCTACTCCAGAATATGTAGAATTTAAAGTAGCTTCGTATAGACCAGTGTATGATGATTCACAAGTTATTAGAGGATCTGAAATACATTTTAATGATTTAACAAGCAATTATGGAACACATTTTGAACAAGGAAATAAAATATTAATAAACGAATTGTATATAAAAAATAAAAATGTTAGAGAAACTTTAGGTTCTAACTATAAAGTTACGAAATCAAGAGTCTTTGTTCCGAAAGAAAATGTTGATTTAACTAAATTTTCTAAAAAAAACTATACCGCATATACTTGGCATCATGATTTAGATGGTAATAAAATGTATCTTGTAAAAACAAGTGTACATAATGAAGGAAGGCATATGGGAGCAAATTCAGTAATTAATTCTTTAGATAAAACGGGAATTGATGATAATGTGCAATGGGAATGGAGAGACAAAGATAAAATCTCTAATAATATAACTAATTTTTCGGAATTTGATGAACGTCTTAAAGATAAAAGACCTCGACGAAAAAAATAAGAAAGGAGAACATAATAATTATTATTACAATTTTTATGTAAAATTAATTATTATTATAAAAAATGGATAATAAATTAATAAATAATTTAGGAAAAATGATATGGAAACAAATTGAAGAACTTGATAGTAGTGAATTAGGAAAAATAGAAGAAAAATATAAAATAGAATTTCCAAAAAAAGATAGAAAATATTTAAGATTATTAAATCTTGGAAAAGCTGTTAATATTATTTTTAATATTGAAAATGAAAAATTTTATTTAAAATTTGATACTTTGGAATATAAATATTTTTCTGAAAATTTAAAATATTTTCATAGACTGACAGGAAATTATTTTGAAAATAGAAAAATCATTCCTATAATATCTAATACTAAGTTTTTAACTCAACCAAGTGAATTAAAGGAGTTTGTTATTGCATATGATTTTACAAATAATATTAATAATCCTGAAATAATCTTTATAACTTATAAAGCTAAAGATACTGGTAAAAGTTATGAAAGATATAGATATATAGAAGATAGTGTTACAGAAAAAAAATTAGGAAATGATAGTTTGGCAATACTGGATTATTTATATTTAACAGATGACAAACCAGAAGAGGCGGAAGTGGGATGGCTATTTGAAGAGTTTTCAACAAAAGAGGAGATAGAGGAGTTTCAGGAAGAGATAGGTTTAAGGTTTCCAGAAAAATATTTGAATTTTTTGTATAAAGCAATTGATGAAAATGGAATAAGAATATATCCTGAAAAGTATAAAAAAGAATATAAAGAAAAATTAGAACAAACGAATTTTAAAAATGGGGCTTATATGATGTTAGATCAAGTAAAAGAAGATTATCAATTTTTGCTGGATGAATTTAAGCCATATCCGAAGAAATTAATTCCAATATTTGACTGCTTATATGAACGTTACATCTGCCTTGACTACAGAGGAAAACTGAATACGACGCTGAAAGAACCGAGAATAACGTATTTTAATTCAGAAGAAGAGGGGAACAGAAGGTTTGTGCTGATAGCGGACAGTTATGAGGCATTCTTGGATATGATAGAAATTGATGAGAAGAAGGTTGAAAGTGAAAAGAGGGCGATGAAGGAGAGATATTTGTATGGTTATCAGATATTGGAGATGATAAGGGAGGAAGAATAGGAAGGTTTTATTTATTATAAAATGAAAATAGGACAATGTTAAGGAAAGGGAGTGTTAAAAAATAATGAAAGTATTAAAAATAGACGATCATGAAAAGTTTTATGAATATTTTGATGTGGAAACAGTAGATGAAACAGAAATTTTAAGCAGGAATGGTGAAAAAGTAACAGCGGAAATAGAAATTTTTTCAGAAAATGTGGTAATTACACGAGGGAAAATTATTGACGGATTAAGGGAAGGAAGATGGGAGCATTTCTTTGATACAGGAGAACCAAAAGGAGTCAATGAATATAAAAGTGGACTACTGGATGGGTTGAATGAGGAGTACAGAAGAGATGGCTCAAAAATATTTAGTGGACAATTTAAAAAAGGAAAGAAATCGGGACATTGGTGCTGGTATCATGAAAATGGAATAATTGAAGTAGAAGGGGAATATATCGAAGATAGAAGGGAAGGGAAGTTTATCCAAAATTTTGAAAGTGGAAATCTTTTTATGGAAACATGCTATAAAAATGGGCTTGAAAATGGGAAAGTGAAAATATACTATGAGAATGGAAATATTCAGGCAGAATATAAAAGAGTAGATGGCTTAACGGAAGGGGAATACAGAAGATATTATGAAAATGGAAATACAAAGTATCAGGGGCTGGAAATCAATGGAAAAAGGGAAGGCAAGTGGATTTCATATTTTGAAACTGGCGAGATTGAAGCACAAGAGCAATGGAGCAAAAACAAATTAAATGGCTATCAAATTTTTTATTATAGAAATAAGAACATTGAGGGTGAATTTAATTGGGAAAATGGTAAGCTGGAAGGAATAGTGAAAAGATATTATGAAGATGGAACTCCTGAAAGCATAGAAAGGTATGAAAATAATAAATTAAATGGAGAATATACGGATTACTATCCAAATGGTAGAATTAAACAGTCAGGATTTATGAAAGATGGGGAATTAAATGGGAAAATAGTTACATATTTTGATTATGGAGGAAATTTAATTTCAAAAAAAGTTGATTATATAAACGGTAAGAAAAATGGAGAAAAAATTTCATATAATGATGATGGAAAGACAGTCGAAAGTATAGAAAGATACCTGAATGATAAACTAGAAGGAATAGCCGAATACTATGATGAACTAGGAAATTTAATATTAAAGCAAAAGTTTCATGAAGATGAATTAGTAAGTGAAGAAAATTTTTAGGGAATGGAGGGAATATGATAGGGAAAATAAGAAATTTTGATAAAAAAAAATATGAAATTTTATCAACTTCAAGAATAAAAATGTATGATGATGAAGAAAAGATGCAGTTAAAAAATATAATTGAACAAAGTGTTAAAGAATTGTCTAATATGGAGTATAATGTATTTATTGATATTATAGATACAAGGGTAGCAGTAAATGAGTTAAAACCTCTTCAAAAACTAGCATTAAGCCTATATTTTTTAACTGAGGAAATAGAAATGCATACAGATAAATATGGAGAAGCATTAAAAGTATCAAATAAAGAACATATTTTGAAAAAATGGGAAGATAATAGAGAAAAGTTGTTTCCAGAAAAAGTAGTTAGTGAATCTGAATTATTAGCAAATATGAAAAATGAGATTACTCTAAAAATTGAAGAGGACAGTAGATTATTGGAATTTGTAACACAGCCCTTAATATACGATGTATTTTTTGGAGGTTATTATTTAAGGGAAAATGCAGTAGTAAAAAAATTAAAAGAAAATTTTATATTAGATTTTAATATGCCAATTATTTTAGAATATAAACAAGCTAAAAGTAATCAAAATAGTAATTTTATTGAGATAAATGTAAGTTTAGATGAATATAATGTTCCTGAGATAAAGGCTATGGAAGTATTTGAAACTTTAGGAATAGACTATCAAAGAGAAAATTTATTTTTAGAGGGTAGTGGAATAATAGAATTAAATTTAAAAACAGGCAGAATAAGTCAGGCTAATTTAAGAATAGTAGGCGGAATAAAGGGAACATTTAATAATATTCAAGAAATTAAATTAAAAGAAATATAAAAATATTAGGAGGATAAAAATGAATTTAGACAGATGTAAAAATGGACATATGTATGATGTATCAAGATATGGGGAGAATTGTCCGTATTGTAAATCGGAAGGATTGAAACCTGAAATTAAGGAGAAAAAAGTTAATTTAGTTGAGGAACTAGACGATGATGACAGAACTACAGCATACTGGGCAAAAGACAGTAAAGTAGATCCAGTAGTAGGCTGGTTAGTTTGTATTGCAGGATCAGAAAAAGGGAAAGATTTTAGAATAGTATCAGAAAGAAACTTCTTGGGACGTGGAGAAGGTATGGATATTAGAATTGAAGGAGATATGAATATATCAAGAAAAAATCATTGTTCAATTAGTTATAATCCCAAAAATAGGAAATTTTTTATCACTCCAGGTGATTCAAATGGATTAATTTATGTAGGAAATGATGCGGTTTATAATACTAGAGAATTAAGAAGTTTTAACACTTTAGAGATAGGTGAAAGTAAATTTGTTTTCATTGGATTATGTGGTGATAATTTTGATTGGGAAAAAGAAAAAGCAAAAGAAGAATAAAAATACATACAGATAAGATAAATTTGTAATAAAGAACAATATTGAAATTCAAGGGTATACCTGAGTATTTAATGAATTACTTTAAATTAATTATTGTATACAGATAAATTTTAATATTGTTTTTTTAAATAATATTTTTTAAATAATATTAGTAGGAGAGCTTAATGAGAAAAGAAGAAGCAAAGTTTGAAACGAGATTTTTTAGCGAAGCTGGAACTAAAGGGAAAAATAATGATTATTTTGGATACATTCAGCTAGATAATTATGCGATATGGGTGGCGGCTGATGGGTATGATGAAGAAGCTGGAGCTGATGTGGCTGCAAAATTGGCAGTAAGTTCTGCAATAGAATATTTTATGCTACGTCCACGTTTTAATCCAGATGTGATTAAAGAGATAATGGAATATGCAAATTTAAAAGTGAAGGAAAAACAGGAGGAAACTGAAAAATATTCATTAATGCATACTTCCCTTTTAGTTGTAATAAGTAATTATAATTCATTTTTATATGGAAATGTTGGGAATACAAGACTTTATCATTTGAGAGGCGGTTATGTAGTTTCTCAAAGTAGAGATGACACAATAGCTCAACTTCTAGTAGATGAAAATGCACTTGATATGAATGATATGAAGTATCATAGACAAAGAAACGATTTGCTTCAGGCGATAGGAGATTTTGGAAAGGTAAAGCCCAATATTATAAAAAATCCTGTAACACTTCAGGAAAATGATATGTTATGTTTAACAACAATAGGATTTTGGGAAAATATTGATGAAAGGGAAATGGAAGTTGAAATTTCAAGATATCCGAACAGAGATAGTTTATTAAGATCATTGGAACATAAAGTAATGGCAACAACAAGAGAAAGTGTGGAAAACTATACTTTTGTATTAGTGAATATTGAAAAAGTCGCATCACCTGAACCTGTTGAGAAAGATAAGAAGAAGTTTTGGATAAAAGTTGGGTTAATATCATTGGCGATTTTAGTAATAATATTGTCATTAACATTTTGGAATATAAGTAAAAGGAATAATATCATAAAAAAGGCTGCAGTTTATGAGGAACAAGCAAATGATGATATTGTTAAGAAGGATTTTAACAATGCGATAGAAAGTTTTAAGCTGGAAAAAGCGGAGCTTGAAAAATTGAAGCCAAAATCCAGAGGAATAATAGGATTTTTTACGGGAGCTAACGGGAAAAGAGCCGATGCTGATAAGCGAATAAGTGTTGTAAATAATAAAATATCCCAGACTTCAAAGTTACAAAAGGCATTTCAGGACATAAATGAAGCGAATCAGTTATTTAATTCAGGAAATTATGATGAAGCGTCAAGAAAATATCAGGAAGCAAAATATGCTTTGGAAGAGAATACTTATAAAAAAGATGAGCTTAATACAGATGAAATTTTAACAACATTAAATGCGAGGATAGATTCATCTAGTAAATTAAAGGAAGCATTAGCAATTGAGACAGCAGGGAATCAAGCATTTTCAGCAGGGAACTATAATTTAGCAAAGGAAAATTATAAAACTGCTTCAGAACTTTATCTAGTAAATGGACGAGCAGACTATGTTGCGAATATAGAAAGAAAAATAGCAGAAATAGACGATAGGGCTAAAACAGATTACAGTGCAGCTATGTTAACAGAAAATCAAGCTGATTTATTATCACCAACAGATACAAATAAATCAAGGGAATCTTATTATCAAGCAAGACAAATGTACCAAAATTTAGGGGATACTGCAAAAACACAAGAAATTGATAGTAAGATAAATGAATTGAATGCAAGACAAATGGCGAATCTTCAGACAGCAAATAATTTAGTTCAAGAGGGATTGAGTCAAATAACTGCAAATAATCCAGTTGAAGCAATAACTTCACTTACAAAAGCTAAAAATATTTATCAGGAGCTGGGAGACAGTAATAATGTAAATAATGCAAATAAGTTTATTTCACAAGCACAAGAATTTATTAAGTTGGAAAGTAAGAAAGATGAAGAATTAAAGAAAAAAGATGCAGAAATGCGACAAAAAGATTTAGAAATAAAAAATATAGAAGTAAAAAATGCAGAGGAATTGAAGCAACAACAGATTAAAGAACAAAAAGCATTAGCAGCAAAAGAAGCGGAAATAATTGCTAGACAAAGGGAAATAGAAAAGGAGAAAGAAAGAAGAGAAAAAATAGCACAAGATATAGAAAATGCTACAAATTTAGAGATGCAAGCAGATCAGCTATTTTCTTTAAAAAGATACACAGAAAGTATTCAAAAATATAATGAAGCCGAAAAGATATTTGAAGCTTTAAAAGTTTCTGGTGATTTTGATGATCAAACTAATAAGATAGAGTATTTAGGTAAAAAAATAGTTAAAACAGAGGGGTATTTATACGAAGAACAAGGGGATACCGAATTTAAAAATAAAAATTGGAAAGAAGCTGAAAAAAAATTCCAAATGGCAAAATCTAATATGGAGATATCAGACGTAACAGCAGAAGAAAAATTAAGGGTAGATAAAAAATTAAAAAAAGCTACATCAAAAGCAAATAAAAAATGGTGGCAATTTTGGAAATAAAATAAAAATTTGAGGGAGAGATTTTTATGGATAGAAAAGCGGTTCCTGTAGGAATTGAAGATTTTAAAAAAATAATAAAAAATGATTATTACTATGTTGATAAATCATTATTAATAGAGGAGTTTTTAACAAATAGATCAGCTGTAACACTTTTTACACGACCAAGAAGATTTGGAAAAACTCTGAATATGTCAATGTTTAAATATTTTTTTGATATAAGAAATAAAGAGGAAAATCAGAAACTTTTTGAAGGTTTGAAAGTTTCTGATAGTAGATTTATGAGTGAGCAAGGAAAATATCCTGTAATTTTTATTTCATTGAAAGATTTGAGAGGAGATACTTGGGAAAAGTGTTTTGAAAATTTGAAAAAAACGATGTATAAAATTTTTAATGAATATGAGTTTGTGAGAGAAAAATTAAATGTTATTGAAAAAAGAGAGTTTGATAAAATTTGGGAAATGACAGATAGTGAAGAAAGTCTTAAAACATCTCTTTTGGATTTATCAGATTATTTGTGTAAATATTATGGTGAAAAAGTAATGATTTTAATAGATGAATATGATGCTCCAATAATAAATGCCTTTGATAAAGGCTATTACAATGAAGCAATGAATTTTTTTCAAACATTTTATAGCTCTGCATTAAAAACTAATGATTCTTTGGAGTATGGAATTTTGACAGGAATTACAAGAATTGTTAAAGAAGGTATTTTTTCAGGATTAAATAATCTTGATGTATATACTATTCTTAATAATGAATATTCAGAATATTTTGGACTTCTTGAAACTGAGGTAATTCAAATGCTTGAATATTTTGATATGAAGTATAAAATTGAAGAAGTTAGAGAATGGTACAACGGTTATCTTTTTGGAAATACAAAAGTCTATAATCCGTGGTCTATTGTAAATTATGTAAGAAAAAAAGAAATCAAGGCATATTGGGCAAATGTTTCTGGTAATACACTTTTGGAAAATATGCTTAATAGTGCTGGAGAAGGTGTTTATAACGATTTAAAGCATCTTACTGATGGAGAAAGTGTTGAGAAAACTATTTTGGATGGAACTACAATAAATAGTATTTTAGGCAGTGATAACGAGATTTGGCAGTTACTTTTATACAGTGGATATTTGACAAAATCTGAAGAACCCATAAAATATACTTTAGTTAGAAATAGTTATAATTTGAAAATACCAAATATGGAAATAAGAAGTTATTTTGGAAATATGTTTTTGGATAGATTTTTTGGGACGGAAATAAAAACTAATACTTTGATAAAAGCACTGGAAAATGGGAATATTCAGAAATTTGAGAAAACATTAGGCGAAATAATGGTAAATATATTAAGTCATTTTGATTTGGATAGTGAGATGGAGAAAATTTATCAGGTGTTTATGATTGGACTTGTTGGATTTTTAATGGGGAAATATGAGATTATTTCTAATAGTGAGAGCGGTTATGGGAGATATGATTTGGCGATGATACCTTTAAAAACTAATGAAAAAGCATATCTTATGGAATTTAAAATAGCGAAAAGTGAAAAAATTATGGAATCGAGAGCAACAGAGGCTTTGGAGCAGATTGATAGAAATAAGTATGATACGAGATTGAAAGTGAGAGGGATTAAAAATATTGTGAAAATTGGGATTGCGTTTTATAAGAAGAAAGTGAAAGTTGTTTGTAAATAGAGTGAAAATTTTTGAAAATGAAATAGAAAGGTAGAAATTATTATGAATGATAATTTAAATAATCAAAAGCCAGTGGAATTTTTTTCAGCAGAAAGAAGAAAAATAAAAATGAAAGAAGTCTAAAAAATAAATTGTTAAAAATAAAGCGAGAGGAAGAGGAAATGGATAAAAAAAGTTTAGAGAATTTATTGAAATCAAGGGCATTGGGAAATATGTCGGATGAAGAGAAAGTCGCAATAAATCATGCAAGTTTTGAATTACTACAGGAACAGCATGAAAGAGTAAGTTCACTTATTGAGAGGGTTGCGGATTCACTAAATGGGGAAGTTGTAGATTATACAATTGGGACTGTGTTGCTGGACAGAGAGGAAGTAAGGCTTTATGAGGGAGAAATTGCTCCAATGTTTTTGAGTGATTTGAATAAGAAAGTATCAAAAATGATGTTTGATGAAGATGCTGACAAAGAAGGGGTATATAAGACTATATTTCTTGATATGTCCTATGAAAAGTTGAAGGAAATAGATGGGGAAAAAATAGGTGGGGAAGTTGTAGATGAATTTGGGAAAAAATATAAGGTTGAATTTAGGTTAGTTAAAGAGGATAAGTATATAAAAAAATTGAGGGAAATATCTGAAGTTATACAAAGAAATAATATAAAATGGGAAAATGTATATTGTCCTTTTGCATATAAGGCGTTTTCGTTAATAGTGGAAGATTTTCCAGAGAATATAAATAATATAGAAGATTTTGATAAAGTAATGATAAAAGTAAATTTTTCTGAAGAAATAAAAAAAAGTATAATAGAGAGGATATTGTGCTGGAATATAAATGAAAAAACTGAGTACCCTGAAATATTGGTACGTCCATCAGAAGAACAGATTTATTATGAGCATATATTGGAAGAGAGAGATGAGAATGTGCTCGTGGACAAAAGTACAAGAAATTTTGAATTTTTATACAGAGATGGAGAGTTTATAAAGATAATAACAAGCAATATAAAGTATGAAAGATTAAAACTTTATTTTATAAAAAATATTGATTTTAACTTTACAAAAAAAGTTAGACTGTATGGAAATATAAAAAAATATAATGGGCAAAATAGTCAGAATACTGAAATGGTTTTAATATTAAGAAGCATAGTAGAAATGAATAATGTATTACAGCAATATGAAGTATTTGATGACTACAGTATAGTGGGATTTTCTGATGAAAATAGTAGAATTATTGAAACATATGATTTACAGATTAAGAATAGAGATGAGTTTTTGTTGAAAAATAAAAGAAAAAGATTGTATTTGAGATTGAAATATGTAAAATCTAAATATAGTTCGGATATAATTAGCTTTATGAAAGGAGTTTTGGAAGAATATCTAGTAGATTGCGATTGCATATTTACTGAGTTCTAATTGAAAATTATGGAAAAGATAGAAGAATTGCTGGAAAAATCATTGATAAAACTTGTGGATGAAAAGGATAGGGTTTATTTGAGGGAAGAAATAAACGAATTTTATAATTATTTTATGGAAAAGATAAATTCGGATATGAGTGATGTGGAAAAAGTTGTGGAAAAGTATTTTGATAAGAAAAAGGAATACCCGATATACACGATTCCTATTCATAAAGATGAAATAGCCGAATATAATGATGAAATGAGTCCAGTTTCTCTGGAACTTGAAAATGTGAGAAAAGATGAGCATATATTGGAAGAAATTTTAATAACATCGGATAATAAAAATTTGAAAAATATAGAAAATAAACTGTATTCTGCAACAGTAAAAATAAATAATGAGGAATATAAATTTAGGGTAAGATTAAAAAATACAGATAGATATGTAAAAAAAGAAAAAGAGCTTTATGAAATGTATGAAACAAATAAAATTCGTTGGAAACCATTTATAATGCCATATAATACGAAATTTTACAATGTAATCTTAAAATTGGAAGATAATAAAGAACTTGATGAAAAGATATTAAAAAATATAAATCTTGGAGAAATAAATTATGAGTTTCCTGAAATAGAAAATGAGTATTTTAGGGATTATGTCCTTATGTGGAATGTATTTGAAAACAACATAACGACAAATACTTACCTGTTGAGGGAAGATGCTGGAATATATATACATCAGACAACGATACTGCAAGAAGGACAGACATTTATAAATACAAAGGATAGCAAAGGAGCAATAACTGAGATAATTTTTAAAGCAAATGGAATAGTGGAAATAAATTCAAAATTAAAAAATATAGAAAACTGGTCAACTTTAACAGTAAAAAATATTCGTAGTGAAAATAGGTACAATGAACAAAAATTTGAATTAATATCAAATAAAATGAATAAAAATATGCTTAACAGAATTAGACAAAAATATAAAAATAGAATCAGAAGCGAGTTAGAAATATATAGATTAGCAAACGCCTATGAATATTTAGGGGAAATAAAATTAAAAAGAGTCGAAATAAACGGATATTTAAAGGAGTTTGATTATTTTGAAAATAAATATGGATATATAGTTGATGAAATTTCAAGGGAAATTACAAAAACCTTCTCGAAGGATAAACTTGTTATTACGATAGATTTTCCTGAAAATATGACTTTTAAACAGGATAAGATAGACTATTTCTGTTCTGTAATAAATTTTTTCTTTCCAGAATATGAAATTATAGTAAAGTTTTCTTAAATTTTTTGAGAATAAATAATAATTAAGAATAAAAAAGGAGTGATATGGAATGAACAGTATCTTGCAAAATCAGAAACCAGTGGAATTTTTTTCAGCAGAAAGAATAAAAATAGAAATTGACGGGCAGCAAATATTGTGGAGGGATATGACTTTAAAAATAGATTCAAGAATTGGGGAACATACTGTTGGGAAAATAAAGTATATCGCCTCTTTACAGCAGATAAATATTTATGATGCTGCAATAGACAAGGATGAGGATATTAAAATTATTATTTCTGGAAGAAGCAATATTTCAAATGAAAATAGAACTTCCAATGATAAAATATTTTTAAATGGGATAATTGATGATATCAAACTTTCTGAAATTAAGACAGGCTCTTTAGTAGTGGAAATTACCTGTATTTCTAAAAGTATTATTCTTGACAGGATACCAAGATACCGTTCATTTCAGGATCCTTCACTAACTTATTCGGCAATAGCTGAAGAAATTAACAAAAATTACGGGGCAAATGGAGAAAAAATAATAAGTGTAGGGGAAGATATGAAAGAAGTCCCAAGAATGACAATCCAGTATAACGAAACAGACTGGGAATATCTAAAAAGGCTGGCTTCATATACAGGACAACCAATAATTCCTTATTATGATAAAATCCTAGTTGGATTTTTGAAAAATCAGGCTGTGCAGACACCGAATACAACATATTCCCAATATGGAAAAAGCAAGAAAAATAAAAGGACAATGTATAAAATAACAGGAACAGAAGTATATCCTGTTTCAACCCCAATAAAATTAAAGGCTAGAAACAGGGCAGGCGAAGAAGAAACTGAAAACGACTATTATGTTATAGAAAGCAGAATATACAACGAAGGAAATACCCTAAAATGCGAATATACACTTGGAAAACAGACAGACTATTTTGTAGATCCGATACCACACGAAAAGATAAGAGGAGCAGTAATAGAAGCGAGAACAGTACATATTGCAAGAACAGATGAAAGCAAGAGTAATCATGGAAGAACTGATGGGAGTTCGGATAATCTTGAGGGAAGAACAATTGGAGCAAAACCACTTAATAAGTATATAGAAAAGGCTGAAAATAATCAGAATGAAAATGTAAAAGAAAGAGTTAAAGCAAGTGATATAGCCGTAATGACATTGAATTTAACGGAAGGATTGCTAAAACTGGGAGAAAATGGGCAGTCATTTGAGGATAAATATGCTGGGAAAAGCTATTTTCCATATGTAACTCCATATAGTCAAAGTAATACAGGATTTACACCAGCGCCAGAAGTAAACGATAGAGTGGCACTTTATTTTTCAAACGGGAATGAAACGCATGCAATAGTTTTAGGAGCGGTTAATAATGATGGGAATGGAAGGTTTACAGATGTGGCTAACAGGAATTATCACGTGGGAGATTCGGACTTTAATATGGTTCTTGCGACTAATAGTTTGTCAACAAGTGCGGCAAGCTCGATTTCGCAGACTGCTAGTAGCATATCGGAAAGTGCGGACAGTATTTCAGAGAGTGCGGGAAGTATAAGCAACAGTGCTAAAAATTATTCTGAAACTGTAGAAGGGGTAAAATCTGTACTTGCACAAAATATCACACAGACATCAACACAGAATACTACGATAACCTCTAACAATGATACGACAATAACTTCATCAGGAACATCAAAAGTTGCTGGTGGCGGAAAAGTATTGATAAATGGATAAATTTTGAAAAGAGCAGGTGTTGGATATGATAAATGAAAAATATAGGAGAAATCCAGAGAATATAACGGATTTTTTGAAAAAGGAAAGATTTAGATATATAAGCAAAATGGAATTTGAATTTGAAGATGAAAAATATAATGAAATTGAATTATGTGATGTAGTTTTGGAAATGATAAAAAGTTTTACTGATGAAAATGGAGAATATTTTATTTATAAAATAGAAGAAAAAAATCATCAATATGATGTTCCATATTTAAAAGAAAAAATATTGGAAAATTTTATTTTTGATGAATTGTATATATTAGTAGATAAAAAATTTAATATAATAAGTATTTTAAATATAGAAAATATAGTGGAAAAAATAAATCTTGTCCAAGATGAAGTAAAAAAAATAGAAAATGTAAATTTAAACTTAAAATATGCAACATTAGAAAACTTAAAAAAATTTGCATCTGATGAAGATAGAATTACTAAATTTATTAAAAATTATAGGTTTCTGAATGTATTTTTAAATAATTTAAAAGAAAAAAAAGAAGAAATAATAATTTTTGGTAACAAAGTAATTCCTGTATCTTTGGATGTAAGAGAGGAGAATGGAGTATATATCATAAATGGCAAGCAATCTTATTATAAATTAAGTAGTTCAAAATTAAAAGAAATTTTTGAAAAAGAATATCAAAGAAGTTTTAAGGAAATAGTTGTAGAATATAAAAGACTTCTACTTCAAGAAAGCAATATAACTCAAAAAGTGGATAGTTTAATTGAAATATCCAGTAAAGATGAGATTAGATTTTCAAAAAGGGAATTTTTACAAAATTTTAAAGATTATTAGAAAAGAGGAATATATATGAATGAAGATATTATTGGGATATTTAGAAAGGCTTTACAAGGAAAAATAGATGAAAGGAAAAAATTGGAACCAAGAATAAATAAAAAAGAAAAAGTTGTAAGAGAAATTTTAGAAGCAGTTTACGGTAAAGAAAATGTAACTTTGGAAAATCAATGGACTTATGATAAAAATTATAAAACATATATAAATAGAAAAACTTCAATAAGACAATATAAGAATAGAGAAGAAATTATAAAATTTGTATGTGATGGTGCTAAATTAGAATGTCCTAATTTAAAAAGAAAATTAAAATTGAGAGTATTTCATAAAAAAATACTTTTACAGGATAAAGATAGAATTGCTACTGAAAAAGATTGTCAAAAAGAAAATTTTGAACTTTTTAAAGGATTTGAAGATAATAAATGTGCTATAACTGGAGAAAAATGTTTAGATTGTATAAATGCGTATTGGAAAACCGATACATTAGCACCATTTGTTCAAGCAGATAACGAGAAAGCTGTATTAAAAACAAGTATACTAAAGTGTAGAGTAGATTTAAGTGTTGAGATAAAAGTGAAAGATGCTGGTCAAGATTTTAGTCAATTTGGAATTAAAAATTTTATTTTATTATATTGGGGATCTAAAGATATAATGAAAGGAATTAAATCAGAAGGAAAATTCGTTAAAGAAATATTTTATAACCCAGCTTCAGCTATAGAAAATGATACCGAAGGGGGAAAACAAATTTTTCAAGGACTTGATTATTTTAGTAGAGCAATGTACAATTCACCATTTGGATATGAATATAAAAAAAGTCATGATAATTTTTTTTCACCGATTTCAAAATTTATTTGGGGTGATGGATATAAAAATGAAAAAAATGAACCTAAACCTGAAACAAAAATTCTTGATGCAAAAGATGTTTCTACAAGTGAGAATCCTGAAAATGCAGGGAAACAAATTTTTAAAGATACAATGAAAGATGTAAAAAACAAGGGAGAAAAATATTTAAAAAATTATAAGAAAAATGAAAAAAATAAAATTTTAGATTCATATATTCCTTCCCAAGAATGGAGTGATAAAACAATAGAATTTTTAGAAAAACCTTATATAAGGATAACTAATAATGTTAAAATACCAGTAAAATAAATATTTTAATTGAATAAAATTTTTCAAGGTTACAAAAAAGGAGCAGTATTTAAATGTCAAAAAAGTTAATAGTTTTAGTAATATTATTTTTAAGTATAATAAGTTGTGATTTGAAAAAAAACGAAACAAAAAGAGAGAAATACGAATATTTAAAAGAAAAAGTGGAAAAAGAGATTAGAAATAAAAATTATAAAAAAGCGGAGGAATATTATTTGGAAGCGATTAAATATGATAAAGAAGCATATTTTGACTTGGGAATTCTGTATTACTATGACATGAATGATGTTGAAAAAGCGGAACAAAAACTTAAAGAGGCATACGAAAAGGGAGTTTTGAAATCAGCTTCATTGTTAGGAATAATTTATGAAGAAAAGGGAAACTTAGATTTAGCAAAAGAATGGTATCTAAGAGGGATAAAAAATAATGATAAATTTTCTTTGACATTGTATGGAGTATTATTAGTATCTGAAAATAAAACAGAAGAAGCCAAAAAATATTTAAAAATTGAAAATATGAACCATGCTTTAGAATTGTATTCTCTAATGAGAGTTTATTACAAAGAGAGAGATAAAGAGAAAATTTTTGAATTGAAGGGAAAAATGTTAAAAACTGAGCGATTAAGAGGGTTAACAGAAGATATTATGATAAAAATAAATCTTATGTTGGGAGATGAAAAGAAAAATAAAATTTTTGATTTAATAACAGAAGCTGAAACTTTATTGAAAAAACGAAAAATGGAAGAAGCTAAGGAGGAATATGAAAAAACTTTTAAATATGGATATGAAGGAGCATATTTTTTAGGACAATTCTATTTTTCTAAAACAGATTATAAAAATGCAGAAAAATATTTTTTGTTGGCTTATGATAAAGCTAAAATATATGAAAGTTTATATTACTTAGGTAAACTTAAAGAAATGAAAAATAAAAAATCAGAAGCTGAAATAATATTTAAATTTGGAGAAACTGTTGGAAATATGAATTGCATTCAAGCGTTGGCTAAATTAAAATATAATAATGGAGAAGAATCAGAAGCTGAAAATCTATTTTTAAAAGGTTATGAATTTGGGAATGCAGAAGCGGTATTAAGTTTAATGAATTATTATGAAAATAAAGGGAATTTTAATCAGTCAAAAGAAGTTGCTGAAAGTTTAATTGGCAGTACAAATAGAGCATTTTTTAATTATACTTCTGATATAGAAGAAATAGCTTTAGAAACAATTAATACGTATTAAAATTGAAATATAGAAGAAAGGAATTTAGATGTTAGGAGAAAAAATTTTAGAATTAGATTCATTAATAGAAAAAGGAACTTATTTATTAAAAGATAAATCTAGAGTAAATAATGAAATTAATCAAAATATCAAGGGGAAAATAAATTTTTTTAATTTTATTGAAGATGTATCCGTTATTGAAATTATAAATGTTTTAGATAGTAGTAAAAATTCTTTAAATTTAGAAACACAGGTTATAAATGAATTAAAAGAAGATAATAAAGTATATATTTTTGACTTTTTAGATAATAAAAACCCTATACTTATAAATAAGGAGTTAATTATCGAAAATATAGATAAAAATTTATTTAAATACTTTAAAGACAGAAATGAATTTGCCAGCAGGATTCATCTTACAATTTTTAATTATAAAAAGTTAATTAGTTCGGATTATTTTGGAAGACTGTTATTTGCTGAAACTCCATTATCATTCTTATTTTTAGATATTTATGATAAACAAATTAATGATGAAAATGAGTTTGAAGTGGAATATATTATTCAGTCAATACCTATAGATGAAAAAATACCTGTCAAACTGATATTTAAGCTGGATGAAGAAGAAAAGGATGTTATAAAATTGAATTTCAGAATGGATTATTATGATGACAGGATGAGTAGAAATGTGCTTGTTTCAAAAGTGCGGGATTTGTTAAAAAAGGAAATGTTTGAAAAGATGGACTTTGAACTGGGGTTATCAGGATATTACATTCTGGATAAGGAAAATTTTAAGATAAAGGAAATAAAGGCAGAACAGAGAATTAAGATAGATGATAAATTATACAAAAGGGAATTTTTTATAAAAGAAGAACCTGAGAATGTAGAAGCAGAGGAAAAATCAGATGAAGCTAAAGAAATTATTGAAAAAGACGAAATTCCTCAAATTGAAATTCCAAAAGTTGAAAATGAATTAACAGAAATAGAAAAAACTGTATTCAAAAAACCTAAAAAACCAATAGAACAAACCTACGACAGCATCCGCAACTGGCTACTTCCTCTTTTAAGAAAAGATGATAAAATAATATTTCCAAAAGAAGAGTTTTTAGAAAGAGTGAAACTTTTTGATGAAGCTGAAAAATTGAGAACATTTAATGTGATAAAATTGGCTGTTGAACATGATAATTATTGTGTGAAATTTGAGGAAGACAAGACAATCAGAGGATACGAGGTTGCAAAGGCTTTTGGAGAAATGCTGGGAATTGAAGTTGAAGATGAGATTGTGAAAAAGATTGAGGAAAAAGAAGTAGAAGAAGAAAAGAAACTTGCACCACAGCAGTTGAGGAAAAAATATTTTCTCAAAAGAATGAAAGGAGAAGATAAATAGAAATAAGAAAGTGTGGATGAACGGAAATGGAGATATGGGAAAGTAGAATTAGAAAATATTTGGAAAAAGTGTATTTTAGAGATAAAGAGAAGAATTTTGAAAGAAAAGGAGATGGAATGTGATGGAGAATAAAAAGCAGTATCAGTATATTTGGAATGTTATTTATGAAATGTTTCAAAAGGGGGAGGATATAAATAAGATAAAATATGTGCTTTCAAAGCAGATTTCGCCATATATGGAGATAAATGATAAAGATATAAATTATTTTGATGAAGAGATGGAGATAGAGATAAATCCGTTTTTAAGATTCAATAAGATTTTGTCAAATATTATTGATATAAATATAAAAAAGGATTATGAAGAAGTTAGGAAGATCGTTTTTAATGTGATGGTGCATATACTTGCAAAACTTGACTTGTATGAGGGGATGAATAAAAAGATTATAATAAACCGTAAAATAGTTAAGGATTTGGAAAAAGGGAAATATGGGTTTGAAATAAAAAATTTGATAAAAGAGTTTGACAAAATAGAGAAAATAAATATTGCTAACACAATAAATGATATGTATAAACATTCAAACGGGATGTACGCTTTTGAGGAAATTATAAAGAAAATATATCCTGATTCGATAATATATAATAATAAGGTTTCAGAGGATAAACTTGTTATCTATATTAATAGCCAAAAAAATGAAAAAAATAGGAAAAAATTTAGACTGCTTTCAAAGTTATTTTTACCAATGGGATTAAAAACAAAAGTTTATTGGGAATATCATTTTGGAGTAATAGGGATAGAAGAAACAATGACAATTGAATCATCATCAATTTTTTAAATTTAAAGAAGATTAATAGATAAAGTATAAAGAAAGGTAATTATTATGCAAATAACAAAAACTAAATATTCAACATATTTTTTTAGGGAACATCATAATACAGATCAGGAAGAAAATACATTTTCTGCGTTTATTCCAGAAGGGAGAAAAGGATTTTGGATATTAACTGAAGATACTGAAAAGAAGGAAAATATTGCAAAAATTGCAGTAATGGCTGTAGCTGAAGCATATTTTTCAAATAATAGCCTGTCAGAAGATAATATGACACATCTTCTTAATGTGGCAAATAAAGAAATAATAGAAAGCAAAATTAAAAGGAATATGGATTACTACAGTAAATTTTCAACATCAATAGTGGCTGCCGAAGATGATAAAATGATAGTTGGAAATATAGGAAATTCAAAAGTAAAGATTTTCCGTGATAATGAATTAATTGAAGAAGTTGAGGGAGATACAATAGTAAGTCTGGATCTAAAAAGATACGACTATATATTATCAGGAACATCGGCATTTTGGGAAATAGTGAATGAAAATGACATATTGGATATGTTTATAAGAAATAGCAGCCGTTTTGGTTTTGAGAGTGAATTGAGCCAGAAAGTAAATAATATAGAGGTACAGAGAAAAATTGAAATACCATTTTTGTCTATTTTTATTGAAAATTTGGAAAAGGAAAAAGAGGAAGAATATCCAGTTATGGAAAGAGTAAATCCACTTAATTACATACTTCCAATGTTAATAGCAGTCTTTTTTGTTACAGCGGTGGGAAAAACAATTTATAACAGCAAAATTGAAAAGCAGAAGAAACAGCAACAACTTATAGAAGAACAAAATAAAAACAAAAAAGTAGAAAATAGAAAGATAGTGGAACCAGTTAAGCCAGAAAATATTCAACCACAAATTCCAGCCCCAGCTGTAGAAGAAAAAGTGGAAACGGCAGCTGTATTACCGCCAAAAAATGAAGAAGAAAAAGAAATTGAAAAATTGGAACAGGAAAATCAAAGTAAGGCAGTGAAACTTCCAGAAGTAAAAAGAAAAGTTAGGACACCTGTTAATCCTGTAAAAAAACAACCAAAAAGAGAGAAAAGCAATACAAATGTAAAACCAAAAACAAAATTAAAAGCTAGAACAACAAGAAAATCAGATGATTCACTTGATGAGGAAATTAGACAGAATTGGAAAAAATTGGGAAGAGATAATAACGGAAATGTTATTTAATCATAATATTTTATTGTATAGTAATTTTAGTTTAAAACGAGATATAGAAGATTGATTTAAATTCATCAATTAAATAAAATTTAATATTAGAAAAAAAGGAGTTTTTATGAATTATTTACCAATAAATTATAAGTTGAAAAATAAATATGAAGTAAAACAGGTTATTGCGGAGAGTGATTTTTCAAATGTATATTTAACATTTAACAAGAAAAAAAGATATGTTATAAAAGAATGTTTCCCATCACAGCTAGTTATCAGGGGAGCAAATCAAGAAGTTTTTACTAAAAAATATGAGGATAGATTAAAGGAAGTAAAGGAAAGTTTTGACAGAGAAGCGGAAATATTGGCACATCTGTATAATGTACTCGATTCAAATTCTAAAAGTAGAATAATTGAATTATTTGATTATTTTGAAGAAAATAAAACAGTTTATATTGTCGAGGAGTATTTTAATTTTCCAACATTAAAGCAGTATATACTAAATGAAGAAAATATAAAAGGTGAAGATATAAAAAAAATATATTTTGATATTCTGGATATATTTATAAAAATTCATAATGAAAAAATAATTCATAGGGATGTAAAGCCTTCAAATATATTAATCAATAAGAAGAATGAAATAAAAATAATAGACTTTGGATCAAGCATATATTTTGAAGAAAAAAATGGGACATATATAAAAGTAACGGATGGATATTCTCCCCTTGAAATGTATTCGTTAAAAGCTGAAAATGATGAGAGAACAGATGTATACAGTCTTTCAGCATTGTTATATTTTATGATAACTAAAAAGAAACCAAATGATGTATTAAAAAGATTTTATAATCCTGAATTGATTTTTGATGAAGATATAAGTAAGGATATAAGAAAATTTATTGAAAAAGGAATGGAAGTAGAGATAAAGGATAGATTTAACAATATTGTTGAAATGAAATCGGAATTTGAAAAATTAGATTTTAAGGACATTTAGAACTGTATGGAAGAAAAAATTTTTAAAGAGAAAGAAGTGACATGAAATGAATAATAATTTAAATAACCAAAAACCAGTGGAATTTTTTTCAGCAGAAAGAATAAAAATAGAAATTGATGAACAGCAGATACTTTGGAGAGATATGAAACTGGAAATTGATTCAAGAATAGGGGAACACACAGTTGGGAAAATAAAGTATATTGGTTCAGTAAACCAGTTAAGTTTATACGATGCCTTGATAGACAGAAAAGGGGATAAGGAGATAAAAATACTAGGAAGAAGTAATATTGTTGATAATACTGGAAATTCAACAGAAAAAATATTTCTAAATGGAGTAATAAAAGAACTTCAAATAAATGAAACGACAGCAGGAGCTTTGACAGTAGAAATTACAGCAATTTCAAAAAGTGTCCTTTTGGATAGGATACCAAGATACCGTTCATTTCAAGATCCAACATTAACTTATTTAGCGATAGCGGAGGAAATAAATGGAAATTACGGTACAAATGATGGAAAAATTGTAAATGTTGGGGAAGATATGCAGACAGTACCAAGAATGACAATCCAGTATAATGAAACAGACTGGGAATACTTAAAAAGAATAGCGTCGTATACAGGACAGCCAGTAATGGCATACTCAGATAAAGTATTTGTAGGATTTTTTAAAAATATGCCAGTACAGACACCAAATTTAAAGTATTCTCAATTTGGGAAAAGAACGAAGGAGGAGAGAACCTATTTTAAAATAACAGGAACAGAATTTTATCCAGTAGCAACGCCAATAAAATTAAAGACTAGAAACAGAGTATCAGGAGAAGAAGTAGAAAACGATTACTATGTTCTTGAAAATAAAATTTATAACGAAGGAAATACGTTAAAATGTGAATATATACTTGGAAAACAGACAGACTATTTTGTAGATCCAATACCGCATGAAAAGATAAGAGGAGCAGTAATAGAAGCGAGAACGATTCATATTGCAAGAACAGATGATAGCAAGAGTGAGCATGGAAGGACTGATGGAAGTTCAGATAATCTTGAGGGGAAAACGATTGGAGCAAAACCACTTAATAAATATATAGAAAAATCTGAAAATCAAAATGCAAACGTAAAAGAAAGAGTTAAAGCGAGTGATATAGCCGTAATGACATTAAATTTAACAGAAGGGCTTATGGATTTGGGAGAAAATGGGCAATCTTTTGAAGATAAATATGCTGGAAAAAGCTATTTTCCATATGTAACACCATACAGCAAGACAAATACAGGATTTACACCCGCACCAGAAGTAAATGATAGGGTGGCACTTTATTTCCCAAGTGGAAATGAAACAAAGGCTTTTGTAATAGGGGCTTTGAATAATGATGGGAATGGAAGGTTTACAGATGTGGCTAACAGGAATTATCACGTGGGAGAATCAGACTTTAATATGGTACTTGCGACTAACAGTTTGTCAACAAGTGCGGCAGAAAGTATATCGCAGAGTGCAAGCAATATTTCAGAACAAGCAAGAGAAATACGAGAAAATGCTGAAAATATAGCAAATATGTCAAATAATCATACTGAGATAATAAAAAATAAAAAAATGATAGCTGCAAATAGTGTATCGCAAGTAACACAAGGTAATACAATAATACAGTCGAATGGAGATACTGAAATAAATTCAACAGGTTATTCGACAGTAAATGGTGGAGCAAATGTATTTATAAATGGATAAATTTAAAGAAAGGAAAGTATGATATTCATCATACAAGGTGAATTAAAATGCCATATTATTATGATTATAAAAATAAATGTATCTATTTGGGATCTAATGAAAAATCTTTATTTAAAGATCCTGAAATGGAAAAAATAAAACTAGAATTAGCAATTATGCAAATAGAAAACTTTTATAAACAAAAAGAAAAAGTATCAGTAGACAAAAATATATCAAAATCAATAGTTTGTGATGGAGCTTTTTTATCTTGTCCACTAGCAGAAACAAAAACTATAACACCTAATGGTGAAGTTATAGAAACTTTTAATTTACCAAAGGATTTTCCAGCGATTAGGCTAAACATTCCTAAAGAACATCATGTCTTTTTAATGAAAAAGGATCCCGTAGCGACAGAAAGAGATATAGAAAATGATAACTTTGAACCATTACCTGGGGTGTATTGTTCTTACGATCATGAAAAATGTAGTATAAAAAGTTCTAAAAAATATTGGAGTAAATTATCTAAAACTGAAGTAAATGGTTATAATTTACTTCTACAACAATCTGAGTTAATATGTCAGCATGGTGGAGAAGCTAAGCTTAAAATTGTACAGAATGGACAAGACATACATATATCTAATGCAGGGATTGAAAAATTTTTCCCTCCGACTACTAGAAAAATTATTAAAATAGGTAGTGGTGCATTAGCTATTTTTGTAACAATAGCTACTCCAATACCAGGAGATGAAGAAGCTGCTGTAGGTGTAACTTTTGGGGAAGCAACTATTAAATTTCTTAAATATAAAGGTTGGGGAGTATTTAGTGGGACAAGAACTATAATAAATGAAGTTACTGGATATGATATATTACAAAAACCAGCACAAGCTGCAATTGGAGAAGAAAAAGGAGAAATATTAACAGTTTCAATTGATTTTATAGATACAATGAAAGGATTATCAGATCTTTCTAATGATATATCGGAACTAACTAGCAATATAGGTAAAAAAAATGAAGTTTTAGCAGAAATTAATGAAAATAATGAAAGAATACACGATATAAAAAAAACATCTTGGATAAATAAAAAACACAGATTGAAAATAAAAAAAACGGATAAAATGAAAATACCGGCTAGATTTCAATTGAAAAATTTAGAAAAAACCAATAGAGTACTTAATGAAAATGTAAAAAAAATAACTCCTTATATACATTCGGGGTCACTTAATGTTACCAATACTGTTATTTCGGTTCATAATTATACAACAGATTCATTGTATTTAAATTCAATAGAGAAAGTTTATTATAAAGATATAAATGAATTTTCAAAAAAACCATATTTTTCTATTAATCAAGAATATCCGGAAGACGAATAAGGAGGTTAAAAATTGAAAAAAATACAATTGTTATTGATATTACCGTTATTATTAATTTTTTCCTGTAATACACCAAAAAAAGAAGAAAATAAAAAAATGATAGTAGATGAAATAAGATTAATAAAAAAAGAACCCACAAAAGAAAATATAGCTAGGTTATTAGAAAAAAGTAAAAAAATTTATAAAAATGGAGATGAAGAAACAGCAAAAAAAATATGGGAAGAATTAGGAAAATATGATTCAGAAGCTTTTTCTTGTCTTGCGGATTATTATAGTAATAAAAATGATGAAAAAAATTATGAAAAATATTTATTGAAAGCGGCTGAAGATAAAAATGAGAGAGCGATGTTTAACTTGGGAGGTTTATACCAGAAAAGGAGGAATAAAAATGAAATGTTAAAGTGGTATACGAAAGTCATAGAGAAAAATGGGGAAACATCAATTATAGCAATGACAAATTTAGGAAATTATTATGATGAAATTGGACAAATAGATAAAATGTTATATTGGTATAAAAGAGCAGCAGAAAAAGGTTCAATAGATGCAATGAATAATTTAGGAGTATATTACAATAAAAATAATCAAGAAAAAGAAATGCTATACTGGTATAAAAAAGTATTGGAAAAAGATGAAAATATAACAACGCTTAATAATTTAGCAGGATATTACTTTGAAAAAGAAAATTTAAATAAAAAAGATTTAGAAGAAGCAGAAAAATGGTATAAAAGAGCAGCAAAAAAAGGTTCAGTAGATGCAATGGCTAATTTAGGTGCAATATATCATATGTTTGAAGAATATGAGCTTGCTGAAGAAATGTACATTAAAGCAATAAATCATGGAAATAAAAAATCTATGTATAATTTAGGAGTTTTATATGAAGATAGAGCATTATATACTAAAGCAAAAGAATGGTATAAAAAGGCATCTGAATTAGGAGATGAAGAAGCGATGAATAAATATAATGAATTAAAAGATAAATATTAAGTTTAAGAAAGGTAATTTTGTAATGAAAAGAAATTTATATAATTATAACATGAAAGTTTATTATGAAAAAGAGAAAGAACAACAAAAAATTTTAGAACAATATTCAAAATTTGAATTGATTCAATCTCAAGTAGAAAATAAAAAATATAAAATAATAGATAAAACAAATTCTGAAAATTTTAAATTTTCATCAATATACTTTTATCGATATTTTATTAATGAGGTAAAAACATTATTTTCTCCCCTTGAAATAGAATACATAAATGATGAAATTATAATAATTAATAAAAATGAATTATTAGAAAAATTAGAAGATAAAACATTTGATTTTTTCAAAAAGTATCCCAATAAAATTGAAGAAATGAATTCAATATTAAATGATATGAAGCAAGGGTTAAAATATGAAAATTTTGAGCAAGAAATAGACGAAGGAAGTATATATCCGTATATATTTAAAGTGAAGAGGTTTATTACAAATAACAGTATTAAGAAATTTGAAAATAAAAGTCCTGAGATTATTTCAGGATACAATGTTCCAACTACTATAAATTATTCTACTCAAAAAGTCTATAGAAAGAAAATAAAAATTAATTTCGAAGAAAAACTTGATGAAAATAAAGTTTCTTTAGAAGAAATAAAATTTGAATTTAAAAAAGAATTTAAACTTCCTGAAACAGAACTCTTTGAGTTTGATTTTATTATAAAGGGGTACTATATTTATAATACTGAAACAGAAACTGTTGAAAAGATAGAAGTGGATAAGGAAATTAAATTTTATAATGTAACTACTTCGACTAAAAGGGTGCTGGAATTGGAAGGATTTGATGAAAATGAGAAAGATGAGGGAAGAACATATGATGAGGCTGTTGGGGAATTATTTGAATATTTGGATAAAATGGGGCGTAAAAAAGAAATCGATAGACAGGAATTTGAAAATTTTGTGGATGGGATAGCGTTTTCAGAAAAGCCTAAAATTTTTGAGACATTGAAATGGTCTATAGAAACGAATAAGATAGGATTCCTAGAACTCATAGAAGGGGAAAGAGATAGGATATATATTTCAGAAAAAGAGGTTTTGAAGGTTTTTGAAGAAATTTTTGATGTATAGTTTTAATTTAAATTAAGAGGTTGATGATAGAATGAGGAAAATTTTGTTATAAAAACTGAATTGATGAAGAAAGGAAAAAATAAAAATGAGATTATTTTATGAAGACGAATTGAGAAGAAAGTCGTATAACGAGATGTACCAGATTGCAGTAGAGGAAAAACTTGTGGATATATATTTGGAGAATCCTACCAGGGAGGAACTGATAAATATTCTGTTAAAATTTAGAGGGGCAAGGCCAGATTACAGTATTAATAAATATAATGAAAATGGGCTTCCTATGGTTCAAGCTCTGTTTGATGACAAGTTAAGTGTTAGGATTCACCACGAAAATGAGATAAAGATACCGCACAAGATAATTTTGTATAAGGATTTGAATTTAACAAGGGAAGATAACTATAAGATAATTATTCCTGACAAAATTGGGAATGCAAATGTATTTTTGGTAAATGCAAATAATTATGTTTGTGGAATATTTAATCTTGAGAAGGATCTTGAAAAAAATGATGAATACTATTTGACGTGCAAGACAGAGTTTTTAAGGGTAGAAAAGTTAAGAAATAATAAATTTTCATTTTTATTCTTTAAGTCAGATGATCTGAAATATATCTATAAATTTTATAATACAAAAAAAGATGATGCTTTGCCAACGTATCCGTACAAATTAAATTATTATAAAGTTGATATTGAAAATTTTGAAGTAAGGGAACTGGAGGAAACAAGTACAGTTTTATGTATAGATTTTGGAACATCTAATACTGCACTAGGAGCATACCTAGATACCAATTATGTAAGGGATTTGCCGACAAATGATATATTGAATGGAAATATAAAAATAAACGAAATAAACTATGTAAAATTTAATGACGGAGAAAGAAGATACAGGGAAATATTGCCGACAATAGCCTATGTCGATGATTGTAGTGATGAGAATAATATAAAGTATTCTTTTGGCTATGATGTAGTAAAAAAACTTGAAATGAATGATTACATTGTGAACGGTTCTCTTTTTTACGGATTAAAGAAATGGGTGCATGATCATGATGAAGTGGAGAAAATAAATGATGAATTTGGGAATATAAGATTTGTGGAAAGAAAAGAAATTATAAAGGCATATTTGAAATACATTGTAAGAAGAGCCGAATATATGTTCAAGTGTAAATTTAAAAAAATACATGCTTCCAGTCCAGTAAGACTGAAGGAGCAGTTTTTGAATATGTTTCAGGAAATATTTTCTATTGATGTGAAAGATAAGGATGGAAAAGTAACTGGCAAGAAATATGAGTATGAAATAATAACGGACAATGCTATGGATGAAGCGATAGCTGTGCTATACAATACAATAGAGAATCAGATAAAAAAAAGAAGATATATACAAGGGGAAGAATACAGCGCTTTAATTATAGACTGTGGAGGAGGAACAACAGATCTTGCGGCTTGTAAATATGTGATTGACAATGGAAAAATTTCGTATAAACTTGATATAAAGACAAGTTTTGAAAATGGGGATGAGAATTTTGGGGGAAATAATTTGACATACCGATTAATGCAGTATTTGAAAGTTGTACTTGCGGAAAAATATTCAGAAAATAATGAAATATCGGTTAATGACTTAATCCCATATGATAATGATATGATTTATAAAGTTATAGATGAATATGGAATAGAAAAAATATTTGAAAATTTAGACAGGGAATATGAAAAAAGTGAAAAAATAATTCCTACAAAATATTCAAAATTTGAAAATAAAATGAGTGAATCATATAGAAAAATAAAGAATAACTTTTATATGTTATGGGAAGCTGCCGAAAATATGAAAAAAGAATTTTTTACATCCGATGGAAGGCTAAGAACAAGATTTGATATTCCTAAAATTATGGAAAGAGAAAAGGATCTGCATATAACAGAATTGAAAACCTGGAATATTCATATGATGGAAAATGATAAATTTAAAACAATAAATAAATTTCCTGATGAAATTTTTACTATAAAGGAAATAGAAAAAATATTAAAATCGGATATTTATTCAATGCTTAGAAAATTCTTGAATACCTATTACAAGGAAGGTATGCTATTTGAATATTCATTAATCAAGTTAAGTGGACAATCTACAAAAATAAGTACATTTCAGGAAGTTCTAAAGGAATTTGTGCCTGGAAAAATGATAGAGTATAAGGAACTTAGTCACAGGGATGATTATGAATTAAAGTTAAATTGTCTTGACGGAGCAATAAAGTACTTGGATTATAAGAGATTTGGACATATGGATGTAAATATAGAAAATGAAGTGCCGTTAGTACCGTATTCTGTATATGCCGAAAGATATGATGGAGAAAAAGTTGAAATGCTTAAAACTTCAAGAAAAGCCAATATACTTGTAAGTCATATAGATAAGTCCAGTTCCGCAATGGAGTTAAAATTATATGTTCACAATGCAGAAGACGAGCTGAAAAAAGAGGTGATTTATAAAAATGTTGATGAATATGAAGAAAAGGATGCGGAAGAAATATTGCCAAGTTATGCAGGAATATTCACTCAGAACGAAACAGATAATATTGAAAACAATGTGGTAAGATTTTTCGTATATACTGATATGAACAATTGGGGATTTTATGTAGTTCCGGTTCAAAGACATGGAGATCAGCTATATTTAGGGAAAAAGCAATATTTCCCTTATGAAGATAATCTTAATGAAATTTCATATTTTGATGGGGAGCATTAGTACTGTTATTTTGTAAATAGAAAATAAGCAAAATTTAAAAAGAGGGGGTAAAATTCAAAAAATTTATACTTTTGAAATAATGATTAAATATAAAAAAGGAGAAGACTTTGATAATAAATAAGAAAGATAATATAATCTGGTTATTACCTTGTATTTTAATTTTTGTAATTTTATTGATGGTTGGAATGTGTACTCCAAGAATAAATGAAAAATATATGGTAGATACTACTAAAAGAGAAACTTTAGAGATATTTACGAAAATGAAAGGTAAAGTTGAAGCTAAAGATTTTTTGTCCATAGGACTTGATGTTCAGCTGCAAGTTGATGATGTTTTTTTTAAGGAAGGTGCTAGGATAAAAAAGGGGGATATTTTAATTAAATTTAGTGATTACAAAGAAAGAGATTTAAATTCAAAAATGCAGGAACTCAAGCAAAATCTGGCTGTCAAAAATTCACAACTAAGATTTTTGAAAAATCAATATGGTGAAGGAGCGGACACTACAAATGATATAAATAACCTTACTGGAGAAATTAAAGCATTGGAAGGAGAATTGATAAAATTAAACAATGAAAGCGGATTAGTGCGAAGAGCTATAATAAGTCCAATTGATGGCTATATTGTAAAAATAAATGCCTTGAAGGGACAATATGCTGATTCATTAACTCCAGTGATAGTCCTTGCAAAAGAGCAGGACGTAAAGATTGTCAGTGATCCTGTTAGAGAAAGTCAATTACAATATGTTAATGTAGGAAATACAGCAAGTATTAGTGTAATAAACAATAATAATTCTTATGAAGCTATTTTGTATAAAATAAATGATACAGGTATAGAAAACTTGAAAACACTGGAGTTTTTAACTTCAGACTTTAAAAATTTAAGTTTAAATCAGGAAGTAAATATAAGACTGATTCATCAGAAGAAGGAAAATGTAATAACTGTACCAGTAAATGCTGTAGTTAAACGAAAATCTAGAAACGGAAAAACTGATAAATATTATATTTACCTGATAGATAAAAATAATAAAGTTACTGAAAAAGAAGTTCTAGTTGGTATGAATAATGGAGAGAAAATAGAAATTTCTGGTGAAAATATAAAAGAGGGAATGGAAATAGTAGTAAATCCTAATGATAAAATAAAAAATAATGTAATTGTAAAAAGAATAGATTACAAGGAAATAAAAGAAAATAGAGAAAGAGAACTTGAAAAATTACAAAGGGAAAATGAACAAAAGAAAAAAGATATAGAGAAAAATGAAGCTGAGATAATAAGGTTGAAAAGAAATGAAAAGAAATAATGTTTTAAAAATTGCAGGATATTCTATTATTTTAATTTTATTTGTACTATTCATAGGAAAAATTAGTCAAAATGAATACGAAGATGAGGATGATAAAAAGATTTTGGAAATAGAGAAAATTTTAAAGAATAGAGAAGAAAAAAATAATGTAAAAATAAATATTTCTTCTCAAAATGAAAGTTTAGAAACATTAATAATAATGGATACAAATTCACAAGCACAAGAAGAGATAAAAGGGGAAACTATGGAACATTATCATTATAATATCTCTCAAAATACCCCCAAAATATTAACAAATAAAAATGACAACAACAAAAATTATTCTGTGAATAAATTAAATATTTCCAAACAAGAAATTACACCAAATTATGAAAGTAATAATAATTATATTTCAGAAAATACAAATGAACTCTTTTGGCCTGTATTATCAACTGAAATAACAAGTAAATATGGAAAAAGAGTACATCCTATATCAAATAAAGAAAAAATTCATAATGGAATTGATATTAAAGCGGTAACAGGAGCTGCCGTAATGTCGTCAGTAGATGGAACAGTAACTTATGCTGGAAGGAATGGAGGATATGGTAATTTCATTGAAGTGAGAAGAAGAGATGGATTAACTGTGAGATACGCTCATTTAAATAAAATAAACACAGCTGTAGGAAATAACGTAAAAATGGGAGATAAAATAGGAGAGGTAGGAAGTACGGGAGTAAGTACAGGTTCCCATCTTCATTTTGAAGTTTTAAAAGATGGAAACTCAGTTAATCCGATGGATTTTGAATATAGATAAATTAGAAAAATTAAAAGGAATCATCCCAGTTTAGATCAATAAATATTTAATTTTTTTTAAATATAGATTGTATAATATATTGCAACAAATCAAAAAATTATCGTAAAAAAGTAACTGAAATGATATAATAAATATTTTTTTATCAAGATAAACAAATTGAATATCTTTAATTAAAATAAGTGTACTGGTAACAAATTAAATTATAAACCCTTTAAAATATAGACTTTGAAGGACTTTTGAATGTTCCAATGAGAAACTAATATTGAGTGAATTATCAGAAGGAGAGTTTGAGTTGGTAGTTAAACAAAGTCCAAATTCAGTGAATAGAATGGAAGTGGGCAAAATGAGGTTTAATTTTGTGGTTTTATTTTTATGTTAACCGCTATTGCTAGTGCAATTCCTCTAAATGAAGTTAGCGGAATAAAGAAATTAAGTAACTGCAATGAATGATAGATTGTATAATAAAATGCAACAAATTTTAAAATAAAATAGAACTCATGATAATTTCGTGTTAAAATGTTAGTAACCACAAAAACATTAACGAAAGGAAATATATCATGAGTTATAAACATTTTACCATAAATGAAAGAAATAAACTAGAAGTTTTGCTAAAAGAAAATTAAAAAATAGCGAGGATTGCTGAAATTCTTGAAAAAGATAAGACTACTATTTATCGAGAAATTAAGAGAGTTAAAGGTGAATACTGTGCTGAAAAAGCTCAAATAAATGCCAATAATAAAGGATGTAAAAAAGGCAGAAATTACAAAATTACTTCTGAATTAAAGAATTTGATAGAGTCTAAACTTTGTGAAAGGTGGTCGCCAGAACAAATTGTAGGACCAGAACTAAAAGAAAAATTATCTTTTAAAACTATTTACAACTGGCTGTATAAGAATTTTTTTGATGTGTCTTTAGATGTTTTAAGAAGAAAAGGAAAAACAGCGAAAACTAAAGAAACGAGAGGAAAATTTAATATTGGAAAGTCAATTAGTGAAAGACCAGAAGAAGTCAAAAAAAAGAAGTTTTTGAACATTGGGAGTTGGATTCCGTAGTTTCGTCAAGAGGAGAGAGCAAAGCTTGTTTTGCAACATTTGTGGAGTTAAAGACGAGATTTTATGTAGCAATAAAAATGCCAGATAGAAGTAAAAATTCGATGTTGGAAGCAATAAAGCAGTTAACATCAAATATTCCGAAAGAAGCATTTAAAACTTTTACATCAGATAGAGGAAAAGAATTTTCATGCTGGAAAAAAGTAGAGGAAATGGGAATAGATTTCTATTTTGCAGATCCTTATTGCTCATGGCAGAGAGGATGCAATGAAAATAGTAACGGTCTTCTAAGAGAATTTTAACCAAAGAAGACCGATATATCAAAAGTAGAAACAGAAGACTTGCTAAGAACCTTAATGCTAATAAATTCAAGACCTAGAAAATGTTTAAACTATGCAACACCATTTGAAAAATTTTTACATGAAATTAAATTTGAGGAAATTTGAAAAATGTTGCATTTAATATTACAATTTAGGGTGAGAATTTGAAATTTTATGAAAAGAAATTTTAAAAAAGTAACTGAAATTTTATTGGCAACTTACTGGCAACTTTTATCTTTCAAATACACATTTTTAGCTAAATAACTATGCGTGGGCACCATTAGAATAGCTAAAAATGTGATATATAGTGCAAATCAGTGTTTATGCTGAATTGCACTTTTTTCTTTTATTTATAGTACTGGAGTGTACCCAAAACCTTGGACAAATAAATAGAAAACTAGTTTTCTATTTGTTAAAATATAGTTAAGGAAAGGAATTTGATTATGAATAAGAGAAGTAAAAGGTACACAGATGAATTTAAAATGTTAATTTTAGAATTGCTGAAAGAAGGAAGAACAAAAAAATCATTAGAAAATGAATATGGGGTAGCAACGGTAACAATCAGAAAATGGGAAAAAGAATTTAAAGGAATCATAGATAAAAAATACAATGCTAACGAAGCTTTAAATGAAATCATGGCCTTAAAAAGGCAACTGCAACAAGAAATGGAAAAAAATAAAAAATTAGAAAAAGAGCTGGAACAAAAGGAATTAGATATTGACATATTAAAAAAAGCATCAGCCATATTGATGAAAAAATAAGAACTGTTGACAAGTACACATTAGTAAAGACTTTATTCAATGAGTTTAATGTTTCAAAATTAAGAATAATTAATTTAATAGGCATTAAAAAAAGCAGCTATTACTACTGGATTAAAGAGGTCAAGACACAGAGGGATATAGAAAATGAAATTTTATATGGTATAATAAAATCAATATGGCAAGATAGCAGAAAAACTTACGGAGCAGCAAGAATTCATAAAAAGCTAAGAAAATTAGGATTAGAAGTAAATATAAAACGAGTTAGAAGATTGATGAAGGAAAACCAGATAAAGTCAATAATTCATAAAAAATTTAGAAATTATAACAAATCAGAAGATATAAAAGAAACAACAAAAAATATTTTAAAAAGAAATTTTGATACAGAAAAATTAAATGAAAAATGGGTAAGTGATATAACATATATTTGGACAAA
Source organism: uncultured Leptotrichia sp. (assembly GCA_963524305.1). Lineage (GTDB taxonomy): Bacteria > Fusobacteriota > Fusobacteriia > Fusobacteriales > Leptotrichiaceae > JABCPH02. The sequence continues at coordinate 948 of CAURGH010000017.1, read as the reverse complement.
AAAGGACGGATGGTGCTATTTATCAAGTATAATGGATTTGCACAGCAGAAGAATAATATCACATAAGGTTGGAAAATTTATGGATATAAAATTAGTGATGGACACCTTAAAAATGGCGATATATAAAAAATACATACAGATAGAGGTAGCCAGTATATGAGTAAAGAATATCGTAAATTTTGTGCAGAAAAAGGCATAAGCATATCTTATAGTAGAAAAGGGAATCCTTATGATAATGCCTGTATAGAATCATTCCATGCAACATTGAGAAAAAAGAATATGTACATAATGAAAAATTTGAAAATTTAGAAAGTTTAAGAACTGGAATGTACGAGTATATAGAAATATGGTATAATAATAGCAGAATACACAGTAAAATAGGATTTATAAGTCCAAATGAATACGAAGAAAGCCATAAAGAAAGGAAACAAAAAAATTGCTTAAAAATAGTCTAAATTTTGGGGGATACTCCAGTTTAGAAATAAAGAAAGGAAAAAGTACTTAGAAGTAGGTGTACTACACAATGGTGTAATCTGTTATCTTTATCAGGTAGCATGCCATAAAATTCGTTTAGCAGCTTGATGAATATAAAAGGTAACATTTGATAAGAAAATGGAAGAATTATCCATTACAATGGAGCAAGTTCATACTGATAAGGCATTTTCCACCGAATATAAAGCTCAAATTGCCCTCTATGAAAATTTTCTTTCCGAGAATCCTATTCCAAACTTTCAAATTCAATGATTATTTTAGATAAATTTGATAAACTAAACGAAAAAAGAATACCCTCATGCAAGAGTATTCTTCCTCAAAAACTACCGATGGACGAGCTTTACAAGATACGAAAAAACTATGGAATTTATGTGGGTAAGGAGATGGAGAGAGCTTTTATCGGGTGTGTAAAAATTTTTGTGTAAACCTCTAAATAATATATGGTAAAATAACTAT
>CAURGH010000016.1:0-40915 GCA_963524305.1 uncultured Leptotrichia sp. | reverse complement strand
AAGCTCATATTCTTCAAACATATGATATATTGCACCTAAATTAGCCATTGCATCTTCTGAATCATATTTTCCTAATTCTTCCCATATTTTTTTTGCTGTTTCTTCGTCTCCATTTTTATAGATTTTCTTACTTTTTTCTAATAAGCTAGCTATATTTCCTTTTGTGGGTTCTTTTTTTATTAATCTTATTTCATCTACTATCATTTTTTTGTTTTCTTCTTTTTTTGGTGTATTACAGGAAAAAATTAATAATAATGGTAATATCAATAACAATTGTATTTTTTTCAATTTTTAACCTCCTTATTCGTCTTCCGGATATTCTTGATTAATAGAAAAATATGGTTTTTTTGAAAATTCATTTATATCTTTATAATAAACTTTCTCTATTGAATTTAAATACAATGAATCTGTTGTATAATTATGAACCGAAATAACAGTATTGGTAACATTAAGTGACCCCGAATGTATATAAGGAGTTATTTTTTTACATTTTCATTAAGTACTCTAATTTTTCTTTTTCCAATTTCTTCATCCTTTCAAGTAACTTCTTTCTTCCTCCATCTTTTCCACACCTTCATTTTCAACAACAATTCCCAATATTTTTTTCAAGTAATCCATCATAAAATTTATCTGAATAGGGATATAATAATTTTTTTACTTTTCTAAATTCAGACCAGTACTTGTCTTTACTAAATTTATCTGAATCATCAAGTACAAAATAATATAAATCATTTAATACCGATGAACAAAATATAATTCTTGCTCTGTTTTTTGATGAATTTTCTAAAATTTTAATTAATAATTCTATAGTCCATATATGTTCAAAATAATACACCGCCATATGATCACTTCCTATGAAATTTATATACAGGTCTCCTATGCTATTTGCTTTTTTAGGACCAACATTTATAATTTCATTGAAAATTTGTAATAATTTTGTTATTTCTTTTTCTGAATAATCCTCTTTATGCTTTAAAATTTCATTTTCTACAAAACTTAATAATTTTTCATCATTTATATTTTTCATCCCACGGACCTCCTGCTTCATATAAAATTCCTTCTATAAACTTATCTTTTGAATAATTTCCTTGACATTTAGGACATACAGACACTTGTCTCTTTATTTCTTCTTACACCTATAACATCACCAATTTTAATATTTTCTCCTAAATTATCTTCTACACATATTTTTGGTTTTTCTTTATTTCCAGAATGACATGCCATTATAACAAAATTTCTATTTCCAATTTTTTTTGATTTATCTTTAATTTCATAAATTTCATTTTTTAAACATTTAAATCTTTTTATAGAACTTATTTTTTCCATTACGTTATCCCTCTATTATTTTTTAATAAATTTTTACAATTTGTAATGCTGTACTATACAAGTCTACATCATTATAAAATAATCCTTTTTCTGATATTATTTTTTCAGCTATTTCTTTTGCTTTTTTATCGTTATTCTTTTTTTTATAATATGCTATCATACCAAGTAAAGCTTCTGCATTTTTTTTATCAATTCCTTTTAAAAATAATCCTTTTGCGTCTTCATCATTACTTTCTTTTAGTTTTATTTCTCCTAATGAAACCAATGATTGTGAATCATCTAAATCAATTCCTATTTGATACCATTTTTTAGCTTCTATAATATTATTATTTTCTTCATAAATATTTCCTATTTTGTATGCAGAAATCCCCATTTTTCCTTTTTCATAAGCTATTTTATAATACTTTAATGCTTCTGCTTTATTATCTAATTCATCATACATAGTACCTAAAAAATAATTTCCTTCAAAACTATATTCTAAAAATTTTTCATATTCTTTTTTAGCTTCCTCATATTTTCTTATTCTTATCAGATTGTCTGTATCATTAATTGTTTCAAATAATCTGTTTTCTCTTTCACCTCCTAACATCAAACCTATTTTAAGTATCATTTCATCAGATATCTGATACATTTTGTTTTTTCCAAGCATTTTATTTTTTAATTCATTAATTTTCCCTTTATTTTTTTCTTTATAGTAAATGGTCATTAGGTAATATAATCCTTCTGCCCTATTTCCATTTTCAACTTTCAATAAAAATTTTTTAGCTTCCGTTTCATTGTTCTCACTTATTAATAATTTTGCTAGTTCTATACTTGATCTTTCATTTCCTTTCTCACTTCCTTTTAAATACCATTCTTTTGCTAAATTAAAGTCTCCTTTTCTATAAGCTATATTGCCTAATGTATAAGCTACTTCAAAGATTCCATTATTATATGCTTGTTTATATTTTTTCTCTCCTTCTTCTTTACTTATAAAATTATAATATATATTCGCTATACTCACATCTGCCATATCACTATCATAATTTTTAGCTTGTTCATAATATTCCAGTGCTTTTTTATAATTTTTTTTCTTTATTTCTCTATTCCCTAAATATGATAATTCAAAATATTTTTTATAATTGGAATTCTTATTATCGCTCTTCAATTCTGTTTCAAATATAGAACATTTTTTTATAGCTATATTTAATGTTGCTATAAGTAAAAGTATTGGTAAATATTTCATATAAAGGTTCCTTTTTTTCCATAAATTCATAATTTTCTCTCTCACTTTCTAATTACTTATTTTCATAAATTATGATATTAATTGCAACATTTTTTCAAATTTCCTCAAATTTAAATTCTTTAATTCAGAAGTAATTTTGTAATTTTCTTTTAGCAAAACCTCTAGTTTATTTCTTTCATTTATGGTAAAATGTTTATGACTCATGATATATTTCCTTTCGTTAATGTTTTTGTGGTTACTAAAATTTTAACAAGAAATTATCATGAGTTCTATTTTATTTTAAAATTTGTTGCATTTTATTATACAATCTATCCCTAATATAAAATTTTCAATTATTTTTACTTGATTATTTTGATAATAAGTTTTCCACTGTCCATCTTTTAACCCTAATCTTATCATTCCTTCAGAATGTAATTGCCCATTTTCATACTCTAATTCTAATTTCCCATTATATCTAATTTCATTATCGTCAAATAAAACTAACTGTCCATCTATTTCTTTTATATTAAAAATTTCTCCTACTTTTTGATTATAATTCGCTCTTTTTATTTCCATTTTTTCCTTCTTTCAAGTAAGAGTACTGTAATTTAAATTTACAGTACCTTAATCAATAATTTTATTTTTCTTTTTTTGATAACACATCAATTAAATTTCTTACTTGTTCTTCACTAATTCTTTCTTTTGTGTCTTCATCTGGAATATAATATAATTTATCTATAAATTCATCAAAATTATCTGCTATTAGCTCCCAATCATATATTGTTTCCATCATATTTGATAAGTCTTCATCTTGAATTGCAGTCCATATTTTTGATGTAGTCTTATCAATAAATATGTAGTCACATAATCCTGAAAATGGTACTAAATTATCTGTTAAATAATAATCAGGTCTTCCTAATTTTTCATATTCCCCCGTTTCCTGATAATATTCATCCAATTCCATAAGAAAATTTAATCCATGTTCAATATTACTGTCTTCTAACCATAATCCATCAATATAGTAGTCTTCTTCAGGATTTTTAGTTTCTCCTCTTCTACAGTATGTATCTCTTTCAAAATCTATAAAATTATAATCTTCTAATAAATATCTATATTTTTTAATTCCACATTTTTTAAAAAATTCTTCTGTAAAATATTTACTTTTTTCTGTTCTTTTTTCTAATTTATTATCATTTATTATAAAATTTAACTCTTTATTTATTTCCATCTTACTCTCCTCTTTTCATTCCATCTAACGCTTGTGGTCCTTTATGTGCTATACCACCTTTATTAACATTGTGTCTTTTTGTTTCATGCATTTCAAAAGTATAATCAAAACCTCTGTTATCTCTTGCATGATTTATAACAATACCATCTTCTCTAAAATAATCAATAATTTTTTTATTATTTTTTTGACTTAATTTTAAATATATTTCATTTTCAGGTTTAGTTAAATCAATACCGTCTTTTTTTTTATTTTTTCTGTATTTTTTCTTATATCTTCAGCGAATTTTTCAAAATCTCGATTATGATTTCTTGAAGCATAAGGAACTTTAATAGGATCTCCTATATGACCAGAAATTGTTGTATAACCATCATTCACATCCACCATACCTAAAGTTATGAGAGTGTCCTTAATTTTGTGTAAATTAATAGATGAATTCAGTAAATTCAATACTTTGCTGTTTTGTTATATTCTATTTACACAAAAATTTTTACACTCTCTTTCTTATATTTTTATTTTTTATATACAATTCGTTTCCTACTTGAGATGTCATTAAAATATCTAGTTTTTCAGATATTCTTAAGTGTCTCACTTTTTTTAATTGCATTTCATATGTTTTATCGTTAAACCCCGTCTCTTCATCTAATATTTCCATGATTTAATCCTTCTTTCTTATTTATTTTCTATATCCTGTAATCTTCTAAGTGAAACTTCGTTATCTCCTAAATCAATGGCTTTTTGATACCATTTCTTTGCTTCTTCATAATTTCCTTCCATTTCATAACAATATCCTATTGCGGAAGTAGCTACTTTTTCACTTCGCTTAGCACCTATTAAATAATATTTTCTACATTCTTTATAGTTTTTTTCTTGTATATAAAGATTTCCCAGAAAATATGCAGAATCAATATTTCCTTTCTCCACTCCTTTTTTATAAATATTTATAGCTTCATCTTTTTTATTTAATTTTTCTAATAATAATCCCCAACCCATATAACCATCTGAATATCCTTGTTTTATCATTTGTTTATATATTTCAAAACTTTTTTCATATTCTTTTTTCATATTAAAATAACTTGCCTTTCATAACATTAAATTACTTTCATCTCCCTTTTCTCCTAATTCTTTTAATATTTTTTTAGTTTCTTCATCATTTCCTTTTCCAACATATAAAAATATTAAATTATTTTTTGAATCTTTATCTCCATTTTTAGCCGCTATCAAATAATACTTTGTTGCATTCTCTATATCACCTTTTTGTTCATAATAATATGCAAAATTATGTGTTGCTGGACTTATTCCTCTATCCGCCGCATATTTTGCCCATTTTTCATAATTTGCATAATCTTTTTTTTTTATAATAATATTCTGCAAGATAATTTGAGGCTTCTGGCTTATCCTTTACTATTCTTTCAAAGTAAAGCATTGCCATCTCGGGATTGCTTCCATAATAAATTCTTCCATTATCATACATCTCATTTATATCTCTTGTTGTGGGATTTTTCCCTATTTTTTCAATATGTTCCTTTGCCATTTGTATTTGATTTTCTTTTTGACTACAATTAAATACTGTGAAAATTATCAATACAATTAATAATAATTTCTTCATTCCTTACCTACTCCTTTTATTTCCCTTTCTGATATAATCCTCCTAAGTTAAACATCGCTCTCTCATTTATTTAGAATCTCTAACTTCATAAATTATTTGTTTTAATCCATCTCACATTTTTCAAAAATATTACTCATAATTATTTTCTCTCTCTAACTCTTTTAAATTTTTTTCTGCCAATTCTTTTATAGATTCATCTTTAAAGTTTTTTAATTCTTCATATATTTCTTTAGCTTCTTTATATCGTCCCTGTTCTTTATATACTGCTGCCAATCCAAATAATAATTTTAATTTTCTTCCATGTTTTTCAATTCCTTTTAAATAGTATTTCTCTGCTTCACTGTATTTCCCTTGTTCTGAATAAAAATCTCCCAATAAAAACTCTGCATTTTCATAATTTTCTTTTTCCATTCTCATATATATTTTTTCTGCTTCTTCATAACTACCTTCAATTCTATAAAAATTTGCAAACCATTCTCTTACTTTATAATTTTTTTCTCCTTCTTTCTCAAAAAATTTAATAATTTTTTCCCTTTCATTTCCTTTTAATTTGTTCTCTTTTCTACCAATAACATAATCTAAAATTATAAAATCTGACCAAGACACGTCACCTTGTTCAACAACTTTCATACGATAATCTATAGATTTATCAAATTCTCCTTTTTCCTGATAATACCGTGAAATATCTTTACTCGCATTCAAAACACCTTTATCAGAGGCTTTTTCTATATATTCTATATATTTTCTCTCACTTCCTCTCTTTCTATAAAGAATTGCTAAATAATAGTTAGCCATCGGTACAAACTCTGAAGCTCCTTCATAATACATTTTTGCAATTTCATAGTTTCTTTTCTCGTTTTGTATTTCACCTTTTTTAAACAGTTCTTCTGCCTTCTCCTTTGAAGGATTTTTCTTAAATTCCTTAACTTCACTTTTTACATTATTTATTATTTTTCTCTCTTCATTATTTAATTTTGAATTTCCACAGCTTATTACCAAAAAACCGAACATTAAAATTGAAATTAATATTTTTTTATACATTTATATCTCCTTTTTTATACATTTATATCTCCACCGTGAACTACTCCCGCTTTTAGAAGTGAGAGCTTCTTAGGAAGTATCTGCTTTTGTTAGCCAAATATATTTACCAAGCTCTTCGGGTAGTTCCTACCCTGTCTTTTTTTATTTTCCTAATATTCCAACATCAATTTTCCAATGTTTTTTATATTCAGTGCCACATTATAAATTCTTGTAAAATGTCAAATATTTTGAAAACATTAACAAAGCGAAATATATCACAAGTTATGATTATTTTATCATAAATGATAGAAATAAACTAGAAATTTTATTATGACTTTGTATTAACATTTTTTGTTTTATTTGAAGATTTTTAGCAAAATACTCTTTTTTTGAATTTTTAAATTATCATTCTACAAATATTTTTAAATGCATTCTATAATCAGCTAAAAAAGGGTACATTCAATCAAAAATAGTTTTTTTGATATAAAATATTTTCTCTATAAACTTTATATCGTAAAATAAAATTTTGTAAATAAAATAAAACTGCCTCAAAATAATATACATTATTTACAAGACAGTTTTTATTAGCTATTAAAAGCTCAAAAAGTGATTTAATTTTTTATTTTTTTAATTTAATACGGATACTTACCTCCGTTAAGTAGCTATGTTATACTTTATTATTACCAAAATAACGGATTTAATGGATCATAAATACAACTTGTTGCCATTAATCCCATTCCAATTATTAATAATGTCATTCTCAATTTTCTCATTTTTTTACCTGCTTTCCAAAAAATATTTTTTGAAACAAAATTTTTATAAATTATACTTCTTTATACAATTTTCTTTTAGAAGTATTTCATTATCTAGCGTAATCTATACAAGCCGTTCTTGATCCTAATTCACACATCAACGCATCGCTACAGCTTGTTAATGCCATCATTGTAGCAATAATAACTAGAACTTTAACTAATTTAGACATTTTACTTCCTCCTTGATATAACTCAATTCATTAACAAAAGTTTATTATTACTTAAGAATCAATCTCCCCAATATTATCTAGCATAATCTATACATGCTGTTCTCGATCCTAATTCACACATTATTTTCTGACCACCAGTAGTACTGCAACTAGTAATCGCCATCAGAACACTTGTCATAACTAAAATTTTAACTAATTTAGACATTTAATCCTCCCCTAACAATTTATTCGTTTCTCTTAAAGTTTTAAAAACCAAAATTATAACCTACACCAAGAGTAACTCTTTTATAATTTAAACTTTCATCCCAAAGCCATCCATCAATTTTAGATTTGTTTTCTTTATACATTAATTCAGCATTGAAATTGTTATATGAAACTCCTATTCCTGCTCCATAATACATTCCATTTTTAGCTTTGTTTGTATTAAATGAATAACCTAAATCTGCTTTTAAATAAGGTTTAACTTCACCTGTATCAAAACTATATTTAGAAGTTAAGTACACTGGAGTTGAGTTATACCCTTCTCCCCCATCTTTAGTTTTTTTATGTGATTGATATGCTACTCCTCCACCTATTTCTAATCCAGGAGTTACTTCGTATCTGTATTCTGTTCCTACTTCAAATGCTCCAGCTTTCGCTTTACCTCCATACCAAATATCATCGAAGTCATATTTTCCACCAAAATCATACCCTGCTTTTACTTCAACTTTACTTCCAGCTGCAAACGAAGCTAATCCTAAAACTAAGAATAATCCCATCGCTAATTTTTTCATAAAATTCACACCTTTCTTTTTTATTTTAATTCTTTAAATAGTTAAAAAAAATCATTCTTTGAATCACTGATAATTTAGAGATTTTAATTTTATAATATATTTAATTAATTATTTTACCAATAATACTTTATTTATAAAAATACATTTAAAAGGAAATTATTAGGATTTTATATCTTCATCTTAATTATTAGTCTAATAAAAATAATTAAAGAAATTCGTTAAGAAGTTATTCCATTTAATACCAACATCTTGAATCTAAAGGATCAAGAGAGCAAAAAGCAGATAGATTAGTAGAACTACACCCTACAACTGACCACAATATTGCTAATATTAATAAAATAATTTTCAATATTCTTATCATAAATAAAAAACCTCCTTAACAAAATATGAAACTGTTTCTTCTAAAAAAATCAATGTTCTAAATAATAATTGTATACCTAAAATGATTTTTGATAAAATGATTTTTGATAATATTTAAATGTTCTTGATTATTATACTGTTTTTTTTTTTTTTTTGATTTTATTTTACTTATTATTTGCTTATTCGTAAATATTTTTTTAATTTTTGTGTTTTAAAATACTATTAATACTAAATCAAAATACTCTCTTAATTAAAAAAACTAAGATTATTTTCCATATTATAAAGAGCAGTTTTAAAGTGCTCTTTGACATTACCACTATGTTTTTTCAATCTTTCAAGTTATTGTAACTATGGTCTGTTGATTTCTATATAAATTTATGATATCTTTATTCTCATAATTATTTGTCATTTTATCATAGTTCTATTTAACTCATTTACTACTTTAACTAGTTTTAAAAAATCTTTTATTTCTATCTCATATTACTTCTCCTCTATAACATATTTTTTTTACAAAAAATACTAACTCATCTTTTTTTGAAACAAATTGCTAAAAATATTGTATAATATATTAACAAAAAAATTTTTGAAAATAAAAAAAGGTGATGATATAAATGAATAAAATTGATTTACTTCAAAAAATAATTGATGAAAGCAAAAAAATTGTCTTTTTTGGAGGTGCTGGTGTTTCTACAGAATCGGGAATTCCTGATTTTAGAAGTGCTAATGGGGTTTACAGTTTAAAATTAGACAGAAATTTTTCTCCAGAGGAACTTGTTTCTCACACAATGTATGAAAAATATCCAAAAGAATTTTATGACTTTTACAAAAAACATCTCGTTTATCCAAAGGCTAAGCCAAACTTTGCTCACAAATACTTAGCAAAATTAGAAAACGAAGGAAAATTATCGGCTGTAATAACTCAAAATATTGACTGTTTGCATGAAATGGCTGGGAGCAAAAATGTTTTAAAATTACACGGAACAGTTGATAGCAATACTTGTGTTAATTGTGGTAAAAAATATAATTTGAAAGAATTTTTGGAAATTTGTGACAAGGAAAACGTTCCACACTGTCCAAAATGTGGTGGAATTATAAAACCTGATGTTACTTTATATGAAGAAGTGCCTGACCAACTCACTTTTTCAAAAGCAATAAATGAAATTTCAAAAGCAGACACATTAATTATAGGCGGAACTTCACTTATCGTGTATCCAGCAGCTTCCCTCATTCAATATTTTCAAGGAAAAAATCTTGTTTTAATCAATAAATCTCAAACTGAACAAGATAATTTTGCAAATTTGGTTATACATGAAAGTATCGGAGAAGTTTTTAAGAAATTGAGATAAAGATTTGTTATAAAAATTATTTTGAGAATATTATTTTGAAAATAAAAGAATAAATTTTTAAAAAATTTAAGAAATATTATTTTTTATATGCTAGAGAGTACAGCAAAACTTTTTTTGACTACAAATATAGATTGCTGTACTCTCTTTCTCTTCACACAAATCATTGAAAATCATTTATCTTCCAAAAATTTCTTTTATTCCTCTAGAAATTCCTTCAATAATATGTGTCGCATTAACAACATACTGCTCTTTCAACAATTTATCTCCAATAAATCCATGCAAATAAGCACCTATTAACGCAGAATGTAATAAATCATACTTCTGACCAGCAAATGAAGCTATAATTCCTGTTAAACAATCTCCCATGCCACCGTTTGCCATATGCGAGTTTCCGGTACTATTTACAAATAGTTGCTCTCCATCAGTTACAATCGTATTTTTCCCCTTTAAAAGCAATACAATTTTATATTTTTTCGCAAAATCAATCGCTTTTTGAAATCTATTTTCCAAAATTTCATTTGATAAAAAACCTGTTAATCTTGAAAATTCAATTATGTGTGGCGTTAAAATACTTCTATTCTGTATTTTTTCAAATAATTCTTGATTTTCTGACAATAAATTCAATGCATCTGCATCCAAAACAAGATGAATTTTATTACCTTTTTTATTTTTCTCAATACTAATTAATTTTTTTAAAATCTCAAGTGATTTTTGATTTTTTCCAATTCCAGGCCCAATCGCAATAACATCACTATTTAAGATTTCATTTTCTAATTTTTCAAAACTTTCTTCTATATTTTCAAAATTTATCGGAAAACTCATAGCTTCAGGTACAAACACATTCAACGAAAAATTATTCTTATCTGTAATCAAAGTCGTTAATCCTGTTCCACTTCTCACACAAGATTTTGTCACAATATTCCCAGCTCCATAAAATCCACTGCTTCCAGCATAAATCAACACTTTTCCAAAATCACCCTTATGAGAATTTTCATTCCTTTCAATATAAAAAGATTTAATCATCTTACCAGTTAAGTAATATTCATTTACAAGCTGAATAATATTCCCTTCATTCAAACCAATATTTTCAACAATTACTTCACCTAAATACTTTTTCGCTACAGGATTCAAGAATCCTTTTTTATAAGTTACAAAAGAAATAGTAACATCTGCATTTACCGAAATCCCCATAATATCTCCTGTATCTCCATTAATTCCCGACGGAATGTCAATTGAATAAACTTTTTTCTTTTTACAATTTTCATTTATTTTCAAAATTACATCTTTGTAAATACCTCTTATCTCAGAATTTAAGCCTGTTCCAAAAATTCCTTCAATAACAACATCACATTCTACGAATAGTTTTTCAAGCTCTTTCAAATTATAGAAAATCTCAATTCCCGAATTTTTACAAATTTCATAATTTACAAAACAGTCATTACTCATCTTTTCATCACTAATACAAAAAATCTTCACTTTCTTCCCTTTTGAAAATAATTGCCGTGCAATTGCATAACCATCGCCACCATTGTTTCCCTTTCCACAAATAACAAGAAAATTATCCTCATTTTTATCAATATGTTTCACAAAAGAAATTGCTGCATTTTCCATAAGCACTATACTTGGTATTTTTAGCTCATTAATTGCAAAACTGTCAATCTTTTTTGTAGTTTCGTTTCCGCCTAATAACATTTCTATCGTCCTCTCTATCATTAATATTCATTATTTCTTTTCGTAATACAGTTTACTATATCTTTGTTAAAAATTTTCAAAATAAAAAAGCTATCATAAAGAATATTTCCACTCTTCAATTTTCATTGTTCAGTTTCGTTTATTCTCATCAAATAGCTTTCTCAATAATTTTTACTAAAAAATTAAAAAATAACTTCATCAATATATTCAACATTAGGTAATCTGTCAAATAATCCTATTTTATCAAACAGTTCTTTTCCTGTAGTACTTCCATAAAATTTGGAAGTTTTAGTTTTCATATCATACACATACTTTCCAATTATAAAAAAATGATTTTCTTCTGGCATTTGACCATAAAATCTAATAACTTCTTTATCGGGTAAAGGTACTGTTCCCAAATTACTTGTATCTAATTTTGAGAAAAAAGTTTTGTATTCTTCCAATTTGTTATAAAATCTGTTTTTAAATTCTTCATTTGTTGTTTGTTCTGTTAATTTTAATCCAACTCCTAAAGTTAAATTGTAGCTCTCGTCTTCTATTAAATAATAAGCCATTTTCATATCTTCAGAATCACAAAAAATATCATTTGCTTTCTTTTCAGATTTTACTTTGTTTATCATTCTATTTAATAATAAATCGGGACCATTTATAAAATTACAATCACAAAATCCTTGTAATGCCACTAAAAACAATGATGACAATACTAATTTTTTCATACATTACTCCCTTCTTTTTAAAAATAACATTTGTTTTTTAATTATACCATATTTTTTAATCTAATTCAATGGACTAGAAAATCATAATTCCATAAATTTTTATTAATCTTCTTAGATTTCGTGTGAATTAATAAAGAAAAAATCTCCTAAAACCTATATATATCTGTAAATTTCAAGTATTTGCGAAATAGATATAAAAGCAAATAAAATATATAATATCTTTATTGACTTATTCAATGATTTGGTATTATAATATACGCATATCGAAAAATAAATTTGAGTTCAGGAGGACAAAAAATGGGTATGAGTTTAACGTACAAGATTTTGAAAAAAAATCTTCTAAAAGGAGAATTAAAGGTAGGTAACGAAATCGCAGTAAGAGTTAATCAGACACTTACGCAAGATTCCACGGGAACAATGGCATATTTACAGCTTAATGCAATGAATGTTGACAAAGTAGCAACGGAGATTTCTGTGGCTTATGTCGATCACAATATGTTACAATCGAGTTTTGAAAATGCGGATGACCATGAATTTATTAAAACATCGGCTAAAAAACATAATATTGTTTTTTCAAAACCTGGAAATGGAATTTGTCATAGATTGCATTTGGAAAGATTTGGTAAACCAGGAAAAATATTGATTGGTTCAGACAGTCACACACCTACTGGCGGAGGTCTTGGAATGCTTGCAATTGGAGCAGGTGGACTTGATGTTGCGATTGGTATGGCAAGAGGACTTTATTATTTGAAAGTTCCAAAAGTTTATAACATCGAACTTAAAGGAAAATTACAACCTTGGGTGTCAGCTAAGGATGTAATTTTATATGTTTTAAAAGAATTAACAGTAAAAGGTGGAGTTGGATTTGTAATGGAATATACTGGAGAAGGTATAAAATCGTTATCTGTTGAGGATAGAGCCACTATTACAAATATGGGAGCTGAATTAGGAGCTACAACTTCAATTTTCCCAAGTGATGAAAATACGAAGACATTCTTGGAAAAACAATCACGTGGAGAAGATTTTGTAGAATTATTGCCTGATGAGGATGCAGTTTATGATGAAAAACTAGTTGTTAATTTAGATGAATTAGTGCCACTTGCGGCTTTTCCTCATAGTCCTGATAATGTGCATGAAATTCCAAAAGACAAAAAATTGAAAGTTGATCAAATTGCGATTGGTTCATGTACAAATTCATCTTATTCAGATTTTATGAAACTTGCAGCAATTTTAGATGGGAAAAAAGTTCATCCAGATGTAAGTCTTGTTTTATCGCCAGGTTCAAGTAATATTATGAAAATGATTTCAGAAAATGGAGCATTGGCTAAATTTATAGCGGCTGGTGCGAGATTACTAGAAGCTGCGTGTGGACCTTGTATTGGAATGGGACAAGCACCAAAAACAGATGGAATCTCACTTAGAACATTTAACAGAAACTTCAAGGGAAGATGCGGAACAATGAGTGCAGGAGTTTACTTAGTAAGTACAGAAACAGCGGCTGCATCTGCAATCACAGGATATTTGACAGATCCTAGAGAGTTAGGAGAAGAAATTATCATTGAAGATCCAGAAAAATTTGAAGTATCAGATAACTACTTTATTTTCCCTAATCCTAATGAAGAGGAAGCAAAGAAAGAAAGAGAAGATACCAAAATCGTTATGGGACCTAATATTAAACCATTCCCTATTGGAGAAGAATTAAAAAACAGTTTTACTAAAAAAGTTATTTTAAAAACAGGAGATAACATTACAACAGATGATATTTGTCCATCAAATGCCGCATTATTGCCATTCCGTTCAAATATTCCTAAATTATCTGAACACTGTTTTGAAACAATTATTCCAGATTTCAAAGAAAGAGCTGAAAAAAATGACGGTGGAATTGTTGTTGGTGGAGAAAATTATGGACAAGGTTCTAGCCGTGAACATGCTGCATTATTACCACTTTATCTTGGTATAAAAGCTGTTATCGCAAAATCATTTGCAAGAATTCACAAAGCAAACTTGATAAACAGTGGAATTATACCGTTAGAATTTGAAAATGTAGAAGATTACAACAAAATTGATGAATATGACGAATTACAATTATCCAATATTCCAAATTCATTGATAAACGGAAGATTCATTGTTAAAAATCTTACTAAAAATATTGAATTCCCTGCTAAATTCAATGGTTCAGAAAGAGAACTTAAAATCTTGAAATTTGGTGGATATTTAAAATTTGCTACGAGTGATGAATTTTTGAGTTAAAACATGAATAACAGTAGTTCTAGTTTGATTTTGAGTTAAAAGTATTTAAAAATTTTGAATAAGTTATCTCTTAAATTTAAACTGGAATTACTGTAATTTATATAAAAAATAATTTAGAAAGAGTGGAAGATATTATGAAAAAAATTACATTAATACCTGGAGATGGAATTGGATATGAAATCTCTGAAAGTTTAGTAAAAATATTTGATGCAGCAAAAGTTCCTGTGGAATTTGAAACTGAAAATGCTGGATCGGATGTTTACGAAAAAACTGGAGAACTTATACCAGAAAGCCTTTATAAAAGCATTGAAAGAAATAAAATTGCGATAAAAGGGCCTATTACTACACCAATTGGAAAAGGTTTTAGAAGTATAAATGTGTATCTTAGAAAAAAATACGATTTATATACAAATTTTAGACCTTCTAGAAATCTACCTGGAGTTGAAACTCGATATGATAATATTGATTTGGCTATTTTTCGTGAAAATACTGAAGGAATCTATATTGGTGAAGAAAAATATGAGAATGAAGAAAAAACTAGTGCAATTGCTGTGAAAAGAATTACAAGAAAAGGAAGCGAAAGAATTATTAGAAGTGCTTTTGAATATGCAAAAAATAATGGAATTTCAAAAGTTACCGTTGTTCACAAAGCAAATATTTTAAAATTTACTGATGGAATGTTTTTGGATATTGCAAGAGAAATTTCAAAAGAATATGAAAATATTGAGTTAGAAGCACTTATTATTGACAATATGTGTATGCAGCTTGTTACAAATCCTGAAAGATTCAAAGTAATTGTTACAATGAATTTATATGGAGATATTTTGTCAGATTTAGTAGCTGGACTCGTTGGAGGTCTTGGAGTTGCACCTGGGGCTAATATTGGAGATGATATTGCTATTTTTGAGGCAGTACATGGATCAGCACCAGATATTGCAGGACAAAATAAGGCAAATCCACTTGCATTGCTACTTTCTTCAATCGAAATGTTAAAATATTTAAAACTTGATGATTTTGCTAAAAACATTGAAAGAGCCATTTTAAAGACATTAACTGATGGTTATAAAACAGCAGATTTAGGCGGAAATGCTACAACTACTGAATTTACAGATAAAATTATTGAAAATCTGAAATAAGGAGTTGGTGAAAATATGAAAACTGATTTTATTAATGAGTTGGGAGTTATGTTCACTGAAAATAATTCTATTTCAGACGATATTTACAATAAATTGAATGTAAAAAGGGGTCTTAGAAATAAAAATGGGACAGGAGTTCTTGTTGGATTAACAAAAATTGGTTCTGTTTTAGGATACTCAATTGATAAGGATGGAAAAAAAATTCCAGCAGAAGGAAAACTTTATTACCGTGGTATTCCTGTTGAAAAGCTTGTGGCTCAATTTAAAAAGGAAAAAACTTTTTGCTTTGAAAAAACAATATTTTTATTGCTTTTTGGTAAAGTCCCTTCTAATTTTGAATTAAAAATGTTTATCAGTACTTTAAAAGAGTATCATCATTTGCCAGATGAGTTTATCGAAGATTTCATATTGAGAAAACCAAGTACAGATATAATGAATCAGCTTCAACGGTCTGTTTTGTGTCTTTATACTTTAGATGAAAATCCAGATGATGTCAGTCTTCCAAACTTGATTGATCAGTCTTTAAATTTGATTGCAAAATTTCCTAGTCTTCTTGTTTATTGTTATCAAGCATGTAATTATAAACATTTTAATAAAAGTTTGATAATTCATAATCCAGTGGAAGAATACAGTATCGCACAAAATGTTCTTCACATGCTTAGAGATGACAATCAATTTACAGAATTGGAAGCTGAGATTTTGGACTTGATTTTAGTTATCCATGCAGAACATGGAGGAGGGAACAACTCAACTTTTACTTCTCATGTGGTTTCTTCAACTAGAACTGATACGTATTCGTCGATTTCTGCCTCAATCGGAGCCTTGAAAGGACCTATGCACGGTGGAGCAAATTCAATGGTTACAAAAATGGTGGAAGATATTAAGAGAAATACTAATCCGTATGACGAAGTTAAACTGAAAGAATATTTAAAAAAAATATTTAATAAAGAGACATTTGATAAAAAAGGTAGAATTTATGGTATGGGACATGCTATCTATACAATTTCCGATCCTCGTGCTGTATTACTGAAGAAAAAAGCTTATGAATTAGCAAAAGAAAAAGATGCACTTGAAGAATTTGAGTTATTTTCAAATATTGAAAAACTAACAAAAGAAATTGGAAAAGAACTTAAAGGAAAAAATTTTGAAATTTGTGCAAATGTTGATTTGTATTCTGGTTTTGTATATAAACTTTTGAATATTCCACAAAATATTTTTACACCACTTTTTGCTCTTGCTAGAATTGCTAGCTGGAATGCACATAGAATGGAGCAAATTTTAGTTGATAAGAAATTAATTAGACCAGCTTATAAGGCAATTGATGAAGATGGAAATGTTTTGTTATAAATTATCTTTTTTAAAATGAAAATATTTAGAGTTTTTAATAAAAATTTTTATTATATTTTTTCAAAATTCAAAATTTGAACATAAAAATTCTATGAATATAAAAAATCATATAAAATATCCAAAATATAAAGTGATATCTTATATGATTTTAATTTATTATTTGACTAAAACCAAATACTCTTAATTTTAGCTTTTCCAATTTAATAATTCGCAATTAATCCTGATTAATTCCAAATATCCAAAATTTCACATTTGAAAGAAATTCTCTAAGATATGCTTTTGGTGCAGCAATAATTGGTGTTTTTGCTGGTAGTCCATATATTTCAAATCCTTCTTTTTCCAATCCTGTTGCACGTGCAATTTTTTTAGCTCGATACATATGATAATCATTAGTCACTATCATAATTCTCTTTTTCTTAGAAATATCAAACGACTTATCTTCCTTTATTTTTAACAAACTGTATTTGAAATTTTGTACCGTATTTCGAGATTTATCTTCTACAATAATTCGATTTTCGTTTATTCCATTTTTTATAAGTTCTTTTTCTATTGCTTTTGCCTCAGTAATCTTTTCTCCAGGACCTTTTCCACCAGTTACCACTACTTTCGTATCTTTATTCTCAAGTAAGTATTTTACTGCTATCATTATACGATTTTTCAAAGAATTTGAAGGAACCTCTCCATAAAGTTTCCCACCAAGAACAACTACATAATCCATATTTTTTCTTTGATTCCTCTCATTATAATCATTTAGATATTCTCTAATTATCAAAAATTCTGTTAATAAAAAGAACAGTAAAAAAACTCCCAAGAAAATTTTTATTATTCTAATATTTTTTAACTTCAATTCGTAATTCCTCCAAAATCTTGATACATCCTTTTACTAAAAAATTCCTTCTGTTTCAGATAGTAAATCTGCAACTTTTCCATCTGTTTCTTCAATAAGTTTATGCGTATCAACTTCCATTTGAAGTCCTCTTTTCCCTGCTGAAACTATTATTTTTTCAAATTTCAAAGCACTCTCATCAAAAAATGTATCATACTTTTTCTTCATACCAACTGGTGAACAACCACCACGTATATATCCTGTATTTCTCTCTAATTCGGAAAGTGGCAACAAATCAATGTTCTTTTCTCCACAAGCTTTTGCCACTTTTTTTAAATCTAAATGAGCAGCTCCAGGAATTACACACACATGAAGATTTTTCGTTTTTCCTTTCAAAACAATAGTTTTAAATATACGATCTGCTAATTCAGGAAATTTTTCAGCTACTCCTAAGCCTGAATTAGTTCCTTCCGACCATTCATATGTGTGAATCTCATATTCAATTTTTTGTTTGTCTAATATTCTTAACGCATTCGTTTTTATTTTTTTCTCTTTCATTCTCATCTCCTTAATACTTACAACGAGTGATAATGAATCAAAACTATTTTGTATTATCGTTAAATGATTTTATCAAATCTTTAAAGAATTTTTTACCTTCTGAAATAGCTTGTTGACCAATATTACTTGATTCAATTGTATCTTTCACATTGTTTACATCTTGTCCAACTTTCTTCAACCATTCCATTGTCTTGGCAACAGTTTCCTGTCTTTGAGTATAAAGATTTCTACCTTCATTTAATAATTTTTTACATTGTGCATCAAAGTTCGCATCTCCAGTTGGTATACATTGAGTACCATTTAAGTTATCTGATGCTTCTTTAATACTTTGAAGAGCTTTTTCTCCTTTTTGTAATGCACTTTCTGTATTTTTAGATTCAATATCTTTTGTCATCTCGTCAATCAAGCTCTCACTCTTTTTATTATTTTCTGTAATCAATCTATTGATTCTTTCTCTTTCCCTTTTTACATTTTTCGCAATCTTATCAGTTGTTAAAGTTTCATTTTGTACTGGAGTATTAGATTGATCTGCATTTGTATTAATACTCATTATACCATCTTTAGGCTGATTACTTGTATCTATTTCAGGTTGAGTCCCTACAACAACACCTGAATTTTTTCTTGAAAATTCTTTATCCTCATTTCCATTATTAATAATAAGTCCAATACCACTGACCAATAAAAACACGACTCCAACATAAAACATTGCACTTATAAACTTATCATTTACAGTTCTTTCGTCCCTAATCTTTCCAACAATTTCATTTTTTCCCAACTGAGTATTTTCTGTATACTCTTTAAATTTTTTATTTTCTTCTAATTTCTTTTTAGCTATCGGTATTCCAGACACAATCACGATAACTAAAGCAAAAACTACAAATAATATTCCCATTTTATCTCTCCTTTTTAGAGCCAAGCTCTTTTAATAATTGTTTTCTTCAAACAAGCTAATTGTAGTCATAAATTCTTTTTTATTTTTTTGATTAAACTTTATTTTTAATTATAAAATCATCTTTTAACTGAAAAATATACAAAACCATATACAAATTGGAGATTCACTCGTATAACTAACTCTATGTTTTTCTTTCTCGTTTATCATCAAAGTATCTCCTTTTGACAAATGAACTTCTCTATCATCAAATTCAACAGTCGCATTTCCCTGTAACAATACAACAAACTCTTTTTCATCTTGAACCATCCAATCTGTAGTCTGTCCATTAGATAAAATCCTCTCTACCCTAACATCATCACTTTGAGCCAATATTTCCAAAATTTCCTCAGTTTTCGGCATTTTTTCTATTTCAAATACATTCATTTCCTTATTCCTTATTTTAAATATCTTTAATTCTATTTATCAACAATATCAATAAATTTATATTTTTTTTCAGACCTCTTTTTCATAGGCTCTGGATTTCCTTCCAAACTTGAAACTCTATCTGAAATTTCTTCTTGCTTTTTCAACATTTCGTCTAACTTATAATGCAAATCCTCAATAACAATCTCATTTTTTAAGTTAACTTTGTAATCATTCTCCAATTTTTTTTCTTCCAATCTTTTCTTTCTATTTTGTCCGAGAATAATCAATGAACTAAATAGCATCATTACACCAGATAATCCAATATTTACCAATGATAACGTATCCTTATTTTCCTTAAAATAACTTACATTATAAACAAACCAAGCTATAACAAATATTGTTAATAATAATATAAAAGTTTTACTTCCTACAATGTTTGCTAAAAAGTTAGATAGTTTCCCAGAAATAGATTTCGATTCTTCTTCTTTAATATCTTTTGACACTTTCTGATCTAATAACCTACGAATTATGATTTCTCTAGCTTTTTCATCTCTCTCAATATTTTCCAATATACTTTTCAACGGTTTTTCTTTTTTCAAATCCATGTTTCTTTGAATATTTTTTATATTAATTTCTGAATTTTTATTTTCTTCTTGATTTTTTTCTTTATTATCTTTTTTCAGAGCATTATTTTTAGAATTTGTTTCTTCTCTTAAAGTTTCCATAGCTCTCCTTTCGTAAACAGTTCAAATTATATTTTCCCTTTATAACATATATTTATTTTACCAAGTCTTAGCACAAAAATCAAGAAATTAAAACAAAAAAATAAAAAAGTTGCTTCATATAATTAAATTATACAAAGCAACTCTCTCAGTTAGTTATTATCAATGTATTTATTGTTCAATAGAACCTTTTCCTGCATTTTTTAAACTACAACTTTTATCTTTTCCATTTTCAGTGAAAACAGCTTCATTTCCTTTTATATGAATAGAAACATTTCCATTTGAATATTTTTCACCACTTGCTGCTGTAGTAGAATCTAAATCATAAATACTTCCATATCCATCAGCTAATTTTACTTTATCTGTTGATAAATTTTCAACTGTTATATTTTGATAACCATCACAATCAAATTTTCTTAATAAATTTGAACTTGTCGCAGTAACATTTCCTGAATTAGAGCTATTAGCATTACTTTGAGTCATAGTACAAGCTTCATCTTGTCCACTTTTAGTTAATGCTGCTTCATTTCCTTTTATATGAATAGAAACTCCATTTCCTTTATATTCTTCTCCACTTGCTGATTTAGTTAATTTTAAAGTATAAGACTTACCGTTACTTTCAGTCAATTTAACTCTATCTGTAGACAAGTTTTCAACTGTTACATTTCCACTATCACAAGTAAAACCTCTTGTTAATTTTGCTGCTGTTACTTTAGATAACATCTTTTTATTTGAAGTTTTTTTCATAGCTGCATAACCAATAGATCCTAAAGCTAAAACTCCAATTAACGCTGTTAAAATAATTTTCTTTGTAGATTTCATAAAAACCACTCTCTTTCTTTTTTCTTCATTTTATTTTTTATATGCCCAAATTTTCAAAAAAAACATAGATAATAATTTATTCTCACTCCTTTATAAAATTAAACCTTATCTTATACTTTCATCCAAAAAACTTGAACATACTATTTGAAATTATGATCCTCTCTTAATTTCAGTCTTAGTATACACTATCTTTATTTTTTTTCAATTAATTAATAGTTTTTTTTTCTTTATTTATTAATTTTAAATTAATTACAAAAGTGTTATTGTGTCAAAAGTTTCATAATATCTATAAATTTAACAATTTTCTTATATTCATAAATTTACAAAAATATTATTCAGTAGCTATTTTTTACATACGATTACTTATAAATTTCATTATAATATTTACTAAAATATACACTCAAAAAGATAAAGAAAAAAGAGAAGTTTTTTATCACTTCTCTTTTCAAACTATTCAATAAAAACAATTATCTAATGAGTTTTAGCTTCTTCATACAATTTTACATATTCTCTAGCTGCTTTATCCCAAGAAAAATCAGCTTCCATATTTCTTCTTATCAAATCTTTCCAAACTTCAGGTCTATCATAATAGATTCCTTCTGCTACTTTTATTGTATACAACATATCATCTGCATTAAAGTTTGTGAATGAGAATCCGTTTCCTTCATTTGTAAATACATTATAAGGATGAACAGTATCTTTTAATCCACCTGTTTCTCTAACTACAGGAATTGTACCAAATCTCATAGCTATCATTTGACTTAATCCACATGGTTCATATCTTGAAGGCATTAAGAAAATATCACTTCCAGCATAAATTTCATTCGCTAAATGAGGATTATATCCTAAATAGACTTTGAACTTATCTGGATATTTATTTGTCAAATAGTTATAATAATCTTCATAAAATCTATCTCCACTACCTAAAATTACTACTTGAACTGCATCATATTGCAATAAATTTTCTAAAATTGCTGATACTAAATCTAATCCTTTTCCTTCAACCAATCTTGTTACTAATGAAATCAAAGCAACATCTGATTTTGGTAAACCTAATTTTTCTTGTAATCTGTATTTATTTTCTTTTTTCTTATCTAGAGAATCTTTATTAAATGGTATTACATCTGGATTTTTTTCTGGATCAAATTCATCTACATCAATTCCATTTAAAATTCCATATATTTTTTTCGTATTTGTTATCCATTCTAATCCTTCTGCAAAATAAGGATATTTAATTTCTTCTGCATAAGTAGGACTTACTGTATTTACAACATCTGCATACCCAATTCCTATTTCCATAAAATTCAAATCATATCCACCAATATTATAACCCATTCTTTCAAATGAATATTTTGAGAATCTTCCTTGATACATTAAATTATGAATCGAATAAACTGTTCTCATATCCCAATAAAACGGATCATTATTATATCTTACATTTAAGAAATAAGGTATTGGTCCAGTTTGCCAGTCATTGCAGTGTAATATATCTGGTTGTAAATTAATTTCTTTTAGAAATCTAAGTGCTAATTCAGAAAACATCGCATATTGTATATCTTCATCATTATCACCATAAACATGACCTCTTTCATATAATGCTTTATTTTCAATAAAATAATAATTAATTTTATCATCTGGGTATCTAACTAAATTGAAAATATCTCCATGACTTTCTAGTCTTGCTACCCATTCAAGTTTTTCAAGGTATTTAACTGGTATTTTATCATATTTAGGCATTATAATAGAAACTTCATGACCTAATTCTTGCATTTTTTTAGGTAAAGCACCCATAACATCGGCTAATCCACCTGTTTTAAAGAACGGAGCTACTTCTGATGCTAAATAAACTATTTTCAAATTAATCACTTCCTATTTTTTTACTGTTTCTCCAACTGGTACATATTTATTATTTTCATTCAATTTAACTCCACCAAAAATTCTAACATTTTTACCAATTAATGCTCCTTCAGGAACAACGGCACCTTTACCAATTATTGTTATTCCTGATGACAAAATATTTGGTTTTTCATAATTTGGAACTTTTGCTTCACCGTGTCCAATAAATGAGTTTTTACCAATATAAACTTTTTTATCAACAATTACTGTATCTAAATGTGTATTTTCGTCAATATATGTTCCACTAAATACGATACTATTTCTAATAGTAGCACCTTTTCTTACAGTCACTCCAGGCCCTAATACTGAATTTTGAACAGTTCCTTCTATTTTACATCCATTACAAATTAATGAATTTTGTGAACTACCTGTTTCACCGATTCTTACTGGTGCCAAATCTTCACTTCTTGTATAAATTTTCCACCCTGGATCATATAAATCAATTCCAACTTCTTCTGATTTTTTAATCAAATCTAAGTTTGCTGCTAAGTAAGAATCATATGTTCCAACATCCATCCAGTAACTATCGTAGCAATGAACAAATACTTTTCTATCTTCTTTGATCATTGAAGGAATTACGTGTTTTCCAAAGTCTAAGTCTTGATTTTCTAATTTTTCTAAATATTCTAATAATACATCTGTATTAAAAATATAAATTCCCATTGAAGCTAGATTACTTCTAGGTTCTGCTGGTTTTTCTTGGAAATCAAGGATTTGTTTATTTTCATCTACTTCAAATATTCCAAATCTACTTGCTTCTTCTATTGGAACTGGTTGTGCTGCAACTGTCAATTCAGCTCCATTTTCTTCATGTTCTTTTAACATCCATCTATAATCCATTTTATAAATATGATCTCCAGATAATATTAATACATATTTAGGATTTTTAGTTTTAATAAATTCAATATTTTGTCTGATAGCATCAGCTGTTCCTTGATACCAAGCACTTCCTCCTGGTCCTTCATGTGGTTGTAACATAGTTATACTTGAATCTCTTCTATCAAAATCCCAAGGTTTTCCTGAACCAATGTGTTCATTTAATGACAAAGGTAAATATTGTGTTAATAATGCAACATCATAAATTCCTGAATTTGAGCAATTACTCAATGCGAAATCTATAATTCTAAATTTACCAGCAAAAGGTACACTTGGTTTAACCCTTTTTTCTGATAAGATATCAAGTCTTGATCCTCTTCCACCCGCTAATATCATAGCCAAAATTTCCATATTAATACCTCCTATTATTCTCTTTACATTTTAAGTATACCTTATTTTTTTTAAATAGCAAGAAGTAAAATGAAAATTTTTTATTTTTTTTACGATTTATTTCCCTTCAAAATAATTAATAACTTCCAATAAATTATCAAATTTTTTGAAGTATTTCTGTCTGATTTCTTCTGTTGGTTGTAATTTATCTGGAATCATAAAAGGAAAAGTTTTTGCTGAATGTGCAGCTCTTATTCCATTAAACGAATCTTCAAAAACTATTGATTTTTCAGGATCTGATCCCCCTCTTTTTGCAGCGATAAGAAATACTTCCGGATCTGGTTTTCCATGTTTCACATCTTCCTCAGTTATAAAATAATCAAAATATTTTCTAATATCCTTACTTTCTGTTAAGGTTATAGCCAAATTTCGATTAGAAGATGTCGCTAAAACCATTTTTTTATTGTTTTCTTTTAAAAAGTTTAATAATTCTAATACTCCTAATTTTAAATCAACTTCTCCTTTTTTAGCTCTTTCAAGTATTATTGAATGTATTTCATCAACCATTTTATCAAATGAAAATTCTTGTCCTAGATAATCTTTATAAGTTTTTCTTGCCACATTATTAGTTAACCCTAGTGTCATTTCTGACAATTCTTTCGTTATTTCATATCCCATTTCTCTAGCGATTCTTCTTCCTTCACTCATATAAATATCTTCCGTATTAAACAAAAGTCCATCCATATCAAAAATAAATAACTCTATCTTTTTAAATAATTCATATCCCATATCTTTTATGTAACACCTTCCTTAAATGTTATTTTTCTTCTTCTAAAATTGCTATTGAACGATGTGCAACAGCACTTATAACCTCATTAAATTGTAATATTCCGACGCTTAAAAAAATTGCAACAGCTAAATGTTCTCCGTAACGTGCAATTCCTATCTTCCCACCAACACTTAATCCATTGATATTACTTTCAATTTGATTCATTGCTTCTCTTACGGCTCCGATAACTGCTCCATCGTGGATATGCCTATCTTGAATCAAGTTATTCCTCTTTGCAGCTAATAATGCACTTTCAATGAACTTAAATCTTGAATTAGGTATTACACCTCCTACATCAACAGCAGCTGTTTTTACACCTTCTTTAGCATATTCTTTCACAAGCTTTCTTTCTTCTTCTCTTGAAGAAATGGACATTCGTATTGCTACTTTACAAATATCAACACTTTTATCATACTTTACATCCATATTTCTACTATTATCTCCTATTCTAAATAATTTTTATTCCGTATATTTAAATAAAACCTATTTCCCAATTACATCATTCAATAAAAAATTTATTGCCTCTATGTAACCTTCTTTCCCTTTTCCATAAATTTGTTTTACACAGGCTGGAGAAGTCACAGATATTTTTCTAAAATCTTCTCTTTCATGTATATTGCTCAAATGAACTTCCACTGTCGGTATAGAAATTGATTTTATTGCATCATGAATAGCATAGCTGTAATGTGTGTACGCTCCAGGGTTTATTACAACTCCATCCATTTGGTTATGATACGCCATTTGTAAAAAATCAATTATTTTACCTTCCGAATTAGATTGCAAAATTTCTATTTTCAAATTTTTACCTTGAAAACTGTCCTTTATATAATTACAAACACTTTTATAATCATCATCTCCGTAAATCCCTTTTTCTCTAATTCCTAAAAAATTCAAATTAGGCCCATTTATCACTAATATCTGTTTCATTCTCTTTCCTTTCCAAAACTACTCTAAAAGTTTTTATTTTCCAATTCTTTTATTATCTTTTTTACAACATTTTCCAAAGTATCATCATTTTCCACAACAATATCTGCATATCTATTATATAAATCAATTCTTTCAAAATATAATTTTTCAAGATTATTTATATCTTGAAGAAGTGGTCTATTTTTATGATTTTCTTTAGCAATATCTTCAATTTTTCTATTCAAAAAAATTACTATTCCATTTTTTTTCAGTAAATCAATATTCTCTTTTCGCTTTACTGCTCCCCCGCCTGTAGAAATTATAATATTTTCCTTTTTAGAAAGTTCATCTAAATATTTTGTTTCCAAATTTCTAAAATAATCTTCTCCATCTTTTGCAAAAATATCACTTATTTCCCTATTTTCTCGCTTTTCAAGATAATTATCCGCATCATAGTATTCATGTTTTATTTTATCTGCCAACATTTTACCAATCGTACTTTTTCCACTAGCAGGCATCCCGATTAAAACTATATTTTTCATTTTATCTCCTTTCCCTAGTATTTTTTCTCTTATTTAAATTCTCTTAAATTGATTACCATTTTCAATATATTCATAACCGTTCGCTTTCATTTTTTCTAACAAATCCTCTTTGTTTACATTATAATAACTAGTCAGACTTGACAAACTTGAAAATTCATCTCTTAGTTTCATATTTAACATACTCAGTAACATATTTATATCTTTTGTTTCAAAATTAATCATTAAATCTCCTTTCTCAAATTATAAAATTATTTTTAACTTATCTTCATCTACATTTTCAATTAATGTGTTATAATTTTTATCCACTTTCAATGTATGATACCCATCTACTTTTTTTTCTAAAAAATCTCCAACTTCCACAAGATTAGAATTTATATCTTCTTCAACTTCATAAATTTCATCATAAATTCCTTCTAATAATGATAAATCAAAGATTCTAAATAGTTCTGAATCCTTATTAATACGATCATAAACATCTTGAGTAACTACATAATAAATCACTGATTCATAACCCATATTAATTCCAAAAATTTCATATCCTTTTTTATTTAATTCATAACTCAACATTGAATACAAAATATCAATCAAAGATTCTTCATAAAGGTCTTCTTTCTTTTTAATATTTTCCCAATTGATATCCAAATCTTCTAAATCAATTCCTTCTTCTTTGATCAAATTTTTCAATCCATCAGTAAACCCTTTTCCACCAAATTTATACAAATATCCGTGACTATATTTCATTAAATAATGATAATAAAAATCACCAAACGTATTGATTTTTTCTCCTTCCAAATCATCTTCTGTAAAATATTTTTTCACGCTTTCTTCTGAATCAAATAAATATTCTCTTCTAGCTGTAACATAATCTATCAATTTTTCTGGTCTTAACACTTCTGAGGCAAAATCATCCAACTGATCATATACTCTTAAATTAAAATCCGTCAAAATTTTTTCATTACCTATCATTTTTAATTTTTCTGATCTTTTATCCAATTTCTTAATTCTCCTTCTGTTCTTATTTTTTACTATTTTCCTAAAGATTCTGTCATAAATTTTATATTTGAAATCGTTTCAAACTTAACTAATTTTTTTATTTTCTCTTTTTCTTGAGAACTCAATGAAGTTCCATCAATATACTCTGAAAATTTCTCATCATACTTATCGTACATTTTTTCTAATCTCTTTAAACTAGATTTTATCGAATTTCCTTGTCTTTGTTTTATTCCTTCAGACATTTTTTTACTTAATTCTGTATCAATTTTATTATTTAATTTTACATATTCTGCATCAACAAGTGCCTTCATTTCTTGACTTGACATTTTTTCATAATCTTCTAAAGTTTTAGAATCTCCTCTATGATACAAATAATTATTAACAGTTTTTATATTTTCATCCAATGTTTTTCTATCTTTTAAGGCTTCCAAATAAGTATTCATATTCAAATTAAATGTTTCTAACAACATGAATGTATTTGTATAATAATACGCTTGAAAATCTCCTTGATCTGGTAATAGTATCGCTAAAGAATCTTTAGAAAATTTTGAATATTCATCCACATAATCAGTATAATAAGCATACATTTCTCTAAATAATGATCTCTTCTTACCTTGTGCTTTAGAAAATTCAGTTTCATAAAGTGATCTATTTTGCTGATACATTTTTGATAATATTTCGGAATACATCGCACTCAAAACATTAACATCTTTTTTCATTTTAGAATTTGTGTTCACTTTAAAATATTTCTGAAAAATATCTTCTTGCATTTTAGTTCCTGAATCAATCATTTCTTGATTCGTAATCGCCATCAAATTCGTTGCTCCCAATATTAAAACTCCTGTTATAATTTTTTTCATCAAAATCTCCTTTTTTATTTTTCCAGTTTATAAAAGTTTCTATTTTTTTACTTACAATTATTTATACAATTTTTCAGATAATTTTTTGTAAATTGTATCCAAAATTTCTTTATCGTATTCTTCTCCATTCCAAATTTCTTCAGATTTTATCGCTTGAGAGATTAACATCATCAACCCATTTGCTGTTTTTGTATTTCTCAATCTATATTTTTTCATAAGAACTGTTTCTTCAGGATTGTAAACAATATCAACAACAGCATTTGTATTAATAATATTTACATCTTCCAACGGACACGCATCCACTTGCGGAAACATTCCAACTGGTGTACAGTTCACGATTAACTCAATATCTCTCAAATTTCTTATTCCAGAATATCTTATTAATCTATCTTCTTCTCTAATCTTAAAGGTATCATTATCCAAAATTGTTGCTAGATAAATAATATCTGCACCTTTATCAATTAAGACATTGTAAATTGCTTTTGAAGCTCCACCAGTCCCCAAGACCAACACTTTCTTTTCATTTACATCAATATCATTTAATTCCAATGTCCTCAAAAATCCAAAATAATCACTATTATCTCCAATTAATTTCCCATTTTCATATTTTACAGTATTCACTGCTCCAATTTTTTTAGCAATTGGTGAAATCTCATCTAAATATTTCATTACTTCAACTTTATAAGGAATTGTCACATTTATTCCTAAATATTTTCCTTCTCTAACTTCATCCAATAATGCGGGAATTTCCGACATTTCTTTTTCTATCAAATCATATTTTGCATCTCTATTTGTTAACCCAAAAAATATTTCATGTATTTCTTTTGAAAAACTATGTCCTAATTTTTCTCCTAAAAGTCCGTATTTTTTCATTTTAAAAATTCTCCTTTAATTTTGTTAATTCATCTTCAGTTAATTCTCTATATTCACCTAATTTCAAGTTTTCATCAAGCGCTAAAGTACCCATTTTTACTCGCTTCAAATATTTCACTTCATTTCCCACTGCCTTAAACATTCTTTTTACTTGATGAAATTTACCTTCACTAATTGTAATATAAACCCTTATTTTGTGAGATTCCTCACTATTTTCAATGATTTCCACTTTGGCATCTTTTGTCGTAAAATCCTTCAATTCCACACCATTTTCCAATTTTGCAATGTCTGTTTCTGTAAGTAATTTTTCCAATTCCACATAATATTTTTTATCAACATGCTTATTCGGCGATAATAAATTATGCGAAAGAAGTCCGTCATTTGTCAACAACAGCAACCCTTCAGTATCAATATCTAACCGCCCAACAGGAAAAACCTCAAAAGTCCGATACTCATCACCAAGCAAATCAATAACCGTCTTATGAACTTTATCCTCAGTCGCAGAAATCACGCCATTAGGCTTATTCAACATTATATAAACAAACTTTTTGTAAGATATTATTTCATCCTTATATTTTACAGTATCCTCATTTTCATTAATGTGAACTTTTCCATCTTTAACAATCTCATCATTCACCTTAATCAACCTTTTTTTCAATAGTTCCTTTACTTCTTTTCTAGTCCCAATACCAGAATTTGCTAAAAATTTATCTAATCTCATTTTTTCTCTCTTTTTTATATTCATATTATATATCTTTTATATTCATAAAATAGTATTTTCATCATATTTAATATCTTTCACAACTTTTTACAAATATATAATATTTATGATTTAATTTTTTGTTATTTCATAAAATTTTAAAAATAACCGCTAAATTTCAATTACAAATTTAAATTATAAACCTTGTAATTTCCTAAAATTTGTAAATATGTAGATTTTTCTCTCATTTTTTCCAATGCTTCCTGAACTTTCACATCCTTCATATTCCCTTCAAAATCAATATAAAAATAATATTCCCAAGGTTTAGTCACTCTAGGTCTTGATTTCAAATTAACCATATTTAAGCCATATTCATAAAATATTTGTAACAAATTAACCAACGATCCAGACTCGTTTTTAGTACTTGTAACTAAACTAATTTTATCACTGCCATCAATTACTACATTTTTATTTGAAATTACAAAAAATCTCGTATAATTTTCTTGCGTATTATTGATATTTGGAGCCAACAACTCTAAATCGTACATTTCTTTTGTATTCATATTTGCAATACAAGCATTTGTCACATCATTTTTTTCAGAAATATATTTTGCACTTAAAGCTGTATTTGTCATTTTTTCTGTCTTCCAATCAGGATGTTTTTGTAAAAACTCAGAACATTGCATCAAAGCCTGTTCATGCGAATAAACTCTCTTTATATCCTCGATTTTACTACCTTTCACACCCAACAAATTGTGTTCAATCTTATGCTGAACCTCTCCTATTATATAAATATTTTTTTTATTAATCAAATCAATACTATCCCGCACTTCTCCAACAATCGAATTTTCAATCGGCAAAATCGCAAAATCTAATTCATTATTATGAACAGCCTTTACTAATTCAGTATGTGAATTAAAATTTAAAATATTACTTTCCTTTATATCGCTATGATCCTTTGTATTATTTTTTAACAAATTAATCAAAACTTCATATGCATATGAACCTGGAACTCCTGTATAACCAATCCGTTTATCTTTAAATTCCAACTCATTAACATACTCTCGAGTACTTCCAATCCTAAATTTTTGATATTCTTTACTAGAATCCATTATATCTTTAAAAATAATCTCAATATAATGTTTCAATTCTTCATTTTGAACTTTTTTTAAATTTTTTATAACAACTTCTTTCTCACGCATTTCATCAAAAATTTTTTTACCTGTTCTTTTCTTAAACAATGCTACTTCTTGCACAATATGAAGTCGTTCTTCTAACAATTTAACTAATTGATCATCTATCAAATCTATCCTGTTTCTCACTTCATTCAAATCTATATCATTTTTTTCACACATAAGAATGCTCCCTGTTTTATTTTTTCACAATTACAAATTTTTATTCTCAAAATTGTTTATTGTATTTTTTCCTTTAATTATATCATAAATTGAAAAATAATACATTAGTATTTTGTAGTATATTTTAAAAAGGCAACTGCTTTCAAACAGTCACCTTCTACATTTCTACTATTTTTTATTATTTTCAGGAACTCCTTTTTCTGTCAAATCATGGTTTTTTCTATAAAATTCCCATTCATCAACTTCTTTTCCATCCTTAAATTTACAAATTCCATATTCACTTCCATCTTTATCCTGTTTTATAATCGACTCGCCACCTTGTTCCACACAATAAACCGAAGCAGGATTAGCCATTCCAATCATTTTTTGTTCAGGAAAATCTTCATTTAAATCTTTATTTTCATTATTTTTAATAGAAACATTCTGCTCTATTCCTACTGGTTTTGTTACCTTTCTACTCACATCCTTACTATGCGCTTCCAACGACATTGATAATAATCCAATCAATAAAATTCCAAATACTTTTTTCATTTTTTCTCCTTATTATTTCACTTTCATATTATTTATAAAAATCTGTAACCTTAATTTCTATAATTTTATCTTTTACAATTATCCCTAAATAGTTATAACCTTAAAATTAATTTATCATTGTAGACGATTACGATTCCTATATTTTACGTGTATTATACAAAATTTCTATATATTAATCTATATTTTTACCTTAATTCCATATTTTTATTTCATTATTTATCAATTACCCAATTTCTTCAAAATAATTTTTTTGCAATCCATAAGTCGATATTTTCCGATTAACCAAATAAGCAAAAATCACAATTATTACAAAAAATGGCAAATTATTAAATCCAAAAACTTCTCCGCCAATAAAAATTGGTGCCAGTAAAGTATTTGTCGCACTTCCAAATACACTGATATAACCTGCAGCTGCAACAAATTCAATCGGAAGTCCAAAAAAAATCGCTATCACAACACCCAACGAAGCCCCAATTGAAAATAGTGGTGTCACTTCTCCACCTTGAAATCCAGCAGCCAATGTCAATGTCGTCAATAGTAATTTTAATATCCAGTCATATCCAAAAATTTGTTTCCCTGAAAAACTGTTTTCAATTAAATTTGTTCCAAGCCCTGTATATCGACCTTCGTGCAATAATAAAAGTATTACGCTAAGAAAAATTCCAATAATAAAAATTCGATAATATGGATTTTTAATTTTTTCTGCAGCAAATTTTTTCAAGAAACTTTGTAAATAAACAAATAAATTTCCAGCAATTCCAAAAATTATTCCTAAAATTGCAAATTTTACAAATGTCATTGGAGTTATTGACAAATTTGTATTTACAATGTGAGTAAACTTTTCCAGTCCTAAAAAAGATGAAGTCCAGCTAGCAGTAAATGCTGCAACAACTGCTGGAAGCAAAGCATATAGCTGCAAATTCCCCAATGCTAAAACTTCTAAACCAAAAAATAACGCTGCAATCGGTGTTTGAAACAATCCACCAAAACCTGCCGCCATTCCTGTTACCAAAAAGACTTTAGACTTATCAGGAAAATTAAAGTACTTATTAAATCTATGGGAAAGCGTCGCTCCAAGCTGCACAGCAACTCCTTCACGCCCAGCACTTCCTCCAAACAAATGCGTAATCCAAGTCGCAATCGTCACAATCGGAATAAGTCTCAAAGGAATCTCTTTCTCAGTCCCGTGCCCAACTTCAAAAATTAGTCCCATCCCCTTGCCAGTCTTCCCAGCAAATTTTTGATAAATAAAAACAATCAAAAGTCCTGCCAAAGCCAGAAAAGGCACAAAATAATACAAATATTCCTTCCGAATATCTCCAATTAAAAGCAATCCTCTTCCAAAAATCGTATCAATTATTCCAACGATAAGACCAATAATAATACCTGCTATTATCAATTTTAAATACAGAAAATATGAATGCTGATAACTTTCTTTTATATTTTTTAACATGAACGTTTTCCTTTCTTTTATAGATTTGATATTATAACATCTTAATATTAGCACACATGGTTTGAAAATACAATGATATAAAAAAACTGCAAATGAAAATTAATTCAAATACAGCTTTTTTCTTTTATCAAATTCTAAAAACAAAACTTATTCATAATCACTCAAAATCTCATCCAATTTTTCAGAATCATAAAGAGCAGATGTAATAAAAGTATGATCCATAATTCTATATATTTCTATCAATTTTTTTGAATTATACAACAATAATCCTCCTTTTCGCTCTTTCACATTCAATTTTTCCTTCAAAACTTTACTCGCATTTTTCTTGTAATCCTCAATTATTTTTGCATGTTCTTCATCCGTCGTAGCCGAATCAAAAACTGCCGAAAACAACTGATTATCAGAAAAAGCAAAACTATTTAACTCTCTTTTTACACCCAACGGATCTTCCACATTTACAAAATAATAAACAGCATAATTTCCATTATCATGCGAATTTGATAATGGCTCACTTTTTATAATATTTTGCAATTCTTTTGGAGAAATCCCAAAATTGATTTTATTTGTAACTTTTGCATTAACAGTTCCTGCAAAAACAGTCACTGAAAATAACATCATTATAAATAATAAGAATTTTTTCATTTTATCACTCCTCATAAATAATTTTTAAAATTGATTCAACATAAGTATACCGCATAAAAAGTAAAAATCCAAATAAAACATGATTTTTTCCATTGTTCTGAAATAAAAAAAGAAATCCAAGACCAATATCTCAAATTCCTTTTTTAATATTCTAAATTTTTCTAATTTTAATAATTTTCCAAAAACTTATTTTATTTTTTCCAAAGTATTTTGAACTCTCTTCAAAGTTCTCTCTTTCCCAATAATCGCAATTACAGTATACAGGTCAGCTCCTCTAGCTTTTCCAGTAACAACTGCTCTAAGTGGCATTAATACTGCTGCTGGCCCTTCACCTAGTTCGTCTTGCAATCCGTGTAAAATTTCTTTTGCTTCTTCTTCAGAGATTTCTTCATTTAAAGCATTAATTTTTTCTACAAATAATTCGATAGATTTTTTACCAACTTCTGTTTCCAATGAATTTCTCAATCTTTCAACAGATTTTCTCGCTTTTTTGTTCATCCCTTCTTCAACAACTGGCAATTCAAACTCATCTTCAAAGTAAATTGATGAAATTTCAGGCAATTCTTTCAAAGTATGAGCTCCCTCTCTTGAAATTTCTACAATTCTTCTTAATTT
Source organism: uncultured Leptotrichia sp. (assembly GCA_963524305.1). GTDB lineage: Bacteria > Fusobacteriota > Fusobacteriia > Fusobacteriales > Leptotrichiaceae > JABCPH02. The sequence goes on along the minus strand of CAURGH010000016.1, from coordinate 6,303 downwards.
AGAAAATTCTTCATCAGATAAGTTTTCATCAGTGTAATATCCAGCTTTCACAAAATATGGAATCGCTAATTTAGTCAATTCATCTAAATCTTTCAATCTCATATGATGATTATTTACCCAACCTAATTTAACCAAATCAAATACAGGGCCTCCAAGCGAGATTTTATCAAATGAAAAGTTTTCAATCATTTCCTCAATTGTAAAAATTTCTTTGTTTTCTCCAAAACTCCATCCCATTAAAGCCAAGAAATTTAAAAGTCCTTCCTTCAAATATCCTTCTTCTTGGTAATAGTTCAATGAAACTGGATTTTTTCTCTTAGAAATTTTAGTTTTATCCGCATTTCTCAAAAGTGGCATGTGATACCATTTTGGCTCATCCCAACCAAACGCTTTGTACAATTGAATATGTTTAGGCGTAGACGAAATCCATTCTTCAGCTCTAATAACATGTGTAATTCCCATCAAATGATCATCCACGATATTTGCCAAATGATAAGTAGGGAATCCATCAGATTTTAACAATACTTGATCATCAATTTTACTATTCTCAAATCTAATTTCTCCTCTTAAACCATCATTTACAATCGTTTCCCCTTCATAAGGCATTTTCAATCTAATTGTATAAGGTTCTCCTGCAGCCAATTTAGCTTCAACTTCTTCTTTAGAAAGATTTCTACAATGACCGTCATATCCAGGTGCTTGTTTCATCGCAGTTTGTCTTTCTCTCAATTTTTGTAATCTTTCAGGTGTACAAAAACAGTAATATGCCTCACCTTTTTCCACCAATTTTTCAGCATATTCTTTATATATTTCAAATCTTTCAGACTGTCTGTAAGGGCCTCTGTCCCCACCAACATCTGGACCTTCATCATAATTAAGTCCAAGCCATTTCATTGCATCAAAAATTTGTTGTTCCGAATCTTCAGAAAATCTCGTTCTATCCGTATCTTCAATTCTCAATAAAAAATCTCCACCATTATGTTTTGCAAACACATAATTAAAAAGACCAATGTAGGCAGTTCCCACATGTGGATCTCCAGTTGGAGATGGTGCTATTCTAACTCTTACTCTTTTGTTATCATTATTTGACATTTTTTCTTTTTTTCTCCTATCTATTTGTTATTCTTTTTATATTATATAATAAAATGAATTATTGTGCAACAACTATTGTGTAAATTCCAATTTTACAACAACAGTTATCTAAAAATGCTAACGGTCTTCTTTTAGGTTATATTTTTTTACATAATCTTCCATCATTTTCACTGCTATTGGCCTATTAGATCTTCTGGCAAATTCAATTACTGTTAATCCCCATTTATCCTTTACTAAAAGAGGAAGTCTTGGTTGAGAAAATATCAGTTGATATAGTGGTAACATTTCCATTTCAGGAGCACCAATATTAAATAATTCCTTGAAAGAAACCGTTTTCTCTTTCTTATATATTGTTGTTATATCCGCACCTTTTTCCAATAATGTTTTACATAATATTGTTGTTTTTACTATATCTGTCCAACCATATGAGAATAATGGAAAAAATAAACTTATCCCATCTTCTGTTACTGCTTTAACATCAGCTCCTTTATTTATTAAAAAATTAGTAATTTCATAACGTGCAATGCTATTAGTATTTGCCAATGCATCAAATAAGATGCTATCTCCTGATGCATCTCCAATTTTTTCATCTCCTTTTTTGAATATTTCTATAACATCTTTTAATGTTCCAAATCTTACTGCTGCCCATATTGTTTTATATTTTGACATTTTGATATCCCCTTCCTATTATTTTATAGGTATTTTCATTTGTTGTTTTTGAATTATATTTTGTATATTATTTATATAATCTGGCTTATATTCTAATAATGGTACTGTTTTGTATTCTAATAAAGGTATTGCTGGCGAATTAAATTGAGGTAATAACGGAGTTGTTGTATTTTCAAAGTGCGTAAATAATTTTTGTGTAAATAGAATAGCGAAGTGCTGAATTTACTAGATTTTCTATTAGTTTACACAAAATTTTGGACTATCCTTTATTTTACTTATATTTTTTCAAACTTATTTTCATCCTCGTAATATCTACTTGTACTTTTTCTCTTATCATTTTTAACATTAAGAAGATAAAAAATTCTTTTATCTTTATTATGCCAACAAATTTTACTTACTTTTGCCTCAAGCACTGGATATTTAAACAATCTAACTTTATCTCCGATATTGAATTTTGGCTTATTTTTTATTTCATAAATTTCTCTCTTTAGTCGAAACTTTGCCTTTCCTCCTAGTGATTGCACTACTATATATTCTTCTTTTTCTTCTATACATTTCAATATTGTTATTCCGAGATTTTCATTTGATTTTTTCAAATCTTCGAGATAGATATATTTTAATTTATTTGGTACATCTTTTAGTACTCCATAACTTCCTACATATTTTTTTTCATTTATTTCACTTCTCCTTTTTGTATGAAGTAAATTTCTTAAATATTATATAGTTGCTTTGGCATATATTATTTAGAGATTTACACAAAAGTTTTTACACACCCATTCTAATATATACTTTTATAGCAATGATTATTAAGTACTTTAATTTTCTTCTTTCAAATTATATTTTTTTACATAATCTTCCATCATTTTCACTGCTATTGGTCTATTAAACCTTCTCGCAAATTCAATTACTGTTAGTCCCCATTTATCTTTTACTAAAAGAGGAAGTCCTGGTTGAGAAAATATCAGTTGGTATAACGGTAACATTTCTATTTCAGGGGTGCCGATATTAAATAATTCCTTGAATGAAACCATTTTTTCTTTCTTATGTATCACTGTTATATCTGCTCCTTTTTCCAATAACGTTTTACATAAAATCGTAGTTTTTACTATATCTTGTCGTCCATAAGAAAACAAAGGAAAAAACATGCTCATTCCATCTTCTGTTATTATTTTAACATCTGCTCCTTTATTTATAAGAAAATTTGCTATTTTATATCTTTCTTTTGATTTTGTATTACATAATGCTGTGAAAAGTAAACTTCGTCCTGATGGACTTATTTCATTTTGATCTCCTTCTTTAAATATTTTTAAAAATTCTTCATATGTTCCCATATCTGCTGCTGAATAAATTGTCATAGCTTTTTATCCTTTCTTTATTTTATAGGTATTTTCATTTCTTGTTTTTGAATTATATTTTCTATATTATTTATATAATCTGGCTTATATTCTAATAATGGTACTGTTTTGTATTCTTTTCCACACCTTGCTTTAAACCTCTATTTATAAACAGATTCCACTTTTTCTGTTCAGATTATTAAATATATAACTATATTTTAACAAATAGAAAACTAGTTTTCTATTTATTTGTCCAAGATTTTGGGTACACTCCAATCCCCTCTATTATTAACTTACCTTTCTTTTTATTTCCTAAGTTCAAACTTTTTTGTATTATTTTAATATAACAGTTCTTTAGCTTTTCACTAAACTATCACTCAGAAATGAAGAAAACTTTATTATATGTTTATAATATCTCCAGATACTGAAACATCTTTTAACTCTTCAAGTTCCGGATTATATCTTTTAATTAAATCTGCAACATATTCACTGAAATTCATTCCTGTTTCCTTTAAAGTCCTGTTCTCTCTGCTGTAATGGTATACTTTTAAATCATTATCCCTTGTAGTTATAAAAATGTATTCAGACCTATTTTTCAATCCTATCACAAAAAACTTTCCACAAGCAACATCATAAAACTTATCTTCTATTAAATATTCCTCAAGTGTAAAGTTTGTCAATACTACTTCCCTTACACTACAATCATTATAAAATATCAATTCTTCTTCTCCTAACAATCCTCCCAAACTTTTTCCTGCTATACTTAAAAATTCCCTGAAATCTCCCTTCACTTCTATATCATATAATTCTTCTATTCCTCTTATCTCATCATCATTGTATCCTGTAAATTCCTTCCTGTTCTTTTCAAGATATCTTTCAAGAAGGATAAAAAGCTCTTTGTTTTCTTTTCTTTCTGAAGATATATATTCCCTTATTTCCCTTAATCCTGTAATTCTTTTTTCAGATGTATCACACTGTACCAGAAGTTCTCCTATTGATGGAATTTCCAATATAGGTTTTAATTCAGGATTGTATCTTTCTACTAAATCAACCATGTATTCATTAAAATCCATTCCAGTATCCTTTAGCTTTTCTTCATTCTCATCAAAACAGTATACCTTTAAGTCTTCATCTACTGTCCTTATATAAAAATAATAGGTTTCCATTTCTATTGAAAATATGAATGGCTTTCTTTTCAGTTCATCATAAAATACTTTTTCTTCAAAATCTTCATCATCTATAAATCCAAAATAATTTTTTCTTAAGAAAGACTGTATACTCCAAAGTTCTCTATAAAGAATTATTGTATAATCTTCAAGTAATCCTCCTCCACATCTTCCGGCATATTTTAAGAACTCCCTGAAATCTCCTTTTGCTTCTATATCATACAGCTTTTCAATCTTAATTATTTCTTCTTCACTGTATCCTATTGCCTTTCTTTCGTTTTTTTTTAGATATTCTTTTAGTATATCCATGTATCTTTTATTCATCTTGTCTTCCTTTCTCTTACGGATTTATTCCTGTTGTTCCTTCATAAATGGTTATTCTCATATCAGGATTATCTTTTGCAAAATCAAACATTGAAGAATTACAGTTTGGACACATATCTCTCACTTCTTTTATAGTAACTTCTTTTGGAGCATTTCCACACCTTGCTTTAAACCTCTATTTATAAACAGATTCCACTTTTTCTATTCATATTATTAAATATTTCTATAACTATATTTTAACAAACAGATTTCTTTTTAGCCATAACAAAAACCTCCAAATATTATATAGTTATTTTATCATATATTATTTAGAGGTTTACACAAAATTCTGGACACTCTCATTTATTTTATTTTTCCATTTTTGTATGTTTTTCTCTTTTTATCTTTATGAGTTTCTTTTCTATCTGAAATTTCTATAATTAATATTAATAAAATATCATTTTTTATTTCAGCTACGATTCTATAAGAGCCTACTCGATATCTCCATAATCCTTTTAAATTTCCTGTAAGTGCTTTTCCTCTTTGCTTTGGATTTTGTGTACCGATTAAATTTTCTGAAATCCATTTTTTAAGAAGTTTGGCAATTGCTTTATTTGATTTAATCAATTTTTTTAGATCTTTTTCTGCAGATTCAGTAAATTTTACTTCATAAAATTTTTTTTCCATTATAATCCTAGCCTTTTAAAAACTTCTTCAGCAGAAGCATTTTTTTCAGATTTTGAATTTTCCCATCTTCTTAATATTCTTTTTTCATCTTCTTCAGTTATTTCATCATATATTTTGTCTAAAATTAAATTACGGACAAAAGATGACATATTAAGATTATTTATATTTGAATATTCTTTTAAAAGTTCTAAATCTTCTTTTTCCATTCTCAATGATAATGTAGGCATTTTTTATCCCTCCAATTGTAATATTTATATTACAATTGTACCAAGTATTATTCTATTTGTCAAGATATGAAAAATTTTAAGATAGTAAATCGATATGGATTTTACTCAAGATGTATTTCTGATAAACTCAAAAAAACAATTGAACCTTTTAAGAGAAATGTTGCAGAAATATTCTTTTTATACAAAACTTTTTGAATGCCCCCTTTTTACTATCCTAACTGTAAAGTTAAAATGATTGTACGGGAATTTTATCATTATATTTCTACACCTTGCTTTAAACTTCTATTTATAAGCAACTTTCACTTTTTCTGTTCAGATTATTAAATATTTCTATAGCTATCACAAAAGTTTTGGACATTTTCAATTTCTTTTAAATTAATCCCAGCAATGGCTTAAATATATTATTCATTTCCACAAATTCTTCATAAGTAATATCTGCCTTGTCATTAAAGATAATGTATATACCCTTTTCAAGTAACTGAACTTCATTCGCTTTCCCTTTGAGTCTTTCCAAAAGCTCTTCCTTTGGTACTTTTATCAGCTTATTATAACTTTCTTCATTGAAGTACATCACTGGAGATAGTGTAAATAATACATCTTGAAGTTCTTTTAACCCTTTTTCCTCTAATTTTAAAATTTCTGATTTATAGCTTTCTTTATAAGCAATCGAATAACTTGGGGAAACAAAAACATCAGCAATATAAGGATCAAAAATATTTATTACTTTTGGAAGATCATCATATATTATTTTCTTATAGTCTATCAGCTTATATGTTATCTTAAATTCATATAGTAACTCATCCCAAGTTACATATTTAAGTCCTC
>CAURGH010000015.1:0-46808 GCA_963524305.1 uncultured Leptotrichia sp. | reverse complement strand
AGTACTTGCTCGATTCATTTTCTCCTATCCAAAATCCTAAAACCTCCTTTCTTCCCTCCTTATCTATTCCTATCAGAAAAGTGCACTCTTAAAAACGCTTTACAAAGATCATACAAGAGATTTTAAAATAAAAATTGAAAAGTACAATAGAGCGTTTAAATAGCTTTATTTTAAATATCAGGTTGTGGTATAATTAATATATTGAAATTCAAAGAAAATAAAAGAGGGAGTGATTTCATGAGAACAAAAGCTGTTCCTGTGGGAATTGAAGATTTTGAAAGAATAATAAACGAAGATTATTATTATGTAGATAAAACGTTACTAATAGAGGAATTATTAATAAACAGGGCTCCTGTAACCCTTTTTACAAGACCTCGACGATTTGGAAAAACATTAAATATGTCAATGATTAAATACTTTTTTGATGTAAAAAATAAAGAGGAAAATAAAAAACTTTTTGAAAATTTGAAAATATATAATAGTGAATATATGGTTGAACAGGGGAAATATCCTGTAATTTTTATTTCATTGAAGGATTTAAAAGGAAACACTTGGGAAGAAAATTTCACGCTGATAAAAAAATATATAAAAAACTTATACATGGAATTTTATGATTTAAAAGATAAATTGAATCCTATTTTTAAAAATGATTTTGAAAAGATAGTAATGGAAAAAGAAGAGGCTGACTGGATTTATTCTCTTAAAAATTTATCAAATTATTTGTATGAATATTATGGAAAAAGTGTAATAATTTTAATAGATGAATATGACGCTCCAATAATAAATGCCTTTGATAAAGGGTATTACAATGAAGCAATAAGCTTTTTTCAAACATTTTACAGTTCAGCATTAAAGACTAATAATTCCTTGAAATATGGTATCTTGACAGGAATAACAAGGATTATAAAGGAAGGGATATTTTCTGGTTTAAATAATCTTTATGTAAATACGATTTTAAGTAAGGATTATTCAGAATATTTTGGACTCCTTGAGAGTGAAGTGATTGAAATGCTTGAGTATTTTGATATGAAATATAAGATTGAAGAGGTTAGGGAATGGTATGATGGATATATTTTTGGAGAAAGTGAAGTATACAATCCTTGGTCTATTGTAAATTATGTGAGAGAAAAAGAAATTAAAGCATATTGGGCAAATGTTTCAGGAAATACACTTCTAGAAAATATGCTTGATCACGCTGGGGAAAGTGTTTATGATGATTTAAAACGGTTTACTGATGGGGAAAGTATTGAAAAATATATTTCGGATGGAACTACGATAAAAAGCCTTTTAAATAACGATGATGAGATATGGCAATTACTCTTATACAGTGGGTATTTGACAAAAGATGAAAAGCAGAAGGAAATAGATGTAACTTCAGAATATACAGATGTTTATAACTTGAGAATTCCAAATAAGGAAATACGGAAATATTTTGGTAATATGTTTTTAAATAGATTTTTTGGTACAGAAGTGAAAACTAATACTTTGATAAAAGCACTTGAAAATGGAGATATTAAGAAATTTGAGAAGACATTGGGAGAAATAATGATAAATATGCTGAGTCATTTTGACTTGGACAAGGAAATGGAAAAAATATATCAAGTGTTTATGATAGGGCTTGTTGGATTTTTGATGGGGAAATATGAGATTATTTCAAATGATGAGAGTGGATATGGAAGATACGATCTTGCGATGATTCCAATAAAAAGCAATGAGAAGGCTTATCTTATGGAATTTAAAATATCGAAGACGAAAAAGGGGATGGAAGAGAGAGCACAGAAGGCGTTGAAGCAGATTGATGAGAAAAAATATGATACGAAATTGAAGGCAAGAGGGATAAAAAATATCTTGAAGATTGGGGTTGCATTTTATGGGAAAGAAGTGAAGGTTGTTTTTAAATAGAGATATCAGAATAGTTTATATTTTGGGCATTAAATGAAAAAAATAATAAAATTTGAAAATCAATTGACAGAGGAGGACATAAAGCATGGAACTTAGTAAAATAAAAAAAGTATATATGCTATATCATGAAACAGAAAGAAATAACGATGGGAAGTTAATAGGATTTTTTTCAACAAAAGAAAAAGCAGATCTTGAGAAGGAAAAGTATATAAAAATGAAAGGTTTCAAAGATTCTCCAGAAGGGTTTAAGATAAAAACTATGACTATTGGAAAGAGCTATTATACAAAAGGGTTTAAATCAAAAGCCATAAAATAAACATGAAAAGGAGGTAAGTGTATGAATATATGGGTTTTGTCACATCAGTATGATTATGGAGATTTATGTGATAAATACAAGTGGGATGAGGAAAGTAGAATATTAGGAGTTTATTACACAAAAGAAGAAGCTTTAAAATCATTAATTGAATATCAAAAAATAAAAGGATTTAGTTCACATTTAGATGGTTTTTGTATAGAGAAATGTAAACTTGATAAAAATTTAGGTTGGGAAGGTGGATTTGAAACAACTTATTATAATGAAGTAAATAATAATAGTTTATTTCAAGAAATAAAAAATGATTCGCAAAAAAGAATATATTTAGTAGGTCATTTTCATTACATAAATAATGAACTTGATAAAAAATTTAGAATTTTATCAATATGTTCTTCTAAAAAAGAAGCAAAAACAAAAATTAAAAAATATCAAAAAATAAAAGGATTTTCTTCTTATATTTCTAATTTTTATATAGAAGAATACATTTTGGATGAAGTAGAAAGGTAGGTGGATAAATAATTTAAAGTATTAGATTGTTCATAAAAATTTTGGATAATCATTGTTATAAAAAGTAGCGATTATTTTTCTCTCATTTTAGAATATCCATAATTTTACGTAAACAATAAATTATATGAAGATTGAAAAAATAAAGGAGACAGTATGAAATTATATAAATTTAACGAACTAGATTCGACAAATAAATATTTGAAAAAAAATCACAAATCATATGAAGAATATGATATTATTTCTGCTAAAAATCAAACACATGCAAAAGCTAGAAGAGGAAATGTTTGGTTTTCGAGTGAAGGGATGGCACTTTTTACTTTTTATATTAATCCAAAAGAAAATTTTGATGTTAATGAATATTTGAAATTACCGTTAATTGCTGGGATTGCAGTGATTAATGGATTGAAAAAAATAGAGCCTTTGGATTATAAGTTTAAGTGGACGAATGATATTTATTTGAATGACAGAAAATTGACTGGGATTCTTTTGGAAAAGGCTGATGACAAATATTTTGTTGGAATTGGTATAAATATTAATAATATTTTGCCATATGAAGTAAAAAATGTAGCTATTTCGATAAACTCTGTTACACAAAAAACGTATAATATTGATGAAATTATTTTGTCAATAGTGACAGAATTTTCTGAATTAGTAAAAAAATTGGAAAATGGCTCTTGGAATGAAATATTGAGTCAAATTAATGAACTAAATTATTTGAAAGATAAACAGATTACATTGAAAATAGATGAGAAAACAGTTTCAGGAATTGCTAAAAATGTTGATTTTAATGGTAGACTTGAAGTTCTATATGATAATGAAATTCATTATTTTTCAATCGGAGAAGTTTTAAAAGAGAGAGTTGTTACCGTTTTAACAAATGAAAACTCTTCTCTTGAAAATTTAGAAAGATTAAAAAAATTAGGTTATGATCCAATTGGAGTATATTTTTTTGATTCTAACAACAATCTTAATAATCTTCTAAAAATAGAAAATTTTGCTTCTGAAAATAAAATTAAATTTGAAAAAGTTTTTATGGAAAATGGTATTAAAAATGATGAGGAAACTGAAAATTTGATTAATGAAGAATTTTTAGAAAAAGTTGACTTTTTCTGTAAAAAGTATAAAACTAATTGTATTTCGATTGAAAAAAAATTCACTAATAAAAAATTGTTAAATTATGTTGAAATGAAGGAATTAAAATTGTATAATTAGATGAAAAAGATAGATTGTTTTGAAGTGAAATAATGAGGATATGGTGTTATGAAAATAGCAATGGGTGGAGATTATGATGAATTAGCTCGTTCACATTCGACTGAATATCTTTCTGACAATCCTAGGTATATAAAAAGAGTGGATAAAGTTATTAAAATTGTTGAAAAGTATATAAAAATATATAAAACTTATGATAAAAAAGTTTTTAGTATATAATAGTTTTTGTTAAAAAAAGAACTTAAAAAAATGTAAAAAAAGTGTTTGCTTTTCAGGAAATATAGGGTATAATATCTTTGTAATAAGGATAATATTGGAATTAATTCAATTGAATTTATTAATTACATTAGAATATTTTGAAAAATAAAAAGTTTTCAAAATTTCTGTATCGTGGAGATATCAATTTACAGATTAAAAATTACAAAAGATAATTCACATAATTATAATTTAAAATATTTTAATAATTAAAATGAAGAAAGGAAGTGCTAGGAAATAATGGAAGCATGGAGAGGTTTTAAAGAAGGAAACTGGAACAATATGAATGATGTTACAGATTTCATTAGATTAAATTATACTGAATACAAAGGGGATGAGTCTTTCTTAGAAGGGCCTACAGAAGCAACAACAGCTTTATGGAAAAATTTATCTGAAAAATTTAAAGTTGAAAGAGAAAAAGGAATTTATGATACAGAAACTAAAATTCCTTCTCAAATTGATGCTTATGGACCAGGATATATTGATAAAGACTTGGAAAAAATAGTTGGTTTACAAACTGATGCACCTTTAAAAAGAGCAATTTTCCCTAATGGTGGATTAAGAATGGTTAAAAACAGTTTGGAAGCTTTTGGATATAAATTAGATCCTGAAACTGAGGAAATTTTTACTAAATATAGAAAAACTCACAATGATGGAGTATTTTCAGCTTATACAGATGAAATCAAGAAAGCTAGACATACAGGAATAATTACTGGATTGCCTGATGCCTATGGAAGAGGAAGAATTATCGGAGATTACAGAAGAGTTGCTTTATATGGAGTTGACAAATTAATCGAAGAAAGAAAAGAAGAATTTAAAAAACGTGATTCAAGTGAAATGACAGAAGATTTAATAAGAATTAGAGAAGAAATTTTTGAACAAATTAAAGCATTAAATGCATTAAAGAGAATGGCTGAAGCATACGGATTTGACATTTCAAAACCAGCAACTAATGCAAAAGAAGCTATTCAATGGTTGTATTTTGCTTATTTAGCAGCAACTAAAGATCAAAATGGGGCTGCGATGAGTATTGGAAGAACTTCTACTTTCTTGGATATTTATATTGAAAGAGACTTAAAAGAAGGAACTTTAACTGAAAAAGAAGCACAAGAATTAATGGATCATTTCGTAATGAAATTAAGAATTATTAGATTCTTAAGAACACCTGAATATGATGCATTATTCTCTGGAGATCCAGTTTGGGTAACAGAATCAATTGGTGGAATTGGATTAGATGGAAGATCATTAGTAACTAAAAATAGTTTCAGAATTTTACATACATTATACAACATGGGAACATCACCTGAACCAAACTTAACTGTATTATGGAGTGAAAATTTACCAGAAGCATGGAAAAAATTCTGTGCAAAAGTTTCAATCGATACTTCATCAGTTCAATATGAAAACGATGATATCATGAGACCTCAATTTGGAGACAATTATGGAATCGCATGTTGTGTATCTCCAATGACTATTGGACATCAAATGCAATTCTTCGGAGCAAGAGTTAACTTGCCAAAAGCATTATTATATGCAATTAATGGTGGAAAAGATGAAAGATACAAACAATATGTGTTACCAGAAGGAATGTTAGAACCAATCACATCAGAATACTTAGACTTCGATGAAGTTTGGGCTAAATATGATAAAATGTTAGACTGGTTAGCAGAAACTTATGTTAAAGCATTAAATATCATTCACTATATGCATGATAAATATTCTTATGAAGCATTAGAAATGGCTTTACATGATGTTGACATTAGAAGAACAGAAGCATTTGGAATTGCAGGAATTTCAATTGTTGCAGATTCATTAGCAGCTATTAAATATGGTAAAGTAAAAGTTGTTAGAGATGAAGACGGAGATGCAGTTGACTATATTCAAGAAGGAGAATATGTTCCATTTGGAAACAACGATGATAGAACTGACCAATTTGCAGTAGATATAGTAAGAATCTTCATGGATAAAATTAGAAGTCACAAAATGTATAGAAATGCAATACCTACTCAATCAGTATTGACAATTACTTCAAACGTAGTATATGGTAAGAAAACAGGAAATACACCTGATGGAAGAAAAGCTGGAGCACCATTTGGACCAGGAGCAAACCCTATGCACGGAAGAGATACAAGAGGAGCAGTAGCTTCATTAGCGTCAGTAGCTAAATTACCATTTGAACATGCAAACGATGGAATTTCTTATACATTTGCTATAACACCAGAAACTTTAGGTAAAAATATTGAAGAAAAGAAAACTAATCTAGTAGGATTAATGGATGGATATTTTAACCAAACAGGTCATCATTTAAATGTAAATGTATTTGGTAGAGAATTATTAGAAGATGCAATGGAACATCCTGAAAATTATCCTCAATTAACAATAAGAGTTTCTGGATATGCAGTAAACTTTGTTAAATTGACAAAAGAACAACAATTAGATGTTATTAACAGAACAATTTCAAATAAAATGTAATAAAAATAGTATATGAATTAAAATAGTTTTGTTATAAGATATGAAAAATGTCGCATAGTTTCATAAAATATGAGTTATGCGGCATTATTTTCTTAAAAGAAAAAATATAGGAAAAGAGGTTTTATCATGGGAATAAAAGGTTACATACATTCTTTTGAATCTTTTGGAACGAAAGATGGACCAGGAATAAGATTTGTATTGTTTTTGCAAGGATGTCCACTTAGATGTCTATATTGTCATAATGTGGATACTTGGGATATAAGTGATAGAAAATTTATGATGGAACCTGAAGAGGTTATGCATGAAATATTAAAAGTAAAAGGATTTATAAAGACAGGAGGAGTGACTATTTCTGGTGGAGAACCGTTGATTCAACCTGATTTTGTAAAAGAGGTATTTAAGTTGTGTAGAGAAAATGGAATTCATACGGCACTTGATACATCGGGATATATTTTTAATGAGAAAGCGAAAGAAGTTTTAGAGTATACGGATTTAGTATTACTTGATATAAAACATATAAATCCTAATAAATATACGACTTTGACGTCAGTAAAGTTAGATCATACATTGGAATTTGCTAAATATTTGGATAGCATTAATAAGCCTGTTTGGGTTAGATATGTTTTAGTTCCAGGATATTCTGATGATGAGGATGATTTGCATGAATGGGCGAAATTTGTATCGCAGTTTAAAAATGTGCAAAGGGTTGACATTTTGCCATTCCATCAAATGGGACAATTTAAGTGGGAAAAAGTTGGAAAAGAATATAAATTGAAAGATACTCCGACGCCTACTCGAGAACAAGTTCAAAAAACAGAAGAAATATTTAAGCAATATGGTTTAAATATAGGAATATAATTTTGAAAAAATAATGCGTAAAATTTGTGTTGGCAATTTTTTACACATTATTTTTTTTGAAATAAAAATACATATTAATAGATTTTGTGGTATAATATAAAAGGAGGTATAAAAATCAGGGAAAAAATAGGAATAGTTGTAGAATATAATCCTTTTCACAATGGACATTTGTATCAGATTGAAAAAATAAGAGAAAAATTTGGGAATGAAGCTTTGCTGGTTGCTGTAATGAGCGGGGATTTTGTACAGCGAGGGGAGTTTTCATTTTTTAATAAGTGGGAAAAAACAGAAGTGGCTTTGAAAAATGGAGTCGATATTGTTGTGGAATTACCACTTTATTATTCTATACAAAATGCAGAGATTTTTTCAAAAATGGCGACTAGAATTTTAGAATATTTGGATTTAGATGTTCAAGTTTTTGGAGCAGAGAGTAATGAGATTGAAAAATTAGAGAAGGTGATTGAGTTACAAGAAGAGATTGTTTATAAGAAAAAATTGATGGAGTATATGAAACAAGGAAATAGTTATGGAACTTCGCAAAAAAAAGCATTGGAAGAATATGGGCTTGGAAATCTTGTGAGATCAAATAATATTTTAGCATTGGAATATATGCGAGAGATGAAAAATTCTAGAATGCGAATAAAACCTTATATTATAAAACGTGAAGTTTCGGAATATAATGAAAATAAAATTGAAGAATCACGAAAAAAATTTGCGAGTGCGACATTTATCCGATCTGAAATTGAAAATCATCAAAATAACAATGAAAAAATTTTATTGAAATTGAAAGAATTTGTACCGATAGAAACTTTTGAAATTTTAAAAAATAAAGTGATAAAAGTTGATGTGAAAAAAGAGGTTTTCAAATTGTTTAAGTATAAATTTTTAGTTTCTAAAAGAGCAGAGATTTTAAAAATTTATGATATGACAGAAGAAATATATTCTAGGATGTTCTCAAAATTGAAAAATTCAAAGGATTTGAAGGAGTTTTTAAAAAATATGAAATCTAGAAATTTTTCTGGGAAGAGGATAGAACGACTGATGCTAAATGTTGTTTTGAATATAAAAAAAGAGGTTATAGATTTTGAGATAGAATATGTTAGAGTGTTAGGATTTAATAAAAAAGGTCAAGAATATTTGAAAGAGCTGAAGAATGGTGAAAAAGTGAAAAAGATATTTGTGAATTGGAAAGATATCGAGAAAAATAAAGAAGATCAGATTTCTTGTAATGAAAAAGGAAATTTAGAAAGAAAAGATTCTTTTGATTATAGGAAAATCAATTATTTAAAAATAGAAGTTGAAAAAATAGGATTTTTATTGAAGGAATTGTTTTTTGAAGAAAGTGAAAGATTGAATCCGGTGGTAAAAACTCGTAGTTAAAAAATAAAAATATTAATAAAATTATTTTTTGGGGGGAATAATAAAAATTAATTAGGAGGCATAATGGGAGTATTAGAAATAATAAACGTCTTATTTATGATATTTTTCTTCGTGATAGCTTATGTATCAGTAAGATATTTTATAAATCAGATTGAGAAATATCCGAGAGTTACGCATGAAGAAGTTTATGATAGTAAAAAATTGAGAAAAAAATATAATCTTGAAGAAGGTAAGGCAAATCCACAAGATTATGGTTATAGTTATAAAGATGTTGCATATAAGTCTGGGAAATTGAATCTATATGGTTGGTTAATAGAATCGAAAAATGCTAATAAAACTATGATTATTTGTCATGGTAGAGGTGTTAATAGACTTTGTTCATTGCAATATTTGCAGCTTTTGAAGGATGCTAATTTGGATAAAGATTATAATATTTTTATACCAGATTTTAGAAATTCTGGTGCTTCTGATGAGGCGAGAACGAAATTAGGGTATAATTTTGCTCAAGATATTCTTCATACAATGGAAATGTTGAAAGATAAGTATGGGATGAACAATTTCACGTTATATGGATTTTCGCAAGGTGCAATGGGAGCAGCGATTGTATCGAAATTACATGTTAATTCATTAAGAAAAAAAGGACTTAAGATAGATAAATTGATTTTAGATAGTCCAATATCGAATGTTAAAAAGAGAATTAAACAAGATGCAAAAAAAAGAAAAGTTCCTAAATTTATAGTTAGTATCATAACTAGAATTTTTAATTTTAGAGTAGGAAATCATTTAGAAAAACTTCGATTATCATATTTGTTAAAAAGAGTGCCAACTTTAATATTACAAACAAAAAATGATAAGGCAACAACTTATGGAATGTTAATGGAAGAGTATAATAAAATAGCACAAAGTTCTAATGTTCAATTAAAGGTGTTTGAAAAAGGTGCACATATAAGAATCTATGCTGAGCCTGAGTATAAAGAGGAATATACTAAAATTGTGGCTGATTTTCTTAGAAGTTAGGAAAATCATTTCTAATTGATAATTTTTAAAATTTTTAAAAATTGAATTTGAAAAATTAATTATTAACAATTTATTCAAGAACAAAAGGAGTTGGAGAATGTCTAAAAACATTTCGAGATTAACGAAAAAATCGTATTGGTTTTATGGATTAGGTGTTTCGTATTTCATAATTGACCAATTATATAATCAGTGGTTACAGTATTATTATTTACCACCGAATACCGAAAAAAGTTTAACCCCATTACTAAAACCGCAATATTTGATAATTGCATTTATTTTTGCAAGATTGATAGATGCTGTTTCGGATCCAGTGGTTGGGTATCTTTCAGATAATTCAAAATCTAAATTTGGGAAACGGTCGTTTTTTATGATGATAGGAGGTATTCCACTAGGATTATTGACGATAATGTATTTTTATCCAGTGAAATCTTCTCAAATTGCAACACTTGTGTATTTATCGATAGTTGGAGGATTGTATTTTACGGCATATACACTAGTTGCAGCACCATATAATGCCCTAATTCCTGATTTGGCAAATACGAAGGAAGAACGGTTAAATTTATCAACAGTTCAATCCACATTTAGATTGATTTTTACAGGGATAGCAATGGTATTACCAGGAATTTTGATAGCAAAATTAGGAAATGGAAATACTGAAGCTGGAATTAGAAAAACAGTAATTTTATTAACAATTTTAGCAATTTTAGGAATTTATTTATGTATATTTTTCTTAAAAGAAAAGGATTTAACTGCAAAAAAAGAAAAGAAAAAATCACTTTCTTTTGGAAATTCATTAAAATTTATATTTGAAAAAGAAATTTTGTTATATTTTGGAGGATTTTTCTTTTTTTTTAGCGGATTTAATATACTTAGAGGAGTGTTAACTTACTACTTAACGATAGTTATGGGAAGACCAATAGCACAATTGACTCTGATATCAGTGATTTTATTTGGAGTTGCGGGATTATTTTTCCCAATTACAAATAAATGGGGGAAAAAATATTCGTATAAAAAAATATTGATATTAGATATTGCATTTCTAATGGTAGGTTCGTTTGGATTGCTCTTCATATCAAAAGAATTATCGAAATGGGCTTATCTAATGTTTATTATTTGTGGAATAGGACTTAGTGGATCAGCATTTATTTTTCCACAAGCTATGTTAAGTGAGATTTCTGCAGAAATTTCAGAGAGAAAAAAAGTTGGATTGGAAGGATTTCTATTTGGAATACAAGGATTGTTTCTAAAATTATCATTTTTAGTTCAACAAGTTGTAGTTTCAATTGTAATTGTGTTCGGAAGTCAAAAGTCTGTGACAGGATTGAAAACAGCAACTGATTTAGGAGTGAGAAGTACACTTGTAGTAGCATTTATCTTATTCGGAATATCGTTATTTTTTTATAATTTAAAGAAAGAAGATTAAAAATTTATGGAGGTTTTTATGGAAATTAATGAATTGCAAGCAATAGCAAAAGGTTTAAGAAGAGACATTGTTGAAATGATTTATAGAGCAAAATCTGGACATCCGGGAGGATCGTTATCAATTGCAGACATTTTATCAGTACTGTACTGGAAAGAAATGAATGTAGATCCAAAAAATCCTAAAATGGAAACTAGAGATAGATTTGTTTTAAGTAAAGGACATGCTGCACCAGCTCTTTATGCTGTATTGATGGAAAAAGGATATGCGAGTAAAGATTTAATTCCTACTCTTAGAAGATGGCATTCACCATTGCAAGGACATCCTGATATGAAAAAATTACCAGGTGTTGAAATGTCAACAGGTTCATTAGGACAAGGTTTATCAGCTGCTAATGGAATGGCTTTAAGTGCTAAAATTTACAAAAATGATTACAGAGTTTACACAATTTTAGGAGATGGAGAATTACAAGAAGGTCAAGTTTGGGAAGCAGCAATGACTGCAGCTCACTACAAATTAGATAATTTAGTAGCTTTTGTTGATAGTAATAATTTGCAAATTGATGGGAATGTAACAGATGTAATGAATGTTGCACCAATAGCTGCTAAATTTGAAGCATTTAACTGGAATGTAATCGAAATTGATGGACATAACTATGAAGAAATAATTGCTGCATTAGAAAAAGCAAGATCTGTAAAAGGGAAACCAACTGTAATCGTGGCTCACACTATTAAAGGAAAAGGAGTTTCATTTATGGAAAATAACGCTGGATTCCATGGAGCTGCTCCAAATGAAGATGAATACAAACAAGCAATGGAAGAATTGAAATAGGAGGAATTGAGAATGGAAAAAAAATCAACAAGACAAGCATATGGGGAAGCTTTAGCTAAATTAGGAAAAGAAAATGAAAATGTAGTAGTATTAGAAGCAGATTTGTCAAAATCAACAATGACAGCATACTTTAAAAAAGAATTTCCAGAAAGACATATAAATGTTGGGATTGCAGAAGCTGATTTAATTGGAACAGCGGCTGGATTCGCTACAACTGGTAAAATACCTTTTGCATCAACATTTGCAGTTTTTGCAGCAGGTAGAGCTTATGACCAAATTAGAAACAGTGTTGCATACCCTAAATTGAATGTTAAAATTTGTCCTACTCACGCAGGGGTATCTTTAGGGGAAGATGGTGGATCTCACCAATCAGTAGAAGATTTAGCTTTAATGAGAGCAATTCCTGAAATGGTAGTTTTATCACCAGCCGATGCAGTTGAAACTGAAAAAGCAATTTTTGCAGCAGCTGAATATGAAGGACCAGTTTATGTAAGATTAGGAAGATTGAATATTCCAGTATTATTCGATGACAACTATAAATTTGAAATTGGAAAAGCTGTAACATTAACTGAAGGAAATGATGTAGCAATCTTAGCAACAGGATTAATGGTTTACGAAGCAACTGAAGCTGCAAAACAATTAGCGGAACAAGGAATCAAAGCAAGAGTAGTTAATGTTTCAACAATTAAACCATTAGATGAAGAAACTGTATTAAAAGCAGCCAAAGAATGTAAATTCATCGTAACAAGTGAAGAACACTCAGTAATTGGTGGATTAGGAAGTGCTGTGTCAGAATTTTTATCAGAAAACCATCCAACAAAAGTTATCAAACACGGAATTCAAGATGTATTTGGACAAAGTGCTGATGGAGATACGATGTTGAATAACTATAAATTGAGAGCGAAAGATATTGTAGAAGTAGTTTTGAGAAATAGATAGAATAAGAATTTTTAGGAACGAGTAGAAGTGCTCGTTCCTTTTTATTTGTAAAAAGAAAGAAATAATTAAATATTTATAGAAAGCTGTTATTAAAACGGCCTTTATAGTTGTTAATTATCTTTTTTCAAATGTGTAAAGTTCATTTAATAGTAGTAATCTGAATTGTAATCGTTATAATTATCATAGCCACTGTCATCATAATAGTCATCATCGTAATCAGTATCTTCATCATAATCATCGTAGTTATAATTGTCATTTGTATCGTAGACATCATCATAATCACTATCTTCATCATAATAGTCATCGTAGTCATCATCATCGTAATCAGTATCTTCATCATAATAATCATCTGTGTAATTTTGAGTGTCATTGTTATCAAGGGTTTTCTTAACACTATTTATGATTTTATCTCTGTATTTTGCCCATCCAGCAGTTGAATTTAGAGAAATTAAAATTAGCATTCCTAATATAAAAATTTTATTTTTCATTTTAAAATATCATCCTTTCTTTTAAAATTATTAATCCATATTGTCATACATTCTAGCGAATTCAAATAATCGTTCTTTTGTAAAATCTTGATAAGTCATTATTTCAACATTTCCAGCAGCTCTTCCTCCCATTACAGATTCTCCATTTTCATCTTGATTTGAGTTTGCTACTTTTCTTTTTCTTATTTTTAACCATTGTCGTTGTTCATTTCTAAGTTTTATTTTTTTGTCTTCAGATAATCTTTCCATAATTAAGTTATAAACTTTTGTAAGTTCATCATCTAATTTTTCATTAAGTTGTTCATTTGCTTGAGTTTCTTCTACGCTCCATCCGTATTCTTCACTTATTCTATCTCTTGATGCTTCATAAGTTGCAACTCTATTTTCTAGTTTAGATTCATAATTTGAAATTTTCGGTGTTATAATTTTTTGTTTTTGAATTTTTTTAGCAGGTGCTGCTACTGGTATTTTTTGTTGCTCTTGTTGTTTTTTTAATATTTCTTCATTTTGTTTCTCTAAATTTTTTATTTTCTTTTCTAAATCAGAATTTTTGTTTTGACAAGCTACATTTATAAATAGCAATGAGATTATACTTAATTTAATAATTAAATTTTTTATTTTCATAATTTCCTCCGTTTTATATTTTATTTAAAAACAAAATAAATTTTTGATTTTATATATAATATTTTTTATAATCGTATGTATAAATTCAAGTTTTACTTTATAAGTATACTATAATTTTTTTAAAAGTCAACAAAAATATTGAAAAAAACAATTTATAATGTGAAAATATTTAAAAATTGAAAAATAAGTATTTTAATAAGTTTTTAGCTTTACTTTACCTTAAAATAATGATAAACTGTTCGAGAAAAGCAGAGAAAATTGATTTTGAAATAAAAAATAAAAGTTTTAAAAGAATTAAAATTAAAAATAAGATTTTAAAAGGTTATAGTGATTATTGAAATATAGAAAGAGGTAAAAAATGCAAAAAATAATTGGAATAAATCCTGTTACAGAGGCTTTGAGATCAGATAAAAATATTGAAAAGCTGGAGGTTTATAAAAAGATAAAAAAGGATACAATAAAAGAAATTTTGAATTTAGCAAGTAAAAGAAATATTAAGGTTTTCTATACAGATAGACGAACTGAAAATTCTCAAGGAGTTGTTGCATTAGTATCAGATTTTGATTATTATGTTGATTTTGTTGAGTTTTTGGAAAAAGTTTTACAAAAGAAAAAATCTAGAATTGTAATTTTGGATCAAGTTCAGGATCCAAGAAATTTTGGTGCGATTATAAGAAGTGCTGAATGTTTTGGTGTAGATGGAATAATTATTCAAGATAGAAATAGTGTAAAAGTGACTGAAACTGTTGTAAAATCTTCAACTGGAGCGATTGAATATGTTGATATCGTAAAAGTAACAAATATTTCTGACGCAATAGATAAATTAAAACAATACGGGTATATAGTTTATGGTGCAGAAGCAAATGGAGAAACTTATTATTATGAAGAAAAATATCCAGAAAAGACATGTCTAGTTTTAGGAAGCGAAGGAAATGGAATGAGAAAAAAAGTGAGAGAACATTGTGATAAAATTGTAAAAATTCACTTAGAAGGGAAAATAAATTCACTAAATGTTTCAGTAGCTGGGGGAATTTTATTATCAGAAATTGCCAAATAAGAATTTCTTGTAAACTCTTTTATTTTATTTGAAAATGATGTATAATTATACTAGAAGGAAACTAGCATAATTTAAAAAATGAGGTAAGAAATGAAATTAACTTTAGAAAAAGATATAAATTATGAAACTATGATAGAAGATTTTGGAGTAGAGCCGATAAATAGAAGAATTATAACAACAGGCGATAAATTAATATTTTGGAAAAAAGGTAAGATTGAAAAAGAGATTACAAGAAAGATCAAGAAAAGCAATATAATAAAATATGTTAAAGAAAAAAATCAGTTATTCGTATCAAGTATGTTTTTTGTGTCTAATAATGAAGGGAAAATATATAAATGTGATGGAAACAAAAAGAAAATAGTTGAAGAAGTTTTAGATTTAGGGAAAGACATTACAACTATGAATTTTACTACAAACGGTAGAATAATTTATATTTATAACGGGATATTATTTTCTTATGACACACGAAATAAAGAATTAATTTCTAATAATTGTATAACAGATGAAATAAAGGGTGGATATAGACTTTTTACAAGTGGTGAAAATGTTATTCTAAAATACCAAAAAATTGGTGATGAAGAAAATCGAATTAGTATTTTTGAGGATAAATTAAAAAAAATTTTTGAAATAAAAACAGAAAATACTCATACATTTTCAAAGATTGTCGGAATTAAATATTTAGGTGGAACTAAAGAAGGTGAAATTGAAGTTTGGAATATTTTAGAAAAAGAACTTTATGATTCTATAAAATTATCAGATAGTCAGATTACGTATATTGAAGAAATTGGTGATAAATATGTGATTGGATTAGGAACAGGAGAGCTGCTAATTACAGATAATAAATTTGAGATTTTGATGAAAAAGAAAATTACAGATGAGAAAATTTTGAAAATTTGTGTTTTGGAAAATGATATTTATGTACTGACGCTTGGAAATAGAATATTGGAATTAAAAATGATTGAAGAAAAATAATTTTTGAGAAAATGTGCTTAAACGAATAATGGTTAAGTGCATTTTTTTGTTTGATTTTTTCACAAAATTTTGTTGATTTTGGGGATATTTTTTCGTTGTAAAAATAAAATATAAATGATATAATCTGTAAGAAACTATAAGTAAAATATATATAGTGATATATTTTATAAAAATTTTTCTAAAATTAAGGATTTTTAACGTAAATTATTAAAAAATATAGTTAAAATTAAAAATTTAAATTAATTAATGAAGAAATAAAAAAATTGAATTTATAAGAAAATAAAGATTGAGAAGAGGTTAAATTCTCAAGGAAGAAAGGATGTGATGAATGAGTTGGAAAAAAGTATAAAATTATATGGTTTTAATAATTTAACAAAAACATTGAGTTTTAATATTTATGATGTTTGTTATGCTAAGACAGAAAGAGAGCAAAAAGACTATATAGCTTATATAGATGAACAATATAATTCAGATAGATTAACAAAAATATTAACAAATGTAGCAGGAATGATAGGAGCTCAAGTTTTGAATATTTCTAAGCAGGATTACGATCCGCAAGGAGCGTCTGTGAACATATTAATAGCAGAAGAAAGAATAAATCCAGATAGTATCGATAAATCATGTAATAGAGGGATTCCGTTTTTTAATAGTGAAAATTTATCGGAAGAAGAGAAAAATAAATTGAAAGATACAGAAACTGTACATGCGCACCTAGATAAAAGTCATATTACGGTACATACTTTTCCAGAATATCATCCAGATAATTCAATATCAACTTTTAGAGTGGATATTGATATTGCAACTTGTGGAGAGATTTCGCCGTTGAATACACTGAATTATTTGATTGATAGTTTTGATTCAGATATTATAACTATTGATTATAGAATAAGAGGATTTACAAGGGATATTTCTGGGAAAAAGTTTTTTACAGATCATAATATTACGTCGATACAAGATTATATAGAACCTGCAAAGTTGCGAATATATGACGCGATTGATGTGAATGTCTATCAATCAAATATTTTTCATACAAAAATGTTGATTAAAGAAATTGAGTTACAAAATTATTTGTTTAATCAGGATGTGTATGAAATATCACCTAAAACACGGTTAGAAATAACAGATAGATTGAGAAAAGAAATGATAGAAATTTATAGTGGGATGAATATTTATTAAAGAGGGGGGTAACGATGGATAAAAAATTACAAGAAAAAACGGTTTTGTTTGATGCGATGAAAAAACACTTGGCTAACAGAGTTGTTAGATTTGATGTGCCTGGTCATAAAGGTGGTCGTGGAAATAAGCAATTTCGTGATTTTATTGGATTAGATGCGATGCAAATGGATGTAAATTCAATGAAACCTTTAGATAATTTATGTCATCCTACATCAGTTATAAAAGAGGCACAGGATATTGCAGCTGATGCTTTTGGAGCTAAGGAAGCATATTTTATGGTAAGTGGTACAACTGGGGGAGTTCAGGCTATGATTATGTCTACTTGTAAAGCAGGAGATAAGATTATTATTCCTAGAAATGTGCATAGAAGTGCAATTAATGCGATGGTTATTAATGGGACAATTCCTGTCTATATAAATCCTGGTCTTAATAAAAAATTGGGAATATCATTGGGAATGTCTGTGAAAGATATAGAAAAGGCAATAAAAGAAAATCCTGATGCGAAGGCAATTTTAGTAAATAATCCAACTTATTATGGTATTTGTTCAGATTTAAAATCAATTGTAAAATTGGCACATGAGCATAATATGTTGGTTTTAGTGGATGAAGCGCATGGAGCACACTTTTATTTTGGAGATAATTTACCAATTTCGGCAATGGCAGCTGGAGCAGATATGGCAGCAATAAGTATGCACAAAACAGGTGGTTCATTAACTCAAAGTTCGATTTTATTAAGTGGAGAAAGAATAAATGCTGATTATGTACGGCAAGTGATTAATCTGACTCAGACAACAAGTGCTTCATATTTATTGATGACTTCGCTTGATACTGCGAGAAAAAACATGAGTATTAATGGTAAAGAAATTTTTAAAAAGACAGTGGAATTTGCAGAATATGCTAGAGAGGAAATTAATAAATTAGGTGGATATTATGCGTATGGAAAAGACCTTATAAATGGCGATGATGTTTTTGATTTTGATACAACAAAATTGTCAATTTATACGAAGGATGTTGGACTTGCTGGGATAGAAGTTTATGATATTTTGAGAGACGAGTTTAATATTCAAATTGAATTTGGAGATTTAGATAATATTTTGGCAATAATTTCGGCAGGAGATAGAGCGATGGAAATTGAGAGATTAATTTCATCATTGGCAGAAATTAAACGGATTTATACAAAAGATCCAAAAGGAATGTTTGATCATGAGTATATTGCACCAACTGTAGTGTTGCCACCACAAAAGGCGTTTTATGCTGAGAAAAAAATGATACCAATTTCAGAAAGTTCAGGTCAAATTAGTGGTGAATTTGTTATGGCTTATCCGCCAGGAATACCGATTTTAGCACCAGGAGAAAAGATAACGGACGAAATTATTGATTATATTGAATATGCGAAGGAAAAAGGGTGTCTTTTGACAGGGACTGAAGATATGAAAGTAGAAAATATTAATGTGGTTATTGAGTAAAATAAAAATTTATTGAGTGAGATGAAAAAAAATTAGAGTACAACAATAAATAAAAGTATAAATTTTAGAAAATAAATTTAAGAAAGGAGAGATAAAATGGAATTATGGTATACAGAAGAACATACAAAAAATGTTAGATTCTCGATAAAAGTTGATAAGCAACTGGTTACCAAAAAAAGTAAATTTCAAAGAATAGATATTTTTGAATCTAAAGAGTTTGGAAGATTTTTGACATTAGATGGATTTATGATGTTGACTGAAAAAGATGAGTTTATTTATCATGAAATGATTGTTCATATTCCGATGGCTGTGAAAAATGATGCAAAGAAGATATTGGTAATTGGAGCTGGTGACGGTGGAACGGTTAGAGAGCTTGTGAAATATGATAGCATCGAGAGAATTGATATGGTTGAGATTGATAAAGAAGTTGTTGATATTTGTCGTGAATATTTACCAAAAACGGCTTGTAAGCTAGATGATTCGAGGGTGAATCTTTATTATGAAGATGGATTGAAATTTGTCCGTTCTAAAACGAATGAATACGATATTGTGATTGTTGATTCGACTGATCCGTTTGGGCCTGGAGAAGATTTATTTACGAGAGAATTTTATGGGAACTGTTACAATGCTTTGAAAGATGATGGGATACTTGTAAATCAGCATGAAAGTCCATATTATGAAGCGGATGCTGAAGCTACTCAAAGAGCGAATAAACAATTGAAGGCAGTTTTTCCAATAGCGACAGTTTATCAGTTGCATATACCGACTTATCCGTCAGGACATTGGTTATTTGGATTTGCGTCAAAAAAATATCATCCTGTGAATGATTTAAAGGCAGATGAGTGGAATAAATTAGGATTGGAAACGAAATATTATAATACTGAATTGCACAAAGGTGCATTTGCTTTGCCAAATTATGTGAAAAAATTGATTGGTCAAGAATAAAATTATAAAAATAATAGGAGGAAAAAAATTAGGGAATGAAAGAAAGAAATATACATACATTTATCGGGTGTGAAAATGAATATGAAGAGAGTAAAATAGTACTTTTTGGAGCACCGTTTGACAGTACAACATCATTTAGACCTGGAACAAGATTTGCTTCAGCTACGATGAGAAATGAAAGTTTTGGTATTGAAACTTACAGTCCTTACCAAGACAAAGATTTAGAAGATATTAATGTTTTTGATGCTGGAGATTTGGAATTGTCGTTTGGGAATTCAGAGAGAGCATTGAAAGATATTGAAGATACAACAGCAGAAATTCTGGAAGATGGGAAGATACCATTTATGATTGGTGGAGAACATTCTGTGACATTGGGATCAGTTAGAGCAGTGGCTGAAAAATATCCAGATTTACATATTATCCAGTTTGATGCTCATACGGATTTGAGAGAAGAATATTTAGATCAATATTACTCACATGCTTCTGTAATTAGAAGATGTTGGGATATTGTTGGAGATGATAAAATTTTCCAATTTGGTATAAGAAGTGGAGAAAGAGCTGAGTGGGAATTTGCAAAAGAACATTTACATACAACTAAGTTTAATTTTGGGAATAATTTTGATGAATTGGACAAAGTTGTAGAAAAATTGAAAGGGAAACCAGTTTATTTCACATTGGATTTAGATGTTTTGGATCCTTCGGAATTTCCAGGAACAGGAACGCCTGAAGCAGGTGGAGTAACATTCGTAGAACTTCATAAAGCAATTGAAAAAATCTCAAAATTAAATATTGTTGGATTGGATATGAATGAATTGTCACCAATTTATGACCATTCAGGACAATCGACAGCCTTGGCTTGTAAATTATTGAGAGAAATTTTGTTATTTGTTTACAAATAAGTCGAAAGGTTTCAAATTCTGAAAATTGTAAAGGAATAAATGAAATTAAGCCAATTAGAATTGATTTGAATTAGAAGAAATGGAATAAAGAATATTTTATAAAATAATTTTGGAGGTAAAAAATGGGAAAAAAAGCGTTGATAATTGGAGCAGGTGGAGTTTCAAATGTAGTTTGTCATAAATGTGCTCAAAATTCAGAAGTATTTAGTTCAATAATGATAGCGAGTAGAACAAAATCGAAATGCGATGCAATTAAAGAAACTATTGAAAAAAGCAAATATGCAGGAAGAATAGAAATTCAAACAGCAAAAGTGGATGCAGATAATGTACCAGAATTAGTAGCTTTGATTAACGAATATAAACCAGATATCGTGATAAATGTGGCGTTGCCTTATCAAGATTTGACAATAATGGATGCTTGTTTGGAAACTAAAACTGATTATTTAGACACAGCTAATTACGAGCCTTTAGATACAGCAAAATTTGAGTATAAATGGCAATGGGCTTACAAAGAAAAATTTGAGAAAGCAGGAATTACAGCTATTTTAGGATGCGGATTCGATCCGGGAGTAACAGGGGTATTTTCAGCTTATGCACAAAAACATTATTTTGATGAAATAAACTATATTGATATTTTAGATGCAAATGCTGGAGATCACGGTTATCCATTTGCAACAAATTTCAATCCAGAAATTAATATTAGAGAAGTAACTGCAAACGGAAGTTACTGGGAAAATGGGAAATGGGTAGAAACTGAACCAATGGAAATTAAAAGAGTATATAATTTCCCACAAATTGGTGAAAAAGATATGTACTTGTTACACCACGAAGAATTGGAATCATTAGCTTTGAATATTAAAGGAATTAAAAGAATTAGATTTTTCATGACATTTGGACAAAGTTATTTGACACATTTAAAAGTGTTGGAAAATGTAGGAATGACTTCGATTGAACCAATTGAATTTGAAGGACAACAAATTGTACCATTACAATTTTTAAAAGCAGTATTGCCAGATCCAGCTTCATTAGGGCCTAGAACAAAAGGATTGACAAATATTGGGAATATCTTTAGAGGTAAAAAAGACGGGAAAGATAGAACTTATTATGTTTACAATGTTTGTAATCATGAAGAATGTTATAAGGAAGTTAGCTCACAAGCAATTTCTTATACAACAGGAGTTCCAGCTATGATTGGTGCTGCGATGGTATTGACTGGAGAATGGAAAAAACCAGGAGTGTACAATGTTGAAGAAATGGATCCAGATAAATTTATGGATGCGTTGAATAAATTTGGATTGCCTTGGGTAGAAGATTTTAATCCAACATTAGTAGATTAGTTTATTAAAGAAATTAAAAAGATTTAAAATTGGGGCTTTCTGTAAGAAAAATTTTTCTTACAAGTCCCTTTTTGTGCTAGAGTTAGGAGAAAGATATGATTTACAAATTAAAAGAAAGAAAACCAAAAATAAGTAGTAGTGCATTTATTGCAAAAAATGCAGATGTTATTGGAGATGTTGAAATAGGAGAAAATGCGAGTATTTGGTTTGGAGCGGTTCTTCGTGGAGATGTTGAAAAAATAGTGATTGGAAAAAATAGTAATGTTCAAGATAATAGCACTTTACACACTAAACACGGAACACCATGTATAATCGGTGAAAATGTGTCTGTTGGGCACAATGTGATATTGCATAGTTGTAAAATTGGAGATAATGTTATAGTTGGAATGGGAAGTACAATTATGGATGATGCAGAAGTGCTTGATAATTGCTTAGTTGGAGCAAACTCACTTGTAACCCGTTCTACACCAAAAGAAGAAGGCGTTTTGATTTTAGGAAGTCCAGCTAAGGTTGTTAGAAAATTAACAGATGAAGAAATTAAAGGATTAAAAGCAAATGCAGATCATTATGTCGAAAATGGGAAATTGTATCAAAATTATTTGCAAGAAACAAGAAATTAAATATTGAAATAAAAAATGGAGGTTATTTTGAAATGAAAAGAAGTTTATCAGGAATACAGCCTAGTGGAATTCTACACATAGGAAATTATTTTGGGGCGATAAAACAGTTCGTAGAAATGCAAGATGATTATGAAGGGTTTTATTTTTTGGCTAATTATCATGCTTTAACATCAGCACCAAAAGGTGAAGATTTGAAAAAAAATACAATTGGTGTAATTTTAGATTATTTAGCATTAGGATTAGACCCTAAAAAATCTACATTGTTTTTACAATCAGATGTACCAGAACATACTGAATTATCGTGGATTTTAGCGAATGTAACTCCGATGGGATTAATAGAGAGGGCACATTCTTACAAAGATAAAGTTGCGAAAGGAATCAAGCCAAATATGGGACTTTTCACTTATCCAGTGTTAATGGCAGCAGATATTTTAATTTATGATGCTGATGTAGTTCCAGTTGGAAAAGACCAAAAACAACATTTAGAAATAACAAGAGATATTGCAACAAAATTTAACGAAACTTACGAAAAAGAAATCTTCAAATTACCTGAACCAAAAATTGTTGAAAGTGTAGCGATTGTTCCAGGAATTAACGGAGATAAAATGAGTAAATCTTATGGAAATGTAATAAATATGTTCGCTTCAAAAAAAGAAGTTAAAAAACAAATTATGAGTGTTGTTACAGACTCAACACCTTTAGAAGAACCAAAAAATCCAGACAATAATGTAACTCAATTATACTCATTATTTGCAACTCCAGAAGAAGTAGAAATTTTAAAAGAAAAATTTAGAGCTGGGAATTTCGGATATGGACATGCTAAAAATGAATTACTAGATAAATTCATGGATTATTTTGCACCATACAGAGCTAAAAGAGAAGAATTAGTAAATAATATGGACTATGTTTATGATATCCTAAAAGAAGGTGCTGAAAAAGCTCGTAAAATTGCAAGAGCTAAATTAGAAATAGTTAGAGATACTGTGGGATTATTGAAAAAAAGTTAGGTTTTAAAATTTTGAAGCAAAAAGTTGAGTTTGAGGGTAGTTATTGACCCTCAATAAAATTAATTAAAATAATTCTTAAAATATGTTATAATAAAATAAATTTAAGAATTTAGGAGGAATAAAAAAATGTCGGAAGGCAGTTTGTTATTGCAATTCATTGTAATAATAGTTTTAACTGGAATTAATGCATTTTTCTCGGGAGCAGAAATGTCGATAGTTTCAGTAAATAAAAATAAGATAAAAGTGATGGTTGAAGAAGGAGATAAAAAGGCGATTTTATTAGATAATCTATTAAAAGAGCCGAGTAAATTTTTATCAACTATTCAAGTTGGAATAACACTTGCTAGTTTCTTTGCATCAGCATCAGCAGCAACGGGACTTTCAAAATTTTTATCAGTATTTTTAAATAAAATGAAGGTGCCATACAGTGCTCAGTTATCAATGATTATAGTAACTTTCTTATTATCGTACGTAACTTTGGTTTTTGGAGAACTTATTCCAAAAAGAGTAGCGTTAAGATCTTCTGAAAAAATGGCTTTATCTTCAATCGGTGTAATTGTATTTATTTCAAAAATATTTTCGCCATTTGTAAAATTTCTTACACTTTCAACAAATGTTGTATTGACACTTTTGAAATTGAAGGAAGATAATATTGAAGAAAAAGTTTCTAAAGAGGAATTGCGTTCACTTGTAGAAGTTGGAAGAGAGCATGGAATTATTAATGAAGTCGAAAAAGAAATGATTGAAAATATAATAGTTTTCGATGAAAAAATTGCTAGAGAAATAATGATTCCAAGAACGAAAGTTTTTTTAATTGATAAAAATACAACGATTGAGGAATTATTTGAAACAAAAGAAGTTGGGAAATATTCAAGAATACCTGTTTATGAAGAGGAAGCAGATAATATTGTAGGAATCTTGTTGACAAAAGATTTAATGATGGAGGCGTACAAAAAAGGATTTGAAAATATCAATATTTCTGAAATGGTTCAGGAAGCATATTTCGTTCCAGAAACTAAAAATGTAAATGAATTATTTAATGAAATGCAGTTGGAGAAAAAACATATTGCAATTTTAATTGATGAATATGGTGGATTTTCTGGAATCGTGACATTGGAAGACTTGATTGAGGAAGTGATGGGGAATATTGCTGATGAATATGATGATGAAGATTTATCAATTAGACAATTATCTCCTAATAAATATTTGATTAGTGGAGATGTTTCGTTAAATGACTTGAATGATGCATTTCATATAGAGTTAGAATCTAAATACTATGATACTTTGAGTGGTCTTTTGATTGAAAAATTAGGATATATTCCTGAAGATGATGAAAAAATATTGCCGATAACTATTGATGGTATTGAATTTAAACCTCAAAAAGTTAGAGATAAAAAAATTGAGAAAATAATAGTGATATTTTTGAAAAAAATTGAGATGAATGAAACAGTGGAAGAAGAAAAAAATATATAATAAAATTTTAAGGAGGAATAAATAGCATGACGTCTAAAACATCAGAATTAAAAGGGATTCAGTGGTTGTTTCCGTTATTAGCAGAAAAAAATGTAGATTACAAAAAGGAATTTTTAGCAGGATTAGTTACATTCTTGACTATGGCTTATATCATTGTTGTAAATCCAAATATACTTTCTAAAACAGGTATGGATGCAGGTGCGTTAGTAACAGCAACTTGTTTAGGAGCAGCAGTAGGATGTTTCTTAATGGGATTTATTGCAAACTTGCCATTTGCTTTGGCTTCGGGTATGGGATTAAATGCGTTTTTTGCCTTTACAGTTGTTTTAAAAGGTGGAGTTAGCTGGGAAGTAGCATTAACAGCTGTATTTGTAGAAGGGGTAATATTTATTTTATTAACAATGTTTAAAGTGCGTGAAATAGTAGTAAATTCGATACCGACAAGCATGAAACATGCAGTAACAGCTGGAATAGGTATATTTATTGCATTTGTAGGATTTTCAGGATCAGGACTTGTAGTAGCAAATGAGGCAACAAAAGTAAGTATGGGTCATTTTACACCAGCAGTTGTGATAGCAGCAATTGGTCTATTTATAATAGGAGTTTTAGATAAAAAAGGAGTAAAAGGTTCAATTCTTTACGGAATTGTTGTAAGTTCAATTTTAGCTTGGATTTTTGCTATAATTAATCCAGCAGCAGCAGCTAAATTGGGAATTTCTTTACCAAAAGGAATTTTTAAATATGAATCAATTGCACCAATTGCAGGGAAATTAGATTTTTCAGTATTTTCAGATGTAAAAGGGTTAAGTAGCTTTTTCGTGGTAGTTTGTACTTTCTTGTTTGTAGATTTCTTTGATACAGTAGGAACTTTGATTGGAGTTTGTTCAAAAGCGAATATGTTAGATGAAGAAGGAAATGTGCCAAATGTAGGAAGAGCATTACTTGCAGATGCGATTGGAACAACAGCAGGAGCAGCTTTAGGAGTATCAACAGTTACAACTTATGTAGAAAGCTCAACAGGAGTTTTAGCTGGAGGAAGAACTGGTTGGACAGCAATCACAGCAGGAGTTTTATTCTTGTTATCAATGTTTTTCTCGCCTATATTTATAGCAATTCCAGCATGTGCAACAGCACCAGCATTGATTTATGTAGGATATTTAATGTTAAGCTCATTAAAAGAAATTGACTTACACGATGTAACAGATGGAATTCCAGCATTTATTACAGCTACAACAATGGCATTAACATACAGTATTGGAGATGGATTAACATTAGGAATTTTATCATATGTAATAATCAATCTTATCTATAATGCAGTTGCACCAAAAAAAGATAGAAAACCAGTATCTTGGGTAATGATAGCACTTGCAATATTATTTATAATAAAATTAGTTTTAATTTAATTATGATTGAAAAAAAAGATCATTTCGTGAATGCGAGATGCTCTTTTTTTGTTTAGATAGAAATAAAATTTTCACTTCATAAAATCTAAAATTTAATAAAAAAAGGAACTACCTTGTATTAGCAAGGTAATTCCAAACGTTTTTGGTATTTTATTAAAATTTTATAATTTAAATTATCTAGAATAAAGTTTTGTCAAGTGAGCAATTTTTTTAGCTAAATCATCTGATAAACGATCTTTTAATCTCCATTGCCAGTTTCCAGCGGCGACACCAGGAGTATTAATTCTAGCTTCACTTCCTAATCCTAAGAAATCTTGAATAGGTGCAAGTGCAATAGAAGCTACAGAACTCCAAGCTCCTCTAATTGCATCCCAGTGAATATTATCTTCATCTATTGAATTTAAGTATTCAAGTGCGAATTTTCTATCTTCAGGTTTAGCTTTTTCAAACCAACCAATAATTGTATCGTTATCATGAGTACCAGTATAAACAACACAGTTTTTGTCGTAAGTATGTGGTAAATATTCATTTTCTTCACTAGAATCAAATGCAAATCCTAAAATTTTCATTCCAGGGAATCCAGTTGCCTCTCTTAAATCGATAACACCTTGTGTCATTGTTCCTAAATCTTCAGCGATTATAGGTAATTCTCCAAGTTCATTTTTAATGGCATTAAATAAATCCATTCTAGGTCCTGGGCACCAAGTACCATTTTCAGCTGTTTTATCTCCATAAGGAACAGCCCAATATTCGTCAAATCCTCTGAAATGGTCAATTCTTATGATGTCGCAAGTAGAAAGATTAGCTTTAACTCTATCAATCCACCATCTATATCCAGTTTCTTTTAATTTGTCCCAGTTGTATAATGGATTTCCCCAAAGTTGTCCAGTAGCACTGAAATAATCAGGCGGAACTCCTGCAACTTTAACTGGTTTTCTTTCTTCATCAAATAAGAAAATTTCTGGATTTGCCCATGCATCAGAGCTATCAGCAGCTACGAAAATAGGGATATCTCCAATTATTTTTATATCATTTTCATTAGCATATTTTTTTACAGCATTCCATTGTTTAAAGAATAAAAATTGAGTGAATTTTTGATATTCGATTTCTTCTTTAACAATTTCATAATATTTACCCATTGCATCATGTTGTCTAGATTTAATATCTTCTGGCCATTCATTCCAAGGTAATCCATTAAAATGATTTTTTAAAGAAATATACATTGTAAAGTCGTTTAACCAACTTTGATGATGAGCTTTAAATTCTTCAAATAAATATTTTAATTCTTCTCTTTCTTTGTTTTCTTTAGTGTTTTTGTAATTTTCATATGCCTTTCTTAATAAAGGATATTTTTGATTATAAATAGCTCCATAATCAACACTTTCAGGATTTTCTCCAAATGAAATTCCTTCTAAATCTGATTGTGATAATAAATGTTCTTCAATTAGCAAATCAAAATCAATAAGATATGGATTTCCAGCAAAAGTAGAGAATGATTGGTATGGAGAATCACCATATCCTGTTGGCCCTAATGGGAATATTTGCCATAATTTTTGATTAGATTTTTTCAAAAAATCTACGAATGCAAAAGCTTCTTTTCCTAAAGTTCCAATTCCATATTTTCCTGGAAGTGAAGTAGGATGTAATAAAATACCTGAACT
Organism: uncultured Leptotrichia sp.; assembly: GCA_963524305.1. Taxonomy (GTDB): domain Bacteria; phylum Fusobacteriota; class Fusobacteriia; order Fusobacteriales; family Leptotrichiaceae; genus JABCPH02. The sequence continues at coordinate 18,577 of CAURGH010000015.1, read as the reverse complement.
TCTTTCAAACATTGTTCCTCCTTAAATATATTTAATAATTTTTTTCACTTTAAATATACTTTATTTTTGTGTAAAAGTCAACATTAAAAAATAATTTTTTGTATTTAGGATTATGATTGACAAAATGGAAATAGTGGGATATACTTCTTAAAAGTAGATAAAAATTAGTTTACAAATCTTAATAAAAAATATTAACAAATAAAAAATAATATTAAAAAATTTCAAAAAAATAAATATTTAGAAAGGTTGGAAAGGGAAATGAAATTATTGACAATTAATGTCCATGCTTGGATTGAAAAAAATCAAATGGAAAAAATTGACATTTTAGCAAAAACAATTGCTGAAAAAGATTATGATGTTATTGCTATGCAAGAAGTGAATCAGTTGATGACACAGCCTGTAGTTTATGCAGATGTGAGGGAAGATAACTATGGTTGGGTTTTGCTTAATAAAATAGCAGAATATACAGACACAACTTATTATTATCATTGGAGTAATTCACATATTGGTTATGGAAAATATGAGGAAGGTATTGGGATTTTGACAAAACATGTACTGAAAGGTACAGATGATTTTTATTGTACAAGATCACAAACTGTAAATTCAATTTCTTCAAGAAAAGTTATAAGTGCTGAAATTGAATATAATGGAAAAGTAATGGAATTTTATAGTTGCCATATGAATTTGCCAACTTGTGAAACAGAAAAAATGGATAAAAGTATTCAAATAATTTTGAATAGAAATGAAGCGGATATTATAAAAGTATTAATGGGAGATTTTAATACGAATATGTTAAAAGATAGAGAAGATTATGAAAATATTTTAAATCAAGGACTATTAGATACATATCAATTAGCTGAAAAGAAAGATGACGGTATCACAGTAGGTGGTGACATTGATGGTTGGCAAGGTCAAAAAGAAAAGAAAAAATTAGATTATATTTTCTTGACAAAAGAATTAAAAGTGAAAGAAAGTAAAGTAATTTTTAATGGAAAAAATTATCCTGTAATTTCTGATCATTATGGAATAGAAGTAATTTTAGATGTAGAATAATAAAAAATATATAACATAAACATATATTAAGCAATTTGTAAAATTGTAATTAAAATAAAAAAAAATTAAAAAATCAAATGAAGAAAAATCTTATTTTTACTAGCTTAGATATAATTATAATTATAAAATATTAAAAAAAATAAAAAATTTATAAAAAAAATATTGACATTAGAAAAAAATAGGGTATAACTTATTGTAAAAATAAAAAACTAATATAATTTTTTGGAGGTATTCAATTATGATGAAAAAAATTCAGCGGTTCGGTGGAGCAATGATGGCACCAGTTCTGTTATTCGCGTTTACAGGAATAGTAGTAGGGATAGCATCACTATTTACAAATCCACAAGTAATGGGTTCAATCGCAAATGAAGGAACAAACTGGTATAAATTTTGGTTTGTAATAAGTGAAGGTGGTTGGACAGTATTTAGACAAATGCCGTTATTGTTCGCAATCGGATTACCAATCAGCCTTGCAAATAAAACTAATGCAAGAGCATGTTTAGAAGCGTTTGCTTTATATACAACTTATAATTATTTCGTAGCAGCAATGCTTGCACAATGGAGTTTCTTTGGTGTTGACATGAGTCAAGAAGCTGGAGGAACAAGTGGACTTGCAATAATTGCTGGAGTAAAAACACTTGATACAAACTTGTTTGGTGCAATTATAATATCAGCAATAGTAGTTTATTTACATAACAAATATTTTGATAAAAAATTACCAGACTTTTTAGGAGTGTTTCAAGGAACAGTATTTGTTTACATTATTGGTTTCTTAGTAATGCTTCCATGTGCCTTCATAACTGCACTTTGTTGGCCAAAAGTTCAAATTGGAATTAACAACTTGCAACAATTGTTAAAGGTTTCAGGGCCACTTGGAGTATGGATTTATACATTCCTTGAAAGAGCATTAATTCCAACAGGATTACATCACTTTGTATATACACCATTTATATTTGGACCAGCAGCAGTTCCAGGTGGAATACAAACTTATTGGGTACAACATATTGGAGAATTTGCTCAATCTACAAAACCTTTAAAAGAAATGTTCCCACAAGGTGGATTTGCATTACATGGTAATTCAAAAATCTTTGGTTCAGTAGGTATCGCACTTGCAATGTATTCAACTGCTAAACCTGAAAACAAGAAAAAAGTAGCAGGATTGTTATTACCAGTTTTATTAACTGCAATAGTTTCAGGAATTACAGAACCGCTTGAATTTACATTCTTATTTATAGCTCCAGTATTATTTGGATTACACGCGGTATTAGCTGCAACAATGGCAACATTGATGTATATGTTCGGAGTTGTAGGAAACTTTGGTGGAGGATTCTTAGACTTCTTATTCTTAAACTGGATTCCAATGTTTAAAAACCACAGTGGAACAGTAATTACTCAAATTGTAATTGGATTAATCTTCACATGTATTTACTTCGTATTATTCAGATTCTTAATTTTAAAAATGGATTTAAAAACTCCAGGTAGAGAAGATGATGATGAAGAAATGAAACTTTATACAAAAGCTGATTATAAAGCTAAACATGGTGAAGGTGGAGCACAAGGTGCAGCAGCCGTAGCTGGTGGAGATGAATATGCTCAAAAAGGTGCAATTATTCTTGAAGCATTAGGTGGAAGAGAAAATATTGAAGAACTTAATAACTGTGCAACTAGACTTAGAGTAAGTGTAAAAGATGCAAGTAAATTATCACCAGATGCAGCCTTTAAAGCAGCAGGAGCTCATGGTGTAGTTAGAAAAGGAACAGCTATTCAAGTAATCATTGGATTATCAGTACCTCAAGTAAGAGAAAGAATTGAAGAAATGATGAAAAAAGGATAAAAATAAAATTTGATAAATAATTAAATTTTGAGAAAAAGTATTGTTTTATAAAAATTATGAAAATGATTTTTATAATCAATGCTTTTTTCTTTTAATAAAAATTTAAAAATCTTGAAAATGTAAATACTTTGTGATAAAATAACGATAATTGAAATTGATAAAAAATGAATATAATAGAGAGAGGAGAAGTTGTTTTTAATCTAGAAAAATTTTAATTTTGAATAGGTTAAAGCGATGGAAAAATATGAAGAAATTGATGGTAATGTCATTATTGCTAGCGAGTATAAATGTGGCACATGCAGAAGTGACTAATAACATACATTCTAATGAAAGTGCCAATAAATATCCAGGTCGAACGAATACAAATACAAAAGGAGGATTCTGGGATTTTTATGCAGAATCACAACGAAAATTAGTAAAACCAAATGATAAAGAAATTTATGAAAATTTAAGTAAAACAATAAAACCAACAGATGATTTTTATGAATATGTAAATAAAAATTGGGAAGATAAAACACAAATACCTTCGACAAAATCATCTTGGGGATCATTTATAGAGCTTTCTGAAAAAAATCAAGATTTTTTGAGAAATTTAATAAAAGAGTTGAAAGTGAAAAGAAATTCTTTAAATTCAGATGAAAAGAAAATCTTGACTTTATATGAATCTTTTTACAACATGGATAAAAGAAATAAATTAGGTTTTGAGCCTATAAAAAAAGATTTGAATGAAATTGATGAGATAAAATCAATTGATGATTTACAAAAATATAATATTAAGAATACGAGAGAAGGATCAAATGAGTTTTACGGTTGGGGACTTTCAACTGATTTGAATGATTCCAAAAATAATGCAGTTTATATGGAATCAGCAGGATTAGGTCTTTCAAGAGATTATTATCAAAAGGAAACTCCAGAAAATACAAAAATCTTAAAAGAGTATACGAAATTTGTTAGTGATGTATTGAAACTTGGTGGTGAAACTGACACTGATGCGAAGGCTCAAAAAATAGTCGCATTTGAAAAAGAAATAGCTCAAACGCTGTTAAAAAATGAAGAAAGTCATGATGTAGCTAAATATAATAATCCTAGAAAAGTTAGTGAGTTGTCATCAATAACTAAAAATGTGAACTTGGCTAATTACTTGAAACAGTTAAATGTGAATACAGATAAAGTGATTATTACTGAGTTGAATTATTATAAAAATTTAGATAAATTTTTGACAAATGAAAATATTGATGTGATAAAAGATTACATGAAATTTCAAAAGATTGTAGGAGCTTCAAGTGTTTTGAATGATGAACTAGGGAAAAGATATTTTGAATTTTATGGAAAATATTTGAATGGGCAAAAAGAAAGAGAAACGCTTGAAAAAAGAGCATTGTATTTTGTTGATGGAACTTTAGGGGAATTAGTTGGAAAAGAATATGTTAAGAAGAATTTCTCGCCTGAAGCTAAAAAAAATACACAAGAAATGGTTAGCTACATAAAAAAAGCATTCCAAAATAGAATTAACAAATTAGATTGGATGAGTGATGAAACTAAGAAAAAAGCAATTCAAAAATTGAATAAAATAAATGTAAAAATTGGTTATCCAGACAAATGGCATGATTACAGTACCTTGAACATAAATGAAAATGATTCGTTATATGATCAAATGGTAAAAGCTGGAGAATGGGCTTACGATAAAGAATTTAAGAAAATTGGAAAACCAGTAGACAAAACAGAATGGTTTATGGACGCACATACAGTAAATGCTTATTATTCACCAACAGGAAATGAAATCGTATTCCCGGCAGGAATTTTGCAAAAACCATTTTATGATTTCAAGAATTCTGAAGTAGGAAGTAATTTTGGTGGAATTGGAGCAGTTATTGGTCATGAGATAACTCATGGATTTGATGTTTCTGGAGCGCAATTTGATGGAGATGGAAATGTTAAAAACTGGTGGACAGCTCAAGATAAACAAAAATTTGATGTAGCAACTAAAAAATTAGAAGATGAATTCTCAAATTACACTGTTGGAGATAACATCAAACTTAATGGTAAATATACTTTAACAGAAAATATTGCAGATTTAGGAGGGGTAAACATCGCTTATGACGCATTACAGCTATATTTAGAAGACCATCCTGATTTAAAAGTTTCTAATGATACAGAAAATGAATTATTTTTCTTAAATTATGCAAATATTTGGAAACAAAAGGCTACACAAGAATATAGAAATAATTTAGCAAAAACAGATTCGCACTCACCTAATTTCTTACGTGTAAACTCTGTATTGAAAAACACTGATGCTTTCCACAAAATCTTCAAAACAAAACCAGGAGATAAAATGTATAGAGCACCACAAGATAGAATAAAAATTTGGTAATTTCTATAAGTTTGTATACTCAAATAAGAATATACAAAAGATATATTTGTATATAATATATGAATTAGACAAAAATTAAAACATATGATAATATTGTATTATCTAAAAAATAAATATGAAGGAGAGGAGCGGATTATATATGTTGATTAATATTTTGAATTTAAAAAAAATGTGTTGCACGTGTATATTCTGCGAGTCTTTTTAATATTATGAAAAAAGGCTCTTTTTGTTAATTGATACGTCAAAGAGCTGGGATTTAAATTAAAAAAATTCAAGTTCTTACAAGGCTTGAGTCTTTTTGTTTTTATTAGATATTAAGATAATAGGAGAGTGAAAATGATGAGAAAAAGAGTAGTGTATTTGGTAAGTTTATTATTGTTGGGATTATTTTTGGTTAGCTGTGGGACAAAACAGGAAAGTCAAAAAAGTAATGACGGGAAATTAAAAGTTAAGGTAGGAACAGAAGGAGCTTATGCCCCTTTTACATATAAAGATGAAAAAGGTAAATTGACTGGGTATGATGTGGAAGTTGTTGAAGAAATTGCTAAAAGGGCAAATTTGGATGTTGAATTTGTTCCAACACCTTGGGACAGTATTTTTTTAGGACTTGAATCAAAGAAATTTGACTTTATAGCAAATCAAATAACAAAAAATCCTGAAAGAGAGCAAAAATATGATTTTTCTGATGATTATCTAGTTGCAAAAGTTCAGATAATTGTGAAAAAAGGTAGAAAAGATATAAAGACATTGGAAGACTTTAAAGGGAAAAGAATATTATCATCTGTAGGAAGTAACTATAACCAAATATTGACAGAATATGATAAAAAGAAAGAATTTAAAATGGGATACTTTGATGGAAATATTTCGATTGCATTAGAAGAAATTGCAGCAGGGAAAGCGGATGCTACAATAAATGATGCTCTTACAGTTGGATATTTTACTAAACAAAAAGGAGATATTGTAGAAGCTGTTGGAAAGCCAATAAAAGAATCACCAGTATACTTTACATTTAGAAAAGATAATCCTGAGTTGAGAGCTAAAGTAAATAAGGCACTTGAATCAATGAAAAATGACGGAACATTGAAAAAATTATCTGAAAAATGGTTTAACGGAGATTATACAAAATAAAATATTAAAAATAAATAGCTTATTTTAAAATTGAAAGGAAATATTGTGCAGATGCAATTTTTAAATTATAAATTTATGGTAACGGCTTTTTGGGAAATATTAAAAGCGTTGCCAATGACATTAAATATAGCGATAGTATCCATGTTTTTTTCTTTTATTCTTAGTTTCTTCGTAGCAATGGCAAGAATCAATAAAATAAAGGTACTATCAAGACTTCTTGGAGTATATGTATCATTTATAAGGGGTACACCACTATTAGTTCAAATTTACTTGTCATACTATGGTATACCTAAAATTTTAGATTATATTAATATGAAAGCTCATTGGAATTTGAATGTTAATAATATTCCGCCTCTAATATTTGTGTATGTGGCTTTCACTTTAAACGTGACGGCTTATTTGTCGGAAACATTTAGAGCAGCTATTTTATCAGTAGAAAAAGGGCAAATTGAAGCAGGTTTGTCGTTAGGGATGACAAAGTGGCAAGTAACAAAAAGAGTAATTTTACCACAAGCTATTACTTCAGCATTGCCTAATTTTGGGAATACCTTCATTGCGTTAGTTAAAGATACATCGTTAGCGTTTATAATTTCAGTAGTTGAATTAATGGGACAGGCTAAAATAGTAGGAGCTCCAGGGTTAAACTTTTTTGAAGTGTACATTGTCGTATCATTGATATATTGGATAATTTGTATTATCATTGAAAAAATAATGGGAATATTAGAAAAAAAATTAAGTAGAGGAGTTTGAAAATGATAAAAATAAAAGATATTCACATTTCATTTGATGGAAATGAAATTTTGAAAGGCATCGACTTAAATATTCAAAAAGGTGAAGTGATTGGAATAATAGGACCTAGTGGATCAGGGAAATCAACTTTTCTTAGAAGTATAAATCATTTGGAAACTCCTGAAAAAGGGATAATAGAAATAGACGATAAGATATATGATTTAGAAAAAATGGATAAACGTAAAATTTTAGAATTAAGAAAATATTTTACCATGGTGTTTCAAAATTATAATTTATTTAAGCATCGGACTGTGATTGAAAATATAATAGAAGGTTTGATAGTTGTAAAAAAAATAAAAAAAGATGAAGCAATGAAAATAGGATTAAAATATTTAGAAAAAGTTGGATTGCTGGAAAAAGCTGATTTTTATCCCAGTCAATTGTCAGGTGGACAGCAACAAAGAATTGGAATAGCAAGGGCTTTGGCAATGGAATCGAAAGTTATATTGTTTGATGAGCCAACTTCAGCTCTTGATCCTGAATTGGTAGGAGAAGTTTTGACAGTAATAAAAAATTTGGCAAAAGAAGGGGTGACGATGATAATTGTTACTCATGAAATTCAATTTGCCAAGGAAATATCAGATTTTATATTGTTTATGGAAGATGGTAAAATTATAAAAAGTGGTAAAACTCAAGAATTTTTTAATGATAAGAATGATGAAAGATTAAATAATTTTTTGAGAAGATTTAATTGATATTTCGTGTGACATTGTTTTTAAATTTGGCTTTTGTTAAAAATTTTAGCAAAAGCCTTATTATTTTTTAGTTATTTTCATATATTAAATAAAAATAATGATTTTAAAAATTTCTTTGTAACATAATTTGATAAAAAATTTTAAAATAAATTTGACAAATTATACAAAAATATGCTATCATTATTAGGTAATTAAATTAGAAGTAGAAACATTGTTTCTCACCTTTCCATCAGGAGTAGATTTTTGCTTAAATTTATAAGCAAATTAGAAATATTAATTGATTGACAATTGATATTTAAAGATTTCTTTTTTAAGAAAGAGATGAGTTAGGTATATAGTTATTTTATTTTGCAGTTTGTTTTATATTTTAATATGTTTAATAATCTGTCTATATAGCTATTTTGAGCAAGGTTTCTTATATCTTGTTTTTTTATTAATTATACCCAATTATTTAGGTGTAAAAAAAGTAGGAGGTGTTCTTTATAAAAGGAACTAATAAATCTAACGAACCGAGAATGAACGAGAGAATTAGAGCAAGAGAAATTAGAGTGATTGGAGACGATGGAGAACAATTTGGAATTTTATCTGTTAATGAAGCAATTGCTTTAGCTGCAGAAAAAAATCTAGATTTAGTTGAAATTTCACCGAATGCCACACCACCTGTATGTAAAATTATGGACTATGGAAAATACAAGTATGAGAAAACAAAAAAAGATAAAGAAAACAAAAAGAAACAAAAAAATGTTGTTGTCAAAGAATTGAGAATAAAACCTCATATTGATGAACATGATAAAGAAACAAAAATTTCTCAAATTAAAAAATTCATAGAAAAAGAACATAAGGTGAAAGTAAGTTTAAGACTTACTGGAAGAGAAAGATTACATGCTGATTCAGCTATTAAAATTTTAGATGAATTTGCAAGTCATTTTGAAGAAACAGCAATTGTTGAGAAAAAATATGGGAAAGAGCAAGTACAAAAATTTATATTGTTATCGCCTAAAAAGTAATTCAAGGAGGAAAAAAAATGCCAAAAATGAAAACACATAAAGGAACTAAAAAAAGAGTAAAAGTTACAGGAAGTGGGAAAGTATCAGTTAAACATTCAGGAAAAAGCCACATCTTAACTAAAAAATCTAACAAGAGAAAGAAAAGATTAGGTCAAGACGCAATAGTTCCTAAAGGAGCAGAAAGAAAAATTAAAAGAGCATTAGCTGGGCAAGCAGGAAGATAGTTAGAAAATAAGGAGGAAAGAAAATGCCAAGAGTAAAAACAGGAATAGTTAGAAGAAAAAGACATAAAAAAGTTTTAAAAGAAGCAAAAGGTTATAGAGGAGCTATAAAAACAAATTATAAAAAAGCGAATGAAGCTGTTAAGAAAGCAATGGCTTACGCAACAGAGCATAGAAAACTTAAAAAGAGAACTATGCGTGAATTGTGGATTGTTAGAATTAACGCTGCTGCAAGATTAAATGGATTATCTTATTCTAAATTTATGAACGGATTGAAAAAAGCTGGAATTGAATTAGATAGAAAAGTTTTAGCTGACTTAGCTTTAAACAATCCTGCAGAATTTGCAAAATTAGTAGAAAAAGTAAAATAGTATTGATAGTATAATTTATATGAAAACATCCTAAAAATATGAGTTTTAGGGTGTTTTTATTTTAAATAGAAAATGTTTATTGTGATAATAATCAATTAAAATTTTTACTCTATCAATTTGAATATTATACTTAAAATATATTAGATTTTATGTTATAATTAAGCGTAAAAATTAAAGAATATAATATAGAGAAAGGAGTGCATAAAAATTATTTTTTAAGAAGATTAATAAAAATGAAAGTAATTTGTTATGCGAAAAAAATGTTATTAGAATTAAGGGAATTACAAAAAAACACAGAGAAATATTTAGGTCAAGAAGTGACATTGAATGGATGGGCGAAAAAAATTAGAAGTCAAAAAAACTTTGGATTTATAGAATTGAATGATGGTACTTTTTTTACAGGAATTCAAGTAGTTTTTGAAGATTCATTAGAAAATTTTGAGGAAATTTCAAAATTGACGATTTCATCTTCAATAAAAGTGACAGGGGTAGTTGTTGAATCGCAAGGTAAAGGTCAAGCATATGAAATTAAAGCAACTAACATTGAGGTCTATGATAAAGCTGATTCAGATTATCCATTACAAAATAAAAGACATACATTTGAGTTTTTGAGAACAATTGCTCACTTAAGACCTAGAACGAATGCTTTCTTTGCAGTTTTTAGAGTGAGATCATTATTGGCTTATGCAATTCATAAATTTTTTCAAGAGAAAAACTTTGTTTATGTGCAAACGCCGATAATTACTGGAAGTGATGCTGAAGGTGCTGGAGAAATGTTTAGATTGACTACATTGGACATTAATAATGTACCTAGAACTGAAAAGGGAGATATTGATTTTAAGCAGGATTTCTTTGGGAAAGAATCTAATTTGACAGTGAGTGGACAATTAAATGTTGAAACATTTGCAACTGCATTCAAAAATACTTATACTTTTGGTCCTACATTTAGAGCTGAAAAATCAAATACTCCAAAACACGCGGCAGAATTTTGGATGATGGAGCCAGAAATTGCATTTGCTGATTTAGATGTAAATATGGATGTTATTGAAGAAATGATAAAATATATTGTGAATTATGTGAGAGAAAATGCTCCAGAAGAAATGGAATTTTTCAATAAGTTTGTGGATAAAGGGTTGTTTGCTAGATTGGATACTTTAGTAAATAATCAATTTGATAGAATTACTTATACAGAAGCAATTGAAATTTTGAAAAATGCGAAAAAAGAATTTGAATATGAAGTTGAATGGGGAATTGATTTACAAACTGAGCATGAAAGATATTTAGCTGAAGAACATTTCAAAAAACCAGTGTTTGTAACTGATTATCCTAAAGATATTAAAGCATTTTATATGAAATTAAATGAAGATGGAAAAACTGTAAGAGCAGTTGATTTATTGGCACCTGGAATTGGAGAAATTGTTGGAGGAAGCCAAAGAGAAGACGATTATGATATTCTTTTAGGAAAAATTCATGAAATGGGATTAAAAGAAGAAGATTATTGGTGGTACTTAGACTTAAGAAAATATGGAAGTGTTCCTCATTCAGGATTTGGACTTGGATTTGACAGAATGTTAATGTACATAACTGGAATGACAAATATTAGAGATGTAATTCCGTTTCCAAGAACTACTAAAAATCTTGAATTCTAATAAAAAAGAGGTTAAAAATAGGAGGGAAAAATGAAGAAAATTTTGATAGGGGTAATGTCGCTATTGATGGTATCGACAGTTGTAAAGGCGAATTTATCAAGTGAAATTCAGACTTTGACTAATCTTTTTCAACAAGGAAATTATGAATCGGCTGAAACGGTTGGGAGAGGGATTTTAAATGATTCTTCGTTAACGCCTGAAGAAAGAGTAACTGTAAATAGTATGATGAGCCAAATAGCGATAAAACAAGCACAACAGCAATCAAACAAAACAGAAAATACTATGAAAAAATCTTTTACTAATCAAAAGGTTACAGAAACTCGTGATACTGGGACAATGCCAGCTTCACCTGATGAAGATGTTTCATCAGAAGCCAAATACAGTACTTATGGAAATTTTGAAAATGCAACATTAGCTAAAAAAAGTTCTACTGCAACTTTTAAAATGAGTCAGTTATATTTTAAAGATGGATTGTATGAAAAAGCTGTTAATTTGGCAAAAAAAGATACAGGCGGTGATATTAGAAATCTTTATGTCGTTGCGATTGGGTCTAGATTAATGGGAAATTATGATCAAGCGATTGATTATTATAATAGAATTTTGGCAATGTCTCCAGATCAGCAAGAGGCTAAATTGGGGATTGGGATAGCATATAAATCAAAAGGTGAGTTTTCTAAAGCGTTGGAATTTTTGAGAGAGTATGCTGAACAAAATTCTAATCAAGAAGTGGTAAAAGATATAGCAGTTTTGAATGATATATTGGCAAATAAAAAATAAATAAATTAAATTGGGGGATTTAATTGTGGGTTGGTTAAATTTGAAAAAAATTGAGATGAAAAATGGTCATATTAGAAAGTTGATGAATCTCTTTTCAGATTATGAAGAATTATTTTTAGAGAAAAATTTTTCTCTTTTTAAAGATGATTTAAAAAGGGAACTTGAAAAATCTAGGAAAATTGATATAAGAGAAGAAATGGATATTTATAGTAGAAGTAAAATTAGGATAATAAATGCAAATGATTATGAATATCCAAAAAATTTAAGAGAAGTTTCTAATTTTCCGTTATTTTTGTATGTTAAAGGGAAAAAACTGATTGAAGGAACTGTTGGGAAAATAACAAATAGTGAAAAAACTTTATTTTCGGTGGGAAATAAAGAGAAAAATTACAATTTTAATAGAAATATTGCGGTGATTGGTACTAGGAGAATGACAAAAATTGGTAGAAACAATTGCGAAAAGATTGTAAAGGAACTGTTGGATTATGATATTAACTTGATAAGTGGACTGGCTGAAGGAATTGATACGATTGCTTTAAAAATAGCAGTTGAAAATCAGAATAAAGTGACTGCCGTTGTTGGAAGTGGATTAGATGTTGTATACCCTTATGGAAATCGAGAGTTGTGGGAAAAAATAAGTGAATGTGGAACATTGATTAGTGAATATCCAATGGGGACAAGACCGCTAAAATGGAATTTTCCCCAAAGAAATCGTATAATTGCAGGATTGTCTGAAGGTATTTTGGTTGCAGAAAGTTTTAAATCTGGAGGAGCACTGATAACAGCTGAGTTGGGATTTACGCTTAACAGAGAAATTTTTGCAATACCTGGGTTTCTTAATTATCCGTCATTTGAAGGTTGTAACAATTTGATAAAAGAAAATAAGGCGAAATTAGTGACTTCGGCAGATGATATTGCGAAAGAATTTTTATGGGATTTGAGTAAGAAAAATAGTAAGATAGAAAAATTAACAGAAGATGAAGAACTAGTATTTAGGTTATTAGTAGAGGAAATGAATGTTGAGGAGATTTCCAAGAAAATTCCTGAATTTCCAGTCAAAAAGTTATTTTCTGTACTAATGAGTTTAAAGATAAAGGGATTAATAGTAGAAACAGGAGCAACAAAATTTTTAAAAATAGTGTAATTTGTAGGATAAAAAAGTATAAGAAAAAAATATTGAGGTGATAAACTTGGCGAAAAAGCTTGTAATAGTAGAGTCGCCTTCTAAGGCTAAAACTATTGAAAAAATATTAGGGAGAAATTATGAAGTGACAGCATCTTATGGACATGTGATTGATTTGCCAAAAACAAAGATAGGAATAGATGTTGATAATAATTTTGAGCCTAAATACCAAGTGATTAAAGGAAAAGGTGAGCTTTTGAAAAGATTGAAAGATAAATCTAAAAAGGCTCCTACCGTGTATTTGGCATCCGATCAGGATAGAGAGGGAGAAGCTATTGCTTGGCATATATCAAATTATATAAAACAACCTGATAAAATCAAAAGAATAGAATTTAATGAAATAACTAAAACAGCAATTAATAATGCAATAAAAAATCCAAGAAATATTAATGAAAATCTGGTAAATGCACAACAAGCGAGAAGATTGCTAGATAGAATAGTGGGTTATAAAATAAGTCCATTACTTTGGCAAACAATAAATAGAAATGCTAGTGCTGGTCGTGTTCAGTCTGTTGCATTAAAATTGATTTGTGACTTGGAAGACGAAATAAAAAGTTTTGTTCCGCAAAAATATTGGGAAGTGAATGCAGTTTTAAAAAATGATATAAAACTTAATCTTGTTGAAATTTTGAAGGAGAAAGTTGATAAAATTTTCGATGAAGAAATAGTAAAAAAATTGAAAAAAGATTTAGAAAATGAAAGTTTGACGTTGGATAAAATTGAGATTAAGAAAAAAAGTCAAAGACCACCGTTAGTTTTTAAAACGAGTACATTGCAACAATTAGCTTCCTCATATTTAGGATTTGGTGCGAAAAAAACAATGAGCGTGGCACAGCAATTGTATGAGGGGCTTGTGATAGATGGCGAAAATAAAGGGTTAATTACATATATGAGAACGGATTCTACGAGAGTTTCTGTAGATGCAATGAATATGGCTAAAGATTATATTACTAAAAATTTTGGAAAACAGTATGTTGGAAATTATGTTGTGAAAAAATCTAAAGGGAATATTCAAGATGCACATGAAGGAATAAGACCATCTTATATTGAGTTAGAACCTGATAAAATAAAAAATAATTTGACGAATGATCAGTATAAGTTGTATAAATTGATATGGGATAGATTTTTAGTTTCGCAGTTTGCGGCTATGAAATATGAACAAATGAAGATAGAAGCTGTAAATGGCGATTATAGATTTAGAGGGACAATAAATAAAGTACTTTTTGATGGATATTACAAAATTTTTAAAGATGAAGATGAGATAAAAACTGAGGATTTTCCAGAAATGAAAGAGGGGGATGTTTATCCAATTGAGCAATTAAATATTCAGGAAGGGATAACAAAAGCTCCAGCGAGATTTTCTGAGGCAACTTTAGTAAAAAAATTAGAGGCAGAAGGAATTGGTCGTCCGTCAACATATGCTTCTATTGTTGAAACTTTGAAGGCTAGAGAGTATGTTGAAATTATCGAAAAAAGATTTTATCCAACAAATTTAGGATATGAAGTGAAAGATGAACTTGAAAAACATTTTAAAGATATAATGAATGTTAAATTTACAGCGAATATGGAAGAAAAATTAGATGAAGTTGAAGAAGGTAGCATTGAGTGGGTTCAGCTTTTAAGAGAATTTTATGATGCGTTGGAGAAAAATATAGAAGTTTATGAAAAAGAAATAGAAGAAATTCAAAACAGAAGAATTGTTTCTGATGTGATGGATTCTAGTGGTAATCCAATGATATTAAAAACTGGAATTTTTGGAAAATATTTACTTTCGGAAACTAATTCCAATGAAAAAATAACACTGAAAGGAATTCAAGTTAATCAAAAACAAATAGAAGAAGGTAAAATTACTGTAAAAAAAGAAGTTGAAGAAACACAAAAGAAAAAGAAGGGGATTCCAACAGATTTCTTTACAGAAAATAACAAGAGATATTTACTAAAAACTGGGAGATATGGAGAATATCTTGAAAGTGAAGATTATGAAAATGATGAAAAAAGAATGGCGTTACCGTTACCTTTGAAACAGAAATATAAAAAAGATACGCTTATTGAAATAGACGGTGTTTTACAAATAAAAAATGAGTTGGAAAAGATTTTGGAAGAAGACAAGAAAATAATTGAAGAAGCTGGAGTCTGTGAATTTTGTGGACGACCTTATGAGATTAAAAATGGACGTTTTGGAAAATTTTTGGCGTGTACTGGGTACCCAGAATGTAAAACGATAAAAAATATAAAAACTGGGAAAGTTACTAGAACGGTAGATGATGGTGATGATGAAAGTTTAAAAAAAGGAAAGACTGCTAAAAAAGGTGCTAAAAAGACTAATAAATCTGCTAAAAGTAAGGCAAAAACGACTAAAAAGTCTGCAACAAAAGCTAAAAAAACTACAAAATCAAAAACAACATCGACTAAAACTAAAACAACAAAAACTACAAGGAAAAAGAAAATTAGTTCTGATTCTGATAGCGAATAGAGAGGTTTTGTATGGATAGTTCTAAAGATAAGAAAAAAAATGAAGAAATTTTGGAAGAAACCTATGAAAATTATAAAGATATAGAGAATCTTATGTTTTTTGTTGATAAATATTTGTATTACGAGGAAGTTATTTTAGGGAAAAGTTCTAATACGATAAGAAGTTACAGAAGAGATATATTGCAATTTATGGAATATATTGATGAATATGAGGAAATAAGGACTTTTGAAGATGTGGAAATGCTGACAATTAGATCGTTTATTGCGTATTTGAATTCTGATGAAAGATTGAAAAAAAAGAAGAATGCTAAAGTCGTTTCAAAAAGAAGTATTAATAGAAAAATTTCAGCATTGAGGACATTTTTTAAATATTTACAAGAGAAAAAAGTTATTCAAACGAATAAAGTAATGTATGTGAATATGCCAAAGTTTGAGAAGGAATTGCCGAATGTATTGAGTAAAGATGACTTGAATAAGATGAGAAGTGTCATTAATACTGAAAAAATTACGGGAATTCGTGATAGATTGATAATAGAATTACTTTATTCGAGTGGAATTCGTGCTAGTGAACTGATAAATTTGAATGAGTATGTGATTGATTTTAATGAGCGGGAAATGAGAATTGTTGGAAAAGGTGACAAAGAGAGAATTACTTTTTTTAGTCGGAATGCAAAAAAATGGTTGGAAAAGTATATTGAAGAGAAAAAGAAAGAGTATAAAAACTACAGTAAGGAAATTTTAATTACGAATAGTAAAGGGGAAAAACTGACTACTCGTTCGTTACGACGTCTCATTTCAAATCATGCAACTGAAGCAGGGTTACAAAAAGAAGTGACACCTCATGTATTTAGACATTCATTTGCAACAGAACTATTGAATAATGGTGTAGATATTAGATATTTGCAAGAGTTGTTGGGACATAGCAGTATTTCAACGACGCAAGTGTATACGCATGTGAGTAAATCTTTCTTGAGAAGTATTTATATGAGTACTCATCCATTTGCAAATGAATAGAAGAGTTAAATTTATTAAGGAGAAAAAATGTTAAAAAAGAAATGTATAGGCTGTGGTGTTGAATTGCAGTTTGAAGATAAGACAAAAGAAGGTTATGTTCCAGAAGAAAAATTTGTTATTGAAGAAAATTTGCTTTGTCAAAGATGTTTTAAAATAAAAAATTATGGACAAAATTTAGAGCATAGTTTTGATAAAGAGGATTACTTGAAGGAAGTAACAGAGAATGTAAAAAAATCAGATTTGGTAATACCAATTTTTGATATAATTGATTTTGAAGGTTCGTTTACTGAAGAAATTTTGGATTATTTGAGAGATTATCGTTCTATAGTTGTGATTAATAAAATAGATTTGTTGCCAGATTTTGTTCATCCGACAGAAATTGCGAATTGGGTAAAACGAAGATTGGCAGAGGAAGATATTGTTCCAGATGATATTGCATTTGTGAGTGCAAAAAATAAATATGGAGTTAACGGAATTATTAGAAAAATAAAGACATTATTTTCTAATAAAAAAGTTAAAGCGACTGTTTTAGGTGTTTCAAATGTTGGAAAATCTTCAGTGATTAACTTGTTATTAGGAAATAAAAGAATTACAACTTCCAAATATTCTGGGACAACGTTAAAATCAATTAATAATAAAATTCCAAATACAGAGATAACAATAATTGATACGCCAGGATTGATACCAGATGGTAGAATTTCTGATTTAATAAAAGTGGAAACTGGATTGAAATTGGTTCCAGCAGGTGAAATTTCTAGAAAAACATTTAAATTAGATGCAGGACAAGTATTTATGTTTGATGTTTTCTGCAGATTTAAGATATTGGAAACAGGTTTTGATGCAAAGCCAATATTTTCAGTATATTCTTCAAAAGATGTAAAATATCATACAACTAGAGAGGAAAGAGTTCAAGAGCTGATTAATAAAGGTTTTTTTAAGATTTTGAATGGATACGAGAGAGAAATGTATTTCCAAAATGAATTTTATACACAAGTGATTGAATTGGAAGAAAATGAAGAATTGGTGGTTGCTGGATTAGGTTGGATAAATGTAAAAAGAGGACCATTAAAAATTGAGTTGACAGCACCAAAAAATGTAAAAATTGTTGTTAGACCAGGAATTTTTAAATCTAAAAAATAAATAAATGGAGTAAATCGAGATATGAGTTATGACAATAATGTTTCAATAAAGAAGAAAATAAAAAAAATAGTGAATGGAATTATTTCATTGGCGATTGTGATTTTAATTTCAGGAATTGTAGTTTTGAATATGTATGCTACAAAAGTAAATAAATTAAAGGAAGCAGATATTAAAATAGAAACTATAAAATTGGAAAATGCTATAAAAGATTATAAATCGAGAACAGGTTCATTTCCAGCATTAAAAGGGAATGAAAATAATTTAAAAGTATTAAAAAGTACTGATGATTTATATAATTTTGCGATATTGTATGGAGAAAATGAACTTTATGCAATACCAGAAAATTTAGTAAAAAATATTGCAAGAACGAATAAAATTGTTGAAAAACAGGATAATACTGGTGGTTGGGTTTATGATCAAGTTAAAGGTGAAATAAAACCGAATATTGAAATTGGAAAACCAAGTAAATCTAAAAAACAAAAAAAGTAAATTAAAAAGTAAAGAAAGTTGGAGATAAAAAAATGAAGTTTTCGAGCTTAGGAAGTGGAAGCAGTGGAAATTCTAGCTTTGTTCAAATGGGAAGTAAAAAATTTTTGATTGATGCCGGGTTCAGTGGGAAAAAAATTTCTGAAAAATTGAGTAATATTAAAGTTAGACCAGAAGATATTAACGGGATTTTTGTTACTCATGAGCATAGTGATCATATACAAGGATTAGGGATTATTTCTCGAAGATACGATATTCCAATATATATTCACGAGGTAACGTATGGAGAAGTGCGAGAAAAAATTGGTAAAATAGATCCAAAAAATCTTAATTTTATTAAATAGTGCAAGAACACTCGCGACTTTAGTCGTGAGATGAATTGCACGA
>CAURGH010000014.1:0-50408 GCA_963524305.1 uncultured Leptotrichia sp. | reverse complement strand
GAGTAACAGCAAACTTAGGATATGACACTAAAGGAAGCAACATCAGAGGTGGAATTGGATTTAGAGCGATTTACTAGTAAGAAGTGTTTGAGTTTAGAAATAGTTTGAATAAAAAATAAGGGCAGTGGAACTTTGGTTTTACTGCTCTTTTTATTATATTTTTTATTAATGTTTTAACTAGATATTATATATTTGACTAATTGAAAAAAATAAGGTACACTTAATTATTGAAAAAATATTGAAAGGTGTGATGTTATGAAAAAGCTATTTTTAGCTATGATGTTAATTTTAGGTTTATTATCTTGTGGAAAATCAGGTATAGGAGGAAAAAGTATATCATTTAATATGGAAGCGGAACCCAACTCTTTAGATCCTCAGTTGACTAGTGATATGGGAGGATTTATTATTACAGATATGGCTTATGAAGGATTGCTTAGATTAAATGAGAAAAATGAAATTGTACCAGCGAGTGCGGAAAGCTGGAAGGTTTCAGATGATGGAAAAGTTTGGACATTGACTCTTAGAAAAAATTTGAAATGGTCGAATGGAGATCCAATAAAAGCTCAAGATTATTATAATGCTATAAAAAGAGGGATAGATCCTGAAACATCTTCAGAATATGCATTTATAACTTACTATATTAAAGGGGCTGAGGATTATAATACTGGAAAAATAAAAGATTTTAATCAAGTTGGAGTAAAAGTTAAGGATGACTATACGATAGAGTTTACTTTATCGAAACCGGCAGCATATTTTGGAAAAACTTTAGTAATGCCAATATATTTTCCTGTAAATGAGAAAGCACTAGCTGCAAATAAGGATAAGTATGCTTCAGAAGCTGATAAATCTGTTTATAATGGACCGTATATCATAAAAAAATGGGTTCATGATAATAAAGTGGTTCTAGAAAAAAATCCAAATTACTGGAATGCTGGAAATATAAAAATCAATCAAATAACAGCTTTAATGGTGCCTGATTTTGATACAGCAACAAATTTGTTTAAAAATAAAGAACTTGGAGTTACTAGAGCTTCTATAGAAAAAAGTGCTGAATTTAAAGGAAAACCAGAGCTAAGAAAAGTTTCAAATGGAAGACTTTACTATCTAGCATTTAATCAAAAAATTCCTGCCTTAAAAAGTAAAAAAGTTAGGGAAGCATTGGCTTTGGCGATTAACAGAGATGATTTGGTAGAAAAAGTTTTAAACGGTGGTGGAGTAAAGACTACTGGAGTTGTAGCTGACCAAATGAGAGGAATTTCTAAAGACTTTAGAGAAGAAAATGGAGATTTGTATGCGGTATACAAAAATGTAGATGTAAAAAAATTGTTTGATGAAGGATTGAAAGAAGAAGGCTTGACACCTGATAAAGTTCATTTAACATTAACTGTAGATGAAAAAGGAACAGGAAAAAGAGAAGCTGAGTTTTATCAATCTCAATGGAAAGAGAAATTAGGAATAGATGTTCAAGTGGAAGTATTGACTTATAAAGAAAGATTATCAAGAGGTAAAGAAGGAAACTTTGAAATTATAAGATCTGTTTGGGGGCCTGATTATGCTGATGCGATGACGTATTTGGAAATTTTTGCTTCAAATGGATTGAATATTGCAAAAAATAAAAATCCAGAATATGATAAATTGATTGAAGAAGGAAAAGTTATTACTGACAATGGAAAAAGAATGCAGACTTTAGAAAAAGCTGAAAAAGTATTAGCTAATGATTTTGTGTATTCAGGATTGTACTATGAGTTGGCAATGTATTTGGTAGATCCTAAAATAGAAAATGTTACACTTAGAGCAGTTGGAAGTAAAATTAATTTCAATAAAGCAGATGTTAAAAGTAAATAAATTATGATTGTAGTTTTATAAGATTCATGATATAATTATTTTGTAAATATATTCATAAGATATGACAAAAAAGAGAGCTAACGGCCAAGTAAGCTCTCTTTTTTTAGTTATTTTGAGAATTCATTGATTAAGATAATAATGATTTGAAGCATTATTGTTACAATGATTCTTATCCATAACACTTTCATAAGATATGACCTCCTTTCTTCAAGGATTGAAAAAATTATATCATTTTTAGAGAGAAGGTGCAATATCATGTAAAAAATGTAATTAAAAAAGATTGTAGTTTTATAGGATTCATGATATGATATATTATATAAAAATCATGATGTATGAAAAAAGGGAGCTAACCGCCAAGTAAGCTCTCTTTTTTATTATTTTAAGAATTCATTTATTAAGACAATAATGATTTGAAGCATTATTGTTATGATAATTTTTTAAAATAATTTTATATAAAGATTTTTCAATGGGAATTAACAAAAATGAGAAATAAATAACTTGAAAATGAACTTAAAGAGTGGTATAATTAACGTGGAATTTAAAGAGATTCTGATTTTTAATAAGTTGGGATTGTAAATATTTTAGGAGGAAAAATGGCTAAAAAAACATTAAAAGATTTAGATGTAAAAGGTAAAAAAGTTTTAGTAAGAGTTGACTTTAATGTACCTATAAAAGACGGAGTTGTTGGGAATGATAACAGAATTACTGCTGCATTGCCTACATTGAACTATATTTTGGACAATGGTGGAGCAGTTATTGCTTTTTCTCACTTAGGAAAAGTTAAAACTGAAGAAGATAAAGTTTCAAAAACATTGGCACCAGTTGCTAAAGTATTAGCTGAAAAATTAGGAAAACCAGTTAAATTTGTACCTGTAACAAGAGGACCAGAATTGGAAAAAGCAGTTGCTGAATTGAAACCAGGAGAAATTTTAATGTTTGAAAACACTAGATTTGAAGATTTAGATGGTAAAAAAGAATCTAAAAATGATCCTGAATTAGGAAAATATTGGGCTTCTTTAGGAGATGTATTCGTAAATGATGCATTCGGAACTGCTCATAGAGCACACGCTTCAAATGTAGGAATTGCTTCAAATATCAAAGAATCAGCAGTTGGATTCTTAATTGAAAAAGAAATTAAATTCATCGGAGGAGCTGTTGATAATCCTGAAAGACCATTAGTAGCTATTTTAGGAGGAGCAAAAGTTTCTGATAAAATTGGAGTTATTGATAACTTATTAGAAAAAGCTGATAAAGTAATTATCGGTGGAGGAATGATGTTTACTTTCTTAAAAGCATTAGGAAAAAATACAGGTTCTTCATTATTAGAAGCTGATAAAGTAGATTTAGCTAAATCATTAATCGAAAAAGCAAAAACAAAAGGTGTTGAATTATTGTTACCAGTAGATGCTGTTGTAGCTCAAGAATTCAGTAACGATGTACCATTTAAAACAGTTTCAGTGGATGACATTGAAGATGGATGGATGGGATTAGATATAGGTGAAAAATCTGTAGAATTATTCAAAAAAGCTTTAGAAGGTGCTAAAACTGTAGTATGGAACGGACCTATGGGAGTATTCGAAATGTCTAACTATGCTAACGGAACAATTGGTGTTTGTAAAGCAATCGCTGAATTGAAAGACGCTAAAACAATTATCGGTGGAGGAGACTCTGCAGCAGCAGCAATTCAATTAGGATTTGCTGACAAATTCTCTCACATTTCAACAGGTGGAGGAGCTTCAATGGAATACTTAGAAGGTAAAGTATTACCAGGTGTAGCAGCTATTTCAGAAAAATAGGAAAAAATTATAAATAAAAATGTGGAATTTAAGTTCCACATTTTTTTGTTTTTTTATAAAAAAAAAGGAAGTTTTTCAACTTCCTTTAAATCGACCTATTTGTTTGTAATGAACGCATTTCTATTTACTAGTTAATTATATAATATCTTAAAAAAAAAATCAATAGAAAAATATACAAATAATTAAATTTAGTGTATAATAAACAAGATTTGAGTTAAATCTCGACCATTTAATTCAAATACTCCGCTAACAAAGGGGGTGAAAGTAATGAACGCACAAAAAATAATAATACTGCTAGTAATAGTATTATTTTTCTTAATTCAAAATAATGCTATGTAGTACAGTGTTTTTTCTCACTATTCTAGTTTGGATAGTGAGTTTTTTTTCTTGAAAATGGCAAGTACATCAAATACATCAAATACATAATAAATAACATTGTTACAATTAATACAACTCTATAAAACCAAAGCGGTTTAATGAAACTGACAAAAGGTGCAATATAACTTCTTAAAAACATTGCATTTACAGGGAAGATTAGGTTGTAAATGGCGGCGTAGATAAAAAGTCCAATTAATGTTATACTTGCTTGGACATAGCCTTTTTTTGTGATTTTATCTTTATTGTATACAAAACCTATTATTGGGGTGAGAACTATTAGAGCGTGTACGAACATGAAAATATGAACGTAAAGTGGACGATAATAGACTGTAACACCAGGAAGTAATAAAGCAAAGACAGCTCCAAAACTTAAAAAATATGCTGTATTAAATAAATATGTAGTTCTAAAAATTAAATATAGTCCTGCGAATAAAACGGCAAAATTACATAAATGTACTAAAAATACATTGTAAACAGGTTCATGTTCAGAAACAACTCTAAAAATGGAATCGACTATTTTAGAAACAATTGCAAGTATTCCTAAAAAAATATTGTAGTATTTCAAATTGATGTTTTTAAAAATTTTTGGTATAAAAAATAAAATAGTGCAAAGAACTAAAGAGACAATAAAAGTTTCGATGTGTATTGCACTAAAATAGCTAAATTTATGAGCTATAGGCATTTTTTCCTCCTTAAAGATTTTTTAATTATTATATTATGATTTTGAGATAAAAACAAGACTAGAACTGATATTTTTTTAGGATTTATATTTAATTTATTTTTTATAATAAAAGTTATTTCTCTGTATAAATAAATTTAAAAATCCTTAGTATTATAATATAATTCTCGAAGAATAAAAAAACATTGAAAAATTATGTATCTAGTGATATAATCGTACAATATGATTAAGTTTAATTTGGAGAAAAAATTTATGAATAAAAGTGAAGTGTTTTGCAATATTTTTTTAGAGAAAAATATTGATTTTGATAAAAATAATGTTAAGATAAAAAGAGTTTGTATGAATTCGCAAGAAGTTGAGAAAGATGATTTGTTTGTTGCGATAAGAGGTGGAAATAATTTTGTAAACGAGGCTCTGGAAAAGGGTGCTGTGGTTGTTTACGATAAGAAAAATTTAGAGATAGAGGGGAAATATAGGAAAAAAGCTTTTTGGGTGCAAGATAGTGTGGTATTTTTGCAAGAGTATGCTAAAAAGTGGCGTGAAAATTTGAAAGATTTAAAAGTTATTGGTATAACGGGAAGTAATGGAAAAACAACCGTGAAAGATATGATTTATCAATTAATGTCAACTAAATATAAAGGTAAAAAGACAGAAGGGAATTATAATAACCATATTGGACTACCCTTCACTTTGTTGCGTGCAGAGGAATCTGATGAGTTTATGATTCTTGAAATGGGAATGAGTGGCTTTGGAGAGATTGATCTGCTGGGGAAAATTTCTAATCCCAATGTAGGAGTCATTACGAATATTGGAGAATCGCATTTGGAATTTTTGAAAACGAAAGAAAATGTATTTAAGGCGAAAACGGAATTGGTACCTTATGTGAAAAATGCTATTATTATTAATGGTGATGATTTTTATTTGAAGAATTTAACTGTTGATGGGATAAATTTGGTAAAAGCACTGAGCTTAAAGGAAAATCAATTTAAAGATAAAACTCGTGATTTTTATTATGGTGATATTAGATTTGATGAAAGTGGAACGAAATTTAGTCTGAAATATTTTGGACAAAAATGTGGAAAAACTGTTGAAAGAAATTATGAAACAAACATCCTGGGAGAACATAACATATTAAATTTAACAATGGCGATTGCGGTTGTTAAACAATTCGGAATGGAAGATAAGTATATTGAAGAGGCTATAAAAAATATAGCTTTAACTAATATGAGATTCCAAATAATTGAAAAAGGAACTACAACTTATATAAATGATGCATATAATGCAAGTCCAATGTCTATGGAAAAATCTTTAGAAACTTTTTCAAAAATTTATAATGATGGAGATATCAAAGTTCTAGTTTTAGCAGATATGCTTGAATTAGGAGATAGAGAGTTAGAATTACATCAAAATATTTATTATACAATTGAAAAAACAAAATTTGATAAACTTTATTTGTATGGTGAAAGAATGAGAAGCTTGTACGATAAAGTAAAAGAAAATATGGAAAATGGGAATTTAAAAGGTAAAGAGGTAGAATATTTTAGTGATAAAAAAGCGATAAAAACTAGAATAAATGAGATAAAAGATAAAAAAGTGGTTCTTATAAAAGGTTCACGTGGAATGAAACTGGAAGAAGTAATAGAATAAACGAAGTATTTTGAAATTAAATTGAGAAGGAGAGAAAAAAATAATGTTATATTTGATACAAAGTTTGTTTATAAACAATTTTGGGACATTGAGGGTTTTTAAATCGATAATGTTTAGAGCATCAACAGCGTTTATAGTAGCGTTTTTATTTATGTTAATTTTAGGAAAACCGTTTATACAATGGTTGAAGGTGAAAAAATATGGAGATACTGCTAGAGAAGAAGGGCCTAAATCACACTTTGATAAATCGGGAACACCAACAATGGGTGGATTGCTGATTATTGGTGCGATATTGTTTGCAACATTGATAGCAGGGAATTTTACGAATAAGTTTATTGTATTTTTATTCATTATAACAATTTTATTTACAACAATTGGTTTTTATGATGATTATTTGAAATTAACACGGAATAAAAATGGGTTGTCTGGAAAGAAAAAAATTGCAGGACAATTAATAATAACAGCATTAACGTTTTTCTTCGTATATAAATTTGGATTAATAAATAAAGAAATTGATTTTTCGATAGTAAATCCGGTGTTTAAAAATTCATATTTTTATATAACACCAGTGTTATTCTTCGTGTTTATGGCATTTGTAATTATTGGGTCTTCAAATGCAGTGAATTTAACAGATGGATTGGATGGGTTAGTAAGTGGTCCAATAATAGTTGTAAGTGTGACATTATTTATAATTACATATTTGACAGGGCATTATGAATATGCGAAATATTTGAATTTGTATCATGTAAAAGAGTCGGCTGAGATTTGTGTTTATCTTGCTTCAGTGATTGGAGCATTGACAGGATTCTTATGGTATAATTTCTATCCAGCACAAGTGTTTATGGGAGATACTGGTTCTTTGACGTTAGGTGGAATTTTGGGAATTATTGTAATTTTTATAAAACAAGAATTGCTGTTGCCAGTGGCTGGATTTATTTTCATAATGGAAGCATTGTCAGTAATGATACAGGTTTGGCATTATAAAACTTTTGGGAAAAGGGTATTTAAAATGGCACCGATTCATCATCACTTTGAGTTGTTGGGATTGCCAGAAACAAAAGTTACTATTAGATTTTGGATTGTGTCGATATTGACTTGTCTGTTAACATTTGTAGTATTGAAATTGAGATAATTATAAAATCTAAATTTTGGAAAAATTGGATTTTATTGGTATAATATTAAAAAGATTTTATAAAAAATAACGAAAAGCAAATAACTCAGAATTGTAGAAAGGAAAGAGAAAATGGAAAAAGCTTTAGTATTTGGAGCAGGGTTGAGTGGTTTAGGAGCAAAAGAATTGCTAGAAATGAAAGGTTATCAAGTATATTTAATAGATGACAAAGTGGCGAAAACTTCAAAAGAGGGAATTGAAATTTTGAACAATGAGAAAATAGAGTTTATTGTCAAAAGTCCAGGAATTCCTTGGAAAGCAGAATTGCTGCAAGTGGCGAAGGAAAAAAATGTACAAGTGATTTCTGAAATTGATTTGGCTTACAAATATATGGATAAAAATATTAAAGTTTTTTCAATAACAGGTACAAACGGGAAAACAACAACAGCTACTAAAATTTATGAGTTATTGGATTTTGCAGGGTATAAGGCTAGATTAGCTGGAAATGCAGGTTTTTCATTTGCAAAATTGGTTGCAGATGAGGAACCGTTGGAGTATGTAGTGTTAGAATTAAGTAGTTATCAATTGGAAAATAATCCTCAAATTCATTCAAATATAGCTGGAATTATTAATTTGACTCCAGATCATTTGACTAGATATAAAACTGTTGAAGATTATTACATTACGAAATTTAACATTTTTAGTAAACAGACTAAAGACGATTTTGCTTTGATTAATCTTGACGATCCAGTATTTTTAGGATTAGCAGAAAGAGAAGAAATAAAAGCGTTGATGAAAGCTAAAAATGTGTATTTGAGTAAAGAGAAAAAAGGTAACATTTTTGTATATAACAATGAAATTCGTATTATGAATGATTTGGCAGATAGAGCTGAAAATTTAAGTGAGAGCGAAATTTTAGAAAAATCTAGATTTTTAATAAAAGTTGGAGATTTAGCATTAAAAGGAGTGCACAATTTGGAAAATATGCTATTTTTGATAGGAGTAGCGGCAATTGTGAAAGTTCCTGATGAAAAAGTGGTTGAATTTTTAAGTAATACGAAAGCATTAGAACATAGATTGGAAAATTTCTTTGTGAAAGGGAATACGACATTTATTAATGATTCTAAAGGTACAAATGTGGAATCGACTTTAAAAGCAATTGATTCGTTTAATAATGATATTATTATGATTTTAGGTGGAGATGACAAGAAAATTGATAATACGGAATTGGTAAAAAGAATAGCTGAAAAGGTGGAAAGAGTGTATTTGATAGGAGATAATGCACCGTTGTTGATAAATGATATGGAAAAAATAAATTATAAAAATTATAAAAATTTGGAAACATTGGAAAATGTGTTGAATTATATAAAAGAAAATGAAGATTTTGAAAAAGATCAAACAATATTGTTTTCACCAGCAACTTCAAGTTTTTGCCAATTTAGAAGTTTTGAGCATAGAGGGAAAGTGTTTAAAGAATTGACAGTTAAAATTTTAGGAAATTAGAAAAATGTACTTAAATTTATTTAAAAAAATTTGGGGTTTGGAATTAAGGTGGTGTGATAATAAAGTTGAAAAAAAATAAGAAAGAATTAGGAACGGTTTTTATTATAGTGATTTTATTGCTTATGGCGTTGAGTATTATTGTATTAGCTAGTTTAAGTTCTCCAAGATCACTTTCAGATAGTAATGGAAAAAATGCATTACATTTTGTAAACCTTCAAGGATTGTGGTTTGCAATAGGAATAGGAGTATTTTTTGGTGTTTCTAAAATAGATTATAGAAATTATAGAAAAAAGTGGTTTAGCAATGGCTTGTATTCTATTGGAGCGATATTATTGATTGCAGTATTAGCAATTGGGCAAAGTGCAAATGGTGCGAAAAGATGGTTTCAATTAGGACCAGTACGTGTTCAACCATCAGAATTTGCAAAAATATTTTTGATTTTAGCTTTAGCTGGATGTATTGATAGGATTTCAAAATCGAGTAAAAAAAAATATAGAAATAAAATAAAATCAAAAAAAATACGAGATATATTATTATTAAAAGGAGTAGGATTATATACAGGACTGTATTTGATACTAATACTTTTTGAAAAATCGTATAGTTCAATGTTACAAATATTAATTTTGGGACTTGTATTATTATTTGTTTCAGGATTTAATTTAGGATGGTTTTCAGTGATTACTGGAGTAGGTTTTTTTGGAGCATTTGATATAGCTATACAGGCTGGGTATCGTTCTAAAAGAATTCAAGATTTCATAGCTAATCTAACATTGAAGTCAGAACCTCCTTATCAAACAAAGCAATCATTGATAGCAATCGGAAGTGGAAAATTTTTTGGAAGAGGTTACGGGGGTAGCATTCAAAAGTATTATTTCTTGCCAGAAATTCATACAGATTATATTTTTTCAGGTTACTCTGAAGAAATGGGATTTATAGGAGTATTATTTTTAATAGCCTTGTATCTAATTTTAATTGTAGTTATTATTATGACAATAAGTAAAGCAAGAGATTTTTTTGCAAAATATATTTTAACAGGAATATTAATAATGATTTCAACACAAATAATAGGAAATATTGGAGTTGTAAGTGGATTGGTACCGTCAACAGGAATCCCTTTACCACTTATGAGTTATGGAGGAAGTACAACGATTGCGTTGATGATTTCTTTGGGGATTGTTTATAATATAATAAAATCAATATACGAGCAGGAAGAAGAGACATTTGAAGAAATTGAGTATGAGATGATTAAAAAATAAAGCGAATGGAGAATATTTAGATGAAAAAAGTAGTTTTTACAACAGGAGGGACTGGAGGTCATATTTATCCAGCTTTGTCTATAGCGAAAAAGGTTAGAGAAAAAGGTGAGGAAGTGTTGTTTATAGGGACTAAACATAGAATGGAAAAAGATTTGGTTCCAAAAGAAAATTTTAGATTTATTGGGTTGGATGTGGTTCCGTTGAAATCGCCATCTTCTATAATAAAAATGCTAAAAGCAACATTCCAAACAATAAAATTATTAAAAAAAGAAAAACCGACTGAAATAATTGGATTTGGAAATTATATAACAATACCTGTGTTATTGGCAGCGATTGTGCTAAAAATACCGTATTATTTGCAGGAGCAAAACTGTACAATGGGTCAAGCAAATAAATATTTTTACAAAATGGCAAAAAAAGTTTTTATTGCTTTTGAAAATACATTGCCAAATATACCAGAAAAATATAGAAGTAAATTTGTGGTGACTGGAAATCCATTGAGAGAAGAATTTTATACGAAAAATAAAAATGAAGAGAGAAAAAAATTAGATATACAAGATAATGAAAAAGGGATTTTGGTAATTGGTGGAAGTTTAGGAGCCAAAAATATTAATGAAGCTATTTCAAAAAAATGGGATAAAATTGTAAATGATAAAGATATTAGATTGTTCTGGGCGACTGGGAAAGATAATTTTGAACAGGCGACATATAGAATGAGAAATTTTGGAAGTGCAGTAGTAAAACCATATTTTGATAATGCGGCTGATCTTATGGCGGCTGTAGATTTAGTAATCTGTCGTGCTGGAGCTTCAACGATTTCTGAATTGATTGAGTTAGAAAAACCAGCAATATTGATACCGTATGATTTTGTTGGACAAAAGGAAAATGCAGATGTTTTAGAATATGCTGATGCGGCGAAAATATTTTCAAATGAAGAAGTTGATAAAGCATTGGAAGAAGCATTGGAGCTTGTAAAACAAGATAGCATATTGGATTTTATGAGCAGTAACGCAAAAACATTGAAAAAAGGAAATGCAGCAAATATAATATTAAAAGAGATGGAAATATAAGGGAAGTGGAGGAAAGATGTTAGCAGAAATAAAAAGTATTTATTTTAGTGGAATAAATGGGATTGGAATGAGTGGACTTGCAAAAATACTTGCAAAAGATGGATATGAAGTTTATGGATCAGATATTGATAGAAAACCTATAACAGATGAATTAGAAGCGATGGGTGTTAAAGTGTACATCGGTCAAGTGGAAGAAAACATGAAAGGAAAAGACATTGATGTATTCGTATATTCGACAGCAATTAGAAAAACAAACCCTGAGTATAAATATGCAGTTGAAAATAATATTACAATGATAAAAAGAGGGCAATTACTTGCTGAAATAATGAATAGGTTTGATGGAATTGCAGTAGCTGGAACTCACGGAAAAACAACTACAAGTTCAATGATGAGTGTTGCTTTATTAGAAAAAGAGCCATTTATTGTAGTTGGAGGGATAATTCCTGAAATTCATAGCAATAGTAAAATTGGAAATTCAGAATATTTTGTAGCAGAAGCTGATGAAAGTGATAACTCATTCTTGTATATAAAACCTAAATATGCGGTAGTAACAAATGTTGAGCCTGATCACTTGGAACATCATGGTACTTTTGAAAATATAAAAAAATCTTTTGAGCAATTTATTGATAGTACAGAAAGATTAGTTCTTTTGTGTAAAGACACTGTAGAAAAAGAACATTTGAAATTTACGAATAAAAAGGTAGCTTGGTATAGTTTAGAATCAGAAGATGCTGAAATTTATGCAAAAGATGTAGAAATAAAAGATGGAAAAACTTCGTATGAAGTTGTGAAAAATGGAGAAAGTTTAGGAAGATTTATATTGACAATTCCTGGAAGACATAATATTCTTAATTCATTGCCTGTGATTTACTTGGCTCATGAATTTGGATGTGATATGAATAAAGTTAAAGAAAAAATTGAAGAATTTAAAGGTGCGAATAGAAGATACCAAGTTATATATGATAACAATTTGAGAATAATTGATGACTATGCGCATCACCCTACTGAAGTTAGTGTAACAATTGAAGCTGCAAAAGCTACAGAAAAAGGGAAAGTTACAGTTATATTTCAACCACACAGATATACAAGAACAAAATTTTTCTTGGATGGATTTGTGGAAGCATTGAAAAAAGCGGATGACTTGATGTTGTTACCAATTTATGCGGCGAGTGAAGATAATATTTATGGAATTTCATCTGAAGATTTGGCAGCAAAAATAGGGAATCATGTAAAAGTTACGACAGAAGAAGAAATTGAAAAAATAGTGAAAGAAAGTAAAAATAGTGGGAATACATTTGTATTTATGGGAGCTGGAAGTGTTTCTAAAGTTGCTCATAACATAGTAGATAAATTAAATGCGGATGAAAATAAAAATAAATAGGAGTGTTCAAATGGAAGTATTAAAAAATGTTGAGATGAAAGAATATTCAAATATGAAAGTCGGGGGAACTACCGATGAATTGATTTTTATTGAAGATAAAAATGAGTTAAAAGAAGTATTACAAACTAGAAAAAGAGTGTTTCTTTTAGGGAATGGAACAAATACTTTGATAAATGATGGTCATTTGAATATAAGTTTTGTTTCATTGAAAAAATTACAAAAAATTGAAGTTGTAGAAAAACATGATGATTATGATTTAGTAAGAGTAGAAGCTGGATTAGATTTAGATGATTTGATAAAATTTATGGAAGAAAATGACTATTCTGGATTGGAAAATATTACAGGAATTCCTGGTTCAGTTGGTGGACTTGTTAATATGAATGGTGGAGCTTACGGGACAGAGATTTTTGATTGCATTGAAGAAGTAGAAGTTTGTAAAAATGATGGAGAAATAGTAACTTTAAAAACATCAGATTTAAAATTTGAGTATAGAACAACTGAAATTAAAAAAAATCACTGGATTGTAGTTTCGGCATTATTTAAATTTGGAAGAGGGTTTGATAAAGCAGCATCTCAAGATAAAAGAGATCAAAGGGCCTTTAAACATCCTTTAGATTTACCAAATTTAGGAAGTACATTTAAAAATCCAGAAGGAACATTTGCAGCAAAATTAATTTCTGATGCAGGATTGAAAGAATATAGAGTTGGAGATGCGATGGTATCACCGAAACATCCTAATTTTGTTACAAATTTAGGAAATGCAAAATTTTCTGATGTAATAGGTGTTATTCAACATGTAAAAGAAGTTGTATTAGAAAAATTTGGAATACAATTGGAAACAGAAATTATTATATTGGAAAAATAAAAGAGAAATATTAAAAAATATTAATTTTAAATGAAAAGTTTTATAAAAAAAATTGAATAATAGTAAAAAAAAGTGTATAATACTAACGAGTGGAGTTTGAATATGAGAAGAGTATACCAAACATTAGTTTTATTAGTAGTTTTAGCAATAGGTATTTTTTCAACAGTTACTTTTTTGAATGCTGATTATTTTAAGATAGAAAAAGTTGACATAAAAGGGAATACCGAATTGCTTAGACAAGATATAAAAAGCCATTTAGAAGATATGAAGGGTAAAAATATTATCTATTTGGATACTAATAAAATACAAGATTTGATAAAAAATGATGCGAGGGTTAGTAATATTTCTATAAAAAAAATATATCCGAATAAGATTGAGATACAGCTAGATGAAAGACAGCCTTATGTTTATGTAAAAAAAGGATCTGATATATTTTTAGCAGATGCAAATTTGAATTTATATGGAGATATTTCTGAAACACCTCAAAAAAATATACCAGTAATAATATATTCTGATAGTGCAACTATGAACGGATTTAAAACAATTATTTCAAAAATAAAAAATAAAGACTTGTATGCTTTAATATCTGAAATAAGATTAGCTGATAAAAGTTATCAATTAATTTTGACTGATAACACTAGAGTTTATGTAGATACGTTTGTAGATGAAGAAAAATACAATCAGATGTATAGACTGTACAAAAAATTAAAGGAGCAACATACGGATTTTAAAACGATGGAGCTAAGATATACAGACATAACAACAAGGCAATAAAAATATAGATAATTTTAAAGAAAGGAGAAGCTACTTTAAAAAAATATATCAATGATTATATTTTGTGACTATAAATGTCTACAAATAATCAAGTAAAAGTAAACTGAATCTCAGTAAGACATATAGAATTAGGTAAATATATTTTAAGTGGCTAAATGATTAAGATGGAGAATTCTAGCAATGCAGCAAAACTAAAAGTCGTAGGAGTAGGTGGAGCTGGAGGAAATGCGATAAACGATATGATTCAAAGTGAAATAAATGATGTAGAATTTATAGCTATAAACACTGATCAGCAAGATTTAGACAGATCGGTAGCAGGGAAAAAAGTTCTTTTGGGAAAAGGAATGGGAGCTGGTGCTGATCCTGAAAAAGGGAGAATTGCAGCAAAAGAGTCTGAAGAAAAAATAAAAGAAGTGTTAGAAGGAACAGATATGCTATTTATAACTGCTGGAATGGGTGGAGGAACAGGAACTGGAGCCTCTCCAATTGTTGCTGAAATAGCTAAATCTATGGGCATTTTAACAGTAGCTGTAGTAACAAAACCATTTGAGTTTGAAGGATCATTAAAAAAGAATAATGCAGATGCAGGGATAGAAAATTTAAAAGAACAAGTGGATACATTAATAGCAATACCAAATGATAAATTATTTGAATTGCCGAATGTTAGCATCACTTTAATGACAGCTTTCAAAGAAGCAAATAGTGTATTGAGAGTTGGAATTAAAGGGATTTCTGACTTAATTACAAAACAAGGATTTGTAAATTTGGACTTTGCAGATGTAAAAGCAATTATGCAAGATTCAGGAATAGCAATGCTTGGATTTGGAGAAGGTAGTGGAGATGGAAAAGCTAAGACTGCGACAGAACAAGCATTAAACAGTCCATTATTAGAAAAATCAATCGAAGGTGCTCAAAAAGTATTGTTAAATATAACAGCAGGACAAGATATAGGATTACACGAAATAAGAGAAGTTTCTGAAACAGTTTCACAAAAAACTGGAAGTGAAGGGGCAACATTAATTTGGGGAGTTATCCTAGATCCTGAATTAGAAGGAACAATAAAAGTTTCGTTAATAGCAACGGATTTTAGAGAAATTAAAGATGTAGAAAAAGTAACTTCAGGAATGGTATTTACACCAAATGAAAAAGAGGCTAATAAAGCAGGAACTACTCCTGAAAAATCTGAAACTGTTGAAAAGAAAACGTTAGAAAATGGAGCCGAAACTGAAAAAAAACCTGAAAATGGAGTTGAAAAAGAAGAAGTTCCAGAAATGGAAGATGAAAATAAAGAAAATGATTTTATGGGAGACGGATTTGTTGTTCCACCATTTTTTGAAGAATAAAAAATATTCTTGATTTAATCAAATTTTTTTGATATAATATTAAGACAAGCCTGCTCTATTTCAAGAAGTAGGGCTAAAAAGCCAAAGGAAAGGAGAAAAGAATGAAAAATTACGAAATTATGTTTATACTTTCTACACAATTAACTGATGAAGAAAAACAAGCAAAAGTTAAATTCGTTGAAGAAACTTTAGCAAAATCAGAAGCTGCAGAAATTAAAACAGAAGTTTGGGGAGAAAGAAAATTAGCTTACCCTATTAAGAAAAAAGAAAATGGATACTATGTTTTAACTACATTCCAAATTGATGGAATTAAATTAGCTGAAGTTGAAGCTAGATTAAACATCGAAGAATCTATTTTGAAATATATGATAGTAAAAAATGACTAATTAGATTAAATATAACGGGGGTTATAAAATAATTCAAGTGATTATGAGGGGGAATAAATTATGAACTGTGTAACTTTGATTGGAAGAATGACAAAGGATCCAGAATTAAAATATACAAGTACAGGAAAAGGAAATACAAGATTTACTTTAGCCGTGTCAAGAAATAAAGATGAAGCAGATTTTATTAACTGTGTTGCATGGGAAAAAACTGGTGAAAATATTGCTGAATACTTTAGAAAAGGTAGTCAAATAGGAGTACAAGGTAGATTAAGTGTTAGAAGTTATGAACAAAACGGTGAGAATAAATGGATTGCCGAAGTTATAGTAGAAAGATTTGATTTTATAGGATCAAATAATCCTTCTTCAAATGGAGGAAGCTACTCAAATAATAATTCTAATACTGGCTATAGTGGTAATAATAGTTACAATAATAACTATAATAATTCACATAATCATGATAATCAATCGCAACATTCAGATAATAAACCATTTGCTGGAAATAGTGATAATTCGGATGATTCAGACGAAGATTTCCCATTTTAGGGTAAAAAATTAGGAGGTGACTATGAGAGCGAAACCATCTACAGAATTTAAAAGAAGAAAAAGAAGACCAAAAGTAAAATTTAAAGTTGAAGATATTAACTACAAAAATGTAGATTTATTAAAAAATTTCATGAATGATAAAGGTAAAATCTCTCCTGCAAGAGTTACAGGATTAGATGCAAAAATTCAAAGAAAAATAGCTAAAGCTATTAAAAGAGCAAGACAAATAGCTTTAATGCCTTATACAAAAATAGAAAAATAATTCATTGAATTTATAAAAAGGGCTATTTAAAGATAAGTAAAACTTATTTTTGATAGCTCTTTTTTTTTAAGGATAAAATTGAAAAAATTATAGAAATTTAGTAAAAATTTGATAACTTTTATGAATGATAGATATTGGTTTTTAAATTTTATAAGTTATTTAGAAATGTTATATTGTGAAGTTTATCAAGATTTATATAATTTATAAAAAAATTGAAATTTAATTATAAGATAAAAATAATCAGAATATTTTTCTAAATCGTATTTTTTTTTGTATAATTAGCATAAATAAAGGTAATAGAATTATAAAAAAATAATAAAAGGATTTTTGAGCTTTAGTTATAAAAGGCTCAGATATAAGGTGATGAAAAATGAAAAAAAAAAAAATATTATTGATAGGTTTTTTATCAGTTTTTCTTGTATTGGCATGTAATGAACAAAAGAAAAAGATCGAAGAAAAGAAGAAAATAGAAATGGAAACTAGAAAAGAAGAGCAAAAAAAAAGTTTGTTTTTTAATAACTCTATAGATACAATAATCCAGAATTTTGACAAAAAATCGAAGGAAAATAATATTGCTATTGGAAAATTTGAAAAATTGACTTTTGATAATAGAAATTACTATTATTCAAAAATTAATTCTAGAGAAGGATCAAATTCTAATTATGTTTTAGATTATCAAGGCGTGAATGTAAGTGGAATGTTTTTAAAAGTAGGTGTTGTGACAGGGCAAAATTTGGCAACTATTGAAAATATGGTCGTTAATTTGATACAAGTTTCGGATTCGGCGATGTCAGATGAGGAAGCGAAAAAGATTTATGCACAGGTATTATCAAAAATGGATGATAACGGTTTAGAAAGCTCGATTTTGTACTCAAATGGAGTGATTTATAGTGTAAAAATTACTCAGAAAACAGGAGAGCTAGTATTTATGGCAAGAGAGGTGGAGGACAGGCCACTTTCACAAAAAATATAAAATAAAAAATGGAGGGAATTATGAATTTAGAAGCACTACTGGGATTATTACAAGGACAAAAGTTAGGAAAATTAGCAGAACAAATTGGTGGAACTGATGGTCAAACTAAAAATGCGATAATGGCAGCACTTCCAGCATTGTTGGGAGCTTTAAATAAAAATTCAAATACACCAGAAGGTGCACAAACATTGAATAATGCATTGGAGCAACATGATGGTTCAGTTTTGAATAATGTAGAAGGGTACTTACAAAATCCTGATTTAAAGGATGGAGCAGGAATTTTGAACCATTTATTTGGTGGAAATACACAAAATGTGGCAAATGCTGTTTCTCAGTCGAGCGGTTTGGATACGCAAGGAAGTTTGAAGATGTTAGAAACTTTGGCACCATTGGTTTTGGGAGCGTTAGGACAACAGAAAAAAGAAAATAATTTAGATGCACAAGGAATTAGTAATTTAACTTCAAATCTTGCAGCGAATTTTGCTGGAGAAGGTGGAATTATGAGTATGATTACAAATTTATTGGATGCGAATAAAGATGGAAATGTAATGGATGATTTGACTGGAATGATTGGTAAATTATTTGGTGGTAATAAATAATTAAAATTATAAAATAAATATGCAGTTAGGCAAAGAGGTTATTCAGTTTTGAATTAGTCATCTTTGTCTATTTTTTTAGATTGTCAATTGAGGCGACAGGAGAAATTGGAGGGAAATATGGATAGAGAACGTTCGATAGAAAATACAAAAAAATATGCAATATTAGAAGTTATGTTCTTTAATGGATATTCGGTAGGAATGCAGAGTTTTGTACTGTTAAGTTTGGCGATTTATTTTAATATGAGTTCTTTTTTTATCTCAATTGTGTCGTCTTTACCGACAGCTGGATATCTATTACAAATATTTACAAGTAAAGTAAATAATATTCTTGGGAGCAGAAAAAAGACAATGGTAATAGCGGCAACCCTTTCAAGATTGGTAATATGCGTAATGCCTTTTGCTGTTCTTTTTGATGTGAGAAAACAGGGAGTATACTTTATGGTAATGTTCATTTATGCTATTGTTTCACCATTTTCAAATAATGTGTGGACAGCAGTAATGACAACGATTATTAACAAAAAAGAGAGAGGAAGATATTTTGGGGTTCGTAATTTATTTTCTTCATTATCTACTGTAGTTTATACTTTGTTTTACGGATATGTTTTATCAATGCCTAACAGAAAACTCGCAATGCTATTTTTGACAACAACAATGTCGCTTTCGGCAATAGGTTCAGCAATATTTATGTGTCTTCATTATGTTCCTGATTTAGGAGATGATGCTAAAAAAGTAAGTATAAAAATGGCATTCAAGAATAAGAATTTTGTTGATTATTTAAGATTTGCTTCTGTGTGGCTTTTTACATGGGAATTTTTGAAACCAATGACAGAATACTATAGAATTAAAATACTTGGTGTAAATACAATGTTTATTTCACAAATGGGAGTTTTAACAGCAATTTTATCAAGCGTACTTTATTTGGTGTATGGAAAATTTTCTGATAAATACGGGAATAAAACGATGTTGCGAATGGGAATATTTTTTACAACATATTATGTCCTTACATATTTTTCGATGACTCAGGATAACAAAATGTCAATGCTTTTTGCAGCTGCGGTAATTGATGCGATTGGATTTACAGCAATAACACTAAGTTTATTAAATTTGATGATGGAAGTTTCTGGAGAACCTGCTGATGCTTATGTGGGAGCTTATGCGATGGTTTCCGGGCTTTCAGCAATAGCAGCTGGAATATTTGGTGGAATTTTAGGAAAATTTATCAATAACGGCGTAATTTATATTTTTGGAGAACAATTTTACACTATAAGATTTGCTTTTGTTATCGGATTTGTCTTGAGATTATTTTCATTGTTGGAATTGACAAGAGTTTATTCATTTGAAAAAACATTTGTGTATGCTAGAAAAAGTGGAAAGATGAAAAGTATGTTCTCAAAAATAATGTTTTCGGGATCTAGATATGTTCTTAATTCTAGTAAATCTAGAGATGAGTGGAGTGATGAGAAAGAAGTTGAGAATGAGAAGGAATAATGAAGAAATTTCATTTGAAATTTTTTGATTATTATTGGAGGATTTTATGAGAGAAATAACAATTATTTATATAATTGCGATTATAATTTTACTGATTTACTGCTTTTGGACAGTAAAATTTTGGGGTAAAAATTTTTTTAAAAAAGATGTCATTCCAAATTTGAAAGTTCCGAAAAGCATTTCTGCAATGGGAGTTGGAATTTTGAATAATTCTAGGCCGGAGAAAAATTTTCATATTGGGATATTTTCTTTGGTTGAGAAAAATTTTATAACTGCGGGACGAGAAAAACTTTTTGAAAATATGGATTTTCAATCGGATATTTTGTATAAGAAAAATTTGGAAAAATCTAAAAGTAATTATTACAGACAAGATGAGCTTTTTGCAGAAGAGCGATGGGTTTTAGATAGCTTGGCGGATTCTGAAAAGGGGATTTTGAGTGATTATCAAAGTTCTGGGAATAGAGAGAAATTGCCGAAAATGGATGAAAAAAATATTGATAGAAGAAAAGAGATTTTTAGAGAAGTCTTGCAAGTGTTAATAACTTTTTTAGTAGCTTTTTTGATAAATGTAATTTTAAAGGGTTCTTCGGATTCTTCGTCGGATAATTCGAGCAACAGTTCTTCGAGTAGTTCATATGATAAAAAACCTTTAGATCCTTTTTTTGAAAAAATGTTTGAAATTTATAAAAGGACGAAGAAAAAGTTTTTAGGTTCATTTTGGTCGCCTGAAAAATTGGAAGAATTTATAATTTACAAGAAAAATTCAGGATTTTATATTTTTTATTTTGGAGTTATTTTAGCTTCAATTATAATGACAAGTAAAGATGTAAAATTTGGAAGTGGGGAAGGGAATTTTGGACTTATAGTTTTAGCTGCAATAATCGTTTTTTTCTTGGAAAGTCTTTGGCTAAGAATGTCATTTTTACCGATATTTTCTAAGTATATCCCAAAAATAGTAAAAATTTTTATTGCATTGGCATTTTTATTTTCATTGTATAGTTTTATGTTACCAAATATTGCGTTCATATTTGGACTAAGATTTTATATTTTAATTCCATTGACATTTGTAATTCTATTTTTCATTTACAAAAAGTTAATCGTGCGGTATACTGAAAACGGACTTTTGGCTATGAATGAAATTGAATCATTCAGAAAATATATTTTAAATTTTGAAAAATTAGAAGTTCCCACTTTTTCAAGTGAAGATGAATTAATCGAAAATTTTCAGCAAATGTATATTTATGCTTTTGCTTTGGGAATTGAAAAAAGATTTTTGAATTTTTTGGATGTTACTTTGGAGAAAAATAATTTTGCTGGGAGAAAAGAATTTATTTATGAAAAACTTCTGATTTCGACTGTTTTTTGTGATAAAAAATTGTTGGGGGAATTGAAAGTTAATATTATGGGAAGATGATTTTTAAGGGAGGAAATTTTATGAAAAAATTTTTAGAAAAAATTGGGAAAGATGAATTGTTGGAATATTGGCGTTTGTCTAAAGGGAGATTTGATGCTGGGAATTTTGTAGGAATTAATGGTGAATTTGCTATTTTTACATCAATCAGTCCGTATGGGAAAAATGGCGGATTTAGATTTATAAAGATAGATGATTTGAAAAAATTTGGGAAAAATACAGAATATTTGGAATTAATGAAGGAAAAAATAGAAGAAAGAAAATCTAGTGACAGAAAAATTATTGAACTTGAAAAAAATAAATTTTTTAAGGAATTGTTTAAATATTTCAAAAAGAATAAAATTAAATTAAGATTATTTTATGAAGATGACTATCAGAGAGAAGGATATTTAGTAAAAGAATCAAAAGAAATTTTACACTTTCAATGGTGTGATGAGGGCGATAGGGAATCAGAAGAATTTATAAGAAAAAGTGAAATGAAAAGTATAGAGATAGGGAAAAATGTTGTTAGAGATATTGTCGTTAAAGATGATAAAATTCAGAAAAATAAAATTGTAATAGCGAGAAATGATATTCAAGGAAGTGTTATTTTTCAAGATGAAAATTATACGTTAATTTATGAAAATGATTTGTTCTGGGCAGATTGCAAGTTTATAATAATAAAAACATCAGACATTTGGGAAATTACAGAAAAAGTTTATCATATAGAAACAGAGAATGTATCTTTAGAAGAAATTTTGCCTGATATTTCAAATATGGAAATAAAGGAAATCTTGAAAAAATGTTTTGAAAATAAAATATTAGTACATTTTGAGTATGAAAAATCATATTTTGAGAAATTTGGGATAATTGAAAGATTTGATAATGAGAAAATAATTTTAAAAGAAATAGATAAAATGACGGGAATTTTTATTTCTAAATCAGAAATATTGGTTGAAGATGTTTCATTTTTATTTGTGAGAAATTGTAGAGTTTTGAGAATCGTGGGATAAAACTATGATAAAAAAAGAGAACTGATTTGGTTGGTTAGTTCTCTTTCATTTTTATCTATTATTTTGAAAATTTTTGGATAAAATTTTTCATATTCGTGATGTCATTGTATTATAAAAATCAGTAAAATAAAATATTTTAAAATAAAAATTTTTACTATAATTCTAAAATCATAAATCCAGCAAAAAATCTATAATCTTTTTCCGTTGAATTCCATTTATATTATATTCATCTAAATTATCCATAGAAAGAACATATTTTGGATAGTTATCTTCAATGTTTTTTAATGGAGAAAATTCTCGTTCAATGGTATTTTCTGAGGCTAAAAGATAAGTTGCTTGAATATATAATTTTTTATCTTCTTTTTGTGCGATGAAATCAATTTCTTTTATTTTTAATTTTCCGATATTTACATTATATTTTCTTCTTAATAATTCTAAATAGATGATGTTTTCAAGATGACCAGCGATGTCGTTTGCTTTGTAGCCTAATTGAGAATGTTTTAAACCTAAGTCAAGAAGATAAAATTTTTCTTGTGTTTCTAAAATGGATTTTCCTTTTATGTCATATCTTTGAACTTTTGAAATAATATACGCATTCTCAAGTGCCTTTAAATAATTGTAAACGGTTTCAACGCTTAACTTTCTACCTTGACTTTTTAAAAAATCTGAAATTTTTTTTGCAGAAAAAATATTTCCAATATTGTCAAAAATGTATAAAATTATTCGTTCTAAAAGTTCAATATCCCTTATATTATTTCTCGCAACAACATCTTTTAGCAAGACAGAATTATAAATATCAGTCAAATATTGATAAATAGAAGTTTTATCTTGATTAAAATTGTGGATGGCAGGTAAACCTCCAAATTGCAAATATTTTTCAAAATATTCTTCATTGCTGTAAATTTTTTCTGGATTTTGAATTTTGGAAAAATCTATAAATTCTTTAAAAGATAAAGGAAAAACCTTTATTTCAACATATCTTCCTGCAATGTAGGTAGCCAATTCCGAAGATAATAAATTAGCATTTGAACCAGTGATATAAATATCACAATCTAAGTCAACTAGCAATGAATTTATCACTTTTTCCCAAGAAGCAACTTCTTGAATTTCATCGAGTAAAATATAAATTTTACCAGCTAAATTTTTTGATTTTTCAATAATATAACTATATAATTTTTGAAAATTTGCAAATTCGGCG
The DNA here is from genome assembly GCA_963524305.1 of uncultured Leptotrichia sp. GTDB lineage: Bacteria > Fusobacteriota > Fusobacteriia > Fusobacteriales > Leptotrichiaceae > JABCPH02. The sequence continues at coordinate 26,908 of CAURGH010000014.1, read as the reverse complement.
AACATTAAAGACTCAAAATTAATAAAAATAATATTCTCTTTATTAATTCCCTTTTCTTCAAGTTCTTTAGATATTAATTTTAAAATCATAGATTTCCCGCTTCTACGCATACCAGTAATAACTTTTATTATCGGCTTATCCATAAATTTTCTAATTTCTTTTAAATATTGCTCTCTTTTTATCATTTTATCACCACCTATATTAATATATACAAGAAATTATATCCTAAATTAAAAAGTTTTTCAACTTATACTAGAAAAACTTTCCAAAATAACATATTTTTTGCTTATATACTAGAAAAAATAAATATAAATTTCTGATAAAATAAAAAAAGAGGCATAAAACCTCTTTTTGCTTTTAAATAAAAGTATAATAAAAATATTTAATAGTAAATTTCATTTTTTATAAATAAAAATTTATAAAGCTGTAATAAAAGTTAAAAATCCTAATATTACACCAGCTAAATTTGGAACAATAAGGATGAAATCTTTTTTAGGTTCTTTAGTCCATCCGTAAATAACCCAAATTAGACAAGAAATTGAAGCTGTGAGCGGTTGCCAAGGCTGAGCTTTTTCTCCTCCTAAATTAGCGATAATTTGAGGAATATAGGTTATAAACACAAAAACTCCAATAAATGCTCCAATTGAACCAACAATAGTGTTAATTTTCTTTTTGTTCATAAAATCACCTTCTTTTTTAAAAATTTATAGGTATCATAATATCACAGTTTAATATTTTTGTCAAACTTAAATATTTTGAAAATTTCTCAAACATTGTAAACAAATATCAAAAATGATATAATTTAACGAATAAATTTAAAAATGAAATATTTAGAAAAAATAATTTGATAAAAATAAAGAAAAGGAAGGGAATTTGATGAGTTTAGTGCAATTTAATAGGGTGTATAAGCAGTTTGCTGGGGAATATATATTGAAGGATATTAATTTTACGATTGAGGAGAAGGATAAGATTGGGCTTGTTGGGGTGAATGGAGCTGGGAAATCGACGATTATTCGGATGTTGCTTGATAGAGAGCGGATTGATGGGGTGGAAGATAATTTGAATGAAGTTGGGAATATTGTGAAAAGTGCTTCGATGAAAATTGGATATTTGTCGCAAAATCATGAGTTTTCAGATGAAAAAAATACGATTTATGAAGAGATGATGTCGGTTTTTGCAGAAGAGAGGGAAATTTGGCATGAACTTCAGAAGGTTAATTTGCTTTTGGGAACGGCCGAAAATGATGAGCTGGAAAAATTGATTAATAAGTCTGCGGAGTTGTCGTCGCTTTATGAGGCGAAGGGCGGATATGATATTGAGTATAAGATAAAGCAGATTTTGACTGGGCTGGAGCTGACTGAGGAATATTACAATTTGGTGCTGAAAGATTTGAGTGGTGGAGAGCAAACGAGGGTTTCACTTGCAAAATTGTTGTTGTCTGAGCCAGATTTACTAATTTTAGATGAGCCGACAAACCATTTGGACTTGGTTTCAATTGAGTGGTTAGAAGATTATTTGAAACGGTATGCGAAGGCGTTTTTGCTTGTTTCACATGATAGGATTTTTTTGGATAATGTTTGTAACAAAATTTTTGAAATTGAGAATAAGAAATTGCATAAGTATGATGGGAATTTTTCTGCATTTATCATTCAAAAAGAGATGATTTTGAAAGGGGAAATGAAGTGTTACGAAAAAGAGCAGGAAAAAATTAAGAAAATGGAAGAATACATTGACAGATTCCGTGCTGGAATAAAGGCTAGACAGGCAAAAGGGCGACAAAAAATTCTAGATAGAATCGAGCGAATGGACGATCCTGTTTTTAATCCACAAAGAATGAAATTGAAATTTGAAACAGATACGATTACTGGGGACAATGTTTTAAAAGTGAATGGAATTTCAAAAAGTTTTGACAACAAAAAAGTGTTGAATAATGTGAGTTTTCAGCTATTTCGTGGCGAAAGAGTCGGAATTATTGGGAAAAATGGGATTGGAAAATCAACTTTGTTAAAAATTTTGGTAAATAAATTGAAGCAGGACTCAGGAACTGTCGAGTTTGGTTCTCGTGTAAAAGTCGGTTATTACGACCAAAATCACATGGATTTAACTCCAGCAAACAATATTTTGCAGGAAATTAATAATTCTCTAAATTTGACGGAAGAATATTTACGAACACTTGCGGGAGCTTTCTTGTTTTCAGGCGATGATGTTTTGAAAAAAGTAGAAAAATTGAGCGGTGGAGAAAAAGTTAGAGTTTCATTCTTAAAATTGTATATGCAAAAAGCAAATTTCCTAATTTTAGATGAGCCGACAAACCATTTGGATATTTACTCAATTGAAGTTTTAGAAGACGCATTGGAAGATTTTGACGGAACAATGTTAGTCGTTTCTCACAACAGACACTTTTTAGACACAGTTTGTAACACAATTTACTACCTTGATGAAAATGGGCTTACGAAATTTAAAGGAAATTACGAAGACTATAAGGAAAGCTTGAAAAACAATAAATCGAATCCGACTGCAACTGACATTGAAACAAAAGAAGAGCAAAAATTGTCATATCAGGAGCAAAAAGAACTTTCTAAAAAAATCTCGAAATTGAAGAGGGATATTGCAAAATTGGAAGAAAAAATGGGGAAAATCTCAGAAAAACGTGAAGAATTGAATAAAGATTATGAAGAAGCTGGGCGAAAAAATGATGTTGGAAAATTGATGGAAATTCAGGAGGAATTTGATAGATTGGATAGTGACGAGATGGAAGCGATGGAAGAGTGGGATTCGAAGAGTGAGGAGTTGAAGGGATTTGAAGAGTAGAAAGTAGAATGGGGGAAAATAAATGACGAATAGCGAATACAACTGGAAAAACGAAAGTGACAAAATTTTAAAAAGGCTAGTTCCTCAAGACGAAGAAGAATTTTTGAGTAAAAGAAGGGCAAGAGAATTGTTTGATAATGGGATATTGAAAAATATTCAAGTGGGAACTTTTGAAGGATTGAAGGAAATACATTGGTATTTGTTTCAAGAATGTTATGGAACTGCTGGAGAAGTGCGAAAACATGATATTCGGAAAGGTGATACCATGTTTTGTCGTGCGATGTATCTTGAAGATAATTTAAAGACGGTTTCAAAAATGCCTGAAAATAATTTTGAGGAAATAGTTGAAAAATATGTTGAGATGAATATAATGCACCCATTTTATGAGGGAAATGGGAGAGCTACTAGGATTTGGCTAGATCAGATGTTGATAAAAAGATTGGGAATGTGCGTGGATTGGCAAAAAATTAATAGAAATGATTATTTATCAGCGATGAAAAGAAGTGTGGTTAATGATTTGGAATTGAAATTTCTTTTGAAGGAAAGTTTGATAAGTGATATTGAGGATAGAGATATGTTTATGAATGGAATTAATCAGTCTTACGAATATGAAAATATGGGGAAATATGATGTGAAAGATTTGGAAAAGTGAATAAAAAATTGAATTTTTGAGATTACAGAAATTGAAAAAAATGAAAAAGAGTTAAGAAAGAGAGGTCAAAATGGAAAAATTAGTAAGAAGAGGTGGTGGCGGACATTCTCACGGCGGAGGACATGGTCATTTTCATGGAAGTGGTGGAAGTCATCATTATGGTGGTCACTATGGTGGAGAACATAGTAGCGGAGAGCATTCAAGAGGACATTCAGATGGAGAAGGAGATGGAAAATCTAAAAAATCTGGTGATGATGAGCAAGAAAATTCGTCATCTTTTTGGAGAAGTCGTGGTTTTCATTCAAGCAATTCAGGGAGAATAAACTGTGAAAGTATTGTTGATGCAAAAGAAAGAGAAAATTGTATTAATAGGAGTCAAAATATTGGTCTTTTTGATATATTTATCATTTTTGCAGGTGTAATACTTTTTATTGGTTCAGGATTTTATAAAATAATAAAAAAATTATCTTAATAAAATTTAGCAAGAAGTTGTAGGCTTTTTATAAGGGGATTAGCTTATTAAGAGAAAAAATTAACGCAATTTACTGATGAAACGACCTTGTAATTTAAAATGAAAAGGTATATAATAAATTATAAAAAAGTTTAAGGAGTCGGTTATGTTACAAAGTTTTTATGGCATTATTCAAGTGAAACATTATCAAAAGGGGCGTTTGCGATTACAGACGGAAGTGCTAAAAGATGACGAAGAGTTGAAAGAGGAATTTTTAAATAATATTTGTAAAATAGAAGGAATAAATTCTGTGGAAGTTAATTCTGTTACTGGAAGTATTTTGATTTATTTTGATGAAAAAATTATTGAAAGTTCTTTTTTGTATTTGGTAGTGTTGAGATTACTTCATTTGGATGAGGAAGCCTTGAAGAATAAACCTGGGAGAATAAAAGAGTTGTTAAAAAAGATATTTGAATCAGCAGATGTGGCTGTTTATAACAAGAGTAAAGGTTATTTGGATTTGAGGACATTAACTGCAGGTATTTTTATTTTGTATGGAATAAAAAAATTATGGAAAGTTCCAGGATTACCTAAAGGAGCTACATTGTTATGGTGGGCTTCTAGACTTTTATCAGACGAGAAAAGAAAATAGTAGACAAAAAATTGAAAGGGAAAAAGATGTTAGAAAATTTTTTTAGAACAACATATCTGATGTTTAATCAGATAAAGGTAGTGCACAGTATTCCTGGAAGACTTAGGCTATTTGTTCCAAATTTATCAAAAGTTCCAGAGGAATTAAAAAAATATGATAATGAAGTAAAAAAACTTATTTTATCAAAAAAAGGGATAAAAAGTGTTGAATATTCGTATATAACGAATAAAATTTTGCTTTATTATGATCCAAATTTGATTTCAGAAAAGGAAATACTTGAATGGATGAACAAAGTTTGGAAAACGGTTATCAATCATCCTGAATTATATGAAAATAAATCTTTGAAAGAAATAGAAGATAATCTGGAAATTTTTTATGATTTGATAAAAAGACTTTAAGTTTGTGGAATAAAAAGAAAGGAAAATTTTATGGCTGGTAGAAATTATTTGCTAAATTGTGAGATTTTGCATGAAATTCGTGGGAGAATCAGAATTCGTTCAAGAGCGTTAAAATATCTTGGCGTTCACAAAGAAGAAATAACAAAGCGTTTAATGCAAGTTCATTATATAAAAAGTGTTGAAATTTCAACTATTACAGGTTCTGTACTTATTTATTTTGATAATTTTTCGCTAACTGGAGAAAATTTTGTATCTTTGCTTCAAAATACATTGAATGGGTATTTGGTGGATATTTACAAAAATGAGAAAAAACAAGCATCGAATAAATATGTGATAGAAAGACGATTACAAGAAGAATCACCAAAAGAGATTATGAAAAATATTGGAGCAGCAGTATTATTGCTTTTGCTTCCAGGTCCAAAAACGAAATTGACTGGAATTAGAAGATTATTTAATTACAAAACTATTTCAACAATTTCTTTGGCATTGCCTGTTTTAAAAAATGGAATTTTGTCATTGATTCAGAATAAGCGTCCGAATGCGGATACATTGAGTTCTACGGCGATTGTAAGTAGTATCGCTTTAGGAAGTGAGCGAACAGCTTTGACAATTATGATTTTAGAAAGAATTGCAGAACTTTTGACGGCTTATACTATGAAAAAAACTCGTGGCGTAATTAAAGATATGCTAAGTGTTGGAGAAAACTATGTTTGGAAAGCGTCTGAAGATGAAGACCAAGTGGCGAAAAAAGTTCCAATTGAAGAAATTAAAAAAGGTGATTTGATACTTGTTCAAACTGGAGAAAAAATAAGTGTCGATGGAACAATTGAAAAGGGAAGTGCAGTAATTGACCAATCGGCGATTACTGGAGAATATATGCCTGTTAAAAAGGAAACAGGACAGGAAGTTTTTGCTGGAACGCTTTTGAAAAGTGGAAATATTACTGTAAGAGCTGAAAAAGTTGGAGATGATAGAACGGCTTCAAGAATTATAAAATTGGTGGAAGATGCTTCGTTTAACAAAGCGGACATTCAATCTTACGCCGATGCATTTTCTGCACAGTTGATTCCATTAAATTTCCTTCTTGCTGGAATAGTTTACGCTTCAACTAGAAATTTACAAAAGGCATTGAGTATGCTTGTAATTGACTATTCATGCGGAATAAGATTGTCGACAGCGACAGCATTTTCTGCTTCAATTAATACAGCTGCTAAAAACGGAATTTTGATCAAGGGAAGCAATTATTTGGAAGAACTTTCAAAGGCTGATACTGTAATATTTGATAAAACTGGAACAATTACAGAAGGAAAACCTAAAGTTCAAACAGTAAAAACTTTTGCTAAAAATATGAAAGATAATAGAATGATTGCATTAGCTGCGGCTGCTGAAGAAACTTCTACACACCCTTTGGCAAGTGCGATTTTAAACGAAGTAAGAAATAGAGGATTAAAAATACCACGACATAAAGAAGATGTAATTAGAGTGGCAAGAGGAATTGAAACTTATGTAAATAAAGATATTATTCGTGTGGGAAGCAGAAGATACATGGAAGAAAATAATATTTCGGTAGAGATGTCAGTTGACGTGGTAAAAGGAATGCAAAATAATGGAGAAATCGTTATTTATGTGGCTAAAAATGAGAATTTAATCGGTGTAATCGGAGTTTCTGATCCACCAAGAGAAAATATCAAAAAAGCTATGAATCGTTTGAGAAATCAAGGAATAGACGATATTGTGCTACTTACAGGAGATTTGAGACAACAGGCTGAAACTATTGCAAATAGTATGTCAATGGATAGATATGAATCTGAATTGTTACCAGAAGATAAGGCGAAAGATATTTTGAAATTCCGTTCAATCGGCTCAAAAGTTATTATGATTGGAGATGGAATAAACGATGCTCCAGCTCTTTCTTACGCAAATGTAGGAATAGCACTTGGAAGCACTAGAACAGATGTTGCAATGGAAGCTGCCGATGTTACAATAACTTCTGACGATCCGTTGTTAATACCAGCTGTAATTGGTTTAGCTAAAAATACTGTAAAAATTATAAAACAAAATTTTGCGATGGCGATTGGAATAAACAGTTTTGCACTTGTATTAGGTGCGACAGGATTGCTGCCAGCAATATATAGTTCAGTTTTACATAATTCAATAACAATTTTAGTAGTTGGAAATTCATTAAGACTTCTAAAATATGATGTCAATAAATAGAATTTTTGTGACATATCTGATTTTGGAGGAAATTATATGAAAAAATTAATTTTGACGGTATTGCATAAGTTACCGAATCGTGTCAGATTTAAAGTTTCACACGAAATTATTGACACAAAAAAATTTTTTGAAACAATAAAAGTTGGAGCAAAAAGTACAGCTTTACGATATAATAAAACTATAAATACATTGCTTATAACTTTTGAGCCAGAGGAAATTACGATTGATGAAGTGATTTATCGAACTGCGACAGCATTATCAGTTGAGCACGGCATGACTTCGGTAAAATTAGTGGAAGATTTTGAGGAAAAATCAATAGATTCGTTGTCTGTATATTCTGGAGCTGCGATATTGCTTTCTTTCTTGTACGGACTTGGAAAAAGTAAAATCGAAAAATTACAATTGGATATAAACAATTTTACAGCAGGACTTACAACGGCGGCGATTATGGAACACGCCTACATGGAAACACAGCGAAAAGGTTTCTTTGACATTGAAATTTTACCAGCATTGTATCTTTTAAGATCCTATATGGCGAATAGATCAGTTACAGCAATAGCACTTATGTGGCTTACAACTTTTGGACGACACCTTGTATTAAATAATGTGTCGAATAAAGAAGTGAGAATTTATCGGTTAAAAGCTGAAAATGGAAAATTCCATTATGTTGTGGATGTGAAAAATGATAAAACTATTGAGAATGTAAGTGATTTAATAGATCATATATTCTTTAGCAAGAGATCAGATGAAGATTCGGATGATAAATATATAGCTTTGAAATAAATTGTAATTTAAAGTAAGGGAATTTAACAAAAGATATCAATAAATCACCAGACTCTATGAATAGGAGTAGTATAAAAAGAATATTAATATATGATTATTTGAAAAAATATAATAAATAAATTAAAAATTTGGAGGTAATAAAATGATAAAATTTGGAAGTGTAAAGAAAGAGCATTTAGTTGGAGCGGCAGTTGGAGTGGGAACAGTTGCAGTTGGTTACTATTTATACAAAAAAAATCAAAGTAAAGTTGATAGTTTTTTAAGAAAACAAGGGATAAATATAAAAACATCTTCAGAAGCAACTTACGATAACATGAATCTTGAAGAATTGATGACAACAAAAGAACGTCTTGAAGATTTAATTGCTGAAAAAGAATTATCTACAAATACAGCTGTTCCAGAAACAGTTGTGGAAGTTGAAGAAAAATAGTTAGTTTTTTAAAACTAATCTACTATCAAATAAAAAAAGTTTATGAATAACACAATATGTTTATGTTTTTAAGCATAAAATGAGTGACATTAATAAAAATATTATTTTAAGGAGGAAACTTATGAAATTAGTATTAATCAGACATGGTGAAAGCCAATGGAATTTGGAAAACAAATTTACTGGTTGGAAAGATGTGGATTTGAGTCCTAAAGGAGTTGAAGAAGCAAAAGCAGGAGGGAAAGCATTAAGAGAAAAAGGATTAGTTTTCGATGTTGCTTACACATCTTACTTAAAAAGAGCTATTAAAACTTTAAATTATGTTTTGGAAGAATTGGATGAATTGTATATTCCAATTTATAAATCTTGGAGATTGAATGAAAGACACTATGGTGCATTACAAGGATTAAACAAAGCAGAAACTGCTAAAAAATATGGAGACGATCAAGTTCTTATTTGGAGAAGAAGTTTTGATGTTGCACCACCTGCAATTGACAAATCAAGTGAATATTATCCAAAATCAGACAGAAGATATGCTGATTTAACTGATGAAGAAGCACCACTTGGAGAAAGTTTGAAAGATACAATCGCAAGAGTGTTACCTTACTGGCATTCAGATATTTCAAAAAGCTTAAAAGAAGGTAAAAATGTTATTGTAGCAGCTCATGGAAACAGTTTGAGAGCATTAATAAAATATTTGTTAAATATTTCAGATGAAGATATCTTGAAATTAAACTTAACAACTGGAAAACCATTAATTTTTGAAATAGATGAAAACTTGAACGTAGTTTCATCACCAGATTCATTTTAATCGAAATAAATAAAATAGTTTTTTTGCAAGGGCATTTTTATAGTCCTTGCTTTTTTTAAATTAGTTTTATTAATTTAGTAAAATACAATGTAGAAATTCATTTATAAAATTTGATTATCGAAAAAATTGTAAAAAATTGAAATATGGCATTACATATGGTATAATTAAGAGAAGAACCAAGAATTTCAAAGATAAGTTAAAAAAAGGGGTTGATTTATTTATGAAAATATTAGAAGTGGAAATCAAAAATGAGCAAGGTGTTCATGCGAGACCTGCAACATTAATTGCACGTTTAGCAAAAAAATATAAATCAACGTTGAAAATCAAAAGAAAAGATGAAGAAGTTGATGCCAAAAATGTTTTTGGAATAATGACTTTGGGAGCTGAGCAAGGCGAAAAACTTACGTTAATTGCTGATGGCGAGGATGAAAACGAATTATTGGAAAATTTGCAAAAATTGATAGAAGTTGATAAATTTTTTGAAGAGTAAATTTTTGGAGATTTGAAATGAAAGAAGATAATTAAAAATATACATTTTTTGAAAAATTTAAAAATATAGGGGGAAAATAAAATTTTATAAATAAAATTAGAAAAATAAACAGAGAAAGGAGAAGAAATTGTTAAAAATAAATTTTAATAATTTCTAAATAACAGCATGGAAGATTTTAATTTTGAGCAAATGTTAGATGATTTCTTACCAGAAGAAAAAAAATCAGGAGATATCGTTGAAGGTATAATTACTAGAAAAGAGTTGGAATATTCATACTTAGATTTAGGTTCAAAAAAAGAAGGAAGAATTATAAGTAGTGAAATAAAAGACTTTAATGTTGGAGATACTGTAGAAGTTAAGGTTTTGAGAGAAGATGAAGAGAATATAATTGTCTCTAAATTTGTGCTTGATAAAGAGAGAGAATTTGCGTCGTATGAAGTAAATGAAATTGTGACAGGAAAAGTGGATAAAAAAATTAAAGGTGGATACAATGTAAAAGTTGGGAAAAACAATGCTTTTTTGCCATTTTCATTGTCAAGTTTTGATAAAAATGTAGATTATACAGGAAAAGAATTCAAATTTATAATAAAAGAAAAAACGAAAAAGAGTATTACTGTTTCAAGAACAGATTTAGTAAAAGTAGAAGAACAAGAATATTTTGATTCGATAAATGAAGGCGATGTAGTAACTGGAAAAGTTAAAGAAGTTCTTGATTTTGGAGTAATCTTGGATTTAGGAGTAACAACTGGATTTGTGCATATTTCAGAAGTTTCATGGGATCAAGTTAATGATTTAGTTGAAAGATTTGGAATTGGTGAAGAAGTTAGTGCGAAAATTATTGAAAAAGATAGTGAAAAACATAAATTGAAATTAAGTATTAAACAATTATCGCAAGATCCATGGGAAATTTTCTTGAGTTCTCATAAAGTAGGCGATGTAGTAACTGCAGAAGTTAAAGAAATTCTTGATTTTGGATTGATTGTGTCTGTTGATGGAAATAATGGATTTGTACATGTTTCTGAATTGGCTTGGCATAATGGTGCAAAAGCGTTGAAAAACTATAATGTAAATGACAAAATTGAAGCTAAAATTATTCAAATTGAAGAAGATAGAAAAAATGTTAAATTAAGTGTAAAACAATTGGAAGAAAATCCTTGGGAGAAAGTGAAAGAAAAATACCAAATTGGTGAAGTGTTGGAAAGACCGATTACAGAAGTATTTGATTTTGGAATATTAGTTTCGCTTGAAAAAGATATTGAAGGATTGTTACACATTTCGGATATTTCTTACAGAAAAGTAACAAATTTAACATCAAAATACAATGTTGGAGATATTATTAAATTTAAAATAATCGACTTTAATGATGAAAAAAATAGAGTTTCGTTGAGTTCGAAAGCATTATTAGACGATAAATGGGAAAAAATAGAAGATAATTATGATTTTAATTCTACTCTTTCAGGAAAAATAAGAAATATTCAAGAATATGGAATTTTTGTGGAATTGGAAGAAGGAATTGAAGTATTTATTCACAAAAACGAGTTTTCTTGGGATAGAAAAGAAGAAAAAGTTTATAAAAAAGGTGATACAGTAGAATTCAAAGTGATTTCATTTGATAAAGCTGAGAAAAAATTAGCAGGAAGTATCAAGCAGTTAACAACTTCTCCTTGGAAAGAAGTTACAGCTCTATACAAAAAAGGAAATAAATTAACTGTGAAAATAGTTGAAATCCAAGAAAATTTTGTTTTAGTTAAATTGACTGACAGATTTAATGGAATTATTCCTAAAAAAGAATTAACAAAAGAATTCTTAAAAGATATTTCTGAAAAATTCTCTGTGGGAGATGAAGTTGAAGCGATTATTATTGAAGAAAATGAGAGAAAAAAATCAATTGTTTTATCAGTAAGAAAAGTTGCTGAAATGGAAGAAAAAGAAGAAATGGAAGAATTATTGAAAATTTATGGAGTTGGAGAATCTAATTAAAAAATAATTAAAGAATAATTAAAAAATAAATTATATAAGTGAAGTTATTTCATAAAAATATTTGAATTATAAATAATTTTTTAAAATTATTAAAAGCAAAAATATATTTATAATGGATTATATTTTATGGATTAGCTTCATTTTTTTACTATAAAAAAATTTGTTGAAGCCTTTAAAAATAAAAATTTGTTGATTTTTATGAAGTACAAAACTGAAAAAAATACAAAGTGCTGCTACAAATGTTTTAAAGATAATCGTAAGAGAAAAAAAGGAAAACTTTAAAAAAAACAAGAAAAAAAATAAAAAGTATGATATAATAAACCATACGGAAAACATTTGGAAGGAAACGTATGAAAAAGATAAAAAATTATTATGAAAAATTTAAAATATTGAATCCTGAGTACACGAAATTGAAATTTTGCTTTTTTTTGTTAATACTTGTAGTACTTTTATATATGAGTGTATTTAGTATGGGGATTTCGTGTGATATTGTGATTGCAATAATTGTTTTCATTTTGTCGGTTACATTTCATGAAGTGGCTCATGGCTATGTGGCTTATAAATTTGGAGATAGTACAGCGAAGGATGCAGGTAGAATAACGTTGAATCCGATTAAGCATTTGGATTTTGCAGGAATGATGTTACCAATTTTAATATTACTCAGTGGTTCAAAATTTTTGATTGGGTGGTTGAAGCCTGTTCCAGTTGATTTTTCAGCATTGAAACCGCATAGATTGGGATTATTTTGTGTGGCGATTGCTGGAGTTGTTATGAATTTTATTTTAGTGATAATAGCTTTAATCGTTTTAAAAATAAGTGTTGAATTTTTAACGCCAAGTAATATGATAATAACGATAGCGACATATGCTTTAGTAATAAATTTATCATTAGCAATTTTTAATTTGATACCTGTGACACCACTAGATGGTGGGAGAATATTATATTCAATATCGGGAGAAAAAATAAAAAATTTCTATAATAAAATAGAGAATTATGGAATAGTAATAGTGTTCTGTTTTGTTTATTCAGGAATTTTTGCAAATGTATTTTCAAAAATTTTAACATTTTGTTTAAAATTGATGAATGTAAATATAGAGTTGGAATTGATGTAATTGTGATTAGATAAGAAAGAAAAAAGGAAGTGATTAAGATAAAAAGGACGACGCTATTGGTAATGACGGTATTTCTGTTAGCCAATCTTGAATTGAGTGCATTTTCTCAAAAGGAGAAAATACAAGAAACTTTATCGAAAATCGGAGTGAGTCAAAAAATAATAGATGAAACTATAAAATTAGATTTTGAAATAAGAGATACGATAACATTTGAGAATGATGAGAATGTTATTAATGAGAGAGTAAAAAAATTGGAAGCTCTTTTGGATAAAGATAAAAGAAATTATATAGTTTCACAAGCATTAATAACGATTTTTGAGTCAAAAATCGGTTCAAATTATGAAAAATATTTAGATTTATTTGTGCAATATACGCCTTACGAATATGAGAAGATTTTTTCAAAAATGGTGTATTATCGAGGAATCGGTAATTTAGAAGAATTTAATAAATATATGACTGAGCTAGAGAAAAAGTATAAAAACAAACCCATTTGGGAATTGATAAAATTGTATCAAACTGAAGATGTAAATGAACGTGAAATTTTGACAAAAAAAGTATTGAGTTTGATGGAAAAAGAGAGCTTTAGAAAAGAGGTTGGTCTTTCTGATGAAGCTTTTTATTTTATGAAATTGACATATTATTTGAATCGACTGAAAGATCATTATAATAAAGGTGAGATTGAAAAAGGAGTCGAGGAATACTTAAAAGAAGTGGCTTCTATGAATGTTAGTAAAGAAGTAGAAGATTACAATTTACGAGCAGAGGTAATTTTATTTTTTAATGTTACAATAATGAATGAAGAAATTCAAAATATAGGATTGCGTGAGGAAAATGCTGAAAAATTAGAGCAAACACGGATTTCTAAAAGAATTAAGGAAGAGACTGATAAAGATTCAGAATTTTTAAATAAAGTTTTCAGTTTGGAAATGAATGAATTATGGAATCAGATAATGAAGGTATAGAAATTAAAGGAGATAAGGGAGTTTTGGGATATAGAATGAAGAAGAAATTAGCGGTTACGATGCTTTTTATTTTTGGAGGTGTCGTAGGAAACGCGTATACAAAAAAGGAAATAATACGAAGTGATTTAACAAAAATAGGTGCAAACAGAGATATTATAAATAGTACAATAAAAATAGATTATGATTTAAGAGATTCGCCTCAATTTGTAAATGATGAAAAAGCTCTTGAGGCTCAGAAAAAAGACTTAGAAAATTTATTGAGTAAAAATAATAAAAATTATGTAGTTTTAGGGAAATTAATAAATTTATATTTGGTAGGTTCTAAAAAAGACTTGACTAAAGCGAAAAAATATTTGGATGAGTATGTAAAATATAATCCATATGAATATGATCAATTGCTTTTAACATACAGATATTATGATGCTATGAATGACACAAAAAAGAAAAAAGAATATTATGAAAAGGTAAAAGCTAGATATGGAGATAGCTTTATGTTGAAAATTTTAGATGCTTCTCAAGAAAAAGATGAAAATAAGAAAAAAAAGATTTTAGAAAATGTGTTGAATAGTTTATCTGATAAAAAAATTCGTGATATGTATAGAATGTCGGATGAGGAGTACAGAGGGTTAAAACTGACTTATTATTTGAGTAAGTCAATGATAGATTCGGATAAAAAGGAATATGCAAAAGCTGTTAGTGATTACATAAATAATATTTTAGGTGAAAAAGTTTCTAATGAAATGCTTGATTATAATTTTCAGAAAGAAATGGTATTATTTTTCAGTATTTTAGGAATAAATGATAAGCTAGAAGATAAAACGCTTATGAAAGAAAATTATAAAATATTGGATGTGAGTCCAATTGCTAAAAAAGTTAGAGCTAAAATGAAAGAAGATAACAAATTTTTAGAAGAATTTTTAAAATAAATGCTAGAAAATTATTTTGTTTTATGATATCATAACTATTAATTTACAGAGAATTTTGACAGATTGTCGAATAATGGGAATTAAAGGAGAGTTTAAAATGTTGAAAAAAGTAATTACATTGGGATTGGTCATCGCAAGTATAAGTTTTTTAGGAAGTGCAAAATCTTTAAGAAAAACTGAAGTGCGAAAAAATATGAAAAATACAGTTGTTGTAAGAAAAGGTACAACTGGTAAAAAGGTTGAGAAAGAATTAAATAGTCAAGAATATGCTGATGTTTTGAAAAAATTTATGGAGAAATCTGAAAAATATTTAGAAACAGGGAATAAGAAGAAAATGTTTGAAGATTACATAAATGATATTGAAAATGCAAAAGTTTCTGAAAAAGTGTTAAAAGATAACTATGATGAGGATAAAGAGGCTTTTCAAGTGGTTGAATTAGCGTTATTTATGAAGAGTTCATATTCTAATGGCGAAGATGCTAAAAAATTAACAGATGCAGATTATGAAAAAATGCAAAAAGAATTTGTTAAAACGAAGAAATATCAGCAATTAGAAGAATATGTGACTATTCAATAAAATTTTTTGAAATAATATTAGATATGAGGTAAGATAGATAAATAGAATGATTGTGGATTTTATTATTTATTGAAAAATTTACCATAAAATAAAAACTCAGATATACTTAATTTACTTGAAAATAGGTTATCTGAGATTTATTTTTATTAGCTGTTATAAAATAAAATATTCGTAGTTTTGAAAATTTCAAAAAAGTGAGGAGGTAAAAATTTGAATACAGTAGCAAAAGAAACAATAATTGAATTTGAGGAGAAAAAATCGAAATTTATAGGGTATATAAAGCCAGTTTCAACAGTAAGGGAAGCAGAAAAATTTATAAATGGAATAAAAGAAATGCACCCAAATGCCACACATAATGTGCCACTTTATCGAGTAATCGAAAATGGACAAGAATATTTCAAGTATAATGATGATGGAGAGCCGACAAACACAGCAGGAAAACCAATGGCAGAAATATTAAATATTTTAAATGTATATAATGTAGCTTTAGTCGCGACAAGATATTTCGGTGGTATAAAGCTAGGTGCCGGCGGTTTAATAAGAAATTATGCAAAAACAGCAAAATTAGCAGTAAATGAAGCTGAGATTATAGAATACATAGAAAAATCAACATTTATAATTGATTATGACTATGAATATACTTCAGAAATTGAAGCCTTTTTAAATGCGAATCAAAATTTGTACAATATTGAGATTTTAGAAAAAAATTATGCAGACAGAGTTACCATGAAAATTAGTGCAAATGCGGAAATCGAAGAAAAATTAAATGGAATGCCAAAGTTGATAGTGATAAAATTTTAGGTATTTTTAGATTAAGCATATAATTGTGGTGTAGAAAAATATTATATTTGGAAAATTGAAAAAATATGAAGTGATAACAATAATTGAATTTTCAAGAAAAATTTTGTTGTGAAAAATTAAAAAAAATAGTAAAATACATAGTAACAAAAAAAATCAAAAAAGATATAAATAATTTTAGGAGGAAAAAATGAAACAAGTAGTCGCAATCGTCGGGAGACCGAATGTGGGGAAATCAACGTTATTTAACAAATTGATAGGAGATAGGTTGTCAATTGTTAAAAATGAGCCAGGGGTAACAAGAGATAGACTTTATAGAGAAACAGAGTGGTCAGGGAAAGAATTTTTATTAGTTGATACAGGTGGACTTGAACCAAGAACAAATGATTTTATGATGAGTAAAATTAAGCAACAGGCTCAAGTAGCTATTGATGAAGCTGATGTAATAATTTTCTTAGTAGATGGAAAAGCTGGAATTACTGGGTTAGATGAAGATGTAGCAAATGTGTTGAGAAAACAGGATAAAAAAGTAGTTGTAGCCGTTAACAAAATTGATAATTATATGAAAGACCAAGAAAATATTTTGGAATTTTATGCATTAGGATTTGAGGAAGTTATTGGAATTTCTGGAGAACATAAAACTAATTTAGGTGATTTGCTAGATGCAGTAGTTCAAAAATTTGATGATGAAAAAGAGATTGAGGAAGAAGAAAGTTTGAAAATAGCGATTTTGGGAAGACCAAATGCTGGGAAATCTTCATTAGTAAATAAATTATTGAATGAAGAACGTTCAATTGTAAGTGATATAGCAGGAACGACTAGAGATGCTATTGATTCAAGTTTGAAATATGATGGGGACAAATTCACATTGATTGATACGGCTGGAATTAGAAGAAAATCAAAAGTTGAGGATTCAATAGAATATTACAGTGTTTTGAGAGCGGTAAAATCAATAAAAAGAGCAGATGTTTGTGTATTAATGTTAGATGCGACAGAGTTGTTGACAGATCAAGATAAAAGAGTTGCAGGATTGATTTATGAAGAGAGAAAACCAATTATTATTGCAGTTAATAAATGGGATTTAATTGAAAAAAATAATAATAGCGTGAAGGAATTTACTGAGTTGGTAAAAGCAGATTTGTCATTTTTAGATTATGCGCCGATTGTGACAATATCAGCGTTGACTGGAAAAAGAACAATAAATATTTTAGAGCAAGCGAGATTTATTAACGAAGAATATCATAAGAAAATAACAACTGGATTATTAAATCAAATTTTATCAGAAATAATTGCACAAAATCCTGTTCCTACGAGAAAAGGTAGAGCAGTTAAGATAAATTATGCGACTCAAGTGAGTCAAGCACCACCAAAATTTGCATTTTTCTCAAACAATCCAGATTTAATCCATTTTTCGTATCAAAGATATATTGAAAATAAATTAAGAGAGTATTTTGGATTTGAAGGATGTCCAATTGATATTGTATTTAATAGAAAAAACAGTGCTTACTAGATATTAAAAGAAAGGAAATGAATTAATGAAATTTTATGACGAAAAAAAATTTACAAAAATTCGTAATATTTTGATTGTAAGTGCGTTAACTTTGTTGACAATATTGCTATTTTTTAAAGTTTATGAATATTTTGTGAAACCGATTAATTTAGTGATAAGTACGATTTTTCCTTTCATTTTGTCGTTTATAATTGTGTATGCATTAATGCCAATTATAGATATGATAAGTGTTTCAGATGATGAAGAAAAGCAAAAAAAAATGATAAGGAAAGTGGATGGGAAAATAAAATTAAATAGAAATTTAGCAATTTTAGTGGTTTTGACAATGTTTTTTGCTATTTTTTTGTATATTGTTTTGACAATAATTCCGCTTGTAACTAAACAATTATCAGGATTAATTGAATTTTTTATAAAAAATCAAGATCAATTTCAAAAAAATACGTTTAAGTTTTTAGAAGATAATAATATTGATTTAAAAACGACAATATTAAATTCAAAAGATGCGATTATAAGCAATTTATTAAAAGTTTTGAGTTCAAGCTTTTCATTGATAAGTAGTACTTTTACGCTATTATTCATGACACCAATTTTTACGATAATGTTGATTTTCAGTTATGATTCGATAGAGAAAGGCGTTAAAAATAGATTAGATGCTTTGGATTTGAGTAAAGAAAAAAACTTGATAAAAGAAATTGATAAATCGATAGGAGATTATATAAAGGTAACGATTATAGACAGTTTAATTGTGGGAGTTTTATCTTATATTATATTTTATTTTGTAAAATTAGATTATAGTTTATTATTCTCGATGATTATTGGTTTTGGGAATGTTATTCCATTTTTAGGGCCTTTTATTGGACTGGTGCCAGTAGTTCTTTTTGCGATAACAAAATCGTGGCAGTTGGCATTGTGGATAGTCGTGTTTATTACGATTATTCAAACTATAGAAGCGAATATAATAAAACCGTGGCTGACAAGTAAAAGTGTTAATATTCATCCAATTACAACACTTTTAGTAGTTTTGATTGGAGGAGCTTTATTTGGAATGGGAGGAGCTTTCATTGCAATTCCTGTTTATGTAATTATAAAAAAAGTTTTGGAATTTTATTTTCCAGTTTTAAAAATAGGTGCGAAAATAGAAGAAGAGTGATTGACAAAAGTAAAAATATGATATAGTATATGTACATACAAATAAAATTTAAGGAGAGAAAAAATGGGATGTAGTAAAGGAGAGGAAAAAATAAATGGCTGTTTATATTTTACTGTTTCAAAAATGTTTAGACTTCTAAATAAGATAGCCGAAGAATCGTTTGAAAAAATGAATATGTGCTCGACACATGCGTTTTTACTGGTGTTGTTACAAGAGGAACCAAAAGGATTGTCTGTGAATGAAATTTCAGAAGCATTGACGATAGCTCCTTCGACAGTTACGAGATTTGTTGATAAATTGGCTACAAAAGGATATGTTGAAAGAATAAAAATTGGAAAGCATTCTTATACAAAAATAACTGATGAAGGGCAAAAAATTATGCCAGAAGTTTATAAAGCGTGGCACAGTATTTTTGATAAAATAGAGACTTTGGTTGGAGATCAGAAATATCTGGAAGAAACGAAAGAGAAGTTTATTGAATTTACGAATATTATAGAGAATGGGAAAAAATAAATAAATTGCTAAATTGATTGATTGTGTGACAATGAATTGTTTTTTATATGAAAAAATGATATAATTCAAAAGACAAAAAACTTAAAAAAAGGTTGAAAATATGAGAAAAATAAAACATAAACAAGTATTGATTTTGCTGTTCTATATTTTACTTTTTGCAAGATTAAAGGCAGAAAATGGAGTTATAGAATTAGAAACACAAAAATCAGTAATCGATTTAGAGAAGGAATCAATAGAAACAAGAGGTAACGTATCATTGAAATATAATGACGTTACTATTCAAGCCGATAATTTGAAAAAATTGGCTAAAAAAAATATAATTTTTGCTCATGGAAATGTTGAATTTAATCAAGGTTCACAAATTATAAAGGCAGATCAAGTAGTTTATGATATGGATAACAGAAAGGCCAAAATGTTTGGTGCTGAAAGTTATGATGTAAACTTAAAATTAAGATATGGTGGTGAAGAAATACTGAGTGAGGAACCAGATCCTAAAAAATCTTCAGGAAAACAGTCACCAAGAAAAATAACCGTAAAAAATGGTTGGTTTACGTCAAGTCCTTATGAAAAGCCAAATTATAAGGTGAATTCGAGAGAATTGGATATATATCCTAACAGAAAGGTTGTCGCCAAAGATATTGGTATAGTTGTAGCTGGGAAAACTTGGCTGAAATTACCATATTATGTGGTTTCATTAAAGCCACAAAGTCAGAGAGCGACATTATTTCCGTATATTGGATCAGATAGCGATAGAGGATTATACGGGATATGGGGATTTGATTATGATAAAGGCCCATTAGCACAGGGATTTGTAGATTTTGAGCTTAGTGCAAAGAAAAAATTAGCATTAAAATTTTCTAATGATTATAATTTTTCAAATGGAAATAGTGGAAATATATTTGTAAATAGATTAGTTGTTCCGCTTGGTAACCATAAGAGAGAATGGGATTTTTCATTAAATCATAAATTTGTTAGTACGCCAAAAAAAGAGGCAGAAGATAGAAAATTTTATGATTTAGGTTATGGAATTTGGAATTTGAATTATAAAAATATGACTACAAATTTGATGAGAGCCATAGACGGTGTTAAATTGAATGACGATTATACAGCTTATGTTAATAAGTATAATAAAATTGGATTTTATGACTTTAAGATTGATCAAGAGCTTGGAAAAAATGGAGAATTTAATTTAAATTACAATTGGACATCGGATAGAGAAGCATTAAGAGAGTTGACAAAAATCAATGATGATATCGTTGATAGAGATGAACTGGATCCTAGAAAAACTGATGTTGACTTATATAAAAGTATAAAATATATTAATGGAAATAATGATGTTTCTGTTGGAGTAGATAATGAAGAATTTATGGATATTAATCCAGGGTATGCGGGAGATTTAAACTCGTATAGGAAAAAAAAGAATTACTTTATAGATTTGAGAGGGCCTAAAATTCGTTTTGAGCATTTAAATTCAGATAAAGATGAATACGGAGAAGTACGTGGAATGAGAGAGCGTGACGATGCAGATTGGCATTCATTGGAAACTGGTACAATTAGATGGGTTCCAAAAGTGGCTTATGATAAGCGAAAAGAACAATCTATGACTTTTGGAAATTATTATCCTTTCAAGAAAAGTGAATTTTTTGGATATGAGCCAAGAACAGCATACCAAAATTTGACAAACACGTTATATTTTGGAGCTCAGACAAAACAAGTTGATGTAAAACGAAAAGAATATGAATACGATTACACAAGAGATAATCCTAATTATAATAATTTATTTTTGGATTTAACGGCAGATGCAAACAGTAAAACATACAAAGTTTACGAAGATGCTGAAAGAATTAGAAGAGCGAAAAAAATTATTTCTGAAAAATATAGATCACAAAAATTTAATCTAGGAAATGATAGAATTGATATTCCGTTGAAAGATTCGTATATTTCATATGATTTTAGTATTGAAGCAAGAGATTATGAGAATACTTACATTCCAGAATTTAGTAATGGTAGAAAAATAGAAGATGTTAATTCGATAACTGGCTATAAATTAGCAACAGATGCAAGTGGAAATCCGATGAAACAAAAACCGGCAGTAAATATTGGAACATTAAATGCAAAATTATACACTACAATTTTCGACAATACTGCAAAAACAAATAATAAATACGATGTAAAAGTTGTAAACGATGCAGATTTTACATTCCAAAAAGTTGATGCGAAAAGAACTATGTTCAATGGATATGATATCATCGAAACACCGACTGATGTTTTAGGATTAAAAAATAATTTTAAATACAGTATAGGGAATGTAAATTTTAATTATATTTTAACAATGAGAGATGATAAACATGCAGTTGATAATTGGTTAAAAAATCGTTATGTAAGAAATTATTTGAAGGCTGATATTGATAATAAACGTTTTGTGAGTTTGGATTTTGAGAGAAATGACGAATATGAATTTGAAAATTTTAGATCAGAACAAACGTTTAACAGAGAAGTTCAATACGGATATGTAACAGATAATGATAATGCATTTTTGTATAGATATTCTGATAGAAATAAACGATATTTCCCATATAACGAAACTATAGGATGGGACAGAAAGAAATACAAAGAAGCCTATCGAGACAGAACATTTGGAGTTAACTTCAATGAATGGGGAGTAGAATATTCAAATGTAATGAATCAAATAAATGATATTTACGGGAATAGTGCAACTTTTGGAACTCCTGATTTAAAATTAAAAACAAATTTACATAGATTCGGTTTCGTTTATGATACGACAAAAATGAAAAATAAAAAGTTTGAATCAGATCATTATTTTAGAGCTAGTTACGGTTTTGGAAAGAAAAAATATAGAGATATAAATGCAACACCGACTAATGCAACAGATGATGTTTATTCATCTGGAAGCGATTATACGACAATTAGTTTATTATATAGATATGAAAATAATGCTAAACCAAAATATGCAAAAGATAAAAAAGAAGAAACTGAAAAGGTTGCAAATGAAAATCAAGATATAAAATTGGTACAAGATTCAAATACAAAAGAATTTTCAATTGCTAACTCTAATAATCAAATTGATAAAATAAATATTGATACTAAAGATCAGTTATTTTTGAGTAATGAAGAAGAACAAGCGTATAAAAGTTACGTAGAAGAAGAAAAATATAGACAAAATAAATTTAATTTGAATGACTTTAATTCTAAATTACAAGATTTAAGAAAAGGTAAAAAATATTTCCAAGTGGGATTAGATATGGAAATTGATGGTTCAGATTCTTTACATAAAACAAATTATAAAGGGATTGACCGATTGAATGACTTGACATTCAAAATTGAAGCTGGATACTTAGAAAAATTCTTTATGGGATATAAATTTATAATGGAAAGACCAGACAGAATTTATAGAGATGTTCCAGGTCGTAAAAGTCCATTTAATTTCAGAAAACATGAACTCGAAGGGAAATACATGTTTGGACAAGATCCTGATAAACCTTGGTGGGTAGGAGCAAAAGTACAATATGTACAAGATGGAGCTCCAAAAGCTTCCGATCCAGAAATTTTTGAAAGTTCATCAGCAGCAATAAAAGCGAACAAACTAACATTAGGAATGGCGACAATAAGTCATAGATTTGAAAATGTTGAATGGGAAATCGGTGCTGGAATGAAATGGGATAAACCTGACAATAAAAAATTAGGATATTACCCAGTAGTAACATTAAAATTCGGAATAGTAACATTCCCAGAAAAAAATGTTCAATTAAATTATAGTGGTGGTGGAATACAATTCGGAGCTGGATTATAAAATAAAGTTAAGTATAAAGAATACTTATTTTGCTAAAAAATATGCTTAATAAGTATTTTTTATTGAATAAAATTCAATTATTTGAGTAAAGCGAGTTTTTTTATTTTTCTTTATTAAAATTTTGAAGCAAAAGTAAAAAATTGAGAACGGTAAAAGAATAAAAAGGTTTGAAGAATTTTCCTACATATGATATACTGAAAACACAAAAAATAAATTGTAAATCAAACTAAATTTTAGAAAGAAGGAGAGAAAAATGATAGAAATGATATTACCTGACGGTAGCAAAAGACAACTAGAAAAACCAATGACAGTAGTGGAATTTGCTAAAACCATAGGTTCTAGCTTAGGAAAAGCAACTGTAGGAGCTATAATTGACGGAACGCAAGTAGATCCTTCATATTTGATAGAAAAATCAGGAAATATACAGTTAATAACAGCAACAAGTGAAGAAGGAATAAAAATCATAAGACACAGTGCAGCACACATTATGGCACAAGCTGTTCAAAGATTATTTCCAAATACAAAAGTTACAATAGGTCCAGTGATCGAAAATGGATTCTTTTATGATTTTGACCCAGAAAAACCATTTACAGAAGAAGATTTAGTAAAAATCGAAGACGAAATGAAAAAAATTGTAAAAGAAAATTATCCTTTTGAAAGAAGTGAAATGAGTGCTGAAGAAGCTAAAAAATTCTTCGCAGAAAAAGGAGAAACTTACAAAGTTGAAATAATTGATGACTTAGGAGAAGATACTGTTAGCATTTACAAACAAGGAGAATTTGTAGATTTATGTAGAGGAACTCACATTCCTTCAACAGGATATTTAAAAGCATTCAAATTAATGTCAACAGCAGGAGCATACTGGAGAGGAAATTCTGATAACAAAATGTTACAAAGAATTTACGGAGTAGCTTTTGCAAGTAAAAAAGAATTAGATGATTACTTAACAATGATGGAAGAAGCAGAAAGAAGAGATCACAGAAAATTAGGAAAACAACTTAACTTATTTTTCTTAGACGAACATGGACCAGGTTTCCCATTCTTTATGCCAAAAGGTGTTGAATTGTTTAATAAACTTCAAGAAATGTGGAGAGTTGAACATAAAAAAAGAGGTTACCAAGAAATTAAAACACCAATTATGTTAGATAGAGAATTATGGGAAATTTCAGGACACTGGTTTAATTATAGAGAAAATATGTATACATCAATAATTGATGAAAAAGTATACGCTATTAAGCCAATGAATTGTCCAGGTTCAATAATTGCCTACAAAAATAACTTACATTCATACAAGGATTTACCATTAAAATATGGAGAAATGGGATTAGTTCATAGACACGAATTTAGTGGAGCTTTGCATGGACTTATGAGAGTTAGAGCATTTACACAAGATGATGCACATGTTTTCTGTACTAAAGAGCAAATTGAAGAACAAATTATTGAAATTATTGATTTATACGATAAATTCTATACTTTATTCGGATTTGAATATCATATTGAATTATCGACAAAACCAGATAAAGCAATCGGTTCAGATGAAATTTGGGAAATGGCAGAAACTAATTTAAAATCAGCTTTAGAACATAAAGGAATTGATTACAAATTAAATCCTGGAGATGGAGCATTCTACGGTCCAAAAATTGATTTCAAAATGAAAGACTCTATTGGAAGAATTTGGCAATGCGGAACAATTCAATTAGATTTCAACTTGCCACCAAGATTTGAAATGAGTTACATTGGTGCAGATGGAGAAAAACACGAACCAGTAATGATTCACCGTGCAATGTACGGAAGTTTAGAAAGATTCCTTGGAATTTTAATTGAACATTATGCAGGAGCTTTCCCAATTTGGTTAGCACCAGTTCAAGCAAGAATTTTAACAATTTCTGATGAACAAGTTCCATTTGCAAAAGAAGTATTCAAAAAATTACAAGAAGCAGGAATTAGAGTAGAAATTGATACAAGAGTAGAAAAAATTGGGTATAAAATCAGAGAAGCAAATGGAGATCAAAAAATACCAGTACAATTGATTATCGGTAAAAATGAGGAAGCTAACAACGAAGTAAACGTAAGAAGATTTGGTTCACAAGACAGTCAAAATGTATCTGTAGATGAAATCGTTAATATTTTAATCGAAGAATCAAAAGTTCCATTTGCAAAATAATTTTTAAAAATAGAATTTTTCTATAAATAAAAAAAGGAAAAATAGAGAAAGTTATAAAGAAAATATTCTAAAATATACTCAAGGTTATATAAAATAAAAAAATATGGCCATATTGTCAAGAGGTGATAAAAATGAGAGATATTAATTTAGAAGAAAATAATTACAGAACGTACATGAGTTATGAAGATTTACAAAGTTTAGTAACATCCAAAGTAAGAGGAAGTATACTTTGGATGGTTTTAGGACTAATCATTACAGGAGTTACTGGCTTTTTCTTTTTAAACGCAGTATCCAATGGAATTATTTCAAATGAAATTTTCGGACCAATAATGATAGGTGCAATAGTACTAGAATTTGTAACAGTAATAGCATTTACAGCACTAACTTATAAATCAAGTGCTGGAGCATTAAGAGCAATGTTTTTAGTTTATTCAGTATTAAACGGAGTTACATTATCAACATTAGGATTAGCTTACGGATTAGATTTAGTAGTGATTGCATTTGCAAGTACAGTAGTTTTATTTACAGTATTAGCAATTTACGGTTACTGCACAAAAGAAGACTTAACAAAATACACAAGTTTACTAACAGTAGGGATAATTTCATTAATCATAATGAGCATAATAAATATATTCCTAAGAAGTGACGGATTAATGCTTATAACTTCAATAATAGGAGTTATAGTATTCATAATCTTCATAGCTGTTGACGTAAACAGAATAAAAAGCAACGTAATAGCTTATGCAATGCAAGAAGATGCTTCAATACTTGATAAAATTGAAATACACGGTGCATTACAGTTATACTTAGATTTCATTAACTTGTTTATTTACATTTTAAGACTTCTAGGAAGAAGAAGATAAATATTTAAAAATTAAAGATAAACTCAAATAGGTTATTTTACTTAACCTGTCTGAGTTTATTATTTTATAAAATTCATAGTAGCAAGAAGATTATAAAACATAATTAAAAAAGTAAAAATTGAAAGGAAAAAGAATGAAAAGAAAAATTGAATGTGTAGAAGAATTTCACAGAGTCTATAAATTAGGAAATTCAGCAAAACCAATCGGAAAATTAAAAGACGGATTAGAAAAGTTAAGATTCAATTTAATGAAAGAAGAAAATGAAGAATATTTAGAAGCAGCTCAAAATGGAGACATAGTAGAAGTTGCCGACGCATTAGGAGATATGCTTTACATTCTTTGTGGTACAATTATCGAACATGGAATGCAAAATGTTATAGATGATGTTTTTGAAGAAATTCATAGAAGTAACTTGAGCAAATTAGATGAAAATGGACAACCGATTTACAGAGAAGATGGAAAAGTAATAAAAGGACCAAATTACTTTCCACCAAATTTAAAAAAATTCTTTGAAAAGTAATTTTATTATAGTAAAAATGCTTTAAAACTAAACTTAAAACCTAAGTTTATGCAATTTTAGCAGTTTATAGGTTAGAGTATAAAATGAGAATAGTAAGAATTGATTATTAATAAAAATTCTTATTTTCTCACTTCTCTTATTTTTTCATTTCTATAAAAGATATTATTTAACATATATCATATTAAAAAATTTATAATATAAATTCTCTTTAAATATAGTAAAATTCATTATTATATCATTATTATCTTTATAAAAAATATAAAATTCAAAAAAAACTAAAAAAAAATAAAAAAAGTAGTTGACAATCTTTTTTGTTTTTGATATAATACCTCT